>NZ_JBKFFO010000022.1:0-70001 GCF_046506645.1 Streptomyces sp. 5K101 | reverse complement strand
CCGTGGCCGCGCGCGGCCTCGCCCGGGTGGGGCGGGCGCGGCCGCGGTCGACCGGTGCTCAGGCCTAGGCGACGCAGCCGCTGCCGAAGGCCGGGTTGAGCAGCCCGATGACGTTCGCCGTGTTGCCGCAGACGTCGACCGGCACGTGGACGGGGACCTGAGCCATGTTGCCCGAGAGGACACCCGGGGAACCGGCGGCGGCACCCTGCGCTCCGGCGTCGGCGGCAGCCATGCCGGCGCCGCCGGCGAGGAGGGCACCCGTGCCGGCGACAACAGCTGCGGCCTTCGCGATACGCGACATCAACTTCTCCTTGCAGTGTCGAGAGGCGGCCGCAGGTGTTGCGGCCTTCACTCCCCGTTCAACGCCGCAACAGGGGACCGGTAACGGATCACGTCGAAGTCGGACCCCAACGGGCCCCTCGGTGGCTGCACAACCGTTCATTCGCTCGCGTGTTCGGCTCCGGGGGTACGGTGGAGACATGGCCGTACATCTGCAGGGTTCGCTCTTCGACCAGGCCGACGAGATCCGCCTCGGCCCGCTCGACAGGGTGCGGCGCACCGTGCTCGGGAACGGTGCGTGGCTCGACGCGCTGCCCGGCTGGCTGACCGGCGCCGACGCGCTGTTCGACGCACTCGTCAGCGACGTGCCCTGGCGGGCGGAGCGCCGCCAGATGTACGAGCGGGTCGTGGACGTGCCGCGGCTGCTCGCCTATTACCAGGAGGGCGAGCCGCTGCCGCATCCCGTGCTGGACAGCGCCCGCGACGCGCTGTCGCGGCACTACGCGGACGAGCTGGGCGAGCCGTTCGTGACCGCCGGGCTCTGCTACTACCGGGACGGCCACGACAGCGTCGCCTGGCACGGGGACCGCATCGGCCGGGGCGCACGGGAGGACACCATGGTCGCGATCCTCTCCGTGGGCGCCCCGCGCGATCTCGTGCTGCGCCCCGCGGGCGGCGGCGGGACGCAGGTGCGCCGGGCGCTCGGCCACGGCGACCTGGTGGTGATGGGCGGTTCCTGCCAGCGCACCTGGGAGCACGCCGTGCCGAAGACGGCGCGCTGGGTGGGGCCGCGGATCAGCGTCCAGTTCCGCCCGATCGGTGTGAATTAGGAACAGGCGGCCGCTGGTTGAGGTGATCCGGTGCGCCGTACCGAGCGGCCGGCGAGCACATCCGTACGGGCGCCGTCCTCGATCACGAACCGGCCGTCGATCAGCACGTACGGGATGCCCACCGGCAGCGTGCGCGGCGCCTCGAACGTGGCGCCCGCCGCGACCGTGTCCGGGTCGAACAGGACGAGATCGGCGCGGTAGCCCTCGCGCACCAGGCCGCGGTCGGGCAGCCGCAGGCGGGCCGCCGGTCGCGAGGTCAGGTGGGCGATCGTCTCCTCCAGGGACATGATGCCCAGGTCGCGGGCGTACCGGCCCAGGTAGTGCGGGAAGGTGCCGTACGCGCGCGGATGCGGCTTGAGGCCCTGGAGGATGCCGTCGCTGCCGCCGGTGTGGACGCGGTGGCGCATGATCGCGCGGACGTTCTCCTCGTGGCCGACGTGCTGCAGGATCGTCGAGCCGAGCCGGTCCGCGATCAGCAGGCGCCGGGCGGTGACCCAGGGCTCCTCCCCCCGGGCCTTCGCGGATTCGAGGATCGTGCGGCCGACGTGGTCCGCCAGGGCCGTGTCGTTCACGCCCGAGATCTCGATCGTGTCCCACTCCACCGGCACGCCGTGGCAGCCGTCGGAGCCGATCTCCTCCAGATGGTGGCGGATCCGCTCCGCGGCCTCGTCGTCCCGGAGCCGGGCGAGCACCGCATTGGGGCCGCCCTCGCCCGCCCAGCTCGGCAGCACGGCCACGAGCGTCGTGCAGCCGGGGGTGTACGGGTACGTGTCCAGGGTGATGTCGGCGCCCGCGTCCAGCGCGTCGTCGAGGAGGGCCAGCAGCTCCGGGGCCCGGCCCTTGTTGACGCCGAAGTTCATGGTGGCGTGGGCGAGATGCAGCGCGCAGCCCGCCTCGCGCGTGAGCGCCACCATCTCCTCGTACGCCTCCAGGGCGCCCGCGCCGTAGGAGCGGTGGTGGGGGCAGTAGTAGCCGTCGTACGCCGCCACGACGCGGCACAGCTCGGTGAGTTCGGAGCCGCTCGCGTACATCCCGGGGGTGTACGTGAGCCCCGACGACAGGCCGACGGCGCCCTGCTCCAGTCCCTCGGCGACGAGCTGTTTCATCCGGGCCAGCTCGGCGTCGGTGGCGGGACGGTCCTCCCAGCCCATGGCGTACATACGGACCGTGCCCTGCGGGACGAGGTACGCGGCGTTCACGGCGATGCCGCGGTCGAGCCTGTCGAGGTACTCACCGACCGTGCGCCAGTCGAAGTCGACCGTCGTGTCCCCGGGCGCACCGCCGTTCCAGCCCGTGATCGCCGTGCGGACGTGGGCAAGGGTGGCGTCGTCGACGGGCGCGTACGACAGGCCGTCCTGCCCCAGCACTTCGAGGGTCACGCCCTGGGCCGCCTTGGCGCTGTGGTCGGGGTCGCGCAGCAGGGCGAGGTCGCTGTGGGCGTGCATGTCGATGAAGCCGGGCGAGAGCGCGAGGCCGTGGGCGTCGAGCGTGCGGGTGCCGGAGAGGGCGGGCTCGCCCTCGCGGCGTATCGCGGCGACGCGGCCGCGGGTGAGGCCGACGTCGGCGCGGTAGGAGGCGCCGCCGCCGCCGTCGATGACGCGCACGTCGCGGATGACCAGGTCCATGGGGGTCCTCTCGGGGTGGGGAACGGCTCCCGCTCAGAAGAACGTGCGGATGTAGTCGGTGACCGTGCCGTCCGCCTCCACCAGCGGGATGAGCTGCCACTTGTCGAAGCTGGTGCACGGGTGCGACAGCCCGAGCCCCACCCAGTCGCCGACCTCCAGCCGCGCCCCCGGCTCGGTCCGCAGCCAGCCGTGCTGGTCGGACAGGCCCGCGACCGTCAGGCCGGTGGCCGGACGGATCTCGCCGGTGCGGGCGTCGCGGACGACCTGGGCGACCGGGAGGTCGAGGTCGTACGCCGCGTCCCGCTTGCCCGCGTTCACGAACGCCTGCTCCGCGGTGGGACGCGAGACGACCTGCGCCCACAGGCGGAACGCCGGCTGCAGCGCGCCCTCGTCCGGCACCCGGTTGAAGGGGGTCAGGTGACGGTAGTGGCCGTCGTCGTGCGAGACGTACGCCCCGGAGCGGAGCAGTTTGAGGACCGGCTGGGACAGTGCGGGGATCTCGGCGAACACGTCCGCGACCGCGTCGAACCACGCGCTGCCGCCCGCGCTGACCACGATTTCGCCGGCGTCCGCGAACCGGCCCGCCTTGTCGAAGTCCACCGCCAGCCCCACCAGCCGGCGCAGCCAGGCCTCCACCCTCTCGGCGTCGGCCTGCGGGACCTCGCCCTCGTACCCGGCGACGCCGACCAGCCGCAGCGTGCGGGTGGCCGCCACCGCGTCGGCCACCGCCGCGCAGTCCGCCTCCGTACGGGCACCCGTACGCGCGCCCTCGCCCGCGCCCAGCTCGACGACGACGTCCAGCGGGCGCGAAGTGCCGCGCAGGGCCTGGTCCATCAGCTCGACGCCGCGCACGGAGTCGACGTAGCAGACGAGGCGGAAGCCGGGGTCGGCGTCGAGCTCCTGTCCGATCCAGCGCAGCGCGGCCGCGTCGACCACCTCGTTGGCGAGGAAGATCCGCTGGATCCCGTACGCCCGGTAGACGCGGACCTGGTGCGGCACCGCGGCCGTGATGCCCCAGGCGCCGTACTCCAGCTGGCGCGCGAAGAGCTGCGGCGACATGGAGGTCTTGCCGTGCGGGGCGAAGGCGAGGCCGTGGCGCTCGGCGTAGGTCTCCAGGAGCGCGAGGTTGTGCTCCACCGACTCGGCGGACAGCGCCAGGACGGGGGTGGTGAAGCCGCCGGTGAAGAGGTTGAGCCGGGCCGCCGCCAGTTCACCGACGGTCCGGCCCTCGGCGTCGGGCGGGAGCGCCTTGAAGCGGTGGTCGACCGGTTCGTCGGCGAGTCGTGCGACGGCGTTGTCGGCAGCCATGGGGCCCTCCTCTACGGCGTTGCATTATGTGCAACGGCCATTGCGTATTTCGCTGAGCGCTGTCTAACATCCGAGCCAACGCCGGGTCAATGGTGCCCGGCGACCGACCAGCAAGGAGCCCCCGCGACCATGACCGCGAGCGTGCAGGCCCCCGTGGACGTCGTCTGTCTCGGCGAGTCCATGGTCACCTTGCTGCCGACCCGTGAGGGCCGCCTCGCCGATGTGCCGTCGTTCGTCCGCGGCATCGGCGGCGCGGAGTCCAACGTGGCGTGCGCGCTCGCGGCGGCGGGCCACCGGACGCGCTGGGTCGGTCGTGTCGGCGCGGACGGTTTCGGCGACCACCTTGTGGCGGCGATCGCGGCGTACGGGGTGGACACCTCGGCCGTCGCGCGCGACGCCGAGCGCCCGACCGGCGTGTACTTCCGCACGGCGGGCGACCGGGCGACGGACGGGCACGAGGTCCTGTACTACCGCGCGGGCTCGGCGGCGTCTGCGATGTCGCCGGGGAACGTGCGGGACGAGGACGTGTGGTCCGGCCGAGTGCTCCACCTCTCGGGGATCACCGCCGCGCTGTCCCCCGACTGCCTCGCGCTCATGCGGGAGTTGACCGCGCGGCGGGAGGGCCGGCCGCCGGTCTCCTTCGACGTGAACCACCGGCCGGGCCTGTGGCGCGATGCGGCGTCCGGCGCGCGGGTGCTGCTGGAACTGGCCCGGGGCGCGGACATCGTGTTCGTGGGCGAGGACGAGGCGGAGGAGGCGTGGGGTCTGCGGGGCGCGGACGCGATTCGCGCGGCGCTGCCGGAGCCGGCGGTGCTGGTGGTGAAGCGGGGGGCGGGGGGTGCGGTGGCGTTCGAGCGGGAGGTTTTCCCCACCCCGCCCCATCCGGTAACTGGGGCTCCGCCCCAGACCCCGGCGCCCTTCGGGCGCCTTCGGGGCTCCGCCCCGGACCCCGGTGCCGCGAGCTCCCCCAACGGCCTGGCGGCCGTGGGTGATGCCGCTCCGCGCAACCCAGCCCCGTCGGCCCTTGAGGCGCGGGGCGCCGGGGACGGCGTCCCCGAAGGCCGCGGGGAGCGCGGTGCGGGCCCGGGTGGAGCCCCCGAACACTGCGTGGAGCGCGGTGCGGGCCCGGGTGGAGCCCCCGAACACTGCGTGGAGCGCGGTGCGGGTGCGGGTGGAGTCCCCGAGCGCCGTGCGGAGTGCGGTACGGGGCTGGGCGGCGGAGTCCCCGAAGGTCGCGTGGAGCGGGGAACGGGCCTGGGCGGAGCCCCCGAAGGCCGCGGGGAGCGCGGTGCGGGTTCGGGCGGGTCCCGGATTGGGGAGGGGGGCGCTGCCCCTGGCCTCGGCGGGGGGATCCCGAGCCACGGCGTCAGGCGTACGGGCGACAGCGTCGCGTACGTGCCCGCTCCCGATGTGCGGGTCGTCGCCGCCACCGGGGCCGGGGACGCCTTCGCCGCCGGGTTTCTCGGCGGCTGCCTCCGCGGGCTGCCCGTGAAGGACCGGCTCCGGTACGGGCACCTGTACGCCGCCGCCGCCCTCACCGTCGCCGGTGACCTCGGCGCCCCTCCCGCCGCCGCGCACGCCGACCGGCTCGTCGCCCTCGACGACGACGCCTGGGGGAGACTGCACCTCGGCCCCGGGTGGACAGGGGCAGACCAGGAGGTACGTACACCATGAGCCAGACCGTCGACCGCGCGCTGAGCATCCTGCCGCTGCTCGCGCAGGGGCCCGCCGACCTCGGACAGGTCGCCGACCGGCTCGGCGTCCACAAATCCACCGCGCTGCGCCTGCTGCGCACGCTGCACGAGCACGGCCTCGTCTACCGCCAGCAGGACCAGCGCTACCGCCTCGGCGCCCGGCTGATCGCCCTTGCGCAGGAGGCCGTCGAGAACCTGGACGTGCGCGAGATCGCGCACCCCCATCTCGTCGCCCTCAACGAACAGATCGGCCACACCGTCCACCTCGCGGTGTACGAGGAGAGCGAAGTCCTCTACATCGACAAGGTCGAGAGCCGCTACCCGGTCCGCATGTACTCGCGGATCGGCAAGCCCGTTGCCATCACCGTCGCGGCCGTGGCCAAGCTGCTGCTGGCCGACCTCCCCGAGTCCGAGCGGCGCACCGTCGCCGAGAAGCTCGACTACCCCATGTACACGTCCCGTTCGACCCCGAACGCCGGCGCCTTCCTCAAGGAGCTGGCCACCGTGCGCGAACAGGGCTGGGCCACCGACCTCGGCGGCCACGAGGAGTCCATCAACTGCGTCGCGGCCCCCATCCGCGGCGCGGACGGCCGGGCCGTCGCCGCCATGTCGGTGTCCGCGCCGAACGTCGTCGTCACCGCCGACGAACTCCTCACCCTGCTCCCGCTGGTGCGGCGCACGGCCGACGCCATCACGCGGGAGTACTCAGGCCACACCCCGCAGAAGGAAGCACGCGCATGAGCGAGAAGACCGCGATCACCCCGAGCACCCACACCGCACCGCCCGCAAAGTTCTCGCACGGCGTCAGGAAGGGCAACATCCTCCAGGTCGCCGGACAGGTCGGCTTTCTGCCGGCGGAGGAGGGCAAGGCCCCCACGCCCGCCGGGCCCACCCTGCGCGAGCAGACCCTCCAGACCCTCGCCAACGTCAAGGCGATCCTCGAAGAGGGCGGCGCGTCCTGGGACGACGTGATGATGATCCGCGTCTACCTCACCGACACGGCCCACTTCGCCGAGATGAACGAGATCTACAACGAGTACTTCGCCGACCTGACCGTGGCCCCCGCCGCCCGTACGACGGTCTACGTCGGCCTCCCCGCCGGCCTGCTCATCGAGATCGACGCCCTGGCAGTCCTGGACTGATCCTTCTGAACCCGCAGCAGTACGGCACGGCGCGCCTCCCCGATGCGCCGTGCCGCGATCCCCCCTTGCCGAAAACCGCCCGGAACGGACTCTCCTGCATGTTCATCGCCGCTGACGCACCCCCACCACCCACCCCGCACACCGGTGGTCTGCTCACCCTCATCGACGGCACGGCCGGTCTCCTCACCGTCGCCGCCCTCGGTATCGCCCTGCTTCTCCTGCTGATCATCAAGGTGCGGCTGCAGCCGTTCGTCGCCCTGCTCACCGTGTCCATCGCGGTCGGACTCGCCGCGGGCCTGTCCGTCACCGAACTCTTCGGCACCGTCCAGCGGTCCGCCGCCGTCTCCGTCATCGAGACCGGCATGGGCGGCATCCTCGGCCACGTCGCCATCATCATCGGCCTGGGCACGATGCTCGGCGCGATACTCGAGGTGTCGGGCGGCGCCGAGGTGCTGAGTTCGCGCCTGCTCGGCCTGTTCGGCGAGAAGCACGCCCCGCTCGCCATGGGCCTCACCGGCCTGATCTTCGGCATCCCGGTCTTCTTCGACGTCGGCATCTTCGTCCTCGCGCCGATCGTCTATGCGGCGGCCAAGCGGTCCGGCAAGTCGATCGTCCTCTACGCGATGCCGCTGCTCGCCGGCCTGTCGATGACCCACGCGTTCCTGCCGCCGCACCCCGGCCCGGTCGCCGCCGCCGGCCTGTTCCACGTCTCCCTGGGCTGGGTCATCGTCATGGGCATCGTGGTCGGCATCCCGGCCGTGCTCGCCGCCTGGGGCTACGCCGCCTGGATCGGCAAGCGGCTGTTCGTCGAGGTCCCGCAGGACATGGTGGAGGCCGCCGAGGACGCCAGGGCCGCGGTCCTCGCCGAGCAGGCCGCCGCGGGCCGGGCGCCGCGGGAGGCACCGGTCCCGCTGGGGACCGTGCTCACCATCATCGGTACGCCGCTGATCCTCATCCTCGCCGCGACGTTCTCCTCCATCACGCTCGAACCCTCCACACCGCGCTCGGTCATCGAGTTCTTCGGCAGCCCCTTCGTCGCCCTGACGATCGCGCTGGTCATGGCGTACTGGCTGCTGGGCATCCGGCGCGGCTGGACCCGCAAGTCCCTGGAGTCGGTGTCCACGCAGTCGCTCAAGCCGGTCGGCAACATCCTCCTCGTCGTCGGCGCGGGCGGCGTCTTCGGCGCCGTGCTCAAGGCCAGCGGTGTCGCGCAGGCGCTGTCGGACACCTTCAACGACGTCGGGCTGCCGGTCATCGTCCTCGCGTACCTGATCTCGCTGGTGCTCCGCGTGGCGCAGGGATCGGCGACCGTCGCCATCGTCACCACCGCGGGCATCGTCGTGCCCCTGGTCGAGACCGGCGACCACTCGCAGCCGTTCCTGGCGCTGGTCATCATGGCGATCTCGGCGGGCTCGATCTTCGCCTCGCACGTCAACGACGGCGGGTTCTGGATCGTCGCCAAGTACTTCGGCATCTCGGAGCGGGACACCCTGAAGTCCTGGACGGTGCTGGAGTCCGTGCTGTCGGTCGCGGGCTTCGCCGTCGCGGCGGCGCTCAGCCTCGCCCTGTAGGTGTATGGACAAGGAGAAGGACTTCGACGGGGAGGGGCAGGGCGCGTGCTCTGCCCCTCCCGCGTCCACCGGTGACTGATGGTCACGCACCGGTGCAGTACTGGGACTCCTTGCCGATCGACCGGTACATGCAGTCGGAGTTCTCCAGGAGCTGGAGCACGGCGTCCCGGTTCCGTGAGGTCTCGCGTTCGATCACCTCGTCGGGCGGATAGAAGCCGCCGCCCCCGAAGCCGGACGGGTACATCTCGAAGGTGTAGCCGAAGATCTTCTGGGCGCCCCACAGCCAGTCGTCGATCGAGCCGTCCGTGATGTAGAGGTCGCTCGACTGCTCGGCCGTGTAGCCGTTGCTCGCCGCCATCTTCCGGCCCACGGCGGCGAAGGCGTCGCGGTCGTCCTGCGTCATGCCGGCGGCCGTGTCGCTGTACGTGTAGCCGTACGGCCACAGCACCAGCTCACTGTAGGTGTGGAAGTCGATGGCCGTCCTGATCTGCTGCCTTCCGCCGACGACCCGGGAGCGCACGAAGTCCGCGACGACCTTCACCTCGGGCGCCGACTCGGCGGACGCGCCCCGGTAGGTGTCGGAGCCGGGGGAGCCCGACGAGCCGCCGCAGCAGCCCCACTTGTAGTTCCAGTTGCGGTTCATGTCGGTGCCGACGTAGGACGAACCGGCGTTGGGCTGCCGGTTCTTGCGCCAGCTGCGGTAGGAGCCGGAGGCGATGTCGTACTCGCCGCCGTCCGGGTTGAGGTCGGGGACGATCCAGATCTCGCGGCTGTTCACGGCGTTCGTGATCCGTGCGTCGCCGCCGTAGTCCTCGCCGAACTCCCGCAGCAGGTAGAGCGCCATCTCCACGGTGAGGTGCTCGCGCGCGTGCTGGTGGTGCGTGAACAGCACCTCCGGCTCGTTCTCGTCGGTCGCCACGTTGTCGCTGATCTTGACGGCGACGATGTCGCGGCCCTGGTGGCTCTTGCCGATGACGCGCTTGCTCATGATGGCCGGGTACTGGGCGACGCGCTGGTCGATCTCGGCCGTCATCTCGGCGTAGTTGTGGTACTTGGCGTCGGCCGAAGGGAAGTCGAAGGGCTGGGTCCGGGCCGCCGTCGAGCGGTCCGGCGGCCCGGGCAGGGCCGTGAGGGTGTGTCCGAGGGCGCGCAGCAGCTTCGCCTGGGCGGCGGTGGCGCTGACGACGATCGTGTGGTCGTCCACCTCGTCGACGGACACTCCCGTGGCGGCGATCGCCGTGCGGTCGGCGGCGCTGTCGGGACCGTGGATGCGGTACTGCCGGGTGTGTTCCTCCTCGCCGGCGGCGGCCGGCGCGGGCCGGTCGGCCGGCGGCGAGGCGCTCGCGGTGAGGGGTGCTGCCAGGGCGAGGGCGACGACGGCCGCGAGCGCGGCGGAACGTTTGCCCAGGGGGCGGATTCGCATGCAACTGCTCCTGAGGTGTGGGGGGTTGCTCAGTGCGTCTGCGGGGTGCGGTGCATGGGGTGTGGGTGCGTGCGGTGTGGGGATGTGTGCGGCTGTGCGGTTGCGGTTGCGGTTGCGGTTGCGGCGGCGGTGGCTCGCGCGTCGCTCATGGTGCGACTCTGGCATGCCCTGGTCAATAGCGACTCCCGGCCATACACCCATCTGCCGGATGCCGAACACCTTGTCGGACCTCTTGCGGGATCACCGGCATCCGGCTTGGGTAACCCAGTCACATCGAGGGACGAGCGGGAAGGCGGCTGCGCATGACAGGCACCACCGAAGAGAGCACCGGCGAGGCCACCTCCCGGCCGCGCAAGGCGAGCTGGCGGTACATCGGACCGGGAATCGTCGTCGCGGCGACCGGTGTCGGGGCCGGCGACCTGGTCGCCACCCTCATCGCGGGAAGCAAGTTCGGCTACACGCTGCTGTGGGCCGCGGTCATCGGCTGCCTCGTGAAGATCTCGCTGGCGGAGGCGGCCGGGCGCTGGCACCTCGCCACCGGACGAACCCTTTTCGACGGCTGGCGCAGCCTCGGGTCCTGGACCACCGTCTACTTCGTCGTCTACGTCGTCGTCTGGGGCTTCGTCTACGGCGCGGCCGCGATGTCCTCCAGCGCACTCCCGCTGGACGCCCTGTTCCCGGGGACCATGGACCTCAAGTGGTGGGCCGTGCTGTGTGGTCTGGTCGGGCTGGTGTTCGTCTGGTTCAACCGGTACGCCGTGTTCGAGAAGGTCATGACCGTGCTGGTCGGCGTGATGTTCGTCGTCACCGTCTACCTGGCCGTCCGGGTGACCCCCAACCTCGGCGACGCCTTCGCGGGCCTCGCGCCGGTCCTGCCGGACGGCTCGCTGATCTACACGCTCGGCCTGATCGGCGGCGTCGGCGGCACCATCACGCTCGCCGCGTACGGCTACTGGGTCAACGCCAAGGGCTGGACCGACACCGGCTGGATGAAGGTGATGCGCCTGGACAACCGCGTCGCCTACGTCACGACCGGCATCTTCGTCGTCGCCATGCTCTTCGTCGGAGCCGAGCTTCTGCACTCCTCCGGCATTGCGCTGGCCAAGGGCGACAAGGGCCTGCTCGACCTGGGCGACATCCTCGCGGACCGCTACGGGACCGTCACCGCCAAGCTCTTCCTCGTCGGCTTCTTCGCCACGTCCTTCACCTCGCTGATCGGTGTCTGGCACGGCGTGAGCCTGATGTTCGCCGACTTCGTCTCCAACTACCGCAAGCAGGACGCGGCGACGACGGGGGCGGAGGTGGCGTCCGGCAGCCGGGAGAAGTCGCTGCCGTTCCGCGCGTACCTCCTGTGGCTCACCTTCCCGCCCATCGCGCTGCTCTTCCTGGACCAGCCGTTCGGCCTGGTGATCGTGTACGGCGTGATCGGCGCGTTCTTCATGCCGTTCCTCGCGCTCACCCTGGTCTGGCTGCTCAACTCCTCCCGGACTCCCGCCGAATGGCGCAACGGCATCCTCAGCAACGTGATGCTGGCGGGAGCGGGCCTGCTGTTCGTCGTGCTGTGCGTGCAGCAGGTGCGCGACCTGCCCTGGTGAACCCCGCGGTGCGACGAGGGGGTGCCCGGCCGGGATCCGCCGAGCACCCCTTGGGCCCGTGCCGCCGGGGGAGCGGCGGCACGGGCCCTCGTCGGTCAGGGTGCCGTCACGGCAGGTTGTGGACGTGCGGGCCGACGGCGTTGGACCAGGCGTTGCCGGCCGTCGCGTCCCAGTTGGTGGACCAGGTCATGGCGCCGCGCAGGGCCGGGTAGGTCTTCGAGGGCTTGAAGGAGCCGCAGTTGGTGCCCCGGGTCAGGCAGTCCAGCGCGTTCTTCACGACGGACGGGTCGACGTAGCCGCTGCCCGCGCCGCGCGTCGAGGCGGGGACGCCCAGGCCGACCTGGGAGGCGTCCAGTCCGCCCTCCAGCTGGATGCAGGCGAGCGCCGTGAGGAAGTCCACGGAGCCCTGCGCGTACACCTTGCCGTCGCAGCCGAGCATCGAACCGCTGTTGTAGTACTGCATGTTGACCACCGTGAGGATGTCCTTCACGGCGAGGGCCGTCTTGAAGTACTCGGTGCCGGTGTTCTGCATGTCGATGGTCTGCGGGGCCATCGTCAGGACCAGGGACGAGCCGGCCTTCTGGGAGAGCTGGCGCAGCGCCTTGGTCAGGTACGTCGCGTTGATGCCGTGCTCCAGGTCGATGTCGACCCCGCTGAAGCCGTACTCCTGCATCAGGGCGTACGCACTGTCGGCGAAGGCCGTCGCCGACGCGTCGCTGTTGATGGTGACGTTGCCCTTCTCGCCGCCCACCGAGATGATCACCGACTTGCCGGCCGCCTTCTTGGCGGCGATGTCCGCCTTGAAGTCCGCGACCGAGGCGTAGCCGACGGCCGGGTCGAGGTTGAAGGTGATCTGGCCGGGCGTGGCCGTGGAGTCGGCGAACGACACGGCGATGATGTCGTACTGCGCCTGGACGTCCCGCAGCTTCTGCACCGTCGCGCCGTTGTTGAAGTTCTGCCAGTAGCCGGTCAGCGCGTGCCGGGGCACGCCCGGGTTGCCCGGGTCGCCGCCGCCGGGTGAGGTGGTCCCGGTGACCGCGGCCGACTTGGCGGACTCACCCGCCGCGTTCGTCGCCGTCACCTGGAACCGGTACGCGGTGTTCGCGGCCAGGCCGGTCACCGTCGAGGACGTCCCGCTCACCGACTGGACCCGGACGCCGTCGCGGTAGACGTTGTAGCCGGTCGCGCCGGTCACCGCCCGCCAGCTCAGTGCGACGGACGAGGAAGTGACGGTCCCGACGGTCGGGGCGGCCGGGGCCGCCGGGACGACCGGGTCGGGGTCGGTGTCGCCTCCGCCGTCGGGGCCGAACACGCTCACGTCGTCGGCGTAGTAGGCGGCCTGGCCGTACCAACCGTGGGTGTAGACGGTCACCGAGGTGGTGTTCGCTCCCGTGGTGAAGGAGGTCGACAGCTTGGTCCAGCCGCTGGTGCCGGGCGTCCAGGTGGACACGTCGTTGGTGCCGGTGCCGCTCGCGCCGAGGTAGGCGTAGCCGCCCTGCACCCAGGCGCTCAGCGCGTACGTCGAGTTGGGCCGCACGGTCACGGTCTGGGTGCACTTGGCGTTGTCCTGGCCGGCCGGGGTGGCCTTGAGGGCCGATGCGCCGCCGTGCACGGGTGAGGACACGGAAATCCCGCTGCCCGCGGAGCAGGTCCAGTTGGCGAGCCCCGACTCGAAGCCCGCGTTCCTGGCGACGTTCACGTCGGCGGCCTGTGCGGTGCCGGTTGTGCCCATGAGGCCGAGTCCAGTGCCGACGGCCAGCGCCAGGCCGGCGCCGAGCCATCTGCGGGCGTGTGTGGTGCGGTCCACTTGCAGCCTCCGGTGGGGGAGTTGGGGGGTGTGGAGGGCCGGGGCCGCGACCCGGAAAGGGCGGCCACCGTGGAGGTACAAGCTGGTCCAGACCAATTGTGTTGTCAAGACCTCTGAACGGAAGGCGGCTCCCCGGCCGCCCGGCTCAGTCCCCTTCCCGCATACCGGCGCACGCGGAATCGGAATCGGAGCGTAGGCACGGCATTGACTGCCCGGCGTGGGCCCGCGGACCCAAACGGGGCCCAAAGAGAGCCGCGGTCACGACAATTCGGTGCGGTGTGACGGGAGTCGACCATTGACGAATTCGTCCGCCTTTGGCCGGGCGCGGGCCGTGCGGGTTGCGGGCGGGGACCTGAAAGGTGTTCTCTGCCTCACAGGACGTGGTTAGAGTGCTGATGCACCAGCACGAGCAGTGAAGAAGCGGTTGCCGTACGTTCGGCGACCGGATTCGAACGGGGAATTGAGCGTGCAGACCGCGATCGCTGTCACCAGCGCTGACCTGGTGCTACCGCCCACCGACCACCACACGCCCACGGCGGCGCTGTTACCGGCTCCCGACGCGCAGCCCCTCGACGCCGCGCTCGTCGACATGCAGGTGCTGCTCGACCAGCACGGCTACGTGGTGGCGCTCTACCCCGCCTCGATCCCGGCCGCCCACGAACGCAGACTGCACACCGTGCGCTCCGTCCTGGAGAGCGACCGCATCGCCCTGATCAAGCTGGCGCTGCCGCCGCTCGGCGTGGCCGTACTCGTCCGCCAGTTGCGCCAGTTGTCGATCTGCGACTTCAGCGCGGGCATCGTCGCCTGCGCGGCCCGACTCCTCGCGCACTACGTCTACGCCGGGGCCCTGCTGAACTCGGTCGCCCGGCTCGACCGGGTGCCGGTGAGCCTGAAGTCGCACGCCAAGTCCTGGGTGCCCGGCTCCCAGTTCGCGGTCCTCGCCAACCCGCAGCCGCACCTGATCCGGATCGGCGGCGGAGAACTCGCCGGACCGGAGTTCGGCAACCAACTGCTCGTAGCAAAGGGACAGTTGCAGAGCGAGTGGGTCACCGCGACCCTGGCCCCCGCCTGGCGCTGCCAGGCCCTGCACGAGACCGCGCTCCCGGGTGATTCGCCCGCGTGGTGGGGCACCTCGAAGATGATCGAATTCGCCGCCTACCTGCCCGACATCACGCTCATCCACCAGCTCGTCTCGTCCGTCAAACGGGAGAAGTGCTCCTGGTGCGGCCTGGAAATCATCGGCGACCGCTGCGGATTCTGTTCGGCGCCGCTCGCGCCGACGGAGAACCGGCCATCGTACCCCGGTGTCCTGAACCACGGAGCACCTATGCGTCAAGGGTCGTAGCCGCACCAGGGCGGTCGTCCGGGCCGGTGACGGGAGAAAACCCGGCACGGGCACCGGCCGTCCCCGCACCGTCCGCCAACCGTCCATCTTCCACGAGGTCGTCCCGCTCATGAATTCACGGCAGCGCCGCGGCGTCATTCTTCTGCTCCTGTCCGTCCTGTGCGCCTTCGGCGCGTTCGCCGGCGTGCTTTCGGTGATCAGCGATGTGAATTCCAAAGTGGGGCCGGAGGTGACGGCCTACCGACTCGGAACGGACGTCGCCCCCTACACGGAACTCCAGCCGAGCCAGTTCGAAAAGATCACGATGCCGAAGCGCTGGCTCTCGTCGAGTGCGGTCACCGACATATCCGTGGTGCAGGGAAAGATCGCCGTCACCCAGCTGCACAAAGGGTCGCTGCTGCAGGCCGACATGATCGTCAAGCGCCCCGCCCTGGAGAACGGCGAGCAGGAGATCGCCATCATGATCGACGCCGCCACCGGTGTGGCGGGCAAGATCACTCCGGGTGATCTGGTCAACATCTTCGCCACCTTCGACGACGAGGGGGAGGGCAGGGGCCAGGTCGCCGAGTCCCGGATCATCGTCCCCAACGCCAAGGTCATCGACGTCGGCAGGCTCACCGCCCTGGAGCCCAAGGGCGACGACCGCAACGCCGCCGCGACCCAGGCCGTGCCCATCACGTTCGCCCTGAACACCCAGGACGCCCAGCGCGTGGCGTTCGCCGAGTCGTTCGCCGTCCACGTGCGCCTGGCACTGATCGCCAAGGGCAGTCCGACCACGCTTCGTCCGGGTGAAGGCACGTACACCCTCGACGAGGACAGGAACAAGTGAGGGCCGGATGACGACACGCATCCTCCCGGCCGTCGGCGACGCCGACGCCGCCCGATCCGTCACCACCCTGCTCAGCCAGCTGCCGGAGGCCGAACCGGCCGCGCCGGTGGCCGACTCGACCTCGCTGCTCGACACGCTCGCGCGCCTGGCGGGCGAGTCGCTGGACGAGTTGCCCGAGGTCGTGCTGGTGCACGAGCGGATCGGGCCGGTGCCGGCACTGGAGCTGATCCGGGAGGTGGCGCTGCGCTTTCCCGCGGTCGGCGTCGTCCTGGTCACCGCCGACGCGAGTCCCGGCCTGTACTCGGCGGCCATGGACTCCGGGGCGCGCGGGCTGGTCGCACTGCCGCTCTCGTACGAGGAACTCACCCAGCGCGTCCAGGCCGCGGCCTCCTGGTCGCTCGGCGTGCGCCGCCATCTCGGCCACAGCGGGGACGTGTTCACCGGACCCGGTGGCGTCGTGGTGACGGTGTCCGGGGCCAAGGGAGGCGTCGGCACCACGCTCGCCGCGGTCCAGCTCGCACTGGCCGCCCGCGCCTCCGGCATGACGACGGCGCTGGCGGACATGGACCTGCAGGCCGGGGACGTGGCCTCGTACCTGGACGTGCAGTTCCGGCGGTCGATCGTCGACCTCGCCGGCATCCAGGACATATCGCCCCGCGTGCTCCAGGACGCCGTCTTCACCCACGACACCGGCATCGGACTGCTGCTCGCCCCTGCCGACGGAGAACGCGGCGAGGAGGTCAACGACCGGGCGGTGCGCCAGATCGTCAGCGCCCTGCGCAACCGCTACGAGGTCGTGGTCATCGACTGCGGCACCCAGATGAACGGTGCCAACGCGGCGGCCGTCGAGATGGCCGACACGACCGTGCTCGTGACGACTCCGGACGTGGTGGCGGTCCGGGCCGCCAAGCGCATGGTCCGGCTCTGGGACCGGCTGCAGATCCGCAAGGCCGAGGAGACGATCACGGTCGTCAACCGGTTCACCCGCAACGCCGAGATCCAGCCCGCCCTGATCGAGCGGATCACCGGCACACGTGCCGCGCGGTCCGTCGTCCCCGCGAACTTCAAGGAACTGCAGGGCGCGGTCGACGCCGGCCGCATGCAGGACCTGGAGGCCAAGTCCACGGTGAAGCAGGCGCTGTGGGGCCTCGCGGGCGAACTGGGCATCGTGAAGGCGCCCGAGGGGAATGACAGGGCCGGTAGGTTCCGGGGCGACCGGGGCTCCATCGGCGTACGCCGCCGGCGAGGCGGCGGTCTCAAGGGGGAGAGTTGAGCGATGCGCGTGCTGAGCGCACCACCGAGCACGGGACGGGCCGGTACTGCGCCGGCCCGTGACCCGCGTGGGCCACGGGCCCGGCGGGGCGGGGTGCCCGATGCCGGCCGGTTATGGGGGCGTGGCGGGGACGGGGTCCCTGGCGCGGGCCGGTCACGCGGGCGTGGCGGGGACGGGGTCCCTGGCGCGGGCCGGTCACGCGGGCGCGGCGGGGACGAGGTCCCTGGCGCGGGCCGGTCACGCGGGCGTGGCGGGGACGGGGTCCCTGGCGCGGGCCGGTCACGCGGGCGCGGCGGGGACGAGGTCCCTGGCGCGGGAGAGTCACGCGGGTGTGGCGGCGGCCGCGCGGGCTGCCGGCTTCGAGGCGCCGGGCGGCGCGGCGGGGACCGGGGGCAGGTGGCGGTCGAGTTCCTCGGCATGCTGCCGCTCATCGCGGCCGTCTGCGTCCTGCTGTGGCAGTCCGCCCTGCTGGGCTACACGTACATCCGCGCGGGCAACGCGGCCGACGAGGGCGCACGGCAGGGAGCGGCCGACGCCTACGGGCAGTCCCCGCAGGAGCGGTGCGCGTCAGCGGCCCGCGAGGACCTCGGCAGCTGGAACGGGGACATCGACTGCGGTCCGGCGTCCGGCGGGATGTACGCCGCCGATGTGACGCTCAAGGTCCCCGTCCTCTTCCCCGGCTTCGTCGACTTCCCCTTCGAGGTCGAGGGCCACGCCGCCGCGGTGGACGAGAGAGCGACGCCGTGACCGGGCGGAAGAGGAGCGACCGCGGGCAGGTCGCCCTGGAGTTCGCGGGATTCCTGCCGCTGCTGCTGATCCTCGCGCTCGCCGCCGTTCAGCTCGGCGTGGCCGCCTACGCCACCGCCCAGGCGGGCACGGCCGCACGGGCCGCCGCACGCGCCGAGAGCGACGACAACTGGCGGACGGAAGGCGGCCACGCGGGCCGCAGCGCCGTCAGCGACTGGCTGTCCGACGGGGCCGGGGACTTCGACTACAGCGCACGGCCGGGCGGCAGCGAGGTCACCGCGACCGTCCGGGTCAGGATCCCCTCCGTCGTGCCCGGGATCGACGACTGGGGCTACGCCGAGCGCAGTTCGACCATGCCCAGGGACTGAGCACCACCGCCGTACGCCAAGGAGTCGCACATGAGCCTGCGAGCACGCATCACGGCCCCCGAGGACCGAGGGGGCGGGCGGGACGACGGCCACCTGGTGGCCACGTACCGGGCCAAGCTGCTCGAGGAGATCGACCTCGCGGAGATGTCGGCGCTGGCCGCGGCCGAGCGCCGGGCACGGCTGGAGCGCGTGCTCGGGCACATCATCAGCCGCGAGGGGCCGGTCCTCTCCGCGTCCGAACGCTCCCAGCTCATCCGCCGGGTCGTGGACGAGGCCCTCGGCCTCGGCGTACTGGAACCGCTCCTGGAGGACGCGTCCATCACCGAGATCATGGTGAACGGGCCGGACCAGATCTTCGTCGAGCGCGGCGGCCGCGTCGAACTGCTGCCGCTGCGCTTCGCCTCCACCGAGCAGCTCATGCAGACGATCGAGCGCATCGTGTCGACGGTCAACCGCAGGGTCGACGAGTCCAACCCGATGGTGGACGCCCGCCTGCCGTCCGGCGAGCGCGTCAACGTCATCATCCCGCCGCTGTCCCTGTCCGGACCGACGCTCACCATCCGGCGCTTCCCCCGCGCCTTCACGCTCTCGGAGATGATCGGCTTCGGCTCGCTCGACGAGCACATGCTCCTGCTGCTCTCCGCCCTCGTCCAGGCCAGGCTGAACATCATCGTCTCGGGAGCGACCGGCACCGGTAAGACGACCCTGCTCAACGCGCTGTCCGGACTCATCCCGGAGGGCGAGCGCGTCATCACGATCGAGGACTCCGCGGAGCTCCAGCTCCAGCAGCAGCACGTGATCCGCCTGGAGTCCCGGCCGGCGAACGTCGAGGGCAAGGGCCGGATCACCATCCGCGACCTGGTGCGCAACTCCCTGCGCATGCGCCCCGACCGCATCGTCGTCGGCGAGGTACGCGGCGGCGAGACCCTCGACATGCTCCAGGCGATGTCGACGGGTCACGACGGATCGCTCGCCACCGTCCACGCCAACAGCGGCGAGGACGCGCTGATGCGCCTGCAGACGCTCGCCTCGATGTCCGAGGTGAAGATCCCCTTCGAGGCGCTGCGCGACCAGATCAACAGCGCCGTCGACTGCATCGTGCAGCTCACCCGGCACGCCGACGGCGCGCGCAAGATCAGCGAGATCGCGGTCCTCGACTCCCGGGGCCAGGAGCCGTACCGGCTGGCCACCGTCGCCCGTTTCGCCGCGGAGCCGATGGGCGCGGACGGACGCATCCACGGAAAGTACGAGCACTTTCCCCTGCCGCGGCGTCTCGCGGACCGGCTCTTCATGGCGAGCCAGCCCGTCCCGCAGGCCTTCGGCGTCGCCGCGCACGAGGACCAGCTCGCCGTCCGGGAGGCCAAGTGAGGGAACGCGCATGACGAACACGGCACTGCTCACGATCGCCCAGGGGCGCGCATGACGAACACCGCACTGCTCACGATCGGCGGCACGCTGCTGTGCGGCGTGCTCGGGGTGATGGGCGTCCAGGCCTGGTCCGCGGGCCGCTCGCAGCACGAGGCGCTGCTCGACCGGCTCTCCACCGGCCGGATCGAGGAGACCGGCGGCCGCCGGCGGCGCTTCCGGGCCGTCGACAGAAGACTGCGGGGGACCCGCCTCGGCAGGAAGATCGAGCTGCGCCTCGCCGCGACCGGCCTCGACCTCACACCCGGCGAGTTCTTCGTCTACATGGTCGCGGGGACCGCCGGCCTCTGGATCACGGCGCAGACACTCCTCGCGTCCTTCTTCGGGCCCATCGCGGGTCTGCTCGGCCTCTGGGGCGCGTTCGCCTTCCTCAACTGGCAGCGCGCCAAGCGCACCGAGAAGTTCATCAACCAGCTGCCCGAGCTCTCCCGCATCCTCGCCAACGCCACCCAGGCCGGTCTCGCCCTGCGCACCGCCCTGTCCATGGCCGCCGAGGAGCTGGAGGCCCCGGCCGGCGAGGAACTGGGCAGGGTCGCCGACAAGCTGGCCGTCGGCCACTCCATCGACGACGCCCTCGGCGAACTCGCCGAACGCCTCCCCTCCCGCGAACTCGTCGTGCTCGTCACCACCCTCGTCCTGTCCAACCGGGCCGGCGGCACCGTGGTCGGCTCGCTGCGCAACCTCACCGAGACGCTGGAGGAACGCAAGGAGACCCGGCGCGAGGTCCGCACCCAGCTGTCCCAGGTCAACATGACCGCCTACGCGGTCCCCGCGATGGGACTCGGCGCGCTGCTCCTGCTCGACCGCGTGATGCCCGGGGCGATCGACCGCATGACCAACTCGTTCATCGGCCAGGCCGCCGTCGTCGTCGCGCTCGTGCTCTACGGGCTCGGCGTCTTCGTCATCCGCCGGCTGTCCAAGATCGACGTCTGAGACCGTCCGAACCATACGAAATTGCCCGAGACAATCCGAGGAGGAGCGCACCGCAATGATCGCACTCGGCCTGGCCCTCGCCGTGGCGCTCTGCGTCGTAGGAGCCTTCCAGGGCATCCGTATGTACCGCGCCGACGCCAAACTCCCCGGCGATCTCGCCGTCGCCCTGGAGGTCGGCGCCACCCGCACCACCACGGTCGGCTCGGCCGTCGACCGCCTCGGCATGCGCTACGCGCCCGCGGTGCTGCGGATGATGGGCCCCGCGCGCGTCAACAAGGTCCGCCGCAGGATCGATCTCGCCGGAAATCCCGGCGGCCTCACCATCGACCGGTACGCCGCCCGCCGCGCCGTCTACGGATTCCTCGGCCTCTTCGGCGCCTTCGCCATGATCCTGCGCGGCCAGCCCTTCCTCGCCCTCTTCATGGTCGCGTTCGGGCTGTTCTGGGTGGAGGTCGGCATTGTCGCCGCCATCCGCCAGCGCAAGGATCAGATCGAGCGCACCCTGCCGGACTTCCTCGACGTCCTCGCCGTCGTGGTCAGCGCCGGCCTCGGCTTCCGCGAGGCACTGGAACGCGTCGCCGACAAGTACGAGGGCCCCTGGGCCGACGAACTGCGCATCACCCTGCGCCAGATGGACATGGGCGTGGGACGCCGCAAGGCCTTCGACGAACTCCGCCGCCGCAACGAGTCGGAGCAGGTCGCCCAGTTCGTCACCGCCCTCCAGCAAGGCGAGGAGCTGGGCGCGCCGATCACCGAGACCCTCATCCAGATCGCCAACGACATGCGCCGCACCGACGCCCAGAACGCCCGCCGCAGGGCGTCCAAGGCGGTCCCGAAGGCCACGCTGACCATCACGTCGATCATGGTCCCGGCGACCATGATCCTCCTCGTCGCGGCCTTCGTCTTCGGCGCCGACGCCGACTTCAGCTCGGTCGGAGGCTGACACCGTGACGCCGCCACCAGAGGGGGGACCGCAGTGGCCCTGCACATCGGGAGGATAACGGGAGGTCTCGGACCGGCCTCCCTGGCCCGCGCCGCGGCCGACCCCGACCAGCTGCCGACCCTGGCCATCCAGGTCAACGCCCTGCAGGCGCTGTGCCGCCAGGTCTTCGGCTTCCGGCTGGCGATGATCGGCCTGTCCGCTCCGCTGGCACTCGGCGCGGCCAACCCGGGCGTGCCCACCTACCTCGTGGCCTCCGGCGTGCTCGTCACCTTCATGTTCTCCTACGGGCTCTTCCGGGACTGGGAGCGCTGGGGCCCGCTGCTGCTCAGGCACCCGGCGCTGCTCGCCCTCGACGCCCTCTTCGGCGCCCTGCTGCTCATCACGGCCGGACCCGACAGCGTCCTCGGTTACGTCACGGTCTGCACGCCCCTGCTCGCCGGGCTCGCCTACGGATGGCGCGGCGCGGCCTTCTTCGCCTGCCTCCAGGCCCTGATCCTGTTCACCGTGTACGGCGCCGATTCCGACGCCGTCGCCACCGCGAACAACTCCCTGCTGCTGCCCGGCTTCTGCGTCGTCGCCGGTGCCATCGGGGTCACCCTGCGGAACCTGCTCCTGCGCTTCGGCTCCGCGAGCCAAGCCCTCACCGAGGCCCGCGCCCGGCTCGCCGTCAACGAGGCGGTCGGCGGCGAACGGGCCCGGCTGGCACGCGAGATGCACGACTCCGTCGCCAAGACCCTGCACGGCCTGGCACTCGCCGCCGACGGCCTCGCCGCCACGGCCGACCGCATGGACCCGCTCACGGTCAAGCACCAGGCCGAACTGGTCGCCCGCTCCGCCCGCCGCGCCGCGGCCGAGTCCCGAGAACTGCTCAGCGACCTGCGCCGCAGCGACGACCCGCACGCCTCCGGCGTCGACGTGGCCGCCGAACTCGACGCCAAGGTCGCCGACTTCGCCCGCCGCACCGGCATTACGGCGGAGTCCCGCCGCTTCCCCGGCCCGCCCGTACCGCCGGTCCCGCGCGCCGTGGCCCGCCAGATGCTCACCATCGCCACCGAAGCCCTGGAGAACAGCGGCCGCCACGCACACGCCACCCAGGTGCAGGCCGAGACGGGGATCGTCGACGGCATGCTGCGCATCAGCGTCCTCGACAACGGCACCGGCCTGCCTGCGGGAACGACGCTCGACTCCCTCCGGAAGGCGGGCCACTTCGGCCTCGTCGGGATGGTCGAACGCGCGGCGGGCATCGGCGCCCGCATCCGTATCGGCCGCGGCAGGACGACGTCCGGGACCGAGGTCCGACTCGACCTCCCGCTGGCGGCGATCCTGCCCGCCGGTCCGGTCCCGGACCGGGCCGCCCCCTGACAACGCACACCCTTCGCCGAAGCCCCAACCCTGAGAGGAGGCCGCACGATGCCGGACGAGAGCTCACGCACGTCGGGTCAGCAGTTCATCGCCCCCCACGCCTCACAGCACACGTCGTCCCACGCCACTCCGCTCCACTCGGCCCCGCCGTTCCCCCCACCTCCCTCCTCACCCCTCCGGGTGGTCATCGCGGACGACAACCCGGTCGTCAGAGCCGGTCTCACCGTCCTGCTCGGCGGGCGCGACGACATCCGCGTGGTGGCCGAGGCGGCCGACGGCCGGGAGGCCATGGAGGCGGCCCATGCCCATCGTCCGGACGTCATCCTGCTCGACGTCCGCATGCCCGGCGTCGACGGCATCTCCGCCCTGCCGTACCTGGTGCGGCAGGCACCCGTGATGATGCTGACGTACAGCCGGGAGAACGCGATCGTGCAGGAGGCCCTTCGGCTGGGGGCGGGCGGCTACCTGGTGCACGGCGAGTTCACCGCGGACCAGCTCGTCGCCGCCGTACGGGACGTGAAGGAGGGCCGCGCCCACTTCACGGCGACGGCGGCGAACGCGCTCCTGGCCGAGTTCCGCGGAGGCCACGGGCCCGGCCCGCAGGGCGGGCAGCCGCTCCCGGACGGGCTCGGTGCCGCGTATCTCCCGCCTGCGGGGGGCCAACCGGCTCCGGTGCCGGACACGCCCGCTCCGATTGTCTCGACTTCAGGGAATCGGAGCGAAAATGCTTCGCATTTGCAATCGAATATGGGACAGTCGTCCGTGCGGCACGGGGGTGACGGCGGCCAACCTGTGTACGCGAAGGACGAGTTCGGCCTGAGTGCCAGGGAGGTGGAGGTGATGGACCTGATCGCGTCGGGCATGAGCAACCAGCAGATCGCCGCCACCTGCTTCATCAGCGAGAAGACGGTCAAGAACCACATCAATCGCATCTTCGCGAAGCTTCACAGTGTCAGCAGGAGCGAGGCGATCGCCGTGTGGATCGGCACGGCACGTCCCGATCGCGGTTCGGGGAGGGGCCGTGGCTGAACGGGGCGGCGGGGCCCACCTGCTGGATTGGGCCCGGGATTGGGTCCTGGGGCCCTCTTCGGGGACCGCGTGCCGGCCGTACGTTTCTGGCGTCGGAACAGAGACGTACGAGTCGGCCGGCCACCGGTCGGCCGAACCCGAAGGGGGACGACATGTCGAACGACACTCTGCTGAAGGCCGCGGTCGACACGCAGGTCCGCGTCAACGGCTGGAAGAACACCGTCATCAGCCGCATGACCGACCGCGAGTGCTCCAAGGGCCAGACGGCGCTGGAGTACCTGGGCATCATCATGGTGGTCGTCGTGATCATCGGCGCGATCGTGGGTACGGGGATCGGCGGCAAGATCACGGCAAAGATCAACGAGCAGATCGACAAGATCAAGGCCGGCTGAGCCGCTTGGCGAACCGCAGCACGAAGGACCAAGGGCAGGCATTTCCCATCTTTGTGGTGATGGTGGGAAGCCTGCTCTTCCTCGCGTTCGCCTTCTTCGCAGTGGGTCAGGCGTCGGCCACCAGGAACACCGCGCAGGGCGCGGCGGACGCCGCGGCGCTGGCTGCGGCACAGGACGCCCGGGAGAAGCTCACGGGCGAGTGGCTCGACTCCCTCGCGGACCCGACCACCTGGCAGGACATCTTCGACGGCAGGATTCCGATCGAAGCGTGCGGTGCAGCGGCGGTGTTTGCCGAGAAGAACGGGGCGGTACTGACTGAGCCCTGTTACTCCGAACCGCATCCGTGGCTGACCTACAACGTCAGCGTGAAGACGAAGAAGCCCATCGGTGACTCGATCATTCCGGGTACGGAGAGCGAGTTCGCCACGGCCGACGCCAAGGCCGCGGTCAAGCCGCTGTGCACTTTCGAGCTTCCCGACGACGCGGAGATCCTGCCCACGCTCACCTGTAGGACCAAGAGCTGGGACCTCGAGGACGACCCGACGGACCTGCCTGACGCGAAAGACCTGTTCGACGTCCAGTTGGTCGACTGACAAGCGAACGACGAGAGAAGGAACTCGATCCATGAGCATTCGGCGCATCCTGAAGGCCCGTAGGGGGGCGGCAGCGGTGGTGATGACCGCCACCCTGGCCCTCACAGTGGCCGGCTGTGGGGGGGACGGGAACAAGAAGGAGGAGCCGTCGAGCTCGTCCAGCAGCAAGCCGTCGGACAAGGGGGACAAGGGCTCTGGTGGTGCGTCGGCTCAGCCGGACACCAGCAAGGTGATCGCCACTTCAAAGGGGCCGAGCGGTCTCGTTCTCACCATCAACTCGATCCAGCGCGACTCAGGTGGTTTCGTCACCGTCAACGGCCAAGTGGAGAACACCGGCTCCGCGGCTTTCTACGACACGCCCGCCTGGCGGGGCACAGAGCAGGAATTGCAGGGCGGTGGCCAGTCCGTCGGGGGCGCCACGCTGGTCGACAAGGTGGGCAAGAAGCGCTACTACGTTCTGCGTGATACCGAGGGGCGTTGCTTGTGCACCTCCGGGTTCACCCAAGTCGACGCGGGCAAGAAGATGCCCATCTTCATGCAGTTTCCGGCGCCTCCGGACACCACGACGCAGGTGGACTTCCAGTTCCCCACGTTCCCGACCGTCTCGGTCGAGATCTCCGGGTGAGTGCCGCCATGACCCACACCGCCCCCCTGCACCGGCCCTCCATCCGGTTCGTGCTCACGGCGTTCACCGCCTCCGCCCTCCTCGTCGGCTCCCACGTCCTGTCCGCCACCGAGGCGCGGGCCGACGACAAGCCGAGCGTGCCGCCGGGCACCGAGGCGTCCGCATCGCCGCCCGTCGAGGTGGACGCGGACAACCCGGGTCTCAAGATGGTCGACGGCGCGACCCTCGTCCCGGCCAAGGTGCTGGACATCAAGTCCGTCGTCGAGTCCGAGGGCGGCGAAGAGCGCCGGGAGGACACCAACTCGGACGTGAAGTACGCCCTCCAGGCCGAAGTCCTCTTCGGCAAGGACAGCGCGAAGCTCAGCGCGGCGGCGAACGGCCGGATTCAGGCCATCGCCAACGAGATCAAGAAGGAGAACGCGAAGCAGGTCCGCATCTTCGGGTTCACCGACAACCTCGGTTCCTCCGCCCACGGCGACGTCCTGTCGAAGCAGCGTGCGGACGCGGTGCACTCGGTGCTGTCCAAGGCGCTGAGCGACGCGGGGATCACGTACGAGGTACGCGGATACGGCGAGCAGTTCCCGATCGCGGACAACTCGAACGAAGAGGGCCGCAAGAAGAACCGGCGCGTGGAGGTCTCGTACCCGCGCGGTGCGGGCGCGTGAGCAGGAACGGGCCGGGGCGGTACGTCACCCCGGCCCGCGGCGTACTTGCTCACAGCAGGTGGTCGGCCTTGCCGGCCTTGATGTCGCGAATCAGGGTGACGAGGGCGTCGCGCGTGTCGACGAGTGGGGTGTCCTCGGCACCGGCGACGGCGATGTAGCCGTTGCCGTCGGCATCGGTGCCTATGCGGAAGCAGTTGGCGCCCTCGCCGCAGAAGGGTTTCTCCCAGTGGATGGTCCGCACTGCGTCTACTCCTAGAGGTCGTTGGCAATGGCTCTGACGAAGTCCCGGGATGCGTCGGGCGCGAGGGCGACCGTCTGCATCTCGTCGAGCTGCGCGCGGTACTTCCGTAGCTGCGACTCGTCGTCGATGAACTCCGGTCCGTGAATGCTGTCGAGCTCCACGACATCCAACTGAGGGACAGCGGCTTCGGCGTAGATGACCGATTGACCGGCACCTGGGAACCCGCCTGCGTCGAAGGGGATGACGCGTACCGTCACGTGCTCCCTCTCGGCGGCTGTCAGCAGGAATTCCAGTTGGCGTCGGGCGACGCCCGGTCCTCCGAACTGCATGCGCAGAGCGGCCTCATGGAGGAGCAGGTCGATCGACGGCGGGTTCGGCCGGTCGAGTACCTGTCGACGCTCGATCCGCTGGGCGACGCGGAGATCGATCTCGGTCTTCGGCAGTCGCGGGATGACATGCCTGAAGACCGCGCGTGCGTGCTCCTCGGTCTGCAGTATTCCGGGCAGGTGCACGGTCAGAGCGATGCGGAGTCGCCTTGCGTGCCATTCCATTTCCGCGATGTCCAGAAAGCCGGGCGCTAGCGAGTCGCGGTAGCTCTCCCACCAGCCCTTGTCCCGGGCGGTGGCCATGGCTGCCAGGGCATCCACGAGCTGCGTGTCCTTGCAGCGGTAGTTAGCGGCCAGCGTGCGGACTCTTTCGGCGCTGATGCCTGACCTTCCGGACTCCATGTTCGGCACGTTCGTGCGGGGCACGCCGAGCAACCCGGCTGCGAACTCCGTCGTCATCCCGGCTGCAATGCGCATCTTGCGCAGCTCCGCGCCGAGACGCCGCTGGCGTTCAGTGGGTGTACTCCTCGGAGGCATGGGGCCAGTGTGCCTTCGGCGTGACCGCAGGGTCCACCTGGTGGGTGCCGGATCCGGCAATGAGTAGTACACGTACTCCGCATGCTCTGCATTGAGTAACGCACCGCTCACTACGGCGAGTTGGAAGTGCATCACGCGTGCCTGCCCGCAGCCTCCACCCCTGGGAGGGGCCGGGTTCGCGTCAGGGAGACAGGCCACCGCTCACCGCGACGAGCAATCCACCCCTCCGGACAAAGGAGTCCGCCATGCCGCCGACCCTTCGCCCCGCGCTCTGTCCCATCGCGCCACGCACCGGGGCTCGTACCGCCGCTCCACCGCCCGGTCTTACGTTGAGCCTCACGTTGCGCGGCGAGGTCCGGAGCGCCGGGATCGCCCGTACCGCCGTCACGTCCGCTCTCCGCGCGCACGCGCTCGACCCGTTCGTGCCGCCGGCCGTGCAGGCCGCGTCCGAGATGGTCGCGGTCACGGCGAGGCTCGCACCTGGCGCGGACCTGTATCTCTCGCTCCGGCACCGGGACGACCACCTGCGTCTGGTCGTGTGGGACCAGCATCCTCGGCACGCCGACCCGGTCGCCTTATCGCTCTGTGAGGCACGCCGCCGCCGGGCGCTGTGGCTGCTCGGCGTCGTGGTGGACGACTGGGGCGGGGGGTGGGGTCTCTGCGAGGCGACGCCGCAGCCCGAACGGGGCTGCAAGTGCTGGGTGGTACTGCCCCGCTAGGAGGGCGTTCGCCGGTATCGCCGCCGCTCGGATGTCGTGTCCGGTACGTGTGGGGACGCGGCCACCACTCCAGCGTGACGGCTCGATGCCGCTCGTGCGGCCTTCGGCAGGGTGAGCGTCAGCGCCCTTCCACCATGGTGAGGAAGGACTCCAGGACCTGACGGTAGTGTTCCGGCTCCTCGGCCGACGCGAGGTGGGCGCTCTGCTCGAACACGACCCACTCGGCGCCCTGGATGCCGTCCGCGATCGGGCGGACCGTCGTGGGGGTCGTGATGTCGTGGCGTCCGGACGTGATGAGCACGGGCAGGTCCAGCTCCCCGAGCCGGGGCGTGACGTCCCAGTCCTTGAGGTTTCCGGTGATGTTCCACTCGGCGCCCCACATCGCCGCGTACACGTCCTCGCGCCAGTCGGTGAAGGAACGCAGCAGGTGCGCGGGCCACGGATCCAGGCGGCAGAGCCACCGCCGGTAGAACTCCATGCCGGCCGCCTCGTAGGCGGGGTCGCCCGTCGTGCCCTGCGCCTCGTGGTGGTCGAGGACCTCTCGCACCTCCACGGGAAGCGACTCCTTCAGCCGCCGCGCCTCCGCCTCGTAGGCCGGGGCGTTCGCCAGGGGACTGGCGAGGACGAGGCTGACCAGGCCCTCCGGTCGGCCGAGCGCGTATTCCAGGGCCACCTGGGTGCCCCACGAGTGGCCGAACAGGTGGACCTGGTGGAGCCCGAGCGCGTCTCGGACCGCCGTGACCTCGTTGACGAAGGTCTCCATGACCCACAGTGCGGGGTCGTCGGGGCGGTCGGACCGGCCGCAGCCGAGCTGGTCATAGAAGACGACCTGGCGGCCGCTCTCGTCGGCCAGCTCGGCGAGGTCCTGGAGGTAGTCGTGAGGGCAGCCGGGCCCGCCGTTCACCACCAGCAGAGGCAACTTGCCGTCGGACGGGCGCTCGCCCACGACCTGGTACCACGTGCGATGGCCCCGGAAAGGCACAGTTGCTTCGCTCACGGCCATGACGGACCTCCTGATGACGTCGGGCGCCCATCATGGCGAGACGTGGGACGTCCGACGCCGTTCGACTCGCCGTCAGGCGGCCGATCAGCGAGCCGGGCCGCAGCCCGGCCCCGCGGTTTGCCGCACTCGCCGAACCCGGCGCAACCTCCCTGTGCCGCAAGCCGTTTGAGCCCGGCGATGGGCCCGTGGGCCCATGACGGGCGTCCCGGCCGCCCGTAGCTTGGCAGCCATGTCTGTACTGGGGGATGTGCGCCGACACGGCCGCCGGTGGCTGCGGGGGATCACCCCGCGTACCGACGCGCGGCTGCTCGGTCTGCGCAGGCGTCGTCGGCACGACCGTGGCCAGACACCGCTGGAGTACGTGGGTCTGGGCCTGGTGGTCGTGGCGATCATCGGCTCTCTGGTCGCCACCGGCATCGGCGCCGAGCTGACGCAGAAGATCGGCGCGCAGGTCTGCCGGATCACGGGCGGCGGCGACTGCGGCGACGGCGGCCGGCAGGACGAGGCCCGGGACGGCAAGCCGGCGGACGACGACGGCACGGCCGATGTGCCGACCGGCGACCCCTCCGTGCCCAAGACCCCGGAACAGGTCGTCTACGAAAAAGCCCTCAAGGACCTCCAGGACGCCCGGGCCGCCGAGAAGGCCGACCAGGACAAGGCGATCCAGGCCGCCAAGGAGCTGGCCAAGATCCTCGCCGACGAGCTCGGCATCACCGACGCCCTCGACTGCATCACCAAGGGCGACATGGGGGCGTGCACCGAGACGCTCATCAACGTGCTGCTCAGCCTCATCGGCGGCGCGGTCGGCAAACTCGCCGCCAAGTACGGAGCGCCGTGGAAGTGGAAGAAGGCGTACGAGCTCATCCAGCGGCTCAGGAAACACGGCGGCGACCTCTATGACGGCCTGACCGGTCTCCTCAAGAACCGCACGCGCGTCAAGGACGCGGAGAAGGCGCTCGACGAGGCCAAGAAGAAGTACGACCCGAACCAGAAGAAGCCCGACGAGGACAAACCGAACGACAAGTCGACGCCCTGCCCCGTCCGGCACAGCTTCCTGCCCGGCACGCCCGTCCTGCTCGCCGACGGACGCCGGGTGCCGATCGAGACCGTGCGGGCCGGGATGCGGGTGGCGGCCGCTGACCCCGCTACGGGAGAGAGCGGCGGCAGGCAGGTCACCCGGACGTTCACGACGTACGACGACAAGGAGTTCACCCGGCTCACCGTGCGGACCGCCGCCGGTGCCGCCGTCGTCACCGCCACCGACACGCACCCGTTCTGGCTCGCCGGTGAGCGCCGCTGGGCGGACGCCGGCGACATCCGGCCCGGCGCCCGGCTCCGCACGCAGACCGGCGCCGGCCTCACCGTGCTGGCGGCCCGGCACTACGTGCAGCGGCAGACGACGTACGACCTCGCCGTGGCCGGCATGCACACGTACTTCGTCGGGGTCGGCCCCGCCGTCGCCCTCGTGCACAACAACGACTGCGACATGTCCCCGGAGGAAGTCGACGCGGCCAGGAACCCGGACGTCGGCGAGGGGGACCCGAAGAAGTTCAAGGACCACTTCCTGCGGCACAAGAAGCTCGTCGAGGACGCCCTGGGCACCAAGTACAAGAAGCTCAAGGACGACGGCCCGCGCTTCCGCGAGGACATCGCGAACGCGATCAAGGACGGCACGTTCGAACTCGTCGGCAAGGGCACGTTGAAGAAGGGCGAGCCGGAGGGGCTGATCTATCGTGGCAAGGGCGTGACGATCGTCCTGCGGGAGAACGGTGACTTCTGGACCGCGCTCACGACGGGCGAGGGCCTGGACACCGGGATCCAGATCACCAAGAAGGTGCCGAAGAAGAAGGGCTGACCTCATGGGCAGCATGGCGCGCGAGGTCGCCGGGATGCTCACGGGACGCCATGTGCGTGACGTCCTCGTCCCGGGCTGGATCGACCGGGACGACTCCGTCCCCGAGTTCCGGCCGCAGCCGATGGTGGTGTGGCTGCGGCTCGACGAGGGCCTGGTGCGGCTCGCGTCCGAGGGTCAGTACGACCACCTGACCGCCCGGCGGGTCACGGGGGCCGACTGGTCCGACGTGGCACTGCTGGCCGAGGCGGAGGACGAGGTCGTGCTGGCGTCGTACGGCGAGCAGCTGTTCGGCGACGGCAGGGACGAGTGGAGCTGCACGGCGGTGCGGGCGTACGTGTCGGGCGCGCGACGCGGCGACAGCACGGGCACTCCGGTCATCCGGGGCCTCGCGCTCGACTTCGCCGGCGGTCGCAGCCTCTTCCTGGACCCGGCCTGGACCTTCGGCATCCGCATGGGGAACAGGGCGGACGAGGCCGACTGGGTGGCGAAGCACGGCGGCGACACGGTGCTGGAGTCGCTGCGTCCTCCAGTGCCCGCGCACGGGTAGGGCACCGGCTGGGCCCGTGGGCCCATGTGCCCCGTGGCCTCCGGTTGTTAGCGTGCGACGCACATCGGCGAAGGGGTGGGAGCGCAATGAACGCGGAGATCCGGACCAGGGCGGCACGGCGCGTCGCGACGGCCGCGGTGGCCGCCGCTCTCACCGTTGGGACGGCCACCGCCTGCGAGGACGACCCGAGGGGCGGCGGCGACGGGAAGGCGTCCGGGGCGTCCGCAGCGCCGTCCGCGACGGCCGGGAAGGACACGGCGCCCACGCCGTCCGGTACCGCTACCCCCGAGCCGGACGCCGCCGAGCCCCCCAGCAGTGGCAGGACCCTCACGGAAGCCGAGCTGGCCAAGGCCGCGCTGGCCACCGGGGAGGTGCCCGGTTACGAGGTCACGCCCCTTCAGGGCGGTGACGAGCCCGGCACGGAGAAGGCCGACGAGCCGGCCTGCGCCCCGCTGGCCGCCGTGATCAACGGAATTCCGGAACCGGCCGCCGCGGCGACGGTGTACCGCACGGCCGTCGACTCCAGGGAGGAGGGCGAGGAGACGCAGACCGTGGTCACGCTGATCCTCACCGCACACCGGAACGGCGACGCACAGCGGGTCCTCGCCTCGCTGCGCACCGCGGTGGACGCCTGCGCGGGTGGCTTCACCACACGCGCCGCGGACTCCGTCTCGACCTACTCCGACGTACGGACGCTCCCGGCGCCGCGGGCCGGTGACGAGTCCGTCGCCTGCCAGGTGACAGGCGCGGTCACGGGCGCGAAGGTGCCGCTCGTCTTCCACGTCGTACGCCGGGGCGCGAGCGTCGTCACCTTCTACACGGCGAACTTCGTCGACGCGAGGACGCCCGAGGTCCCGTCCGAACTGATCCGCGTGCAGACGGCAAAGCTGCCCTAGGCTCCGGTCGGCCGTATCCCCAGCCGTACGCCGGGCCGCACCCCCCACCGCGCCATCGCCCCGGTCTCCGCCTCCAGGACGTGCCGGGCACGGACACGGACCATCCCCAGGCGCCCGGGCTTCATCGTCACCACGTCCAGCACCCTCAACTCCCGGTCCAGATACGCCACATCAATCGTGAAGCGCATCCGGAAGGTGTGGACACTCGTGCACGGCGTCAGCATGAGCGCGCCGTCGATCCCGTCCCGGCCGAGCAGCCCGCGGGTGCGGGCCCGGTACGAGGCGGCGATCCGCAGGCCGACCGGGATGTCCCGGCCGGGGACCGTCAGCTCCGCCGTTCCGTCCTGCCATGTACGCATGGCCCCGACCGTAGCGCCGGGCGGCACCGCGCGGACCCGATCCGTACGGCAATGGGCCCCTGGGCCCATGACCGCGGACCGGGCCGGGCCTAGGGTCGGCACCGTGGACGTGACGCTGATCGCCGTAGCCACCGTGTGGGGGGCCGTCGCCGGGACGCTCGTACCGCGCGCCGTGTACCGCCTGTCCGTCGAGCCGGAGGAGGACTGGCGCGCCGCCTGCCCCGCCGGGCACCCGATCACCGGGCCACTGCGCGGCTGGGTGGGCGCGGCCCGGTGCGCGACCTGCGCCGAGGGGGCGACGGCCGTGGTGGGCGCGCCGGACGTCCGGGCCTCCGGGGCTGCCGGGGAGGCCGGGGACGCCGGGGTGGCGGGGGATGTTCCACCCGTCCTGTACCGTCCGTCCGTCCTCGTCCCCGCCGTCACGGCCCTGCTCTGCCTTACACTCGCGGCCTCGACCGGGCCGCGCCCCGAGCTGGCGGTCTGGCTGCTGGCCACCCCGGCCGCCGTCCTGCTCGCGCTCGTCGACCGCCGTGTCCACCGGCTGCCCGACCAGCTCACCCTGCCGCTCGCCGCGGCGTCGGCGGCCCTGCTCGGCCTCGCCGAGCTGCTGCCGCACGACGGCGGGTCCTGGCCGACCGCCCTGCTGGGCGGTCTCGCGCTCGGCGCGGTCTACTTCCTGCTCTTCCTGATCAACCCGAACGGCATGGGCTTCGGCGACGTGAAGCTCGCGCTCTCGCTCGGCGTGGTGCTCGGCTGGTACGGCTGGGTGGTGCTGTTCCTGGGGGCCTTCGCCGGTTTCCTGCTCGGCTCGCTGTACGGCCTGTCGCTGATGCTCCTGCGCCGCGCGGGCCGCAAGACGGCGATCCCCTTCGGCCCCTTCATGATCACCGGCGCGCTCCTGGGGGTGGTGCTCGGGGCGCTGGGGGCCAAGTGAGCCGGCGGGGCCCGGCGGCTCACCTCGCCCGCGCGGCCCACGGGTACAGCGAGCCCGACCGCATGCGGTCGACGGGGTCGTCGTACGGCCGACCCCGGGGCGCATACAGGTCAGACCCTGTCCGCTTGCCCCGGCGCTGTCGGACCCGTTGCCTAGGGTGGATCCGGCCCGGCGTACCCGCGGATCGGCGGCGTGCCGACGGCGGACCGGCAACCTTCAGCGAGGAGTGGGCATGGCCAGGGGCAGGACCTCCTACCACTGTGGCATCGACGCCGCCGTGGATGTCGTCGGCGGCAAATGGAAGCCGCTCATCCTGTGGGCTCTGAACGACGGCACGCGCCGCTTCGGCGAGCTGAAGCGGGAGGTGGCAGGCGTCAGCGAGAAGGTGCTGATCCAGCAGTTGCGCGAGCTGGAGGCGGACGGCATCGTGCACCGCGAGGTCTACGGGGAGGTCCCCCCGCGCGTGGAGTACTCGCTGACCGAGCTCGGCAAGGCGCTCAACACCGCGCTGGAGCCCCTCGGCGCCTGGGGCTCGACGTTCATGGCCGAGATCATCGCCAACAAGAAGCATGCATCGGCCGCTTGACGTCACGTCATGTGTTCGTCAATGCGGCGCCCGCCGTCGCGGGTCACCCGTCGGAGTAGCGGAGCGGAGCCCGGTCGGGCGTCTGACCCCCGGCTTTGCGCTCCCGCGCGGCCGGCGGCCGCGCCGGTACGGGATTCGGCGGACGGTGGCGGCACGGCGTGGCACCCGCCACCGCTTACGAAGGGTTATGGTGGAAACCCCCCCTCGGGCCGGTCCGTATCCCCCCCACGGACCGGCCCGTTTTTCGTGCCCGCCGGCTTCCCGGCCGACGAAGCCGCCGGTCCGGGCGTTTCTGAGGGCTCGGGGCTAGCTCCGGGCGGCCCAGATGTTCGTCCCCGCCGTGTCCACGGCGAAGGTGTCGATGTCCTTCAGCTCCTGGTCGGTCAGCGGCGCCCCCGCCAGCGTGGCCACGTTCTCCTCCAGCTGCTCCACGCTGGACGCGCCGATCAGCGCCGACGTCATCCGCGGGTCGCGCAGCACCCAGGCGAGCGCCAGCTGGGCGAGCGACTGGCCGCGCTTGGCCGCGATGTCGTTCAGGCCGTTCAGCCGGCGCACCATCTCGCCGGACAGGAGGCCGGGGTCGAGCGACTTGCCCTGGGTGGCACGCGACCCCTCCGGGATGCCCTTCAGGTACTTGCCGGTGAGCAGCCCCTGCGCGAGCGGTACGAAGGAGATGCAGCCCATGCCGGCGCTCTCCAGCGTGTCCAGCAGCGCGTCGTCCTCGATCCAGCGGTTGATCATGGAGTACGACGGCTGGTTGATCAGCGCGGGGACGCCCATGTCCTTCAGCAGCTGCGCCGCCTCCGCGGTCTGCTCGGCGCTGTATGAGGACACGCCCACGTACAGCGCCTTGCCCTGCTGCACCGCCGAGGCCAGGGCGCCCATCGTCTCCTCGAGCGGGGTGTCCTTGTCGAAGCGGTGCGAGTAGAAGATGTCGACGTAGTCGAGGCCCATCCGCTTCAGGGACGCGTCCAGCGACGACAGCAGATACTTGCGCGAACCCCACTCGCCGTACGGACCGGGGTGCATCAGGTAGCCGGCCTTGGTCGAAATGATCAGCTCGTCCCGGTAGGGGGTGAAATCCTGGGCGAAGATCTTGCCGAAGTTCAGCTCGGCGGAGCCGGGCGGGGGGCCGTAGTTGTTGGCCAGGTCGAAGTGCGTCACACCCAGGTCGAAGGCGCGGCGCAGGATCGCCCGCTGCGAGTCAAGCGCACGGTCGTCGCCGAAGTTGTGCCACAGGCCGAGGGAGATCGCCGGGAGCTTGAGCCCGGAACGGCCGGTCCGCCGGTACTCCATGGCCGCGTAACGGTCGTCGGAGGCGCGGTAGAAAATTGAATCAGTCACGCATCCCTCCTTATCACGGACTTGTGACATACCGGGTTGGGTCGCATTGGCCCGTCCGCAGTAGTGTGGCGCCTTCGGGGACTGCCGCATGGAGGGGTGTAAGAACAGTGAACCTGCGCGACCTGGTGTACGGGCTCTACGCACGCCGGGTGGAGGGCCGCCTCGACCACGCCCAGGTGCCCAAGCACATCGGCGTCATCCTCGACGGCAACCGCCGCTGGGCCAAGGCGTCCGGGGGCACGGCAGCACAGGGGCACCAGGCGGGCGCCGACAAGATCTCCGAACTGCTCGGCTGGTGTGCCGAGACCGACGTCGAGGTCGTCACCCTCTGGCTGCTGTCCACGGACAACTTCGACCGCCCCGAGGAAGAGCTCACCCCGCTCCTGCGCATCATCGAGAACACCGTGCGCAACCTGGCCGCCGACGGCCGCTGGCGCGTGCACCACGTCGGCACGCTGGACCTGCTGCCGGCCCACACGCAGTCCGTACTGAAGGAGGCCGAGCAGGCGACGCTCGGCAACGAGGGAATACTCGTCAACGTCGCCGTCGGCTACGGCGGCCGGCAGGAGATCGCCGACGCGGTCCGTTCGCTGCTGCTGGAGCACGCGGCGAAGGGGACGAGCTTCGAGGAGCTCGCCGAGATCGTGGACGTCGAGCACATCTCGGAGCACCTGTACACGCGCGGGCAGCCGGACCCGGACCTGGTGATCCGCACGAGCGGGGAGCAGCGGCTGTCGGGCTTCATGCTCTGGCAGAGCGCGCATTCGGAGTACTACTTCTGCGAGGTCTTCTGGCCGGCGTTCCGGAAGGTCGACTTCCTGCGAGCGCTACGGGATTACGCGGCACGCCACCGCCGCTACGGCACCTGACCCTGAGGGCCGTGGCCCCCGCGGGCTCGCCCGCACCCGCTCGTGCTTCGGCGCATTGCCCTCGCACGTTCCTGCGCCCTGCCGGGCGCGGCTCGGGCTCTCCCCGAGCCCGCTCCGCGCGTTGCCCTCGAACGTCCTTGGGGCTTGGGGCGGAGCCCCAACGGGAGCGTGGCGGGCGCCAGTGCACTTCAGCCTCGCCGGGGCTTGGGGCGGAGCCCCGACGGGGCCGGTCACGTGGTGTTCATCGGTGCGACGGCGTACACCCTGGCATGGCCGCACGTGTTCGAGGGAATACCCACTCCAGGTCGACGTCCGATCCACGGACGTCGTATCTCAGTGAGCGGCCGACACCGCTCACCCGGGAGGCCCTTTGCACACGAAGGACTGCACCTCTGGTGCGGACCACGCGGAGGGCCGGCGCTCGGCCCGTGCAGCAGGCCGGCCCGGCCCGTCGTCCGCTTCGGCGGACGACGCAATGGTCCGCGACGCCGTCGCACCCCGACCTCTTCCGAGGGGGTACGTCCTTCCGTGGTGAACAGCACAAAGCGCCGCATGCCCGACCGGCGCACCTACGTTCTCGACACCAGCGTCTTGCTGGCCGACCCGCACGCCATGAGCCGCTTCGACGAGCACGAGGTCGTACTGCCGATCGTGGTGATCACGGAGCTCGAGGCCAAGAGGCACCATCCGGAGCTCGGCTACTTCGCCCGGCAGGCCCTGCGCCTGCTGGACGACTTCCGCATCCGGTACGGCCGTCTCGACGCACCCCTGCCGATCGGCGACCTCGGCGGTTCGCTGCGCGTGGAGCTCAACCACCAGGATCCCGGCGTGCTCCCGGCCGGCTTCCGTCTCGGGGACAACGACTCCCGCATCCTCGCGGTGGCGCGCAACCTCCAGGCCGAGGGGTACGACGTCACGGTCGTCTCCAAGGACCTGCCGCTGCGCATCAAGGCGTCCTCCGTCGGTCTGCTCGCCGAGGAGTACCGCGCGGAGCTGGCCATCACCGACACCGGCTGGACCGGCATGGCGGACCTGCCCCTGTCCGCCGAGCAGGTCGACCTGCTCTACGGGGAGGAGACGCTGTACGTCCCCGAAGTGGCCGAGCTGCCGGTGCACACGGGTCTCGTGCTGCAGTCCGAGCGCGGCAAGGCACTCGGCCGCGTCACCGCCGAGGGCAACGTACGGCTGGTGCGCGGGGACCGGGAGGCGTTCGGCATCCACGGCCGCAGCGCCGAGCAGCGCATCGCGCTCGACCTCCTCCTCGACCAGGAGGTCGGCATCGTCTCGCTCGGCGGCCGGGCCGGCACCGGCAAGTCGGCGCTCGCGCTCTGCGCGGGCCTGGAGGCCGTCCTGGAGCGCAGGCAGCACCAGAAGGTGATGGTCTTCCGGCCGCTGTACGCGGTGGGCGGCCAGGAGCTCGGCTATCTGCCGGGCACCGAGGCCGAGAAGATGAGCCCGTGGGCGCAGGCGGTGTTCGACACGCTCTCGGCCGTGGCGGGACGCGAGGTGATCGAGGAGGTGCTCGGCCGCGGCATGCTGGAGGTGCTGCCGCTCACGCACATCCGGGGCCGCTCGCTGCACGACGCGTTCGTCATCGTCGACGAGGCCCAGTCGCTGGAGCGGAACGTCCTGCTGACCGTTCTGTCCCGGGTCGGGGCGAATTCCCGGGTCGTCCTCACCCATGACGTGGCGCAGCGGGACAATCTGCGCGTCGGCCGGTACGACGGAGTCGTCGCCGTCGTCGAGAAACTGAAGGGCCATCCGCTCTTCGCGCACGTCACCCTCAACCGCTCCGAGCGCTCGCAGATCGCGGCGCTCGTGACCGAAATGCTGGAGGACGGGCACATATAGCGGGACACGTTCCTGGGAGCCTGTCCGGCAAAATGGACAAGCCAGTTGACGCCGCCCGGCGAAGCGCAAGAGCGTAGCCGGGCGGCGTCGCGCTGTCCGCCGTTTCTCCAAAACCCCTGGCACAGACGGGGTGTGAGCTTTCACACGCAACGAGGAATTGCCTTGCGGCGTCGGCTTCCGGCAGAGTCTTGCTTCCGTCAGGCCCCGCATGCGGCACATCCGCACCTTCCGTGGTGCACAGCAACACACAACTCAAGACCTGCCGCCGTATGCCGCCCGCGAGTACCACGCGGCTTCTCCACAAGGGAGTTGCCCACCGGGCCCGCGCCTCCCGTGACCCAAGCAGTGGGGAGGCCAGCGCCAGGGGCACGATTGCGCTCGCGAGGTCACCTATGCGGGCGATGCTGGAAGGAAAACGTGTGAGCCGGATCTCGGTCCGGGGATTCGCAGTCGCCTCGGCAACTGCGGTCACCACCGTCGGCGCCGTCGTCGGCGTCGCGTCGGGCACCACCCAGCCGTCCGGGGACAACCTCGAGACGACGGCGGCCGACGCGATGCTCCTCGCGGACATTCCCATGGGCGAGCAGGCCCAGGTGCAGGTCTCGTCCCTGACGCAGCAGGCCGAAGCACAGGCCGCTGCCGCGGACGCGGCCGCCAAGAAGTCCGCCGAGGAGTCGGCCCGCATCCAGGCCGCCCAGACCGCCAAGGCGAAGAAGGCGGCGGCGGACGAGCAGGCGGAGCGCGAGCGCGAGGAGGCGGAGGCACGCGCCAACCGCAACGCGGTCCGCTCGGCGTCCAGCTTCTCCACGCAGGCCTCGTACACGGTCGCCGAGGTCAAGGCGATCGCACGCCAGATGGTCCCGGCCGACCAGTTCCAGTGCTTCAGCAACATCGTGAACCACGAGTCGAGCTGGAACTACCGCGCGTCCAACCCCTCTTCGGGTGCGTACGGCCTCGTCCAGGCGCTCCCGGGCTCCAAGATGTCGTCGGCCGGCGCCGACTGGCAGACGAACCCGGCCACCCAGATCAAGTGGGGCCTGAGCTACATGGACGGACGCTACGGCAGCCCGTGCGGCGCGTGGTCGTTCTGGCAGGCGAACAACTGGTACTAGATTCGCCCGGCGCTCAACTTCACGGAGCCCCTCACCGTCCTACGGTGAGGGGCTCCGTGCGTGTACGGTCGGTGTCCGTCACTCCCGGCCGGCGGCACCGCCCGCGTCCCCAGGCGCAGGCGGGCGCACCGCCCGCGCCCCCTCAGGGCGCGCGGGGAGAGAGAGTGGTGGGGACAAGAGGGAGCATCATGTCGAAGGTTCCAGGGTGGCTCGGCCGCGTAGGCGCCGAGCTCACCCGGATCGGAGAGCGCCTGGAGGAGCGCCGCAGGGAGGCGGCGGCGGACGAGGGGCTGCCCGCCGCTGTGCCGGCGCCGGACAGTGTCCCGCCGCCGCCCGCGTACGCGCCCGCCGTCGCGGCCCGGCCCGACCCGGTCGCCGCGATCCCCTGGGGCATCCGCGTCGCGGCCGAGGCCGGCTGGCGGCTGCTTGTCCTCGCCGGCACGCTCTGGGTGCTGATGCGTGCCATCAGCGCCGTACAGCTCGTGGTGCTCGCCTTCGTCGCCGCCCTGCTCGTCACCGCCATGCTCCAGCCGACCGTCGGCAGGCTGCGGAAGCTGGGTTTGCCGCGCGGGCTGGCCACCGCCGTCACCGCCATCCTCGGCTTCGTCGTCATGGGGCTCGTCGGCTGGTTCGTGGTCTGGCAGGTCATGGACAACCTCGGCGACGTCTCCGACCGGGTCCGGGACGGCATCGACGAGCTCAAGCGCTGGCTGCTGGACAGCCCGTTCCATGTCACCGAGAGCCAGATCAACGACATCGCGCAGAACCTCAGCGACACCATCGGCACCAACACCGAGGAGATCACCTCCGCCGGTCTGCAGGGCGTGACCGTGATGGTCGAGATCCTGACCGGAATGCTGCTGGCGATGTTCTCGACCCTGTTCCTGCTCTACGACGGCAAGCGCATCTGGGAGTGGACGCTCAAACTCGTCCCGGCGCAGGCCCGGCCGGGGGTGGCGGGCGCCGGCCCCCGCGCGTGGCGCACCCTCACCGCGTACGTGCGGGGCACGGTGGTGGTCGCGCTGATCGACGCGATCTTCATCGGACTGGGTCTGTGGTTCCTCGACGTCCCGCTCGCCGTGCCGCTCGCCGTGTTCATCTTCCTCTTCGCGTTCGTCCCGCTCGTCGGCGCCGTCGTCTCGGGCGCTCTCGCGGTCGTCGTCGCGCTCGTCACGCAGGGCGTGTTCACGGCGCTGATGGTGCTCGTCGTGGTCCTCGCCGTGCAGCAGATCGAGGGCCATGTGCTGCAGCCCTTCATCCTCGGCCGCGCGGTGCGCGTGCATCCGCTGGCCGTCGTCCTGTCCGTCGCCGCGGGCGGCCTGACCGCCGGCATCGGCGGCGCGGTCGTCGCCGTACCCCTGGTCGCCGTCACCAACACGGTCGTCGGCTATCTGCGGGCGTACGGCAAGGAGCAGATGCTGCGGTACGCCCCGCCGCCGCACGGTTCCACGTCCCTGGACGCGGCCCCCGGGGCGGGCCCCGCACCCGAGGCGCCCCCCGCCGCGCCGGCGCCGCCGCCCGAGCAGCGCCCCGACGACACCGAGGAGCAGCAGTGATCTCCGAACCGGAGCTGGTGGGGGAGGAGCCGTTCGCCACGCCGCAGACCCCTGGCGCGGTGTCCGCTCCTGGAACGGACGGGGGAGGCGTCACGGACGACGCCCTGGCCTCTGCCGGCCCGCGCGGCCCACGCCGGGCATGGCTGTGGGCGCTCGGCGGCGCGGTCGCCGCGTCGGCGGTGTGGGCGTGCGGGCTGTACGCGTTCGGCAACCAGGACCCGGACCTCGGCGGCTACCGGGCGACGGACGACCTGTGCAAGGCGGCCCGGCTGAAGCACCTGCAGACGGCACTCGGCACGCGGGAGGGCGAGGGACTGCCGACACGGTTCGAGCACGCGACCATGGACGACGCCCAGTGCTCGGTCGAGCTGAAGCCCACCGGGTACGAACCCGAGGTCGACGAGGACGGCAACGAGATCGTCTCGCTGCACGACGTCCACATCAGCTACACCCTGCACAAGAGGACCGATCCGGGACCCGAGTTCGACGGCGCGGTCCTCGCCCGGCAGAGGGCCTGGGGCACCGAGAGCGAGTCCGCCGCCGTCACCGGCATCGGCGAGCGGGCCCATGTCGCGCGGGGTCAGGACGGCTCGACGATCACGCTCGACGTCGTGGACGGGCAGGCGGAGCTGAGCATCGCGGTGACCGGTGGCTGGGACCACGAGAGCGGGGAACCGGCCACGGACGTCAGCGAGGTCGAAGGGCTGCTGGTGCAGGACATGCAGGACCTGATGGCCGCGCTCAGGAGCTGACGTACGAGGCGCGACAGGTGAGGGTCCGGACGGACGAAGGGCCCTGCCGGACCGGGAGGTTCGGCAGGGCCCTTTGCGGCACTCGGGCGCGGTCAGCCGGCCAGGACGGCCTCGGCGTCCAGCGTCGTGCCCACGGCCTGGATCACCGCGGCGATCTTGACGGCCTCCTGGACCGTCTCGCGGTCCACACCGGCCTTGCGCAGCACCTGCTCGTGGGAGTCGAGGCACTGGCCGCAGCCGTTGATGGCGGAGACGGCGAGCGACCACAGCTCGAAGTCGACCTTCTCCACACCGGGGTTGCCGATGACGTTCATCCGCAGGCCGGCGCGCAGCGTCCCGTACTCGGGGTCCGACAGCAGGTGCCGGGTCCGGTAGAAGACGTTGTTCATCGCCATGATCGCGGCGGCGGACTTGGCGGCCGTGTACGCCTCGGGGGAGAGGTTCGCCTTGGCCTCCGGCTCCAGCTCGCTCAGCACCTTGGGCGAACGCGACGCGATCGCGCAGGCCAGCACGGTGCCCCACAGCTGCTGCTGCGGAAGCTCGCTGTTGCCGATGACCGAGCCGAGGTTCAGCCGCAGGTCCTTGGCGAAGTCCGGGATGGCGGACTTCAGTTCATCGAGCGCCATGGTCACTCACCGGCCAGGAGCGCGACCGGGTCGAGGGTGTTCTCGCCCTTGGTCCAGTTGCACGGGCACAGCTCGTCGGTCTGCAGGGCGTCCAGCACCCGCAGGACCTCCTTGGGGTTACGGCCGACGGAGCCGGCGGTCACCATGGTGAACTGGATCTCGTTGTTCGGGTCGACGATGAAGACGGCACGCTGCGCGAAGCCGTCCTCGCCCTCGATGCCGAGGTCGCGCATCAGCTCGTGCTTGGAGTCGGCCATCATCGGGAAGGGCAGGTCACGCAGGTCCGCGTGGTCCTTGCGCCAGGCGTGGTGGACGAACTCGGAGTCGCCGGAGAAGCCGAGGATCTGCGCGTCACGGTCGGCGAACTCCTCGTTCAGCTTGCCGAACGCGGCGATCTCGGTGGGGCAGACGAAGGTGAAGTCCTTGGGCCACGCGAAGACGACCTTCCACTGGCCCTCGTAGGACTTGTGGGTGATGGTCTCGAACTCCTTGCCGCTCTCCAGCGAGACGCAGGCGGTCAGCTCGAACGTGGGGAACTTGTCACCGACAGTGAGCACGCGCTCTCCTTGCATGCAGGAAGGTCCCTTTTGGGGTCTTCCAGGGGGTTGGACGGATCTTGATGGTGGCACAGAGTGCATTGATCGCGGAAATAGCTATACTCGGTCATCGCGATCGGAGGTGCTTATCAGTGGGTGCGGCAAACAGGGTCAAACAACCGAGCATCGCGCAGCTGCGCGCCTTCGCGGCGGTGGCGGAGCATCTGCACTTCCGGGACGCCGCGGCGGCAATCGGGATGAGTCAGCCCGCGCTCTCCGGAGCCGTCTCGGCCCTGGAGGAGGCACTCGGTGTCCAGCTCCTGGAGCGCACGACGCGCAAGGTGCTGCTCTCCCCGGCCGGCGAGCGCGTCGCCGTGCGCGCCAAGGCCGTGCTCGACGCGGTCGGCGAGCTGATGGAGGAGGCCGAGGCGGTGCGCGGGCCGTTCACGGGCGTGCTCCGGCTCGGGGTGATCCCCACGGTCGCCCCCTACCTGCTGCCGGAGGTCCTGCGTCTGGTGCACCAGCGCTACCCCGACCTCGACCTGCAGGTCCACGAGGAGCAGACGTCCTCCCTGCTGGAGGGCCTGGCGGCGGGGCGTCTGGACCTGCTGCTGCTCGCGGTGCCGCTGGGGGTGCCGGGCGTCACCGAACTGCCTCTGTTCGACGAGGACTTCGTGCTCGTCACGCCCCGGGAGCACGAGCTGGCGGACCGGTCCGACATCCCCCGCGAGGCGCTGCGCGACCTCCGTCTGCTGCTCCTGGACGAGGGCCACTGCCTGCGCGACCAGGCGCTCGACATCTGCCGCGAGGCCGGCCGCACGGAGGGTGCCGCGGTCACCACGACGGCGGCCGGGCTGTCGACCCTGGTGCAGCTGGTGGCGGGCGGCCTCGGGGTGACGCTGCTCCCGCACACCGCCGTCGACGTCGAGACGTCCCGTGGCGGCCTGCGGGCCGGCCACTTCGCGGACCCGGCCCCCTCGCGCCGGATCGCCCTGGCGATGCGGTCGGGCACGGCACGGAGCGCGGAGTTCGAGGAACTGGCCGAGGCGCTCAGAGGGACACTGGCCGAGCTGCCGGTGCGGGTGGTGACCTGAGCCCGGTCGCTCGCGGGCAGCGGCGGAGCGGGGCCGCGACGGCCGGACGGCTCAGGTGGCCTCGGAGACGACCGCCGCGGCGAGCCGGTCGAGGCGGGTGCTCGTGACGTCGATCCAGCGCAGATCGGCCTCGATATGGAACAGCGCGTGGTCGCAGACCAGTTGGGCGGCGAGGTCGCCGTGCCGCTTGCGCTCGGTGAGCTCGCGCGTCAGCCGCAGGTGCTCGGCGCGCTGGGCGTCGAGCAGTCCGGCGGCGTCGCGGCCGGTGAGGAGCGCGAGGACGACCTTCGTGTACAGGGCCGACTGCAGATACGGCTCGGGCCGCTGGGGCTGGGCGAGCCACTCGGACACGTCCGCCGACCCCGCGTCGGTGATCGCGTACCGCTTGCGCTCGGGTCCGCCGCCCGTCTCGATGGCATCGATCTCGACCAGCCCGTTCCGCAGCAGCCGCGACATCGTCTATTACACCTGCCCGTAGTGCAGCGGCCGGTCCTGCCCGAACCGCTCGTCGAAGGCGTGCTTGAGGTCGTACCCGTGGCGGGGGCCGGATTCGAGGAGGGCGAGGAGGGTGTGGCCGATGGACATGGGCGGCACAGTACACGGGGTGTACAGCGGAGGCGGGGGCTGCCTCGCCGGCGCCCGCCGGCCCCGCCGCATCCCGTGCGAGGCGCGTTACCCGTACACACTCAGGCAACCTTCCGGCCCCCTGGCGAGTCGGTTCCTTTGGACGGGGTGCTCATTCTCACGTCAGGAAAAGGGTGGATCAGCGCCTCTTTGTCCGTCAGTCCGGTGTTACCTTTCTGAGCCGATTCCCGCCCCGCGCCCTGTACGGGCACGGCTGGGACCGGCGACCTACGACCGAAGAAGCGGAGCGACGAAGCGATGGGCCGAGCGGAAGAGCGACAGGCTCGGCAGCGCGGTGCGCGCCGGGCGGCGAAAGCGGGGCCCACGGGCATACGCCGCCTCTTCACCTGGAAGAAACTGCTGGGCACCTTCTTCGGCCTCTGCATGGTGGCCATGGGCGCGTTCTTCGTGATCTACCTGATGGTCCCGGTGCCCGAGGCCAACGCCCAGGCCAAGATGCAGAGCAACGTCTACAAGTACAACGACGGCAAGATCCTCGCCCGTACCGGCGAGATCAACCGGGAGATCGTCGGCCTGGACGAGATCCCCCGGAACGTCCAGTACACCTTCGTCGCGGCCGAGAACAAGACCTTCTTCCAGGACTCGGGCGTCGATCTCAAGGGCACCCTCCGCGGCCTGAAGAACACCCTCACCGGTCAGGGCAAGCAGGGTGGTTCCACGATCACCCAGCAGTACGTGAAGAACTACTACCTGAACCAGGACCAGACGGTCACCCGCAAGCTCAAAGAGCTGGTGATCTCGCTCAAGGTGGACCAGAAGAAGAGCAAGCCCGAGATCCTCGCCGGCTACATCAACACCAGCTTCTACGGCCGCGGGGCCTACGGCATCCAGGCCGCTTCCCAGGCGTACTACGGCGTCGACGCCGAGAAGCTGACGGTCGCTCAGGGCGCCTACCTCGCGGCCCTCCTTCAGGCCCCCAACCAGTACGACTGGGCGATCGCCTCGGAGACCGGCAAGAAGCTGGTGACCGAGCGCTGGAACTACGTCCTGGACAACATGGTCGAGGAGGGCTGGCTGGACGCGGGGGAGCGCGCGGGTCTGACGTTCCCCGTCCCCAAGGCGCCCAAGGCCGCGCCCGGCATGGCGGGCCAGGCCGGTTACCTCGTCGACGCCGCCAAGAAGGAGCTGGCCCGCCAAGGGCTCGACGAGGAGGACCTCGAAGCCGGCGGCTGGACGATCACCCTGAACATCGACTCCAAGAAGCAGAAGGAGCTCGAGAAGGCGGTCGAGAAGCAGCTGGAGGACGAGCTGGACCGCGAGGGCAACAAGGTCGACGCCACCGTGCAGGCCGGCGCCACCTCGGTCGACCCCAAGACGGGCAAGGTCGTCGCGCTCTACGGCGGTGTGGACGCCACCCAGCACTGGCTGTCGAACGCCACCCGCTCCGACTACCAGCCCGCCTCCACCTTCAAGCCGGTCGTCTTCGCCTCCGCCCTGGAGAACGGCTCCAAGACGCAGGACGGCGTCCCGATCGGCCTCAACACGGTCTACGACGGCACCAGCAGGCGACCCGTCGTCGGCAGCGGCACCCCCTTCGCCCCGCAGAACGACCTCGGCCGCAGCCACGGCCCGGTCACCGTCCAGACCTCGCTGAACAGGTCGATCAACTCCGCCTTCGCACAGATGGCGGTGGACGTCGGCCTCGACAAGGTCAAGGAGACGGCGCTCGACCTGGGTGTGCCGGACAAGAACTTCCCGCTGCGGCCCGCGATCTCGCTCGGCACCATGGGCGCCTCCACGTGGGACATGGCGGGGGTGTACGCCACCCTCGACAACCACGGCCGGAAGGTCACGCCCACGATCGTCGCGAAGGCCGAGCACAAGGACCGCCGGGTCGACCTGCCCGAGGCGGTAGGCGACCGGGTGATCAGCCGCGAGACGGCCGACACCGTGACCGCCGGCCTGACCGGCGTGGTGCGGAACGGCTCCGGCCAGGCGGCCGCCAGCAGCGCCTACCAGGCGGCCGGCAAGACCGGCACCTCGGAGAACAACCGCTCGGCGTGGTTCGCGGGCTACACGCCCGAACTGGTCACCGTGGTGGCCCTGTTCGGCGAGTCGCCGCAGGACGGCGGCGGCCAGGTGTCACTGACCGGCACCGCCAACTCCGGCCGCGCCAGCGGCGGCGGCTTCCCGGCCAGGATCTGGGCCGACTACACGCTGGGCGCGCTGGGCGGCGGCTCGGACGCGCGGTTCGACCTGGACCTGGCGGAGATCGCGGTCCCGGACCCGGACCCGACGCCCACTCAGACGGAGACGGAGACCGAGGACCCGGGCCCGACGCCGACCCGGACGGAGACCGAGGACCCGGGCCCGACGCCGACCGAGACGGAGACGCTGGACCCGGACCCGACGCCGACCGAGACGGAGACGCTGGACCCGGACCCGACGGACGGCACGACGTTCACGCCGCCGGTCGAGCCCGGCTCCACCGACGGGAGCGACAACCAGCGGAGGCCGAACGACTGACGGCCCCGGCACATACGGCTGCGCCCCGGGATCCGGCCGGATCCCGGGGCGCAGCCGTATCGGCACACCTACCGGGCGGGCAGCTCGAACCAGACGACCTTGCCGGTCGACAGCCGGGTCGCCCCCCACCGCCGCGCCAGCCGGTTCACCAGGAACAGGCCGCGGCCGCCCTCGTCGGTGTCGCGGGCCCTGCGCTGCCTCGGCAGCTGCGGGGAGTCGTCGCCGACCTCGCAGCGCAGCACGTCCGTGCGCAGCAGCCGCAGCGTGACGGGACGCTCCGCGTACCGTACGGCGTTGGTCACGACCTCGCTGACCAGCAGCTCCACCGCGTCGGACAGCTCCTCCAGGCCCCAGCGGGCGAGCGCGCGCCGAGCCAGGCGGCGGGCGCGGCTCGGCGCCGCGTCCTCCGGCTCCAGGAACCAGTACGCGACGTCACTGGGCGCGATCCCGTCGAAACGGGCCGCGAGCAGGGCGATGTCGTCGTCCCGGTCACCGGGACCCAGCATGTCGAGCACGTCGTCGCACAGCGCCTCCAGCGGGGGCGAGTGGTCCGGGCCGGTCAACTGCGCCGTGTCGGCCAGGCGTTCGCGCAGCTGCTCGATGCCCGTCCACACGTCACGCAGCCGCGACTCGACGAGGCCGTCGGTGTACAGCAGCAGCGTCGCGCCGGCCGGGGCGTCGAGCTCCACGGCCTCGAAGTCCACGCCGCCGACGCCGATGGGCGCGCCGGGCGGCACCCGCAGCACCTCGGCCCGCCCGCCCAGGTGCAGCAGGATGGGCGGCGGATGTCCGGCGTTGGCGATGGTGATGCGGTGCGAGACCGGGTCGTAGACCGCGTACAGGCATGTCGCCATCCGGTCGGCGCCGAGCCGCTGCGCCTGCTCGTCGAGGTGGTGCAGGACCTCCTGCGGCGGCAGGTCGAGACCGGCGAGGGTCTGCGCGGTGGTACGCAGCTGGCCCATGATCGCCGCCGACTTCATCGAGTGGCCCATGACGTCGCCCACGACCAGTGCGACCCGGCTGCCGGGCAGCGGGATGGCGTCGTACCAGTCGCCGCCGACGCGGGCCGTCTCGGCGGCCGGAAGGTAGCGCGAGGCAAGCTTCACGCCGGTCGGCTGGGGCAGCGAGTCGGGCAGCATCGTGCGCTGCAACTCGTCGGCGATGTACGCCTCGCGCCCATAAAGCACGGCTTTGTCGATGCCGAGCGCCGTGTGGGTGGCGAGCTGGGCCGCCACCAGCAGGTCGTTCGGCTCGAAGGCCGGACGGTCGGGGCGGCGCAGGAACACGGCGGCACCGATCACACGGCGGCGGCCGCGAAGCGGGGCGAGTATCGCGCGGTGGCCGCTCGGCACGCTGCGCCCGTCGCCGAGGAGCTCGGGCAGCGCGGCGCGGGCCGCCGCGGAGTCGCCGAAGACCGGCCGCACCCCGCGCAGCACCTCGGACAGGGCGCCGCCCGAGCGTACTTCGCACAGCTCGGCGGCGGGCGCCAGGTCCGTCCCGGGGTCCAGCAGGGGCATGGCGAGGCCCCTGCCCTGGTCGGCGTCATCGGCGTTTAAACGCAGCCGGTCGCTGCGGCGCAGCCGGAGCACGAACGGCGACACGGGCCGCTCGTCGCCCACGGGGAGCGGGTCGCGCAGATAGACGAGTATCGCGTCGGAGAACGTCGGCACGGTCGCCCGGCACAGGCCGAGCACGATCTCGTCCAGGTCGATCCCGCGCGCGATCCGCCGGGTCGCGGCCCCCACGAAGCGCAGCCGGTCGCCCTCGCGGCGCGCGGTGCCGGCGATGTCCGGCGCCGGGCCGGCCTGGGCCTGCACCGTGTGCGTCTGGTGCTGCGGCTGTGGCGGCGGTCCGGACGGCACGGCTGCGGCCCCGGCCGCCTCCGCCCGCGGCCGGGTGCGTTCCTGGGACCGGGCAGCCAGGGGCTGCCGGCCGTCGTGGGAGGTGGGGTGCTCCGTCACGCGTGGGATTCCGTCCGTCCGGGCCGGTTGTGCGATGCAACCGCCTCGTGGGGCGGTATACCCGCTCTGGAGGCGGCGTCGACAGGGTGGCGGGCATCCGGCACAGCTCTACCCCCTGAATGACTCGTACTGACTCGTGGTGACTCGTGCTGACGTGCGGTCCTCGGCCTGCGCTCGGCTCTCCCTCGTACGGTGCGGCCTTGCGGACGACGATCCTACGGTTGCCCCCAGGGGGCGCATCAAGAGTCTCACGAGGTCGTATACGCCGGAGCGCGTTCACTGATCAGAATCGGACACCCGGACGCCACTGGCGAGGTCACAGGGGCGGAAAGATCGGGCGGAGTGATCGGCGAAACGCAAAGTTTCGGCCAGCTTCGTTCCGATTCGGCGTTTCCCGGCGCGCCGCCGTGCCGCGTGCGCCCGTCAGGAAGCCAGCCGCCGGGCCGGAGTGCGGGCCCAGTCCGCGGGCAGCTCCGGTACCGGCCAGGACGGATCGGGCCGCCAGTGCTCCCAGCCCGCCGAGAACGGGGCCTCCCAGGCCAGGATCGACGCCACCGCCGCCCGGCCGGCCGCGCGTACCCGCGCCGCCTTCCGGGCGTCCATGAGCCCGACCCGCTGCGCCTGCGCGAACTCGTCCTCGTCCCGCCACAGCCAACTGCGGTCCGGGTACACGGAGATGTCGAGGAAGTGATCCTCGGAGTCGACGCCGCCCGACCAACGGGTGTGCGGTTCCTCGAGGTTGACGTACCAGCTCCGGAACCGCCAGCCCATCTCCCAGAACAGCCAGACGGACCACGGGTCGCCGGGGCGCGCGAGCTTCAGCACCCCCGAGCCGAACCAGCGGTCCCGGGTGAGTGTGCGCGGGGCCGTGTAGCGGGTCGCGAGCGGCTCCTGGTGAACGGGGGTGCCGTCCACCAGGACCGGCTTCACGCACTCCGTCCCCGGCGCCATCCAGACCGCGAGCAGCTCCTCGGTGTCCTGGACGACCGTCACCGGCCGGCAGATGTGCACGCCGCAGCCGTCCAGATCCGGGGCATGGCCGCGGTAGCGCCAGAGGATCTGGTCCCCGGGCGCCCAGCGTGCGATGCGTTCCGTGCCTGTCATGAGCAGATCTTAGGAGGTGGGCACCCCCGTTGCTGCGACGCAGGTCACGGGTGCGTCATACGCAGCACGTCCAGCGCCTCGTCCAACTGCTCGACGGTCAGGGCGCCGCGCTCCACGTAGCCGGACTCCAGGACGACCTCCCGGATCGTCTTGCGTTCGGCGAGCGACTTCTTGGCGACCTTCGCGGCCTCCTCGTAGCCGATGTACTTGTTGAGCGGGGTGACGACGGAGGGAGAGGACTCGGCGTACTCGCGCGCCCGCTCGACGTTGGCCGTGATGCCGTCGACCGTACGGTCCGCGAGCAGCCGGGAGGCATTGGCCAGCAGCCTGACCGACTCCAGCAGGTTCTTGGCCATGACCGGCAGCATCACGTTGAGTTCGAAGTTCCCCGCCGCGCCCGCGGCGGCGACCGTGGCGTCGTTGCCCGTCACCTGGGCCGCCACCATCAGAACGGCCTCGGGGATCACCGGGTTGACCTTGCCCGGCATGATCGACGAACCGGGCTGGAGGTCGGGCAGCGCGATCTCGGCGAGCCCCGTGCGCGGCCCGGAGGCCATCCAGCGCAGGTCGTTGGAAATCTTGGTCAGCGAGACGGCGATCGTGCGGAGCTGACCGGACGTCTCCACCAGGCCGTCGCGCGCGCCTTGCGCCTCGAAGTGGTCGCGCGCCTCGGTCAGCGGCAGCCCGGTCGTGCGTGCGACCTCGGCGATGACCGCGGCCGAGAACCCGGGCGGGGTGTTGATGCCGGTGCCCACGGCCGTGCCGCCCAACGGCAGTTCGGCCAGACGCGGCAGGGATGCCTTGAGGCGCTCGACGCCGTACCTGACCTGGGCCGCGTAGCCGCCGAACTCCTGGCCGAGCGTCACCGGCGTCGCGTCCATCAAGTGCGTACGGCCGGACTTCACGACCGTCGCGAACTCCGTCGCCTTGCGCTCCAGCGAGGTCGCCAGATACTCCAGGGCCGGGATCAGGTCGCCCGTGACCGCCGCCGTCGCCGCGATGTGGATGGAGGAGGGAAAGACGTCGTTGGACGACTGGGAGGCGTTCACATGGTCGTTGGGGTGTACGTCGCGCCCCAGCCGCTCGGTGGCGAGCGTCGCGAGGACCTCGTTGGCGTTCATGTTGGACGACGTGCCGGATCCGGTCTGGAACACGTCGACCGGGAAGTGGTCGTCCCACCGGCCGTCGGCGACCTCGGCCGCCGCCTCGGCGATGGCCCGCGCGATGTCCTCGTCCAGCACGCCAAGTTGGGCGTTGACCTGCGCGGCGGCCGCCTTGATACGAGCCAGGGCCGCGATGTGCGCGCGCTCCAGGCGCTGGCCGGACACCGGGAAGTTCTCCACGGCGCGCTGGGTCTGGGCCCGCCACTTGGCGTGCGCGGGCACCCGCACCTCGCCCATCGAGTCGTGCTCGATCCGGAACCCGTCCGCGTCGGCGTCGCTCATCGCTGTCCTTCCTCCCGAACGTCTCGAAAAGTTGAGCAGTTGTCTTGTTCCGTCTATTCCCAACTGCGCTACCCGCCAGTAAATACCCCGAGTAACCACAACTCGGGGAGGCGCAATGAAGGGAACAGGCCGAAGAGTTCGCACACTGACGCGTACCGTGGCCGCCGCCGCGGTACTCGCCACCGTCCTGGGCGGGACGACGCTCACCGCCCCCGCCGCGGCCGGCACCCCGGCCGCGGCGTCGCTGCCGCTGCCGCCCGAACTCGAAGCCGTCCGCGCGGCCGAGGCGACCGCACTCTACGGCAGCCCGGAGGAACGGCCGCCGGCCCTGCGCAAGACCGGCCTGATCTCACTGGGCGACAGCGAGATCTCCGGCGAGGGCGTCGGCACCTACGAGCCCGGCACCGACGGACCCGACAACTGGTGCCACCGTTCACCCGACGCCGCGATCCACCGCACGGGCATCGCCGCGGACCTCACGTACAACGTCTCCTGCTCCGGCGCGTCCACCGGCAACATCCGCATCGGCGGATCGAAGCAGTACGAAGACGAACTCGTCCAGAGCGACAACCTGGCCATCAAGGCGCGCAACACCCGCATCAAGATGGTGGTGCTGGTCGCGGGCGCCAACGACGACCTCCAGTTCGGCCCGGTGATGACCGACTGCGTCACCCGCTACATCCTGATCCAGGGGCCGTGCGAGCCGAAGTACGCGCCCGGCTGGCAGGCTCGCGTCGACGGCCTCGTCCCCAAGGTCGAGCAGACCGTGCGCGACCTGCGGACCGTCATGCGCGACGCCGGGTACGCGGACGGCGACTACAAGCTCGTCGTGATGGGCTACCCGAGCCCGGTCGGCCCCGACTTCCGCGACAACCCGGCGTTCCCGGGCAAGCTGGCGTGCGGCGGCATGGGCTACGACTCCGACACCGTGTGGGGCCGCAACAGCGCCGTCCCCGCCTTCCAACGCGGCATGCGCGCGGCCGCGCGCAGCACGGGCGCGGTGTACCTGGACAACTCCCGCCTCTTCCACGGCCACGAGGTCTGCTACCAGGACGCCTGGGCGCGGGGGCTGTACGTCGACATCACCAACCCCTTCCCGCCGGACTCGAACTCGGTCCGCCAGTCCTTCCACCCGAACGCCCGTGGCCACGCGGCCTTCGCCTCGTGCCTGACCCAGCTCTACGCCTCGAACGCGCGGGAGGCAAGCTGCGCGGACGTCGACTCCACCGGGAAGCCGGTCCTGGTCCCGTACGCCTGGGACGCCGCGTACCGCCCGCTGAAGGCGGTGTCCGGGCCGTGCCTGGACGTGTCGGGAGCGGTCACCCGCAACGGCACCGGGCTGCTGGCCTGGGACTGCCACGGCGGCCGCAACCAGGGCTGGTGGCACGACCCGTCGCGCCGCTCCCTGCACACGGAACTGTCCCAGGACCGCTGCGTGGACGTCCCTGACGGCACGTACCGGGCGGGCACGGAGCTGATCGTGTGGGACTGCCACGGCGGCGCGAACCAGCAGTTCATCCGCACGGCGGACACGATCCGCCCGTCGTCGGCGCAGTCGCTGTGCGTGACGCTCCTGTCGCCAACTGCCCGCGCCACCCTGCAACCCTGCACCTCCACCCCGACGCAGCGCTTCGCCTGACGCCGCGGGGCGGGGCCTGCACTCCGCGCAGCCGGGGGTTCCGCCGAGGGCGGCCCCGCTGCGGGAAGTTGGGCCTCGGTGAGCCCCCACCCTTGACGGGACCGGGCCCCGGCCCCGGGCCGCGCCGCGCGGCCGCGGGGGCTGGGGGCTTGCCCCCAGTGCGGGAAGGGCTCCGCGCGCTACGCCAGCCCCGGCCCCCGCACCGGAATCGACGTGAACGTCGGCGCCGGCGCCGGATCCTGGAAGAAGTCGTTGCCCTTGTCGTCGACCACGATGAACGCCGGGAAGTCCTCCACCTCGATCTTCCACACCGCCTCCATGCCGAGCTCCTCGTACTCGACGACCTCGACCTTCTTGATGCAGTCCTGCGCCAGGCGCGCCGCCGGGCCGCCGATCGAGCCGAGGTAGAAGCCGCCGTGCGCACCGCACGCGTCGGTGACCTGCTTCGACCTGTTCCCCTTGGCCAGCATGATCTTCGACCCGCCGGCCGCCTGGAACTGCTCGACGTAGGAGTCCATCCGGCCGGCCGTCGTCGGACCGAAGGAACCGGAGGCGTAACCCTCGGGGGTCTTCGCCGGGCCGGCGTAGTAGACCGGGTGGTCCTTCAGGTACTGCGGCATCTCCTCGCCCGCGTCCAGCCGCTCCTTGATCTTCGCGTGCGCGATGTCGCGCGCCACGACCAGCGGACCGGTCAGCGAGAGCCGGGTCTTGACCGGGTACTTCGTCAGCTCGGCGAGCATCTCGTCCATCGGCCGGTTCAGGTCGATCTTCACGACGTCGCCTTCTTCGGCGAGGTGCTCGTCCGTCGTGTCCGGCAGGAAGCGCGCCGGGTCCGTCTCCAGCTGCTCCAGGAAGACGCCCTCGGCCGTGATCTTCGCGACGGCCTGCCGGTCGGCCGAGCACGAGACGGCGATCGCCACGGGCAGCGAGGCGCCGTGCCGCGGCAGCCGCACCACGCGCACGTCGTGGCAGAAGTACTTGCCGCCGAACTGCGCGCCGATGCCGATCTTCTGCGTGAGCTCGAAGACCTTCTTCTCCAGCTCCTCGTCACGGAAGCCGTGCCCCAGCTCCGACCCCTCGGACGGCAGCTCGTCGAGGTAGTGCGCGGAGGCGTACTTGGCGGTCTTGAGCGCGAACTCCGCACTCGTGCCGCCGACGACGATCGCGAGGTGGTACGGCGGGCAGGCGGCCGTACCGAGCGAACGGATCTTCTCCTCGAGGAACTTCATCATCGAGGCCTCGTTGAGGACCGCCTTCGTCTCCTGGTACAGGAACGACTTGTTGGCGCTGCCGCCGCCCTTGGCCATGAAGAGGAACTTGTACGCGCCGCCGTCGGTCGCGTACAGCTCGATCTGTGCGGGCAGGTTGGAGCCGGTGTTCTTCTCCTCCCACATGGTGAGCGGAGCCATCTGCGAGTAGCGCAGGTTGAGCTTGGTGTACGCGTCGTAGATGCCGCGCGAGAGGGCTTCCTCGTCCCCGCCCTCGGTCAGCACGTTCTGGCCGCGCTTGCCCATGACGATCGCGGTGCCGGTGTCCTGGCACATGGGGAGCACGCCGGCGGCCGCGATGTTCGCGTTCTTCAGCAGGTCGAGCGCGACGAACTTGTCGTTCGACGACGCCTCGGGGTCGTCGATGATGCGCCGCAGCTGCGCGAGGTGGGCAGGGCGCAGGTAGTGCTGGATGTCGTGGATCGCCTCGGCCGCGAGCGTGCGCAGGGCCTCGGGCTCGACCTTGAGGAACGTGCGCCCGTCGGCCTCGAAGGTGGAGACACCTTCGGAGGTCACCAGCCGGTACGGGGTGGTGTCCTCTCCCAGGGGGAGCAGATCCGTATACGCGAACTCCGGCATTTCGCCCATTCCTCACTTCACAGACAGCAGCTGGCGTCCATTGGCAGCGCCCTCCAGCGTAGAACGCCCGCGCTGCCCCGATTGTGTGAGGTAAGGCTCAGTTCCCGGCAAGGGTCGCGACCGGGGGCCGGTCGGGCCGCCGGCGCCGCGCGGCCGGCCGCCGGCATCCGGGCTCGGGTGTGAAATCGACCAGTTGCGGCCGGTTCCGTCCGTGCCGCCCCTGGTTGCGATCTATCGCGTTTCGCTAGGCTGGTGACGTGGACCTCGAGAAGCAGCCTCAGAAGCCGGCCGTGCCCGTGGAGACCCGCCGCGCCGACCACGCGCTCCGCGCCTCGGACGCCGACCGCGACCGGTTCGCGGACATCCTCAGGGACGCCCTGGCCGAAGGCCGGCTGGACGCCGAGGAGCACTCCGAGCGCATCGACGCCGTCTACCGCGCCAAGACCCTTGGCGAACTCGAGCCGCTCGTCGCGGACTTGCCCGCGACGGGCCGGCGCACGGGCGCCGCCCCGTATCCGCCGGAGACCGACGAGCCCACCGGTCCCGCCGAGAACCTGGTCGCGGTCTTCTCCAGCTCCACCCGCAAGGGGCGTTGGCGCGTCGGCCGCCGGACGAACGCGTTCTCCCTGTTCGGCAGCGTCGAGCTCGATCTCACCGAGGCCCTGTTCGGGCAGCGCCTCACCGTGATCAACGCGACGTCGATCTTCGGCAGCGTGGAGGTCCGCGTCCCCGAGAACATCACGCTGCGCGGCAGCGGCACCGGCTTCTTCGGGAACTTCGAGGTCGTCACGCTGGAGGCCGCCGACCCCGAGGCGCCGGTGGTCGTCGTCAACGGCTACGCGGTTTTCGGCAATGTCGAGGCCAAGCCCAAGCGGGGCCGCCGTATCTCCGATCTCCACGACCGCCTGCGCAAACACCTGGGCTGACCGGCCGCGTGGACGGGAGTATTCCCGCCACGCGCGCCGATACGCAATTCCGTGCGTCGGAAGTCAGTGCCACCCAGTGCTTAGGAGTGCGCACAGCGGGTAGGGACTGCTGCATCGTCTCTCGCTCGCGAATCCGTCGTCAGGAGTAGACCGTGCTGCAACTGCCGCATCAGTCCTTGCAGGTAGCCGCCGTTCCGCCTCAGCGCATCCCTGCTCGGGAGGATCAGGCCGGTCCCTGGCACGCGGAGGCGGTGTGCCGCCGCGACGAGGCCGGGCTCTTCTTCGCCCCCTCGAAGGAACCGACGGCCGCGCGCCTGTCGCGCGAGGAGGCTGCCAAGCGGGTCTGCGCCCGCTGCCCCGTGATGGTCGAGTGCCGGGAGCACGCCCTCCTCCAGCCCGAGCCGTACGGCGTGTGGGGCGGCCTCACGGCGGCCGAGCGCCGTGTGGTGCTGGCCCGGCGGCGCCGGCGCGAGGTGGAGCTGAAGAAGTCTCCTTCGGCGGCCTGAGCGCCCGCCGGCGACCACGCGCGACGCCGGCGACCGCACGCGACGACAGCTGCCGCGACATACGAGAAGGGGCGCCCCCCGCATGAGGGGCGCCCCTTCCCGTTCGTCACGCGGCCGGCGGCCGGCCGCTACTTCGCGCGGTCGAAGTCGATCTTGCTGTACGCGCGCAGCTTGGAGAGCCGGTGCGTGGAGTCGATCTGGCGGATCGTGCCGGACTTCGAGCGCATCACCAGGGACGACGTGGTCGCGGTCTCCGAGCGGTAGCGGACGCCGCGCAGCAGTTCGCCGTCCGTGATGCCGGTGGCGACGAAGAACACGTTCTCGCCGCTGACCAGGTCGTTCGTGGACAGCACTCGGTCCAGGTCGTGCCCGGCGTCGATCGCCTTCTGGCGCTCGGCGTCGTCCTTGGGCCACAGCTTGCCCTGGATGACTCCGCCGAGGCACTTGATGGCGCAGGCCGAGATGATGCCCTCGGGCGTGCCGCCGATGCCGAGCAGCATGTCCACGCCCGTACCCTCGCGGACGGCCATGATCGAACCGGCGACGTCGCCGTCCGAGATGAACTTGATCCGGGCGCCGGTCTCGCGGATCTCCTTGACGATGCCCTCGTGGCGGGGGCGGTCCAGGATCACGACGGTGACGTCCTCGGGGGACATGTTCTTCGCCTTGGCGACCCGGCGGATGTTGACCGAGACGGGCGCGTTGATGTCGACGAAGTCGGCGGCCTCGGGGCCGGTCACCAGCTTGTCCATGTAGAAGACCGCGGACGGGTCGAACATGGTGCCGCGATCGGCGGCGGCCAGGACGGCGATGGCGTTCGGCATGCCCTTGGCGTTGAGCGTGGTGCCGTCGATCGGGTCGACGGCGATGTCGACCTCGGCGCCGGTGCCGTCGCCGATGCGCTCACCGTTGTAGAGCATGGGCGCTTCGTCCTTCTCGCCCTCGCCGATGACGACGACGCCGTTCATCGAGACGGTGGAGACGAGGGTTCGCATGGCGTTGACCGCCGCGCCGTCGGCACCGATCTTGTCGCCGCGGCCCACCCAGCGGCCGGCGGCCATGGCGGCGGCCTCGGTGACGCGCACCAGCTCGAGGGCCAGGTTGCGGTCGGGGGCCTCGGGGGAGACCTCGAGCTCGGACGGCAGATGGTGCTCGGTCATCGGAGCGCACCTTTCTGTACGGCGACGGCCGGGGATAAAGAGGGTGCTGCGACTCTATCGGTACATCGACAAATTGAGCAGAGGGGCCCACGTATGAGCACATCACCATGATGCGACCATGGGGGCGTGGCAGGTATGCGAGGCAAGCAGACGATTCGCGGCATGTTCCAGTCCATGGCGGTGATCGGCGTCGTCGTGGCGGGCATCTACATGCTCGTTCCGCACGACGAGCACGCGGACCCGATCAGGACGGTCGACTACCGCGTCGAGCTGGTGACGGCGCAGCGGGCAGCACCCTACCCGGTGGCCGTGCCGGAGGGGCTGGACAAGGAGTGGCGGGCGACGTCGGTCACCTTCGACCGCGCGGACGCCCACGCCTGGCATCTCGGGTTCCTCGACCCGGACGACCAGTACGTGGCGGTGGAGCAGTCCACGGCGAAGGCCGCCGACAGGTACGTGCGCGAGGTCACCCATCAGGCGGACAGGACCGACAGGACGCGGCAGGTGGCCGGCGAGACCTGGCAGGTCTGGGAGGGGCCCAAGTACGACGCCCTGGTGCTGACGGCCGGCGGCGCGACGACGGTGGTCACCGGTACGGCCCCGCCGGCGCGGCTGGCGGAGATGGCCGCCGCGCTCAGCCCCCGGCCGGGCGAGCCCAAGGAGGCCGCGCCGTCCTCGGCCCCGGCGAGCCCGTCCGCGAAGCCGTAGCCGCCGCCGCGGCAGGTACGGCGGAGCCCCTGACGTCTGCGTACGGGCAAACACCGCCGACGTCTGTGTACGGCGAAGGCTGCCTGATACGCGTACGGCGACGCCCGCCGACGCCATACGACGAAGGCCGCTGAGGCGCGTACGGCGAAGGCCGCCGCTCCCGGTCGGGTGCGGCGGCCTTCGCGTGCCTGCGGCGGCGGCTCAGACGGTGGTGACGACGTCCTCGTAGGACAGGCGCGGGGAGCGCGGGAACCAGGCGTCCTCGCCCGGCTTGCCGATGTTGACGACCATCAGCGGGGTGTGGTCGTCGTCCAGGAACTCCTTCTGGACGCCCGCGGCGTCGTAGCCGGTCATCGGGCCGGCGGCCAGACCGGCGGCGCGGACGCCGACGATGAAGTACGCGGCCTGGAGCGCGGCGTTGAGGGAGGCGGCCGACTCGCGGACCGGGCGCTCGCTGAAGAAGAGGTCCTTGGCCTGCGGGAAGTGCGGCAGCAGGTCCGGAAGCTCCTCGTGGAACTCGTTGTCGGCGGCCAGAATCGCGACCAGCGGGGCGGCCGCGGTCTTGGGCCGGTTGCCCTCGGCCATGTGCGCCACCAGGCGCTCGCGGGCCTCGGCGGAACGGACCAGCACGACGCGCAGCGGGTTCTGGTTGAAGGCGGTCGGGCCGTACTTGACCAGGTCGTAGATCGCCTGGACCTGCTCGTCCGTCACCGGCTCGTCGGTGAACGTGTTGGCGGTGCGGGCCTCACGGAAGAGGAGGTCCTGGGCGGCGGAGTCAAGAACGAGCGACATAGCGGGCATACCTTCCGAAGCGGATCATGGGTCAACCAATGAATTCACCGTAAAGGCATGAGGTTCAATTTTCAACAAAACCAGGGCCGACGTGAGCCGAGTCACACACGCCCGTCCGTACCCGCCGGGCCGGAGCCGCCGCCCGCCGACCGATGCCCGTGCTCCCGCCCGGAGCTAGCCCTCGCCCTCGTCGCCGTCCGGCTCGGACTCCGCCAGCGCCGCGTCCAGACGCGCCCGCGCGCCCTCCAGCCAGTGGCGGCACACCTTCGCCAGCTCCTCGCCGCGCTCCCACAGGGCGAGCGACTCCTCGAGCGTCGTACCACCGGCTTCCAGGCGGCGCACGACCTCGATCAGCTCGTCCCGCGCCTGCTCGTAACCGAGCGTGGCCTCTTCCGTCTTGGCAGCCATGCCATCCACCCTATGTGTCAGAAACGTACGTATGTCCCGGGGCCGTAGGAGCCCTCACTCCTCGACCCGCACCGCGAACTCGCCCCGGGCGACCCGCGCCCGCAGCCCCTCGCCCGCGCTCACGTCCTCCGGCGAGCGCACCACCGCACCGTCGGCGCGCTGCAGCACCGCGTAGCCCCGCTCCATCGTCGCCGCGGGGGACAGCGAGACCACCCGCGCCCGGGTGTGCGCGAGCTCCGAGTCCGCGCGGTCCAGAAGGTGGCCGAGCACCCGGCGGCTGCGCGCCAGCAGCGCGTCCACCTCCTCCTCGCGCTGGTCGACCATCCGCTGCGGCTGCTCCATGCAGGGCCGGGCCAGACAGTGGGCCAGACCGCGCTCCTCGCGGTCCAGCAGCCCCTCGACCGTCCGCAGCGCGCGCTCCCGCAAATGGCGCACCCGCTGGAGCTCCTCGCCCACGTCCGGGACGACCTTCTTCGCGGCGTCCGTCGGCGTGGACGCCCGCAGGTCCGCCACCAGGTCCAGCAGCGGCGAGTCCGGCTCGTGCCCGATGGCGGACACGACCGGGGTCGTGCACGCGGCCACCGCGCGCACCAGCTGCTCGTCGGAGAACGGCAGCAGGTCCTCCACGCTGCCCCCGCCGCGGGCCACGATGATCACATCCACGTCGTCCAGCGCGTCCAGCTCCTTCACCGCCTGGACGACCTGGGGCACGGCGTGCACGCCCTGCACCGCGACGTTGCGCACCTCGAACCGGACGTGCGGCCAGCGCCGGCGCGCGTTCTCCAGGACGTCGCGCTCGGCCGCCGACGCCCGCCCGCACACCAGCCCCACCCGGTGCGGCAGGAACGGCAGCGCCCGCTTGCGGTCCGGCGCGAACAGGCCCTCCGCGCCGAGCGAGCGCTTCAACTGCTCCAGCCGCGCGAGCAGTTCACCGATGCCCACCGGCCTTATCTCCGACGCCCGCAGCGACAGCTGCCCCCGGGGCGCGTACCACTCCGGCTTGGCGAGCACCACGACCCGCGCGCCCTCGGACACCACGTCCGCGACCGCGTCGAACACCTGCCGGAAGCAGGTGACGCTCACCGAGATGTCGTACGACGGATCGCGCAGGGTCAGGAAGACGACCCCTGCGCCCGGCCGCCGCGACAGCTGGGTGATCTGTCCCTCCACCCAGACCGCGCCGAGCCGGTCGATCCACCCCCCGATGAGCCGCGACACCTCGCCGACGGGCAGGGGGGCTTCCGCGGACGTGTTGAGAGCCATACGGGCGAGCGTAACGGCCGGGTACGACAACTCCCGCGACCCGAACCGGCCGCCGCCCCTCTGTCCGCGAGCGGCCCACCGGCACCCCGGCCGCCGTCGTCCACAGGCGATCACCCGCCCGTGGTGGGCGGCCTTACGATGGGACGCATGACTGCTACGCCGCCTGCCCGACGCGTCCTCCTCGCCGCCCCCCGCGGCTACTGCGCGGGCGTGGACCGTGCCGTGATCGCCGTGGAGAAAGCCCTTGAGCAGTACGGGGCGCCGATCTACGTCCGCCACGAGATCGTCCACAACAAGTACGTCGTGCAGACCCTGGAGAAGAAGGGCGCGATCTTCGTCGACGAGACGGCGGAGGTCCCCGAGGGGTCGATCGTCATGTTCTCCGCCCACGGCGTGGCGCCGATCGTGCACGAGGAGGCCGCCGAGCGGAAGCTCGCGACCATCGACGCGACCTGCCCGCTGGTCACCAAGGTCCACAAGGAGGCCGTGCGGTTCGCCAAGGAGGACTACGACATCCTCCTGATCGGCCACGAGGGCCACGAGGAGGTCATCGGCACCTCCGGCGAGGCGCCCGACCACATCACCCTCGTCGACGGCCCCGGCGACGTGGCGAACGTCGAGGTCCGCAACCCCGACAAGGTCGTCTGGCTCTCCCAGACCACGCTCTCCGTCGACGAGACGATGGAGACGGTCGACGCCCTGAAGACGAAGTTCCCCGGCCTGATCTCCCCGCCGAGCGACGACATCTGCTACGCCACGCAGAACCGCCAGACCGCCGTCAAGCAGATGGGCGCCGAGGCCGACCTCGTCATCGTCGTCGGTTCCAAGAACTCGTCGAACTCGGTGCGGCTGGTGGAGGTGGCGCTCGGTGCCGGAGCCGGCGACGCGCATCTGGTCGACTTCGCCGAGGAGATCGACGAGGCGTGGCTGGAGGGCGTCTCCACGGTCGGCGTCACCTCCGGCGCCTCCGTGCCCGAGGTGCTCGTCGAGGGCGTGCTGGAGTGGCTGTCGCAGCGCGGCTTCGAGGACGTCGAGATCGTCAAGGCCGCGGAGGAGTCGATCACGTTCTCGCTCCCCAAGGAACTGCGCCGCGACCTGCGCGCGGAGGCCGCCGAGCTGTCGGGCACGTAGCCGCCGGCATCGGGCATCGTGCTCGTCGCCCTCCGCTCGTCCCCTTAACGTTGTGTCCATGAACGTCTTCGGAGTGGACATCGGCGGTTCCGGGATCAAGGGCGCTCCCGTGGATCTGGAGCGGGGCGACCTGGCCGCGGAGCGCCACAAGGTGCTGACCCCGCATCCCGCGACGCCCGACGCGGTGGCGGACGGCGTCGCCGAGGTGGTCACCCGCTTCGGCTGGGACGGTCCGGTGGGCATCACGTTCCCCGGCGTCGTCACGAGCGGCGTCACCCGCACCGCGGCCAACGTCGACAAGGGCTGGGTCGACCAGGACGCGGCACGCCTCCTCGGCGACCGCCTCGGCGGGCTGCCGGTGACCGTGCTCAACGACGCGGACGCGGCGGGCGTGGCGGAGATGACCTTCGGCGCGGGTCGCGGCCGCAAGGGCACGGTGATCCTGCTGACGTTCGGTACGGGCATCGGCAGCGCCCTCTTCATCGACGGCCGCCTGGTCCCCAACACCGAGCTCGGCCATCTCGAACTGGACGGACACGACGCCGAGACGCGCGCCTCCACGAAGGCCAAGGAGGACGCGGACCTGAGCTGGGCGCACTGGGCGCGCCGGGTGCAGAAGTACCTGGCGCACGTGGAGATGCTGTTCTCGCCGGAGCTGTTCGTCATCGGCGGCGGGGTGAGCCGCAAGGCGGAGAAGTTCCTGCCGCTGATCGAGGGCGTGCGGGCGGAGATCGTCCCCGCGGAGCTGCAGAACAACGCGGGCATCGTGGGTGCGGCGATGGCGGCGGCCGGGCGCTGAACCGACTCCGGCCGGCGGCGGGTCCGAGCCCTGAGTAGCCCCTCGCCCGGCACCCGGTCCGGGCGCTGAGCCGACCCTGCTGCGACTCCGGGCGTCAGTCCTGGCGGGCGGTCCCGCCCGGCCGGCCCGGCCCGCCGGGACGGGTCCGGCGCCGTCGCCGCCCCATCATCCGTACCTTGCGCACGCACGTGATCAGGCCGGCGACCAGCGTGCCCCCGTACAGCCAGCCGGCGTGCACCGCGAGCGCGGTGACCACCGCCATGGTCTGCCCGCCGAAGCCGCCGTCGCCGCCGGAGATCGGCACGATCCCCACCGCGAAGGCGATCGGCACGATGACGGGGGCCATCACCAGGTCGGCCTCGCGCACCCACAGCGCGGTCAGCGCGCTCACGGGCAGGAACAGCAGCCCGTAGGCCACCGCCGAGCCGTCCAGGAGCAGCCAGTCCAGGCTGCCGAGCGCGAGCATCACCGCGGCCCCGAACAGTCCGGCGCCGAGCCCGGTCAGCCGGGGGTTCGGCAGCCGGCGCAGCGCGAGCACGACCGGCGGCACCGGCCGCGGGGGCCGGACGGGCACCGGGTAGACGGTCCCGTCGGCGGGCGTGCCCCGGGCGGGAAGGGTGCCCTGCGGACGCTGCCGGGGCTGGGGGCGACGAGTCCTGTGCTGCTCCACACCGACCAACGTAGGTTGCGGGGAGCCGATCGGGAGGTACCAGACACGCCCTTTGGGTGACCTTGGCCCTTCGTTCTCCTCCCTGCGGCCGTCGCTGTCCGGCGCGCCCCGCCCGTAAACTGGTGGATCGGCCCGCCCATGCCGGGCCGTACGGCCCCCCGCCAGTCCTCACTCTCCACTCAGGAAGTCGCCAACGTGTCGCTCACGATCGGAATCGTCGGTCTGCCGAATGTCGGCAAGTCGACCCTGTTCAACGCCCTGACCAAGAACGACGTGCTGGCGGCCAACTACCCGTTCGCCACGATCGAGCCGAACGTGGGCGTCGTCGGCGTCCCGGACGCCCGCCTCACGAAGCTGGCGGAAATCTTCTCCTCGCAGCGGACCCTCCCGGCGACGGTCGACTTCGTCGACATCGCGGGCATCGTGCGCGGCGCGAGCGAGGGCGAGGGCCTGGGCAACAAGTTCCTGGCGAACATCCGCGAGTCGGACGCGATCTGCCAGGTCATCCGCGCCTTCAAGGACGAGAACGTCGTGCACGTCGACGGCAAGGTCTCGCCGAAGGACGACATCGAGACGATCAACACCGAGCTGATCCTCGCGGACCTGCAGACGATCGAGAAGGTCCTGCCGCGTCTGGCCAAGGAAGCGCGCATAAAGAAGGACCTGGCGCCGAAGGTCGCGGCCGTCGAGGCGGCGAAGGAGATCCTGGAGCGGGGCGACACGCTCTTCTCGCAGGGCATCGTCCAGGGCTCCGAGAAGGCCGAGCTGCTGCACGACCTGCACCTGCTCACCACGAAGCCGTTCCTCTACGTCTTCAACGTCGACGAGGACGAGCTGACGGACGACGCCTTCAAGGAGGAGCAGCGCGCCCTGGTCGCGCCGGCCGAGGCGATCTTCCTCAACGCCAAGCTGGAGGCGGACCTCGCCGAGCTCGACGAGGACGAGGCTCTCGAACTCCTCCAGTCCGTCGGCCAGGACGAGCCCGGCCTCGCGACCCTGGCCCACGTCGGCTTCCGCACCCTCGGCCTCCAGACCTACCTGACGGCGGGCCCCAAGGAGTCCCGCGCCTGGACGATCAAGAAGGGCGCCACGGCCCCGGAGGCGGCGGGCGTGATCCACACCGACTTCCAGAAGGGTTTCATCAAGGCGGAGGTCATCTCCTTCGCGGACCTGGTGGAAACGGGCTCGGTCGCGGAGGCCCGCGCGAAGGGCAAGGCGCGCATGGAGGGCAAGGAGTACGTGATGCAGGACGGCGACGTGGTGGAGTTCCGCTTCAACGTGTGATACGTCCGGCGAAAGGCCGTCTGACCTGCGGCGGAGCGGGTCGGGCGGCCTTTGTGGTCCGTACACAGTCCGCACTGTGCTTGCTGGGGACTGCGTCCTGATCGCTCTCGACTTCGTGCACCCGCTCAGTGTCAGGCACGGTGCCTCTCAAGCGGCGCGGCTGTGGGTAACTGCGAGGCCCACGTCGTGACCTCGGTCAGGTGCTCGGGCTGGAGCCCGATGTGGGGGTCGGGCTGGACGAGGAGGGTCGCTGCACCTCGGGCGGTGCGGGCTGCGGCCCAGGCGTGGTCGACGCTGGTGAAGTCGTCGTCGATCCAGACGGCGGCGGCGTCGCCCAGCCAGGCGTCGACATGGTCACGCTTCCACAGGTAGCCGTTGGGGTGGCTGCTGGTGATCTGCGGACGCGGGAGATCGACGTACGGCAGGGTCGGAAGGTCGAGGAGCGGGCCGATGAGGGTGGTGGCGTCCTGCCGCCAGCTGGTGCACCAGACGGGGGTGATCAGGCCGGTACGGATCACGTCCATGAGCAGACTGCCGTGGTCGGGGTGGAGCCAGACGGTGACCGGGTTGTCGGCGCTGCGGCCGGTGGGGACGACGTCGTGGCGGGCGTGGGTGGCCGGGGTCGAGCCGTGCTCGTCGGGGAAGGGTATGAGGACGCCGTCGATGTCGAGGAGCAGGTAGGGCGGGCGCATCGGTCCTCCATAGGCCGGATGAACGCGGATGTCAGAGCTTGCGGGCGCGGATCAGCAGGGTGGTGGGCCAGTGGCCCATGCGGGGGTCGTGGAACTCCTGGGCTGAGGTGAGCCAGAAGCCCGCCTGGCTGAGGTGCTTCTCCCACCGGTCCGTGGAGAACTCCCAGCGGGCGATGGGGAGCCGGGTGCGGTCGGGGAGGGTGACGTGGTCGCGGCGGGGCCGATCGTCGCCGGAGGGGCTGCGGCCCCCACGCTGCGGGTGCGGAACGGAGAAGGCGAGCACCCGGCCCGGCGTGAGGCGTCGAGCGATGCCCGGGAGCAGGAGCTCGGGGGCGACGAGGCCGACGGCGCCGAAGACGGAGTAGATCGCGTCGAACTGCTCGTCGGAGGCGTGCAGGTAGTGCAGGGCGTGACCGGCGACGAAGGTGAGGTTGTTCAGTCGTCCGTAGTGGGAGCGGGCGCGGCGGACCTGGAGGCCGACCAGGTCGACGCCGGTGACACGGGCGCTATGACGGGTGGCGAGGTGGGCGGCGTTGTGGCCGGGGCCGCAGCCGAGTTCCAGGAGTCGCTTGCCGCGCAGGTCGGGGCCGAGGATCTCTGCTCCGGGACCTTGGCCGGGTCTCGTGGTCCATTCCATCCGGGCGGGTACGGACAGGGGTTCGGCGAGTCCGGCGGCGGTGCGTTGGAGGGCGTGGGTGTGCCAGGGGGATGCCTGGGCGAGCACGTTAGATCTCCAGGAGGTGGAGGACGTCGGTGAGGTGGCGGCGGACGGCCTTGATGTAGGCGGGGTCGGTGGCCGGGTCGTCGATCCAGCGGATGGCCTGTTCCATGAACCACTCGACGGCCCACATGCGGTGCCAGCCCAGGGCCCAGTTCTCGGCGGTGAGCCCGCCGCGTGAAGCGAGGGCGTCGGGAGTGCCGCCGGCGGTGACGTACTGCTCCAGGAAGACGCGCAGGCGCACGGGGTGCGGGGGCTCGATGGTGCCGTGCCAGCTGGCGAGGTCGAGCAGGCCGGGGCCGGTGAAGGCGCGGGCGAAGTCGAGCAGCCGCCAGCCGCGCTCGCCGATGTGGAGACTGGTGGGGTGGAACTCGGAGTGCACCCAGCCGAACGGTTCCAGCGTCGCTCCGGCCGAGCGGGCCTCGGCGGCCTGGGCGATACGGTCGAGCGCGTCCTCGACGTCATCCGCGTCCTGCCACCGGTCGGCCTTGCGTAGCCGTTCGAGGTGCTCCAGCGACCTGGCCGGGAGCGTCCGCAGCCGGTCCTGGTCGAGGACGGGCAAGGGCGGAGCCGTACGGGTGCCGTGCAGGATCACGGCCGCGGCGACGCCGTCGAGGTCGTCGGCCTCGCGAACGGAGGGTCCGAGGTCCTCCATGAGCATGCCGAGCCAGCCGTCCAGGACGGCGGAGGCGTGGACCTGGGGGACGGGTACGCCGAGGGTGTGGGCCAGGCGGAGAGCCTGGTCCTCGCTGTCGAAGGGCTTCTTGGCGTACTTGAAGACGGCCGTAGCGCCGTCAGGGAAAGTCACACGCTCGACACCGGACATGGACCACACGCGTACCTCCTCCCGTACAGCGGTGGTCTGGCCCGTCGCGGTGAGCAGGTTGTCGAGGAGTTCGGCGCTGGGGTTCGCGGTCACGTGAGGGCTCCGGGGGATGGTGGCGTCCGGGGCGGGCGAGGGAAGCCGGCCCGCCCCGGAGCCTGATCGGGTGGTGGTTACGCGGCGGGGTTCACGCGGTGGGCGTAGACCTGCTCGATCCAGCCCGCCTTGAACGCGGCGAGGTCGTCACGGAAGTTCGCCATCGAGGCACCGTAGGGCGCGACCACGCCGCCGGACTGGTCCGGCACGGACTGGCAGCCGTGCACGAGCCGGCCACCGAGCGCGGCGTGGGCCTTGATGGACTCGATCCGGCGGTGCTCGTTGAACCAGCCGCCGTGGTAGACCTCGTCGAGCATCCCGCCCGTCTCGTCGTCCAGGTCGAAGACGACGGAGGTGGCGGCGGGGAAGAACCAGCACGGGCCGACGTTGGAGATGTGCCCGTCCAGCTCGACCTTGTTGAGCGCCATGAGCGTGGCGGCCTCGCGGAGCATCCGCAGGTGGTCGGCGGTGATCTGCGGCAGGCCGAGGCCGACCAGGTGCTCCTCGCGGAAGAGGTACGTGTACACCTCGTACGCGGTGGCCACGACGCGGGCCGCGTCGGAGGTGGATTCGCTGTGCTGCTTGATGAAGTCGAGCGCGAGCTGCTCGACCGCGCTCTCGGTCGTCTCATCCACGTCCAGGAGCTGGGCCTTGACCAGCTCCCAGTCGGCGACCAGCCAGGTGTTGCACTCGAAGCGAAAGAAGTACTCCGCCGGGTCGATCGTGATGCGCCGGCCGTCGACCTGGATGCCGGGCAGGCGCCTCCAGCGCGGGTCGAACGCCTCGGGCAGCTCGACCGTGATGGCCGTGGTGTCGATGGTGGTCACCGTGTCTCCGTCTCTGATCGGCCAGGTTCGGGCACAGGAATGCCCGAGCCCGGTGTGGGCGTACGGAACTTCGGGGTGCCGCCCGGACCAAGGGGGAGCCTGGATCACGGTCGCGCCGTTCCGGGCGGCTGCTGATCAGTGAACCGGTGGTCACGCTCAGTGGGTACGGTGGAAGGCAGTTGAAGCGGTATACGCGGTTTACAGCTCCAGAACGGAGGCGATCGTGGCGGCGCAGAGAGAACCCAACTCCCGTCTGCGCGATGCCATCGACGCGGCCGGCTGCACCTACGAGGCCCTCGCCCGAGACGTGCGGCGCATCGCCGCCGAGAACGGCGAGATCCTCCAGACCAACAAGTCGGCCATCTCGCACTGGGTGAACGGCACCCGTACTCCGTCGGGCCGGGTAGGTCAGTACCTGGCCGAGGCGTTGTCCCGCCGAGCGGGGCGCACGGTCACTCAAAGCGAGATTGCCCTCCAGGCTGGTGATGAAGAAGAGCCGGCGGAATCCGACCCTGTCCTCGCGGTCACCGACCTGGGCCGCGCCGACGTCGAGCGCCGCCGCTTCCTCGCCATCGCGGCCTTCACCACCGCCGGCGTCGCCATGCCGCTCGGCTACGACCACGAGGCCACCGCCCGCATGCTTCGCGCCCGTACCGGCACGTCCCTGGTCGGCACGGAGGACGTGGACGTCGTACGCCAGATCACCGCGGCTTTCAGCGCCGCTGACGAGCGCCTCGGCGGCGGGCACGGCCTGACCACCGTCACCGCGTACCTCGCCGACACCGCCGCCCCCATGCTGCGCGGACGCTTCCCCAGCGAAGCCTTACGCCGGGCCGCCTTCGGCGCCGTCGCCGAACTCGCCTACCTCGCAGGGTGGAAGCACCACGACCTCGGCCAGGAAGGCGCCGCCCAGCGCTACTACCAGGTCGGCTACAAGCTCGCCTGCGAAGCCGACCCCCACGGCCACGCAGCCTGGATGATGCGCGCCCTCGCCCACCAGGCCCTCAGCCTCCAACAGCCCCACCACTGCGTCGACCTCGTCGAAGGAGCCCTCCGCACGGGTCTCGGCCACGTCGACGGCCAGACCGAGGCTCTCCTCCACATCACCCACGCCCGCGCCTACGCCGCCGTGAACGAGAACCCCCAGGCCGCGTGCGCCCTGCTCGCCGCCGAGGACGCCCTCCTACGGGACGACGGTCCCCAGCCCAGCTACTCCCGTGTGAGCGGCCCGGCCGCCGGCACCGTGGCCAGCCACACCGCCCGCACCCTGACCGATCTCGCGGACCACATCGGTACCGAGCAGCAGCACCGCGACGCCCTCACCCGCTGGGACCCTGAGAAGTACAAGCGCGTCCACGCCCTCACCCACGCAGACCTCGGCGACAGCCTGGCCGCCCAGGCCCGCGCCGACGAGGCCGTCGCCGCCTGGACCCAGGCCCTGGTCCTGATGGAGGGCATGACGTCCGACCGCACCCGCAAGGCGATCACCTCGATCCGCTCCACCCTCGCGGTCTACCAGCGCCGCCGTGTTCCCGGTGCCGCCGATCTCGCCCGCCGCGCCGGCGAGGCCCTCGCCTAACATGCCCAACAACCCGTCCGACGAAGGGAACACCGTGGCCCAGCAGACCGACGATCAGCCGAAGGCCCTGAAGCCGGCCCTCGAATCCATGACCCTGCTGGTCGCCGCCGTCATCGTCCATGACAAGGCCACCAACCGCGTCGTCCTCCTCCAGCGCAGCGAGAACGCCAAGTTTGCCCAGGGCATGTGGGACCTCCCCGTCGGCAAGAGCGAACCGGGCGAGCCGATCACCGAAACCGCGGTCCGCGAGCTCTACGAGGAGACCGGCCTCACGGTGAAGCCCGAGTCCCTCAAGGTCGCCCACATCATCCACGGCGCCTGGGGCGTCGAAGCCCCCAACGGCTTCCTCACGGTCGTCTTCGCCGCCCACGACTGGACCGGCGAACCCGAAAACCGCGAACCTCGCAAGCACTCCCAGGTCCGCTGGGTCGACGCCAACGCCATCCCCGACGCCTTCGTCGATACCACCGCGAGTGCCCTCCATCACTATCTAAACAATGGCTTGGAGGTCTCTCTGGATGGATGGGCGGCAGCGTGAGCGGCTGAGCGCCCGGGGTGCCGTTCCGGCCTCCGCTCATCCGAGTGCCCGTCCCTTCTGCCGATCAGGCTCGTCCCGTACGGGGGTTCCTGCCGGTGGTCAACTCCGTTGATCCAGCTTCCCGTTCGCCGGCCTGATTAGAGGTTGATTCCCAGCCCCTTCCCATGAGAGCCTGCAAGGATTTGCTCATAGCGACGAGGTGTTGGGGGAGAACATGGCGATGCCGTCGGCAAACCCGGGGCGGGGTGGCCGGGACGAGAGGGTCGCCAGACTCGCGGCTGGTTCCGCCAATTTGGCCACCGGGCCTTCCCCCGCGGAAGTGGACACGCGTTCGGGGTTGTCATGCGGCCAGCGTGAGCCTAGCGGACTCCTGCTGGTGCCGGTGTTCGAAGTCCACGGGGCTGAGCTGCCCGTTCGCGGAGTGGCGT
>NZ_JBKFFO010000021.1:0-85801 GCF_046506645.1 Streptomyces sp. 5K101 | reverse complement strand
TTGGACACAGGGGCCGCCGCCCGCTCTCATACCGTGACCGCGGCGGCTGACCGCGGCAGCGCTCAGTGGCCCAAGAGGCCGTTCCCCATGACCGAAGGGGCAACGGTCGACAGCCGGGTGTAGACACCGGGCGCCTCGGGACGGCCGCAGCCGCTGCCCCACGAGACGATGCCAATGAGCCGGCCGCCCGCGACCAGGGGGCCGCCACTGTCCCCCTGACAGGCGTCCCGCCCACCATTCGGAGCCCCGGCACAGAGCATCGTGCCCTTCATGTACCGGCCACGCAGTCCCCCCGGATAGGCCCGTTCACAGGCTCCGTCCGACAGCACGGAGACACGCGCCGCATGCAGCGTGGGCGAATAGCCGCCGCCGCCTGTGGTGTCGCCCCAGCCGTAGACAGTGGCTTCTGTGCCCGGCGTGTACACGCCCTCCCCCGCCGTCGCGACCGGAAGCACACTGGCCTCGGGCAGGGCCTCCGAGAGGGTCAGGACGGCCAGGTCGGCGCTGTTCGTGGCCTGGTCGTAGGCCGGCGAGACCGAACTGGAGTGCACCGCGACCTCCCGTCCGCCCGGCCCGTCCAGCGCGGACCGGCCGGAGATGACGCGCAGATCGCGCACGGCGCTCACCTCCCTGCCCAGCACGGCCGGGCTGAGGCAGTGAGCGGCGGTCATCACCTTCGTGGGCGCCACGACGACGCCCCCGCAGAACTGCCCCGCCCGCTTTGGGCCGAACCGGTCACGGCTGGACAGGGCGACGACCCAGGGACTCTCTTCGGCTCTCACCTCGAAGCCGCCGACGACCACACGGTCGGCGGCTGCGGGTGCGGGCAGAGCCACTGGTGTCAGGACTGCGGCGGCGACGAGGGCCGGAACCCCGGCCATTGCTCGGGCGGTGGGGCGACGCATACGGCCTCCTGACTCTGCGTGGACGATGTGCACTCAGAGTGGTGCAGAGCGCCGCCGACCGCACCGCGAAAGAACCTGGACACGACAAAGGGCCCCGGTCCCCGTGGGGACCGGGCCCTTTGCCGGCATTGCCCGCGAGGGCGTGCCGACGACCTAGTCGAGGTAGTCCCGCAGCACCTGCGAGCGCGACGGGTGACGCAGCTTCGACATCGTCTTGGACTCGATCTGACGGATGCGCTCACGCGTCACGCCGTAGACCTTGCCGATCTCGTCGAGAGTCTTCGGCTGACCGTCGGTGAGACCGAAACGCATCGAGACGACGCCCGCCTCACGCTCGGACAGGGTGTCCAGGACGGAGTGCAGCTGCTCCTGGAGGAGCGTGAAGCTGACCGCGTCGGCCGGCACGACCGCCTCGGAGTCCTCGATGAGGTCACCGAACTCGCTGTCGCCGTCCTCGCCGAGCGGTGTGTGCAGCGAAATGGGCTCGCGGCCGTACTTCTGGACCTCGATGACCTTCTCGGGGGTCATGTCGAGCTCCTTGGCCAGCTCCTCCGGGGTGGGCTCGCGGCCCAGGTCCTGGAGCATCTGGCGCTGCACGCGCGCGAGCTTGTTGATGACCTCGACCATGTGCACCGGGATACGGATGGTGCGGGCCTGGTCGGCCATGGCGCGGGTGATCGCCTGACGGATCCACCAGGTGGCGTACGTGGAGAACTTGTAGCCCTTGGTGTAGTCGAACTTCTCGACGGCACGGATCAGACCGAGGTTGCCCTCCTGGATCAGGTCCAGGAAGAGCATGCCGCGGCCGGTGTAGCGCTTGGCCAGCGAGACGACCAGTCGGAGGTTGGCCTCCAGCAGGTGGTTCTTGGCGCGGCGGCCGTCCTCGGCGATGATCTCCAGCTCGCGCTTGAGCTTGGGGGCGAGCTTGTCCGAGTTCGCCAGCTTGTCCTCGGCGAACAGGCCCGCCTCGATGCGCTTGGCGAGCTCGACCTCCTGCTCGGCGTTGAGGAGCGGGACCTTGCCGATCTGCTTGAGGTAGTCCTTGACCGGGTCGGCGGTGGCACCGGCGACAGCGACCTGCTGAGCGGGCGCGTCGTCCTCGTCGTCGTCGGAGAGGACGAAGCCCTTGCTCTCGCCCTCGGTCTCCTCTTCATCACCCTTGCCGCCGGGCTGGACCTCGTCGAGCAGCTCCTCGCCCTCGACGATCTCGTCGGCGTCCTTCTTGCCTGCGGTCTTCTTCGTCGCCGCCTTCTTGGCGACGGTCTTCTTCGCCGCGGTCTTCTTCGCCGCCGTCTTCTTTGCGGCTGTCTTCTTGGCGGGAGCGGCGGCCGCCGACTCGTCCGCCGTGACATCGACGGTCTCGGCCGACGGCGCCGCGGTGGCAGCGACGGTCTTCGCCGGAGCCGTCTTGGCGGCGACGGTCTTGGTGGCGGTGCGCTTTGCCGGGCTCTTCGCTGCGACGCTCTTGCGGGCGCGCTTCGGCGACTCCGCTGCACTGACCATCAGCGTCACACCCTCTTCCTCGAGGATCTGGTTGAGGCTGCGCAGAACATTCTTCCACTGGGTTGGCGGAATCTGGTCAGCCTCGAAGGCCCGACGCACGTCATCGCCGGCGATCTGCCCATCAGCCTTTCCCCGCTCGATGAGCGCCATCACAGACTCGGACTCGGCGATCTCCGGCGGGAGCGTACGGGATGTGCTGGCCGACACGAACAACCTCTCGGAACGATGGAAAACGGCTTCCGGCCCCGCCCATGATCGGGCCGGAGCCGACGACCACCGGGCTGCGGATGTGCCGGTGGCGCGGGCGGAACCTCGGAGCTGTCACAGCGCCGTCCATGGCGGCTGTATTCCCTCCTCGGCTGTCACCTCTTAGGTCATCGCACGGTTTCGAGGAGTGTTACGCCCAATCCGCGTGGCCCGAGTCACACCCCATATGCCATGAAACGGCCAGATGGGGGCGTTCATCGCACAGCATGTCGTCGGATCTCGGCAGAATCCGGCGACACGCTGTGCGTACGCCTCCGCACTCCCGCCCGCCGCGGCGGTCAGTGCTCGCGCGGGGCGGGGACCACTCGCTCCACTTCCGGGTGAACCGTGAGCAGCTGCCGCATGGCCGATTCGGCGGCCTGCGAGTCGCCGGAGGCGAGCGCTTCGGCGATACGGGCGTGCTGGGCCACGGCGGCCTCCGTAGGCCGCTCACAGCCCGTGACCGGCCCGCCGGAGACCTGGAGGGCGGCGGAGACGATCCCCGACAGGTGCTCCAGCATGCGGTTGCCGGCGAGCTGGATGAGCAGGGAGTGGAACTCGGCGTCCGCCCGCGAAAAGGTGAGGCCGTCACCCTGAGTCAGGGCGTGCCCCATGATCTCGACCATGTCGGCCAGTCGCTGCTGGACGTCGTCGCGGCCGTGCCCGGCGGCGAGGCGGGCGGCGAGCGGCTCGATGGTCCAGCGCAGCTCGTTCAGCTCTCGGCGCTGGTCGTCGCGCTGGGGGCCGAAGGCGCGCCACTCGATGATGTCGGGGTCGAGCAGGTTCCAGTCGCTCACCGGGCGCACGCGGGTGCCGACATTGGGCCGGGCACTGACCAGGCCCTTGGCCTCGAGGACACGCAGGGACTCGCGGACGACGGTCCGGGAGACCTCGAAACGCTGGCCGATCTCCTCGGGGACGAGCGGACGGTCGGCGCCGAGGTCGCCGGAGACGATCATCTGCCCCAGTTGCTGGACGAGTTGGCCGTGCAGACCACGGCCGCGGCTGCCTGCCGCCCGGCGGGCGACCCGGCCCAGCTCCGCGTCCGCGCCTTCCCAGGAGGGAGGGCCGACGCGGTCGGCGCCCGGCGACTCCGCGTAGGGGTATCGGTGGAGTTCGCCCGGGCCTGCGAGGCCGGTCTCGGAGGGGCGGGCGGCGGTCATCATGGTGTGCGCAAGGGTACTCACGCATCCTTTGTCGGCTCCGCTTCCGAGCCCCTTGAGGTCTTTGGTGAAAAGCACACGAAAGGGTGATCGGCGCTCGCGCCGTAATTGACGCCTTATCGTAAGGAATCGGGCAGCCTCAAGGAAGTTGCGGGCAGTTGACGCCCGACCGGTCGACCTTGACCACCAAGACGCACGGCGTCGAACCGTCATGAACAGATGCGCGCAGATCGGGACCGACAACGACCAACACCAGGGCCGCTCCGACAGGTTGCCCCACCATTTGGATCGGCGCCGCCGCCGACCACCGCTCCGCCTCACGAGGCAAACGCAGCCACACTGCGGCCGGCCGAAACCAGCACCAGTGCAAGCAGTTTCACGGGCTCGAACCCCAAGTCGGCTTCACGGGCTCGACTCCCAAGTCTGTGCCATGGGCGAGACGCAGGGCCTGGACGCCGACCGCCACCGCCAGCCGCGCGCACGCCGGCCTCGCATGCGGGATCCGCGACCCCGTGGAGGCGGTTGCCCTGGCTGTACGTGCCGCCGCGGCCGCACGCAGGGCGCCGGTCAGCCGGGTCACGGCGTCGTCCGGGATCAGACCTCGGGACGCAGCATCGGAGGGTTGAGCAGAGTGGCCCCGCCGGCCCGGAACAGCTGGGCGGGCCGGCCACCCTGCCGGGTCGTCGTGCCGCCCGCCGGCACCAGGAAGCCCGGCGTACCGGTCACCTTGCGGTGGAAGTTGCGCGGGTCGAGGGCCACACCCCACACCGCCTCGTACACCCGGCGCAGCTCTCCGACCGTGAACTCCGGCGGGCAGAATGCCGTGGCCAGCGAGGAGTACTCGATCTTGGAACGGGCACGCTCCACGCCGTCCGCCAGGATCAGCGCATGGTCGAAGGCGAGCGGACCCTGCTGCTCGTCCTCGCGCGCGAATCCGTTCTCCTGGCCGAGCAGTTCTTCCACGGGTGCCCAGCGGACGCTGTTCGCGTCGCCACCGGCGCGCGGGGCCGGCAGGTCCGGGGCGAGAACGAGGTGCGCGACGCTGACCACACGCATACGCGGGTCGCGCTTGGGGTCTCCGTAGGTGGCGAGCTGCTCCAGGTGCGCCCCGTTGGCCGGCGCCGGGGAGGCGGGGTCATGGGCGCACAGTCCTGTCTCCTCGGAGAGCTCACGCGCCGCCGCGGCCGCCAGGTCCTCGTCCGCCCGGACGAATCCTCCGGGCAGCGCCCATCGCCCCTGGAACGGCGGCTCACCTCGGCGTACAACCAGCGCACAGAGGGCGTGGCGACGCACGGTGAGCACGACCAGGTCGACGGTGACAGCGAAGGGCGGAAAGGCCGACGGGTCGTAGGGAGACATGCCGCGATCATAGTCGTCTGCCTGACGATAAACACAGCCTTCCTGATGTGCGGCACAGGTTCCTTCGCCCCGTCCCGGCAGGGCGACGCACATGCCGCCGCGCTGGGCAGGGCCCAGGTCATGGGCGTCATCGCCCGCTCCCGCTGCCCCGCTGCCCGCTGCGCCTGCGCACGCGCACGCGCACCTGGACGCTTCCCGAGGCGGGCCGGTTACGGGAGACAGCACCCGGCCCACGGGCAGCACGGGCGGCACGGGCGGCACGGGCGGCACGGGCGGCACGGGCGGCAGAACGAACCTGGGCGCGGCGCCTGCGGTGATGGGGCCGCTCATTGCCGGCGGCCGTCGCCCCCGTCGGGTGATCGGCCGATGACTGCTCGCCGGAGACTTCCCGGTGATCAACGGCCGGGCGCTCTTCGCCTGGTGCTGCCGCTACGACCGCCGAAGTACCGCTCCCGGTCGGCCAGTCCTGCTCCTGACGCAGACAGTGCCGCAACGTCTCGGGATCGAGCCCCTCGTTGCAGGCCTGGTGGAGCAGACGCGCGAAGACGTACTCGGGGTCGGCGTGGAGAGCGAGGCCGAGGGCGACCCGGGCCGCGGGCTCGTCGCCGAGTGACCACGACACCCATCCGGCGAGAGTCAGCGGCGCGGCGGCATGACTGGCGTAGCTTCCGACGCAGCGCCGGGACAGAGCACGCCACAGCCGAAGCGCGGGACCCGCGTCCGGGCCCTCCATCCACTGAGCTGCGCGATCCCTGGTCCGGCGGTCCTGAAGACCAAGGATCAGCTCTGCGGCCTCCTCGTGGGAGATGAGCCGGTCGTCCATCCCATCGCCCTCGTCCGATGCGGCAGCCTGTGGTGTCCGCGGAGCCTGTGCCAGTCGGCCCAGCACCCTTCGGGCGAGCTCCAGGGTGTCCGCCGCGAGGCGCCGACGCCCCTGCTCGTCCAGAATCCGGGGCACGAGGGCTGTGCCGGCCTGGTCGAGGGCCAGCTGCTGCTCCGCTGCCGCCCCATCGGTCCAGGGCACCAGCCGAGTCTCCATCTCCCGCAGACTGCCCCGCACTTGAATGCCCGCGTAAGCAGCGGCCGCGGCCATCACGGAGGTGCCGGGGAGGGCGAGCGGCGTCCCGTCGGGCGGGCAACACCGCGCGTCGGGGCAGCAATAGGACCAGAAGCGGCCGTCGGAGATGCACAGCGCCTCGTACACGGGCACATCGAGGGCCCCACAGGCGGTGCGCAGCCGCTGGGCGAGCGGGCGGAGCCGCTCCATCACGCGCAGTCCGCTCTCGCCGTGGGCCGGCTCCTGGCAGAGGAAGACGACGATCCCGTCCGGGCGTGTCCCGCGGCGCTCGCTGCCGTGGATCAGGCACTCGGCGAGCTGCTGGGCCACCGGCTCCCATTCGCGGGGCGAGCAGGGAATGCCGAGCCTGAGCCGACCGCCGAACCGTCCTCGCCCTCCGTGCAGGGCGACCAGCACAATCGAGTCGCTCGGGTGGAAGCCCATCATGTACGGGAGGGCGTCGGCCAGTTCGGCCGGGCTGCGCAGGGTGATCTGCTGGTCGTCGGCGGATCCGGCGGCGAAGTCGTGGTGCTTGTTCATGGCAGGACCGTCTCGCGGACCGGCGACCTGCCGCGACCCCTGTGGATAACGTTATCCACAGGCTGTCGGGCTCGTTCGCGCTTTGTCGGTGCCATCGGGTTGCATGGGGCCATGACCAACGCAGACCGTGCGGAGCTCAGGGCCGCCGCCGATGCCGTACTCGCACGACTCGTCAGTGACCCCTCGGGCTCCGCCCGCCTGCGCGAGGATCAGTGGCGGGCGATCGAGGCGCTCGTTGCCGACAAGCGCCGGGCCTTGGTCGTCCAGCGCACTGGCTGGGGCAAGTCCGCGGTCTACTTCGTCGCCACGTCGCTGCTGAGGGCGGCCGGCAGCGGACCCACGGTGATCGTCTCACCGCTGCTGGCGCTCATGCGCAACCAGGTCGAGGCCGCGGCCCGGGCAGGCATCCGGGCCCGCACGATCAATTCCTCCAACACGGAGGAGTGGGAGTCCGTCCAGGCCGAGATCGTGGCCGGCGATGTGGATGTGCTGCTGGTGAGTCCGGAGCGGCTGAACAATCCGGACTTCCGTGATCAGGTTCTGCCCCGGCTCGCGGCGGCGACCGGTCTGCTGGTGGTGGACGAGGCGCACTGCATCTCCGACTGGGGCCACGATTTCCGGCCGGACTACCGCAGGCTGCGCACAATGCTCGCGGACCTGCCGACCGGTGTCCCGGTGCTCGCGACGACCGCCACGGCCAACGCCCGCGTGACAGCGGATGTCGCGGAGCAGCTGGGCACCGGCGCGGGCACCGACGCTCTGGTGCTGCGGGGCCCTCTCGACCGGGAGAGCCTCAGCCTGAGCGTGCTGCAGCTTCCCGACGCGGCACACCGGCTCGGCTGGCTCGCCGATCACCTCGGTGAGCTGCCAGGGTCCGGGATCATCTACACCCTGACGGTGGCGGCGGCCGAGGAAGTCACCGCATATCTGCGCCAGTGCGGTCACACCGTGGCCTCCTACACCGGCCGCACGGAGAACGCGGATCGCCAGCAGGCCGAGGACGACCTCCTCACCAACCGCGTGAAGGCGCTCGTCGCAACGTCCGCGCTCGGTATGGGGTTCGACAAACCCGATCTCGGATTCGTCGTGCACCTCGGTTCTCCCTCCTCCCCCATCGCCTACTACCAGCAGGTGGGCCGGGCGGGCCGCGGAGTGGACCACGCAGAGGTGCTGCTGCTGCCCGGCAAGGAGGACGAGGCGATCTGGCAGTACTTCGCCTCGGTCGCCTTTCCGCCGGAGGAGCTCGTGCGGCGCACGCTGGATGTGCTCGCCCAGGCCGACCGGCCGCTCTCGCTGCCCGCGCTGGAGCCGCTGGTCGAGCTCCGGCGCACACGGCTGGAGACGATGCTGAAGGTGCTGGACGTGGACGGTGCCGTGCGCCGGGTCAAGGGCGGCTGGACGACGACCGGTCAGCCGTGGTCCTACGACACGGAGAGGTACGCCTGGGTCGCCCGGCAGCGTGCGGCCGAGCAGCAGGCGATGCGGGACTACGTCCGGTCCACCGGCTGCCGGATGGAGTTTCTGAGGACGACGCTGGACGACGAGGAGGCCTCGAGGTGTGGCCGCTGTGACAACTGCTCCGGCGCGCGGTTCAGCGACAAGGTGTCCGCAGCGGCGCTCGACGCGGCGCGCGGGGAGCTGGGCCGCCCCGGCGTCGACCTGGAGCCGCGGAAGATGTGGCCGACGGGTCTGGCAGCTGTGGGCGTGAGTCTCAAGGGCCGTATCCCCGAAGGTGAACAAGCTTTCACGGGACGGGCACTCGGGCGCCTGTCGGACATCGGCTGGGGTAATCGCCTGCGCCCCATGGTCGCGCCTCAGGCACCGGACGCTCCGGTCCCCGACGACATGGTGGGCGCGGTGGTGACCGTGCTCGCCGACTGGGCCAAGGGACCGGGCGGCTGGGCTTCCGGCGCCGTCGACGCCCCTGCGCGGCCGGCGGGGGTCGTGACCGTCGCGTCCCGTTCACGGCCCAGGCTGATCGGCTCGCTCGGCGGCCGTATCGCCGAGGTCGGGCGGATGCCCATGCTCGGTTCGGTCGAGTACGCGCCGGAGGCTCTGGATTCGCGCTTCTCCCGCACCAACAGCGCCCAGCGGGTCCGCGCCCTGCACGAGGCGTTCGTGGTGCCACCGCAGCTCGCTGAAGCCGTGGCAGGCGTCGACGGCCCCGTGCTCCTGATCGATGACTACGCGGACAGTGGCTGGACTCTGGCGGTGGCCACGCGCCTGCTGCGCCGTGCGGGAGCAAAGGGCGTATTTCCCCTGGTTCTTGCCGTCCAGTCCTGACGGGGTCGGTGGGGGCGCGTGGAAGCAAGGAAGAAGGGAAGGATATGAGCCTCATACCCGCCGATTCCCGTCGGTCACGCCAAATTGCTCGTTGCCGCATCCTCACGCGCCAGGAAGAATTGAACTGCTCCCCGCGCAGGCCTGTTTGGCTCTGAGGGCCCTGTTGCGGTGCGCCCTCACCCGACCCTGCCCGCACTGTGGGCGCGTATGCGAAGGGAGGACCGTGACCTTCGGATTCGCTTCGTCCGCAGCCACCTCGATCACCGCATCGGCCAACTCGGCCAGCCGCCTCGCTCGGCTGCTCGAGCCCGCCGAGTGGGCGGCAGCAGGAATCCCGCTGCTGCGCAATCCGCGCGAGGTGGTCAGCGGGTTGCACGGCCGGCACCGCCCGGTGCCTGCGACCGCCGTCGTCGCCGTACTCGATCACGAGGAGCGGCTGGCCGCGAGCGCGTCGTTCTCCCGGCATGCGGTTCCGGTGGACGGCTGGGAGTTCCGCAATGCGCTGCTCGCCCATCTGCGTCGCGTCATCCCGCACGACCTGCGCCGTCGGACCCCGGTGCGCACAGCGGTCCTGCTCTACTGCCGTGAGGGCGACGAGCGTTGGACCGAAGAGGACGGGGCCTGGATGTGGGGACTGCGCGACGCCTGCACGCTGCACGGGTTGCGCTGCGGCGCGTACATCACTTTGACACGTGGCGGCTGGCAGGTGCTGGGCGAAGGTCGTGGTGGCCGACAGCCCAGCTCGACGTCGCCCCCGGGCCGTCTGGCCGATGTCGGCATGGAGGCCGACCCCGTTCCGCTGCGCACGGCCGGCGGAGCGGTGGACGCGCTGCGGCGCACCGCTGCTCGCTGACAGGTCATCCACCGGCTGCCCGTGGTCAGGGCAGCCGGGTCACGACCGGACCTTCGGTCCGCGACCGCTGAACGGTGTCAAACGCCTGCGCCGAAGGCGCTGTTGATCCGCTTCGGGTCACCGCACACGATCAGGAGTGCGGAGGCCTTCGCCATGGCCTTCGGCAGCGCTCGGGCGGCGGAGTCGTCGCCCCCGTTCACCGCGACGACCACGACGGGACGGGCGGAAGCCCGTTCCACCGAGGCCGCGGCCGCGTAGAACACGTCGTCACGGGCATCGTGCTGGGCCCAGTAGGCGGACTCGCCGAAGGACAGCTCGTGAGCCGCCCACGGATGCAGCTCGCCCATGGTGAGGACCAGGATGTCGCCGGGCGCGCGCCCGGAGTCGAGCAGCAGGTCGACCGCCTCGCCGGCGGCGTCCAGGGCACCGTCCGCCGGAGCGGGGATGAGCTGGATCTGCGGTCCGGAACGATTCTCCTTCCGGGGTGACGGCGGCTTCCCCGCCGCCGGCGGGCGCTGCGCGGGGGATGCGGGCCTGGCCGGACCAGGTCCCGGATGTCCGGGACGCGGCGAGGCCGCGGAACGCGGACCGGGTACAGGACGAGGGGTCGGCGTGGGGCGGCCTGCGGCCGGTGTCACGCGGGGACCCTGGGCGCTCTCGTGAATCTGAGGCTCCTCGGGAATGAGAGGCATGGGTGGATGTCTATCAAATGCCGGTGTCGACGGCATCGGCGGGTGGGCACAAAAGTGCGACCCGGCTGTTGGCAGGGCGGGGTCAGAAGTCGAAGCCGAGCTGGCCCCCGTCTTCCAGTGCGGCCGCCTCCGGTGAGAGGCGGACCTTCTTGAGGTGCCGCCACTGGGGCAGCGCGTCCAGGTAGGCCCAGGAGAGCCGGTGGTACCGGGTGGGTCCCAGCTCCCTCAGAGCCGCCTTGTGCATGGGCGAGGGATATCCGGCGTTCTCGGCGAAGCCGAAAACGGCGAACTCCTCCTGGAGAGCGGCCATCATGGCGTCCCTGCGAACCTTGGCTATCACCGATGCCGTGGCCACGGAAACGCACGACTGATCACCCTTGATCACCGTACGCACTCGCCAGGGCACTCCCAGGTAGTCGTGCTTGCCGTCGAGAATGACGGCGTCGGGACGCACGGGCAGACCGTCGAGAGCCCGGACTGCGGCGAGCCGCAGTGCAGCGGTCATCCCGAGGTCGTCGATCTCCTCGGGCGACGCATGACCGAGAGCGTGGGCGGTGACCCAGGACTCCAACTCGCCCGCAAGCTCCGTGCGGCGCTTCGGGGTGATGAGTTTGGAGTCGGTGAGCCCGGCAGGCGGTCTGCGGAGTCCGGTGATCGCCGCACAGACGGTCACCGGCCCTGCCCATGCCCCACGACCGACCTCGTCGATGCCTGCGACGATCTTGGCGCCCGTGGTCGCCCGGATCGAGCGCTCGACTGAGTGAGTAGGTGGTTCGTACGGCATGGCGCCAGCAAGGTTACGCCGCTGGAGGGGCCCAGCGACACCCGGATACCCCTAGGGCTCTCCGCACCACCCGTCAGCGGGAGCCCGGCCGCAACAGGGGCACCATGACCTGGTCGATCATCCGAGCGATGTCCTCGTCCGGCCATTCGCTTCCGCACACTTTCGAGCGGTACATCAGCAAGCCGGGGATGACGTCGAAGACCAGGTCGCACGTGGCGTCGGCGCGCACGTCGCCCCGCGCCACCCCGCGGCGGACCACTTCCCGGAAGAGGCGGTTGGACGGTTCGACGACGCGGTTCACGATCACGCCGTGGAAGCGCTCGGCGGATGCGGTGTCGCACTCGTGAATCACTGATCGCAGCGCCATGCCCGAGCGGGAGAACATGGCATCCCGGACCCGGCAGCAGAGCTGGTAGAGATCTTCGCGGATGCCGCCGTGGTCGGCGGCCTCGTCCAGCGCCGGCAGCCCCGCTTCCAGTGCGTCCGCGACCAGGTCCTCCTTCGACGGCCAGCGGCGATAGACGGCCGCCTTGCCGGTCTGGGCCCTCGAGGCGACGCCCTCCATCGTGAGCCCTCCCCAGCCGACCGTGCTGAGCTGCTCCAGGGCGGCTTCCAGGATCGCTCGTTCCAGCACGAGCCCTCGCCGGCGCAGCGGAACCGGCGGGGCCTGCGCACCAGGGGAACAGCGCGAAGTGGCCATCTTGTTCTCTCCGTTGGGGACTGGAGGTCTAGTGAACGCTTGCGTTCACTGACGGGGATTCTCTACGGTTGACGGAAAAGTGAACGGATTCGTTCACTAACTCATGTGTGGGGGACTTGACGTGACAACCTCTCAGTTGACGGCTCCGGACAAACCCGCCGCGGCCCGACGGCAGGGCCGCCCCGGGATCGCTCTCGCGGTGATAGCGGCTCTCCAGCTCATGGTGGTCCTCGACACCACGATTGTGAACATCGCGCTCCCGCACATCCAAGGAGCACTCGAGTTCACCACGACCCAGCTCTCGTGGGTGGTGAACGCCTACACGCTCACCTTCGGCGGCCTGCTTCTGCTCGGCGGCAGAGCGGGCGACATACTCGGCCGGCGCCGCGTCTTCGTCTTTGGCGTGCTCCTGTTCACGGCCGCCTCGCTGTTGTGCGGCATCGCCCAGGAGCCGTGGCAGATGCTGGCCGCACGCGCCCTTCAGGGCGTGGGTGGCGCCATCGCCTCTCCGACCGCGCTCGCCCTCATCACCACGACCTTCCGGGAAGGCCCGGAACGCAACCGTGCGTTCGGCATCTTCGCTGCCGTGTCGGCCAGCGGCGCGGCGATCGGCCTGCTGGCAGGCGGCATGCTCACCGAGTGGCTCGACTGGCGCTGGGTGTTCTACGTGAACCTGCCCATCGGTGTCCTGATCGCGGTCCTCGCTCCCGTCTTCATCAATGAGTCCGAGCGCCATTCAGGCCGGTTCGACGTCTCCGGCGCGCTCACCTCGACAGTGGGCATGGCGTCCCTGGTCTACGGCTTCATCCGGGCGTCCGAGGACGGCTGGCGCGACGGGTTGACCCTGAGCGCGTTCGGCGTGGCCGCTGTCCTGCTCACCGCGTTCGTCCTGATCGAGCGCAGGGCGAGGGAGCCGATCACGCCGCTGCGCATGTTCGCCGACCGCAACCGCTCGGGCACGTACGTGATCATGATGAGCCTCTCGGCCGCCATGTTCGGAATGTTCTTCTTCATCGTGCTCTTCGTCCAGAACGTGCTGGGGTACAGCCCCATCACCTCCGGCCTGGCCTTCCTGCCGGTCACCGTGATGATCGTGACCGCCGCCGGGATCTCCTCGAAGCTGTTGCCCGTCCTCGGCCCCAAACCCTTCCTGATCGTGGGTGCCGTGCTCACCGGTGGCGGTATGGCGTGGCTGACCGGGATCAGCCCGGACACCTCTTACCTCGGAGGGATCCTGGGCCCGATGCTGCTGTTCGGCTTCGGCATGGGGCTCGTCTTCGTCACCGCGACGCTGACAGCTGTCTCGGGTGTGGCGCAGCACGAGTCGGGTGCGGCCTCCAGTCTGCTCAACGCGACGCAGATGGTCGGTGGCTCCCTCGGGTTGTCGATCCTCATGACCGTCTTCGGGACCGCCGGCCGGACCGAGGGCGAGCGACAGCTTCCCTCGTTCCTCGCCGAGTCGACTCCCGCCCAGAAGGAGGCGTTCGCCACGACGCACGAGCTTCCGCCGCCGTGGGGGCACCAGGTGCTCGCCGAGGGAATCTCCACCGCCTTCTGGGCCGGTGTGGGACTGGTCGGGCTCGCCGTCCTGGCCGCCGTCGCCGTCATCCGGGTCCGCAAGAGCGACCTCGAAGCGCTGAGCGGCACGGCCAAGCCGGGCGCACACGCGGGATAGGCCGGGCCACGCGAACCGGTCCTGGTCGCCGGGTACCGGCCGTGCGGGACGGCCGGTACCCACAGGAGCGACCGGATCCGGTCAGCCCGGGCCCTCGGGCAGCCAGCCCGGAAGCGCTTCGGTCCGCTCCAGCCAGTGGGCGGGCGGCCGGCCCCCCTTGCCCGCCGCGACCACTCCACAGGCGATCGCGCACGTGGTGTCGACGTCCCCGCCGACTTGCGCGGTCGTCCAGAAGGTCTGCTCGAAGTCTCCGAGTGACCGTGCGGCGGACCACAGCGCGAACGGCACGGTGTCATGGGCGCTGGTGCGCCGGCCGCTGCCGAGCACGGCCGCCACGGTGCCGGCGTCGTCGTAGTCCAGCATGTCCCGGGCCCGTCGCAGCCCCGCCCCGACAGCGCTGCGAGGAACCAGGGCGATCACACCGTCCAGAAGCTCGGTGGGCTCCGGGGGCCCGGCCGGCCGGGCGGCCAGGGCGGCCGCCGCTGCCACCGCCATGGCCCCGACGACCGCCTCTCGGTGCTGATGGGTCGTGTAGGACGAGATCTCGGCCTGGTGGGTCGCCTGCTCGGGATCGTCCGCGTACCAGGCCCCGAGCGGGGCGATCCTCATCGCCGAGCCGTTGCCCCACGAGCCCTGCCCGTTGAAGAGAGCGGCGGCCAGCTCGCGCCAGTCGCCTCCCTCCCTGATCAGCCTGAGCATCCGGTTGACGGCGGGGCCGTAACCACGGTCGAAATCGTGGTGCTCCGCGAACGAGCGGGCCAGCGCGTCCTGGTCCACACGATGGTGCTCGGCGAGCACCGCCAGCACCGAACAGGCCATTTCGGTGTCGTCGGTCCACTGCCAGCTGGCCGGTGGCAGCTCGCGCCGCTTCAGCAGGGGATAGTTCGAAGGTACGAAGAACTGGGAGCCCAGGGCGTCTCCCACGGACAGTCCGCGCAGGCTGTCCAGGGCGCGTGCGAAGCGCCGGTCGCGAGAGGAGTCAGCGGTCATCTTCCCGCCACTCTATCCCGGTGACGCCGTACGGCTCGGGGGTCCGCCAGCGCTCGAACGGGCGGTCCAAGGCGTAGCGCCCGTCGTCGCGCAGGTGCAGTATCCGGGTCTCCCCGTTGCCCGGATTGGCGAGTGACTCGAATTCCGCCACCGACCAGTGGAACCAGCGCATGCAGAACAACCGCATGGTGAGCCCGTGAGTGACCAGCAGGACGTTGGGCGGATGATCGGGCGCTTCGAAGCTGCGGTGCAGGCTCTCCAGGAACGCCCCGACGCGGTCGTACACATCGGCACCGGACTCGCCCTGAGCAAAGCGGTAGAAGAAGTGGCCGTACGCGTCGCGGTACGCCTTCTGCAGGCGGACGTCGTCCCTGTCCTGCCAGTTGCCCCAGTCCTGCTCCCTGAGCCTCGGCTCCTCCCTGACCCTCACGAGCTCCGGATCGAGCCCGAATGCCTGGAGGGTCTCGTGGGTCCGGCGATAGGGAGAGACGTAGACGCTGACACGCTCGCGGCCGAAGATCTCCCGAAGCCGCCGCCCGGTCTGCTCCGCCTGCGCCAGCCCCCGAGCCGTGAGGTGGAGCGCATGATCGGGCTCGCGCTCGTAGACCGTGTCGTCGGCGTTGCCCACCGATTCCCCATGCCGGACAAGGACGATGCGTCGCGGTCGTGCCATGGGACGACCCTAGGCCCGTCCGTCAGCGACCGACGGGCCACCCCGAGTCCATCCGGCGTATCCGTCCGGCGAAGCGCCGCCGACGCCGGCCCCGTGCAAGAAGTCGACAAGAGCACCCCCGTGAAAGAGCGGCAGGACGCCGCACCGGTTAACGCAACTGTTGTCGCATTACCCATGAGTGTGCCACCATGAAGGCCACTAACGCAACAGGAGTAGCAATTGACTGAGAAGGCACCGCCTCCGGGCACCCAGCGCCCCGGCGGCCGCACCGCCCGCACCCGAGCGGCCGTCCGGGACGCCGTCCTCACCGGCCTCGGCGAGCACGGCTACCCGGGCCTCACCGTCGATTACGTCGCCGCGCATTCGGGTGTGCACAAGACGACGCTCTATCGCCGGTGGGGAGGCGTCGAGGAGCTGGTCGCCGATGCGCTCGACCTCGCCGGGGAGGACAGCTGGACACCGCCGGACACGGGCAGTCTGGAAGGGGATCTTCATGCGCTCGCACAGGAGGTCGCCGAATCCTTCGACGACCCGGCAGCGTCCGCAGCGCCTGCCGCGTTCGTCGCGGCGGCCTTCCGGTCCCCGCGCGCGGCCGATGCTCTGCGCGCCTTCTACGCGGAGCGATTCAGACGGTCGGCGGCTGTCGTCGAGCGAGCGGTCGCCCGGGGCGAAGCGCCCGCGGACTCCGACGCGGGCGACGTCGTGCGAGCGGTGTCCGCACCCTTGTTCTTCCGGCTCTTCATCACCCGTGAGCCGGTGGACCCGGCTTTCGCCGACCGGTCGGCCGCAGCGGCGATCGCGGCACTCCGCGCCGGTGTCTTCTCGGCCCACGGATCGACACAGGCACCGGCATCCACCCAACCGCCGGCAGACACCGGAGCCTGATCAGACGGTCCAGGACGGCTCCAGCTCCACGACGTCCCCGGCCAGTGCGGAGACGTCGGCCTCGGTCTGCGCGCGCAGGAGCAGCCGCTCGATGCGCTCCCTGCGGTACTTGCCGTGCTCCGCTGCCGCCAGCCACATGGACAGCACCAGGAATTCGTTCTCCGGTGCCTCACCGAACAGTCCGCGCACCATCCCCGGCGACCCGGCCATCGCGGGGTTCCACACCTTCTCCTGCATGAGCGAGAAGTGCTCGACCCGGTCCTCGCGGACACGGCAGTGGGCTACCCGCACCACGTCCGCGTCCGAGAAGCGCGGCTCGAACCCCGTCTTCACGTCGAAGCGGTAGTCGAAGAGCTTGGCGTGGATGTCCTTGTACGTGCCCGACTGCCCCGCCGCCAGCCGGTCGTGGGACCGCGCCATGAACGAGTCGTAGAAAGGGCGGCTCTCCCAGAAGGCGAACACATGGGCGACATTGGGCCGTATCCGGCTCCAACCGCCGCCCTGCCCCCGGAATCCCGGCTCACCCAGCAGCCCCGCCCATTTCCGCTGCCCCCGCTCGAACCCTCGACGGTCCACCACGATGCAGCGAGTCCACTTGACCAGCACCGCGCCATCGTACGGCCCGGACCAGGAGGCCGTTCCCCGTCGGCGGGAGTGCATCCACGCGTGCGACAGTGCGCTGGTCATGCACCGATCCGCCATGTTCCGTGCCGTGATCCCGTACCGCCCGGGCGCACCGGTGGCCGCCTCGCCGCATCCCCCACTGAGCGACTACGGTCAACTCCCGTAGGAATGAAGGACGTTACGGGGAGGAGAGATCCGGTGAGCAGCCTCAGCAAGGGGGTCCGGAAGGCCGAGGTGGCACTCAAGTGGGACCCGAGTCCCATGGGGGAGCCGCCCCACGACCTCGACCTCGTGGCAGCGACGTATCGCGCCGATGCCGCGCGTGAGCCGGCGTACGTGGTCCATTTCGACAGCAGGTCGCCGGACGGGACGATCATCCTGGCCCGGGACAGCAAGACGGGCCAGGGGTTCGGCGCCGACGAGGTCATGACGCTGGAGTTCGACCGGCTGGCGCCGGTGTACGAGCGTGTCGTCGTGGGGGTCGTCATTCAGCAGCGCGCCGGCCGGAAGGTGTTCGGCGACGTCGCCAACACGCTGGTACGGGTCCTGGAAGGGCACGAGGAGCTGGCGACGTGCGACTTCGCCGCGGTCGCACAGTCCACTGCGGCCGTCATCTGCGAGTTCACGCGCGGTGCGGCCGGGAACTGGCAGTTCCACCCATCCGTGCGCGGCTTCGACACGGCCCCTGAGGCCTTTGTCGGCCTGATGAGCGGCTGACGGCGGGCCGCCCCGCACGAGGCCCCGGGCAAGCCGCGGACACGCGAAGGCGGGGAGACCTCCTGGGAGGTCTCCCCGCCCTCAGCGCATCGGCGGGTCCGCTGCCCGTCGTGTCACACCGGCCGCGTCATGGCGAGTGTCGTGCCGGCCGTGTCAGCTGCAGCCGCTGGTGGAGCCGCAGCCCTCGCAGATGTAGCAGGAGCCCGCCCGCTGCATCTTCGTTCCGCACGAGAAGCAGAGCGGTGCGTCGGCGCTGATGCCGAGCTGCATCTCGACCAGCTCGGCCGAGGTGTGCGCCTGCTTCGGAGCCGGGACCTCCGCCTTCGGGGGGGCGACGGCCTTCAGTTCCTGCTGGCGCGGAGCGGACTGCGCGAGGCCCTCGACGTCGACCTCGTCGTCGGCAGGCTCGTAGGAGCCGGTCTCCAGGTGACGCTGGCGCTCCTCCGCCGAGTGGATGCCGAGCGCGGAGCGCGTCTCGAAGGGCAGGAAGTCCAGCGCCAGGCGGCGGAAGATGTAGTCGACGATCGACTGTGCCATCCGCACGTCCGGGTCGTCCGTCATACCGGCCGGCTCGAAGCGCATGTTGGTGAACTTCGAGACGTACGTCTCGAGCGGAACGCCGTACTGCAGACCCACCGAGACGGCGATGGAGAAGGCGTCCATCATGCCCGCGAGGGTGGAGCCCTGCTTCGACATCTTCAGGAAGACCTCGCCGAGACCGTCGTCCGGGTAGGAATTGGCGGTCATGTAGCCCTCTGCGCCACCGACGGTGAAGGAGGTGGTGATGCCGGGCCGGCCCTTGGGGAGGCGCTTGCGGACCGGGCGGTACTCGACCACCTTCTCGACCGCCGCGCGGATCGTCTCCTCGGCCCTCTCGGTGACCTCGGCCTTCGCGGCGCTGCCGATGTCCTTCTTCTTCGCGGAGAGCGGCTGGCCGACCTTGCAGTTGTCGCGGTAGATCGCGAGCGCCTTGACGCCCATCTTCCACGCCTCGAAGTAGATCTCCTCGACCTCCTCGACGGTCGCCGACTCCGGCATGTTGACCGTCTTGGAGAGCGCGCCGGAGATCCACGGCTGGATGGCCGCCATCATGCGGACGTGGCCCATCGCGGAGATGGAGCGCTCGCCCATGGCGCAGTCGAAGACCTCGTAGTGCTCGGTCTTCAGGCCGGGCGCGTCGATCACGTTGCCGTGCTCGGCGATGTGGGCGACGATCGCCTCGATCTGCTCCGGCTGGTAGCCGAGGCGGCGCAGGGCCTGCGGCACGGTGCCGTTGACGATCTGCATCGAGCCGCCGCCGACCAGCTTCTTGAACTTGACCAGCGCCAGGTCCGGCTCGAGGCCGGTGGTGTCGCAGGACATCGCGAGACCGATGGTGCCGGTCGGGGCGATGACGGACGCCTGGGAGTTGCGGAAGCCGTTCTTCTCGCCGAGACGGATCACATCCTGCCAGGCCTCGGTGGCCGCGGCCCAGATCGGCGTGTCGAGGTCGTCCATGCGGACGGCCTTGGCGTTGGCGTCGGCGTGCTGCTTCATGACGCGCTGGTGCGGCTCGGCGTTGCGGGCATAGCCGTCGTAGGGGCCGACGACCGCGGCGAGTTCGGCGGACCGCTTGTAGGACGTGCCGGTCATCAGGGAGGTGATGGCTCCGGCGAGAGCGCGGCCGCCGTCGGAGTCGTACGCGTGGCCGGTCGCCATGAGGAGGGCGCCGAGGTTGGCGTAACCGATGCCGAGCTGGCGGAAGGCGCGCGTGTTCTCACCGATCTTCTGCGTCGGGAAGTCCGCGAAGCAGATCGAGATGTCCATCGCGGTGATGACCAGCTCGACGACCTTGGAGAAGCGCTCGACGTCGAAGGACTGGTGGCCCTCGCCGTTGTCCTTGAGGAACTTCATGAGGTTCAGCGAGGCGAGGTTGCACGAGGTGTTGTCCAGGTGCATGTACTCGCTGCACGGGTTCGAGCCGTTGATGCGGCCGGACTCGGGGCAGGTGTGCCAGTGGTTGATCGTGTCGTCGTACTGGATGCCCGGGTCGGCGCATGCCCAGGCGGCCTCGGCCATCTTGCGGAAGAGCGCCTTGGCGTCGACCTCCTCGATGACCTCGCCGGTCATGCGGGCACGCAGACCGAACCTGCCGCCGGACTCCACGGCCCTCATGAACTCGTCGTTCACGCGGACCGAGTTGTTGGCGTTCTGGTACTGGACGGACGTGATGTCGTCGCCGCCCAGGTCCATGTCGAAGCCCGCGTCACGCAGCGCGCGGATCTTCTCCTCTTCCTTGACCTTGGTCTCGATGAAGTTCTCGATGTCGGGGTGGTCGACGTCGAGAATGACCATCTTGGCCGCGCGGCGGGTGGCACCGCCGGACTTGATCGTTCCTGCGGAGGCGTCGGCACCCCGCATGAACGAGACCGGACCGGAGGCGTTGCCGCCCGACGACAGCAGCTCCTTGGAGGAGCGGATACGGGAGAGGTTCAGGCCGGCGCCGGAGCCGCCCTTGAAGATCATGCCCTCTTCCTTGTACCAGTCGAGGATCGACTCCATGGAGTCGTCGACGGACAGGATGAAGCAGGCGGAGACCTGCTGCGGCTGCGGCGTGCCGACGTTGAACCACACCGGAGAGTTGAAGCTGAAGATCTGGTGCAGCAGGGCGTACGCGAGCTCGTGCTCGAAGATCTCCGCGTCGGCGGGCGAGGCGAAGTAGTGGTGGTCCTCGCCGGCCTTGCGGTACGTCTTCACGATCCGGTCGATGAGCTGCTTGAGACCGGTCTCGCGCTGGGGGGTGCCGACCGCCCCGCGGAAGTACTTGCTGGTGACGATGTTGACCGCGTTCACCGACCAGAAGTCGGGGAACTCGACGCCACGCTGCTCGAAGTTCACCGAGCCGTCACGCCAGTTCGTCATGACGACGTCACGGCGCTCCCAGACCACCTCGTCGTAGGGGTGCACGCCGGGGGTGGTGTGGATCCGCTCGATACGCAGGCCCTTGCTCGCCTTGGCTCCCTTGGTCCGGGACCCTCGTGCCGGGCCGCTCGTCGTCTCGGTCATGCCGCCTCCCATATACGGGCAAAAACGCCCTGAAGTGCCCAGTTCTTCCCGTGGCACTGCTTGTGTCTGTTGTCCTGGAGCGCTGCCCAGCGCCCGGGACAGGTCGTGTGCCGCCCGGTAGCGGGTGGGATCCGTGACGCACGGCTCCGCCCGCTCGGCGGGTGCCGCTCAGTCGGCGGCGGTGGCGGGGACGGGGACCTCGACAGCCCCGTCGCTCCGCTCCTGTGCAGGTGGCCGTTCGCCGCGCAGTTCGGCGATGGCGGCCTCGAAGTCCTCGAGTGAGTCGAACGCCCGGTAGACGGACGCGAACCGCAGGTACGCGACGAGGTCGAGTTCCTGCAGGGGGCCGAGTATGGCCAGACCCACGTCGTGGGTGGTCAGCTCGGCACTGCCGGTGGCGCGCACCACTTCCTCGACCCGCTGGCCGAGCTGAGCGAGGGCGTCCTCCGTGACCGGCCGCCCCTGGCACGCCTTGCGCACGCCGGAGATGACCTTGGTACGGCTGAAGGGCTCCGTCACACCGCTGCGCTTGATCACCATCAGCGACGCGGTCTCCACCGTCGTGAAGCGACGGGAGCAGTCGGGGCACTGCCGGCGGCGTCGGATCGACGTTCCGTCGTCGGTGGTCCGACTGTCGACGACGCGGCTGTCGGGGTGCCTGCAGAAGGGACAGTGCATGGCTCCCAACCCCTCCTTCACAGCACGACCGAATAGCCTCAACTGGCTCGCCGAGCCCCCCGAAGCAGCCACAAGCATAGGCGATGGCCCGAGCTCCGACGGACCGGGGACCACAACTTCTGGGTGGCAGTCACAATCCAACCACTAGATCTGGGGTCCGGCCGCCTTTTTGGGCCGTAGAGCGTGTCGCGTGTGCCCGCTGCGGAACCGGCCGCGTACGCGCCGTATGGCACGCGCTCACGGAGGGCACACGACGCGCCGAGCGCGGGCGCCGGGGGCGCGGCGCCGGGCGTCGATCACGAGCGAGTGCCAGACTGAAGCGGGCCCGGCCCCCTCGCCTTCGGCGGCGGAGGCTACCGTAGATCCTCTCGGCGGCCCATTTTTCCGGCGTTCGCACATACACCCATCGGCGTTCGCACATACACCCAGCTGAGCGGCCACGTCAGGCAATCCGCGATTTTTCACTCGAACGTGTGTTTGGCGCAACCTTTCGAAACCAACTACCGTTGTCCAGCTAGGGAGACCATTCGAGAGGGGCCGACGTGACCACCACCGCTGACAGTGCCGCCATCACTGCCCAGGACCGCTCCCAGAACCGATTCGAGCCGGTGCATGCCATGAATGACGCAGCCACGACCCCGGAGGGGCCCAAGCCCACCCGCTCGATGCCCGGCCGACCTCCAGGGATCCGTGCGGACAGCTCCGGCCTCACGGACCGGCAGCGGCGTGTCATCGAGGTGATCCGCGACTCTGTGCAGCGGCGGGGTTACCCGCCGTCCATGCGCGAGATCGGCCAGGCCGTCGGGCTGTCCAGCACCTCGTCCGTCGCCCATCAGCTCATGGCGCTGGAGCGCAAGGGCTTCCTGCGCCGCGACCCGCATCGCCCTCGCGCCTACGAGGTCCGCGGCTCCGACCAGCCCAGCACCCAGCCGACGGACACCACGGGCAAGCCCGCCGCCTCCTATGTGCCGCTGGTCGGCCGGATCGCCGCCGGTGGCCCGATCCTCGCCGAGGAGTCCGTGGAAGACGTCTTCCCCCTCCCCCGCCAGCTGGTCGGCGACGGCGAGCTGTTCGTGCTCAAGGTCGTCGGTGACTCGATGATCGAGGCCGCCATCTGCGACGGCGACTGGGTGACCGTGCGCCGCCAGCCCGTCGCGGAGAACGGGGACATCGTCGCCGCCATGCTGGAGGGCGAAGCCACCGTCAAGCGTTTCAAGCGGGAGAACGGCCATGTCTGGCTGCTTCCGCACAACGCCGCGTACCAGCCCATCCCCGGTGACGAGGCGACCATCCTCGGCAAGGTGGTGGCAGTGCTTCGGCGCGTCTGACTCGCCGGCTCGGACCGGACCCCGGGACCCACTGCGCCGGTCCCGGGGTCCTGCTGCGTCCTCACCAGCGGGCTCCTGTGGCGCGCCCCGGAGGCTGCCGCGGCTCCCCCGGGGCGATGCCGGACCTCGCGCTACTTGCCTTCCGCCTTGGCCGCCGCATCGATCGCGGCCAGCGACCGGCGCACCTGGTTGCGGTCCGTCGTGTACCAGAAGTCGGGCAGTGAGGCCCGCAGATAGCTGCCGTACCGAGCGTTGGCCAACCGCGGATCCAGTACGGCCACCACTCCGCGGTCCCCCGTGGCTCGCACCAGACGGCCGGCGCCCTGTGCCATCAGAAGGGCCGCATGCGTCGCGGCGACGGCCATGAAGCCATTGCCTCCGGCCTCCTCCACCGCCTTCTGCCGCGCACTCATCAACGGGTCGTCCGGCCGGGGGAACGGAATCCGGTCCATGACCACCAGCTGGCACCCGGGACCCGGGACATCGACGCCCTGCCACAGGGAGAGCGTGCCGAACAGGCACGTGTCCGGATCGGCGGCGAAGGTCTTGATCAGCTCGCCGAGCGTCTCCTCGCCCTGCAGCAGGATCGGCTTGTCGAGCCGCCCCCTCAGCTCCTCCGCAGCCGTCTTGGCGGCCCGCATGGACGAGAACAGCCCCAGAGTGCGCCCGCCCGCTGCCTCCACCAGCTCGGCCAGCTCGTCCATCATGTCGCCGCGCGAGCCTTCACGGCCGGGCGTCGTCAGGTGCCGGGCGACGTAGAGGATGCCCTGCTTGGGGTAGTCGAAGGGCGATCCGACGTCGAGCCCCTTCCACTGCGGCACCTCCTCTCCCCCGGTGCCCTCCGGAGCGAGCCCCAAGGACGCCCCCACACCGTTGAAGTCGCCGCCGAGCTTGAGCGTCGCGGACGTGAGCACAACAGACCGCTCCGCGAACAGCTTCTCGCGCAGCAGCCCGGAGACCGACAGCGGAGCCACCCGCAGGGACGCGCCGTAGCGGTCGTGCCGCTCGTACCAGACGACGTCGTACTCCGAGCCGAGCGTGATGCGCTCGGCAACGGCGTGGATGTTCTCGACGGAGGCAAGCGCCTGCTTGCGCACCGCGTCCTCGTCCTGGACCGACTTGTCCCGAGTGGAACCGAGCGCGCTGATCACCGTACGTGAGGCGTCCCGCAGGGCCAGGAGGGCGTAGCCCAGGTCCTCGGGGATCTCCTCGAGGCGGCCGGGAAGCGCGAGCTCCATGACGCGCTCGAACGTCTCCGACGCGGTCTGGAGCGCGTCCGCCGCCTTCTCGTTGACCAGCTTCGCCGCGCGGCGCACGGCACGGTTGACCTGGCCGGGGGTGAGCTCGCCGGTGGCGACTCCCGTCACGCGCGAGACCAGTTCGTGCGCCTCGTCGACGATCAGAACCTCGTGCTGCGGCAGCACCGGGGCGCCCTCGATGGCGTCGATCGCGAGCAGCGCGTGATTGGTGACCACGACGTCGGCGAGCTTCGCCCGCTCCCTGGCCATTTCGGCGAAGCACTCCGCGCCGTAGGCGCACTTGGAAGCCCCGAGGCATTCGCGGGACGAGACGGACACCTGGCTCCAGGCACGGTCGGAGACGCCGGGCGTGAGATCGTCGCGGTCGCCCGTCTCGGTCTCGTCCGCCCAGTCCCGCATGCGCAGGAGGTCCTGGCCCAGCTTGCTCGTCGGCGCGGCGGCTTCGAACTGGTCGAAGAGGCCCTCCTCCTCGTCCTGCGGCGCGCCTTCGTGCAGCCGGTGCAGGCAGAGGTAGTTGGAGCGGCCCTTGAGCATGGCGAACTCGGGCCGCCGGCGCAGCAGGGGATGAAGCGCGTCGACGGTGCGCGGAAGATCGCGCTCCACCAGCTGGCGCTGCAGCGCGAGAGTGGCCGTGGCGACCACCACCCTCTCCCCGTGCGCAAGAGCCGGGACGAGATATCCCAGCGACTTTCCGGTGCCGGTGCCGGCCTGGACCAGAAGGTGGGAATCGTCGTCGATGGCCTCGGCCACGGCCTCGGCCATGGTGACCTGGCCTGGCCGTTCCACCCCGCCGACGGCGGTGACGGCGGCGTGGAGGAGCTCGGGGAGGGATGGCTTCGTCATAGCCCGACCACCCTACGGGGCACCACTGACACCGGGATCACACTTCTGGCCAGTCAGGCACGGCCAGGGGGTTCGGTACGGTGCCGTACACGGCCGCGTGGGGGCGTTCGGGCCGGTCACGGTACCCGTCGAGATGGAGCCTGTTGCGGTTCAAACACAGCCGCTCGATGCGCTCCGTGAGCAGATCGAACATTTCGTAGCGCTCCTCGAGTGCGGGAAAGCGGGCCTGATACCTCAGGATCTCCGCCCGTACGAGTGCGAAGAACGGTCCCTCGGCGATTCCCAGGTGCTCCTCGAAGAGCGGAGCGAGGTAGCGGAAAACGCCCACGAACAGACCGGCATGGATGAACTGGGTGAGGAACGCGGGCTCCTCGGTCAGCAGGATCCGGCGGACCTCGTCGGGCATCGAAGCGTGCTCGGGCAGCGGCCGGGCGCTGATGTTGACGTCGTCGACGAAGTCCTTGATCGCCAGCCGCACCGGGACGTCGTGCTCGTCGTAGACCACGATCGCGTTCTCGCCGTGCGGGGAGAAGACGGTGCCGTAGCGGTAGAGGAAATGCAGCAGTGGAGGCAGGAGCGCGGCGAGCAGCCGCTGAAGCCAATCCTCCGGGGCGAGCCCCGACCGCTCGACGAGCTCGGCCGCGAATGCGCGGCCCCGCGGGTCGGTGTGGAGCAGCGCCGCCAGAGTGCGGGCCCGCTCGCCCGGGTCCAGGCGGGGCTGGAGCGGTTCCCGCCAGATGGCGCCGAGAAGTTCCTTGTACTGGTACGGCACGCCGTCGAGGCGGTCGTACAGAGGATGCTCGACGGTGACCGACGCGACCTCGCCCAGGAGGATCACGCGGCATTCGTCGCGGAGGAAGGGGTCGGCATCGCGCAGGCCGTGCACCCAGGCGGTGACGGCCGGTGCCGCGAGGGTGCGTTCGGTGGGCAGGCCGCGCCACACCAGGGTGTTGAGAACGGACAGCGGCAGTTTGACCATGTGCCGGTCGGGGCGGTCGACGTTCACGAACGTGCGGATGGACTGCTGGGGCAGCCGGAGGTCGCCGTCCTGCCATAGGGGCACGACCTCCCGGCGCGCGATGGCCGGCGCGTACAGGGGCAGCAGCACTTCGTCCCACTGCCACGGGTGCACGGGGAGGAAGAGGTACGCCGCCGGATCCAGTCCTCTCGCGCGCAGAGCGGCATCGAAAGCCGCGCGCACGGGCTCGTCGAGCTCATGGCGGTACAGATCGTCCGGGGAGGCGAGGCGGGAGACGCCCCGGTAACGGGAGAGCGCGGAGCTGACGGCGATCCAGGGCAGTGCGGCGGGGCGGCGGGCCTCGGGGGCCCAGCGGGCGGCGTCGAGCGCGGAGAAGCCGATACGGCCCTTGTTGAGGACGAGCCAGGGATGTCCGGTCTGGTGCCCTTCGAGTTCGGCGTAGCCGAGGTCGGCCAGCTCGGCCGCCGTGGCAGCGGTGTGATCGAGCGCGGTGTCGGCGGTGAGCGTCAGGGAGAGTTCGCGCAGCAAGTGGCCGAGGGTGGCACCGTCGAGTGCCAGGGTCTCCTGCGCTCGGGCGACGAAGGTGAGTGGGTCCGCGAACGGCTTCCCGTCCCATGCGACGGAGGCGGCGTCCACGCGCCAGCTTCCGTAGGCGCCTCGCCGCGCCAGGAAGGTCAGGTCTCCCGCGCCGCCGACAGGCAGGACGTAGCGCCGGCCCGGTGCGGCGCGGCTGGGGCGGGGGGCGGCGGGACGACCGACGTCGTGGCGGTCGGCCGGACCGGCGGGCGGCTCCGCGATCACCGGCTCGATGATCTCCTCGTAGGCGAACTCGCCGAGCATCTTCGCCAGGAGGCGGCCCGCGGCCCGTTCCCACGCCTCGCGGTCGAGGCCGGGCGGCAGGTGCAGCCCGGCCGACAGCGGTTCAGGTCCGGCGGCACCGGCGCATGCGGGGCGAGGGGGATCGGTCGGGGCCGCGGGGTCGGTCGGCGCGGTGGAGTCGTGGGTGGCAGGCGGCTTCGGCACGGGGACTCCTCGAAGGGAACCGATGCGGTTCGAGCGGTGTAGATGAGGCAGCAGCGAGGTGTTCACATCAGGTCCCGCAGACCGCGATCGCGGACCATGAGCGCGGCTCGCTTGTCGGGCAGGTCGACTTCGGCGAAGAAGCGGAAGCCGGCCCTGAGGAACGCTGATACGGAAGGGGTGTTGCGCAGGTCGGGTTCGGCGATGACGCGTGCACAGCGGGGGCGGCGGTCGAGCACGAGGCCGGAAACGGCTCTGAGGAGCACGGACCCCAGCCCCCGCCCGCGGTCGGCGACGCCGCCGAGGAGGAGGTGGATGCCTGTGTCGTGCGGCCGGGCCGGGTAGTGGCGGGCCAGAGGGTCGAGGTCGGCACGGTAGATCTCGAAGTAGCTGATGGGTGTGCCGTCGAGGACACCGAGACAGGGGAAGCTTCGGCCGTCGCCGTCGCACTGGCCGTACAGGTGGGCGGCCGTGACGGTCTCGGGCCCGGCCAAGTCCCAGAAGGCGGCGACGGCCGGGTCGTTCATCCAGCGGGTGATCAAGGGGAGGTCCCGCTCCGGGCGCACGGGGAGGAGGTGGAAGTCACCGGCCGGGGTCTTCACCGGCCCCCAGTCCGCAGGGGCGTCCAGCAGGTCTGAGGAGGTGGCCCCCGGCTCCTGCGCGGCTCGGGGGACCTTGTGCGCCAACGGCGTTCCGCCGTCGGCGTCCTCGCGGAGGAGCGCGAGGAAGTCGTCGGGCAACCGCAGGTCGAGGGTGTCCTCCAAACCCGCGGCGGGCGGGGACGCCTCTTCCGTGCCGGGGTCGGTCACGGCTTCGGGGCGAGGCACGGTGGCGCTCTCCTCTCGTCGTTCGGACGGGGTCAGGGTCTTCGGCGTCCGGTGATCCGCACGGTGTTCAGGAAAGGAGCGGGTTGGTGATGGTGACGTAGACGGACTGGGTGTCGACGGGACCGACGAGTTCGTCGAGGCCGCGCACACGGGTGAGGAGGTTGGCCTTGGAACGCAGGGTCGGGGCTTCGAGCAGCACAGCAGGCAGCGGCGAACCGAGGGAGGAATTGGCCGCCAGGAATCGTCGGAAGGCGGCGAGGAGCACCCGTTCGTCGGCGAGGTGCTGCGCTCCGAAGGCGCCGATCAGACCGAGCACGTTGTTGATGCCCAGGTAGTACGCGAAGCGCTCGTCCGTCACGTCGTCGGAGACGAACGTGTCGCTGTGGGCGCCGATTCCGGGGAGGCGGCGCTCGAGTGCGTCACGGTGGGACTGCCGGAAGTAGTAGCCCTGATTGTCCCGGTAGCGGCCGCCTGCCGGCCAGCCGTCGGGGTCGAGGAGCACGAGGGTGTTCTGCTGGTGCGCTTCGAGTGCGATGCCCGCCGTGGCGTCGAGCCAGAGCACGGGACGTACGACGTGGTCCAGGTAGCGCAGGAACCACTCCGCCGCCACCGCGGGGACGGGCCGGCCTGTCCGGGCGGCGAGACGCTCGACCGTGACGGCGAGGCGTGAGTGCGTGCCGGTGCGCGCCGGCCAGGGCCGGGGCGAGGTCAGGGCCGCGATGCAGACGGCGTCGTCGCTGTGGTGGAAGGGGTTGTGGCGCAGCATGACGTCGAGTCCGGGGACGGGTTCGCCGTCGGGTGTGTCGACCGCGAGCCAGGCCGGATCACGCACGATGTCGAATCCGGGGTGGGCCGCTCGCCACTGCTCCGCGAGTCCGGTACGGAGCAGCCGGTGGACCTCCACTCCCCGGTGGAGCTCCTTGCGGAGGTTCTCGCGGCGGGAGTTGGTGATGCGCAGGCCGAGGGACAGCTTGAGCATCGCGGGTGCCCCGGGCCGGTACACGGTGCGGACGGAGGAGGTGGGGTGCCACGGCGCTCCGTGGGGACCGAGGTCGTGGAGCAGGCCGGCGTCCAGCAGCGCGGCCACGGTGGGCCGGTGCCGGAGGTCGCGTGCCTGCCAGGGGTGCAGGGGCAGCGCGGCACAGTCGGCGGGGAGGGGGAGGTCGCCGGCGAGGCGGGAGGTGAGCTGCTCGGCGGCGAGTGTGCGTCCTTGGTCGGTCCAGGCCGAGTCGGCTACGAGCACGGAGCGGTCGACTGCCCACCAGTGCAGCGGGAAGGAGCCGTACAACTCGGGCGAGTAGAGCCGGCATTCGGCGTCGGAGAGTCCCTCGCGGCTCTTCGGTGTGGGGTGGAGCGGGTGGCCGAGGAGGAGGGACTGTTCGGCATCGAGGAAGAGGTCCGCGCCCTCGGGTGCGATGGGGTGCCTGCGCCGGTGAGCCAGGAACTGGGCCGTGCGCCGGGTGGAATCGGCTACGCGGCCGACGAGGTCGGCCCCGTCCGTGCCGCCGGCTTCCCGGCCGAGGAGCGCGGCGACGGTCACCGCGTCGGCGGTGGTGGCGTCGTGCGGGCTGCTCTCGAGAGCCGGCAGGCCGAAGCGGTGCCGGCCGGTGGGTGACCAGTAGCGGACGGGGACGAGCAGGGCGGTCCCGCTGTGGTGGAGGGGAATGCGCAGGGTGTTGCCGTCGGGCTCGGGGAAGTTGTTCTCGCGCACCCAGCAGCGGAGCAGATTCTCGACCGCGGCGGCATCGGCCGCACGGCTGGGGTCCGGATCGTCGACGTGGTCCGCGGCTTCGGGACTCGCGGGGACGTGCCGGGCAGGGGGCGAGGTTTCGTCCTCGAACCCCCCGGTCTGCTGGCGCGGGACCGTCGCCGCCTCTGCCGTGAGCGGCCCGCTCATGGCTCCGTGGGCTCGGTGAGCGGCGGTCGGGAGGCCATGGGACTCGGGCACTTCGGGTGCGGGGGTGGTGTTCACGGAGGCTTCCTTGTGACGGGGGGTCCGGGGTCAGTACGACTGCCCGCTGTCGGCGCGGCGTGGGGTGGAGCGTTCTGCGGCGGCCAGTGCGTCCGCGAAGCGGTCGAGGACGGCCACGGCCTGTTCGTCGGTGAGGGTGAGCGGAGGCAGGAGGCGTACGACGGCGGAGTGGCGTCCGCCGAGTTCGACGATGAGCCCGCGGTTCAGGCATTCCCGCTGGACCCTCGCGGCGAGTTCGGGAGCGGGTGGGGGGACGAGCGCGTCGGGGGCGGTGGAGTCGGGGTCGACGAGCTCCACGCCGATCATCAGGCCCCGGCCCCTCACGTCTCCGATGCAGGCGTGGGCGGCGCCGAGACCCTGGAGCCGGGCCAGCATGCGCGCGCCGAGGGTGGCGGCTCGGTCGGCGAGGCGGTTCTCGCGTACGTAGGCGAGGGTGGCTGCTCCGGCCGCCATCGCGAGCTGGTTGCCGCGGAAGGTGCCGGCGTGTGCTCCCGGCTGCCAGGTGTCGAGTCCGGACCGGTAAACGATGACCGCGAGCGGGAGGGAGCCGCCGAGGGCTTTGGACATGACCATCACGTCGGGCACGATTCCGCTGTGCTCGACGGCCCAGAAGGTGCCGGTGCGGCCCACTCCGGTCTGCACCTCATCGGCGATCAGCGGGATGGAGCGGGCCTCGGTGATCCGCCGCATCCGGCGCATCCACTCGTCAGGTGCGGGGATCACGCCGCCCTCGCCCTGCACCGGTTCGACGATCATCGCGGCGGGGGGCGGCGTCCCGCCCTTGGGGTCGTCGAGGAGGTTCTCGGTCCAGCGTGCGGCGAGTTCGGCGCCGCGTTCACCGCCGATGCCGAAGGGGCAGCGGTAGTCGTGCGGGTAGGGCAGTCGTGTCACGCGGACGTCGGTGGCGCCGCCCGATGCGTCGAGGGCGCCCGCTGTCATGCCGTGGTAGGCACCGGTGAAGGCGAGGACTCCGTGGCGGCCGGTGGCGGTGCGGACCAGCTTGAGTGCTGCTTCCACGGCGTCGGTGCCCGCCGGACCGCAGAACTGGATCCGGGCGTCGGAGGCGAGCCGGGGCGGCAGCGTGGCGAACAGCTCTGTGGTGAAAGCGTCCTTGACGGGTGTGGCCAGGTCCAGGATGTGCAACGGCGCCCCGGAGTCGAGGACCTTCTTGATGGCTTCGAGGACGACGGGGTGGTTGTGGCCGAGCGCGAGCGTTCCGGCTCCGGAGAGACAGTCGAGGTAGCGGCGGCCGTCGGCGCCCTCGATCGTCAGTCCCCGGGCCCGTACGGGCACGATGGGCAGCGAGCGCGCATAGGTGCGGGCGGCCGATTCGCGGAGCGACTGCCGACGCAGAATGCCCTCGTGGGCGGCGGCCGGGGCGATCGGGGCAGGCTCGGTCACGGCCACGGCTGTTGGTCCTCCCGCTGTCACGGTTGCGTTTCCCATGGGTACGGCTTCGGCCCTGCGACCGCTCGGAGTTGAGCCGCCCCGGTGTCCCCCGCCCGTACCAACGACGTGACGGGCCGGGGATCACGGGCGTACGGAAGATCCTTGCGGGGGCGGAACCGCGGACCTGGTGCATGCCGTCCCCATCCGCACCGGCATAGTGGGGGGCCGCACCCGGCGGGTGAACTCGCCGGGGCTGCCGCGGACTGTCCGCGGAAGTAGTACCGACATTGCCGGAATGTGGCTCAGTTCAGACAGAACAGCAGCACCGAAGTCCCAGGGGGATCACGAGATGCGACCCATTCGCCCGACGCTGGCAGCGGCGTCCCTTGCCACCGTGCTGGCGCTGGCCGCCACCGCGTGCGGTCCGAGCGAGGACACCGCGGGCGACAAGCCGAGCGCATCGGCCGGTGCGACCGCCGATGACAAGATCACGATTCCGGACGATCTCAAGGAGCGCCTCAAGGAGCGCGGGATCGACCTGGACAAGTGGAAGAACGGCGAATGGAAGAACTGGGACAAGGACAAGTGGCTGCGTGAGGCCAAGGACTTCGTCAACCCGATCATCGAGGACCTGTGGGACCCGGACCGCATGCGCGACGCCGAGAAGCCGCCGGCGAAGCCCGTCGACCCGGACATCTCGGGTGACGAGGGTGTCACCGACCCGACGCCGGAGCCCGTCGACGCCGTGCCCGTGAAGGCGCCCTACCACTCGAGCGCCGCCGAGGCGGGCAAGGTCTTCTTCGACGGCCCCCAGGGCTCGATGGTCTGCTCCGCGACCGTCGTGAAGGACCCGGCCAACCCCGGCAAGTCGAACATGGTGTGGACCGCCGGGCACTGCGTCCACGCCGGCAAGAGCGGCGGCTGGTACCGCAACATCGCCTTCGTCCCGTCGTACAACGACAGCGCGCTGCCCACCTCGGAGCTGGAGAAGGCTTCGAAGGAGGAGATCGCTCCGTACGGCGTGTGGTGGGGCGACTGGGCCCAGACGTCCGAGCAGTGGATCGCCCAGGGCGCGGCGACCGGCGGCCAGGGTGCGCCGTACGACTTCGCCGTCATCCACGTCACTCCGGAGAAGGGCAGCACGGGCAAGTCGCTCGAGGAGACGGTCGGCGCCGCTCTGCCGGTCGACTTCAAGGCCCCGGCCGTGCCGGAGATCAAGAGCATGACCGCGACCGGCTACCCGGCGGCCCCGCCGTACGACGGCCAGAAGATGCTCCAGTGCGCCGACAAGCCGGGCCGGCTCTCGCTGAAGGCCGAGGAGCCGACGATGTACCGCATCGGCTGCACGATGACCGGCGGTTCCTCCGGCGGCGGCTGGGTGGCCGAGGGACAGGACGGCCGGCCCGCGCTGGTGTCCAACACGTCCATCGGCCCGGTGACGGCCGGCTGGCTGGCGGGTCCGCGGCTCGGCAAGGAGGCCGAGGGCGTCTACACGGCGGTCAGCAAGAAGTTCGCGGGCCAGTGACCTGACGCCACGGCGCGGCGGTCCTCTGGCGAGGCAGGGGCGTTCGGCCGGCCGGACGCCCCTGTGCACGGGGGCACGGGCTTCGGGGCATCGGCCCCTTGATCGTCACGTGGAGACTCGGTGCAGCTGCCGGCCGGCCTCAACTGCGGGTCCACGCACCGGATTAGAGTAATGCCCGCACCCGCGGCGGCTCCGGAAGGCCGCCGCCCTTCGCATGACACGCTCATGGCAACCGCGCATGGGACCGCGTGTTGTGGCAGGTGCCGGTGCGCCGCGTTCATGGCACATTTCACAAGCACTTCAGGGGGAATCGTTTCCATGCGATCCATACGTCCGCTGCTGGCTGCCGCCGGCCTCGTCTCGGCTCTCGCGCTGACGGCGACCGCCTGCGGTCCCGGCGAGGACAAGGCGGCGGACAAGCCCGCCGCCTCCGCAGCAGGCGCAGACAACAGCGGCGCAGACGCCGCACTTCCCGCCGACCTGGCCGACAAGCTCAAGGAGCACGGTGTCGACCTGGACAAGTGGAGGAACGGCGAATGGAAGAACTGGGAGAAGGACAAGTGGCTGCGTGAGGCCAAGGACTTCGTCAACCCGGTGATCGAGGGCCTGTGGAAGCCCGAGCGCATGACGACGGCCAAGGCGCCGGCCAAGACGCTCTCCGCCGGTGACATCTCCGGTGACCAGGACGTCACCGACCCGGAGCCGCGCCCGGTGCGGGCCCAGGAGGAGAAGAAGCCCTACCACCAGAACGCCGCACCGGTCGGCAAGGTGTTCTTCGACGCCCCCGAGGGCTCGATGGTCTGTTCGGCGACGGTCGTCAAGGACCCGAAGAACCCGGGGCGTTCGAACCTGGTGTGGACCGCCGGGCACTGCGTGCACGCCGGCCGGGCGGGCGGCTGGTACCGCAACATCGCCTTCGTCCCGGCTTACAACGACAAGGGCAAGTCCCCCGCCGCGCTGGAGAACGCCCAGCCGCAGGAGATCGCCCCGTACGGCGTCTACTGGGCGGACTGGGTCGCGACGTCGGGCGAGTGGATCGACCAGGGCGGTCCCACGGGCGGCACCGGCGCCGCGTACGACTACGCCGTGATGCACGTGAAGCCCGAGCAGGGCTCCAAGTCGCTCGAGGAGACGGTGGGCGCCGCGCTCGACGTCGACTTCGAGGCTCCCGACGCCAAGAGCATCGGCACGATGGGCGCGTGGGGTTACCCGGCGGCCCCGCCGTACAACGGCGCGATCATGCACAAGTGCCTGGACCAGCCGGGACGGCTCTCGATCGCCCCCGGCACGCCCACGATGTGGCGTATCGGCTGCACGATGACGGGCGGATCCTCGGGTGGCGGCTGGTTCGTCCGGCAACCCGACGGGAAGACGGTGCTCGTCTCCAACACGTCGATCGGCCCGGTCACGTCGGGCTGGCTCGCCGGCCCGCGGTTGGACCGGGGAGCGCAGCAGATCTTCACGATGATGAGTGAGAAGTTCGCGGGGCAGTAGGCCCTTCGAACCCGGCGGATCATGCGGAAGGCCCGCCTCCCCGAGGGGAGGCGGGCCTTCCGTCCGATTGCGGGCGCTGTGCCGTGTCAGTGGGCCGCCGGGACGTACGGGGCCAGTGCGGCAGCCAGCTCCTCGTGGACCCGCGCCTTGAGCAGGGTGCCCTCCGTGGTGTGCTCCTCGGAGACGACCTCGCCCTCGGCGTGCACGCGGGAGACGAGCCCGCCCTGGGTGTACGGGACGAGCGCCTCGATCTCCACCTCGGGCCGCGGCAGCTCGGTGTCGATCAGAGCCAGGAGCTCACCGATTCCCGAGCCGGTGCGGGCCGACACGGCGATCGCGTGCCGCTCGATGCGCAGCAGCCGCTGCAGCGCCAGCGGGTCGGCCGCGTCCGCCTTGTTGATCACGACGATCTCGGGCACGTCCAGCGCGCCCACGTCGCGGATCACCTCGCGCACGGCGGCCAGCTGCTCCTCCGGAGCCGGGTGCGAACCGTCCACCACGTGGAGGATCAGGTCGGAGTCACCGACCTCCTCCATCGTGGAGCGGAACGCCTCGACCAGGTGGTGCGGCAGGTGCCTGACGAATCCGACGGTGTCGGCGAGGGTGTAGATCCGGCCGCTCGGCGTCTCGGCCCGGCGGACGGTCGGGTCCAGGGTGGCGAACAGGGCGTTCTCCACCAGGACGCCGGCGCCGGTGAGGCGGTTGAGCAGCGAGGACTTGCCGGCGTTGGTGTAGCCGGCGATCGCGACCGACGGCACCCTGTTGCGGCGGCGCTCCTGGCGCTTGATCTCGCGGCCCGTCTTCATCTCCGCGATGTCCCGGCGCATCTTCGCCATCTTCTCGCGGATCCGTCGCCGGTCCGTCTCGATCTTGGTCTCACCGGGACCACGGGTGGCCATGCCGCCACCGCCGCCGCCACCCATCTGACGGGACAGCGACTGACCCCAGCCGCGGAGCCTGGGCAGCATGTACTGCATCTGCGCCAGAGCGACCTGCGCCTTGCCCTCTCGGGACTTGGCGTGCTGGGCGAAGATGTCGAGGATCAGGGCGGTGCGGTCGACCACCTTGACCTTGACGACGTCCTCGAGGTGGATGAGCTGGCCGGGGCTGAGCTCACCGTCGCAGACGACGGTGTCGGCTCCGGTCTCGAGCACGATGTCGCGCAGCTCGGTCGCCTTGCCCGACCCGATGTAGGTGGCCGGGTCCGGCTTGTCGCGGCGCTGGATGACTCCGTCGAGGACCAGGGCGCCAGCGGTCTCGGCGAGCGCCGCGAGCTCCGCGAGGGAGTTCTCGGCGTCCTGCACGGTCCCCGAGGTCCAGACGCCGACCAGCACGACGCGCTCCAGGCGCAGCTGCCGGTACTCGACCTCGGTGACGTCCTCGAGCTCGGTGGAGAGGCCCGCCACGCGCCGCAGAGCGGCACGATCGGAGCGGTCGTACTGATCGCCGTCCCGCTCGGTGTCGATCTCGTAGCTCCAGGCGACGTCCTCTTCCATCAGGGCATCGGCCCGAAGGCTCTCGGTGCGCGTCTCCGCGAAGCTCTGTTTGTCCTGGGAAGGGGATGAAGAGGAGGTCATTGGATCCTTAACGTCGATGGAATGAGCGGATGCGGGCCGGAGACCCGCAGGGACTCGTATGCCCCGTTGCCAGTCACAACGCGTGACAGCCCCGGAAGATTCCCCGGGAGTCCCCGGTCCGGGCCACGTCGTCGGCCCGTCGATGGTCCCATGGGCCTGCCGGGGCCGTCACCCCGGTTTTCAGCGGGCGGCGCGCGCCTTGGGCGCCTCGCTGCGCCAGTCCGGGTGACCCGGCATGGGCGGCGTCTTCTTTCCGTACAGCCAGTCCTGGAAGAAGTCGCCGAGGTCACGCCCCGCGACATGGGATGCGAGCTGCGTGAAGTCCTCCGTGCTCGCCGTGGAGTCCCGGTGCTCGGCGACCCACTCGCGCTCCAGTCGTTCGAAGGCGGCCTCCCCGATCGTCTGCCGAAGGGCGTACAGGACGAGGGCGCTGCCGCCGTAGACCACCGGCCGGAAGAGGCTGAGCTTGTGTCCGGGCGCCGGTGCCTGCGGGGCCGCGGGCGCTCCGCCGGCGGCCCGCCAGCCGTCGGAGAGGCGGTAGGCCTGCTTCATCCGTTCGACCAGCGGCTGCTTGCCCTTCTCCGCGGCGTACAGGGCCTCGTACCAGCTGGCGTGGCCCTCGTTCAGCCACAGGTCGGACCAGGTGCGGGGGGAGACGCTGTTGCCGAACCAGTGGTGGGCCAGTTCGTGGACCATCAGCGAGTCGACGTACCACTTCGGGTGGGCGGGGTTGGTGAACAGGGAGCGCTCGAAGAGCGACAGCGTCTGCGTCTCCAGCTCGAACCCGGTGTCGGCGTCGGCGACCAGCACTCCGTACGTCTCGAAGGGGTAGGCGCCGACCTTGTCCTCCATCCACTGGACATGGCCGGGGGTCTTCTTCAGCCATGGTTCGAGCTTCGCCTTGTCGGCGGCGGGGACGACGTCGCGGATGGGCAGTCCGTGCGGGCCCTGCCGTTCGACGACGGCGGAGCGCCCGATGGCGACCTGGGCGAGCTCGGTGGCCATGGGATGGCCCGTGCGGTAGATCCAGGAGGTGCTCGCGCCCTTCCGCAAACGGGCGACCCGCAGTCCGTTGGCGACGGCGGTCAGGTTCTTGGGGGCGGTGACGCGGAAGGTGAAGTACGCCTTGTCCGCAGGGTGGTCGTTGGAGGGAAAGACACGGTGCGCCGCGTCGGCCTGGTTGGCCATCACCACTCCGTCGCCGGTGCGCACCCACCCGCCGGCGTCCTTGGCACCGCGCGGGTCGCTGGTGTGCGTGACGGTGATCTGCATGCGCGAGTCGGCGGCGACGGCCGTGGCGGGCTCGACGACGAGGTCCTCGCCGGCGGACGCGAAATCGGCGGTGCTCCCGTTCACCGCGACCGAGCGGACCGTGCCGTGCGTGAAGTCGAGGTTGATCCGGCCGAGTCGCCGGTTCGCCCAGGCGTCGATCTTGGTGACGGCGTCCAGGGGTTTGGTGTTGCTGCCCTGGTAGGTGAAGTCGATGTCGTATGCGATGACGTCGTAGCCGGGGTTGCCCAGCTGGGGGAAGAGCGGGTCGCCGATCCCGAGGGCGGTCGGCTCGGGCAGCGTCGCGGCGACGAGCGTGGCCGATGCTGCGGCCAGCACTACGGCACGCAGTCGGCGTCGGGGAGTGTGCAGCATGTCCTACCGCTACCAGCACGCCGTTGGGCGGCCACGGCGGCGCGCGACGGGGACCGTGTGCCCACCCGAACGAGGTCAGGCAGTCGAGGCCGGATGCTGCGTCCTGCTCACGTCGTACACGCCCGGGACGTCTCGCATGGCCCGCATCAGGGCGGGAAGCCCGGCGGCGTCGGGAAGTCGGAGGGTGTACCTGTGCCGTACGCGCTGCTGGCTCGGCGGCTCGACGGTGGCCGAGACGATGGCCGCGCCCTGGCCTGCGATGACCTCGGTGAGATCGGCGAGCAGGCGGGGTCGGCCGAACGATTCGGCGACCAGAGTGACCCGGCACTCGGCGGCGTCGCCCCAGCGTACGGCCACCGGTGCCCGGCCGAGGCCCTCCATGCGGGCCACCGCGGCGCATTCGACGCGATGGACGGTCACCGCGCCCCCGCGCACCGCGAAACCCGTGACGGCGTCGGGCGGTACGGGCGTACAGCAGCCGGCGAGCCGGACGGTCGCGTCCGGACGGTCGACGACGGCGTTCGCGGCGGCCGGCCGGTCGGCCGCGCGCGGGGTGGGGCGCCGGGGAGCGGCCGCCTGGGCGCTCGCGCCCTCGGGATGGCTCTCCAGCCATCCGCTGATGGCGATCCGTGCGGCCGGGGTGCGGGCGTGGTCCAGCCAGTCGGGCGACGGTCCGGACGAGGCGTCCTGGGCGAGCAGGACGTGCACGGTGTCGCCGTCGTTGAGCTGGGTGCTCAGGGTGGCCAGCCGGCCGTTGACCCGGGCGCCGATGCACGCGTGGGCCTCCTCGCCGTACTGGGCGTAGGCCGCGTCGACGCAGGTGGCCCCGGCCGGCAGGCCGAGCGCCCGGCCGTCGGCCCGGAAGACGGTGATCTCCTTGTCCTGCGCCAGGTCCGCGCGCAGGGAGATCCAGAAGGTGTCCGGGTCGGGAGTGGACTGCTGCCATTCGAGGAGGCGGGACAGCCAGCCGGGTCTGGTGGGGTCGGCGCGCTCGCCGTCGAGCGGCTCGGCGCTGTCGGTCGGCACGTACGGGTTACCGAGCGCGACCACCCCGGCCTCGGCGACCCGGTGCATCTGGTGGGTGCGGATGAGGACTTCGGCGACCGCGCCATCGGGGCCCGCGACGGCGGTGTGCAACGACTGGTACAGGTTGAACTTGGGGGCGGCGATGAAGTCCTTGAACTCGGAGATCACCGGGGCGAAGCAGGTGTGCAGCTCGCCGAGCACCCCGTAGCAGTCGGCGTCCTCGGCGACGAGGACGAGCAGGCGCCCGAAGTCGGTGCTGCGCAGCTCTGAGCGTTTGAGGCAGACGCGGTGCACGGAGACGAAGTGCCGGGGCCTGATGAGCACTTCCGCGGTGATGCCCGCGTCGCGCAGCACGGTGCGGAAGTCCTCCGCGATGGCGGCGAGTGCGTTGCACGCGGTGGCGTTCTCGGCGATGAGGGCGCGGGTGCGCTCGTACTCCTCCGGGTGCAGGATCGCGAAGACCAGATCCTCCAGTTCGGTCTTCAGGGCCTGCACGCCGAGTCGCTCGGCCAGGGGGATGAGGACGTCGCGGGTGACCTTGGCGATGCGGGCCTGTTTCTCGGGGCGCATGACGCCCAGGGTGCGCATGTTGTGCAGCCGGTCGGCGAGTTTGATCGACATCACGCGGACGTCGTTGCCGGTGGCGACGAGCATCTTGCGGAAGGTCTCCGGCTCGGCGGCGGCTCCGTAGTCGACCTTCTCCAGCTTGGTGACGCCGTCGACGAGATAGGCGACCTCGGCGCCGAACTCGGCCTTCACCTGATCCAGCGTCACCTCGGTGTCCTCGACCGTGTCGTGGAGCAGCGACGCCGTCAGGGTCGTGGTCTCCGCGCCCAGTTCGGCGAGGATGAGCGTGACGGCGAGCGGATGGGTGATGTACGGCTCGCCGCTCTTGCGGAACTGACCGCGGTGGGACGACTCCGCCAGCACGTATGCCTTGTGGAGTTGGGCGAGTTCGGCGTCCGGGTGGTGCGCGCGGTGCGCGTCGACGACGTGGCCGATCGCGTCGGGGAGGCGGTCACGTCCGGTGGGGCCCAGCAGAGCGGCGCGCCCGATCCGGCGGAGGTCGATCCTGGGGCGGCCGCGTCTGCGACTGTGGGCGCCAGAGTTGGCGGCCTCTGCACTCATGGGCACCTCCGGCTGCTTCGACCGGCGGTGGAAGGTCAGGTCGTGCCTCCGGGCCGGTGCTTGATGCTACCGAGCCCACCACGTGGCGCAGTGCCGCTCTCGCCCAGCGTGAAACGGATCACCCATTCGAGCGAAGCTCTACGCGATCACGGTTTCGAGGAGAGCGGGCTCGATGTACCCCTCGGCGACGATAACGGCCGGGCCCGTCATCTCTATCTCCCCGTCGGGGTGTTCGGTGATGACGAGGCGTCCGCCAGGCATGTCCACGGTGTACGCGACAGCGGTGCCGGTGGCGGACGGGTCCACGCCGTCCCTGCGGGCCGCCGCGACGGCGACCGCGCACGCGCCCGTGCCGCACGCGCGGGTCTCGCCGGAACCGCGCTCGTGCACGCGCATGGCGACATGGCGCTCGCCCCGGTCGACGACGAACTCCACGTTCACCCCGTCCGGGTAGACCGATGCCGGGCTGAACGGCGGAGCCGAGTACAGCGTCCCCGCGTGGGCCAGGTCGTCGACGAACGCGACCGCGTGGGGGTTGCCCATGTTCACGTTCGTCGCGGGCCAGCTGCGGCCGTCGACCGTCACCGTCACGCCGTCCTCGGGGAGCAGCGCGCGCCCCATGGAGACGGTGATGTCACCCGTGTCCACACCATCGGCGGTCTTGTCGATGTGGATCCTCTTGACGCCGCCTCGGGTCGCCACGGCGATGTCGCCGGCCTCGACGTGGCCGGCGCGCTGGAGGTAACGGGCGAAGACCCGGGTGCCGTTTCCGCACATCTCGGCGATCGAGCCGTCGGCGTTGCGGTAGTCCATGAACCACTCGGCCTCGTCCGCCATGTCCCGCGCATCGGGGTGGGCGGCCGAGCGGACGACGTGCAGCAGACCGTCACCGCCGATGCCGGCGCGGCGGTCGCACAGCCTGGCGACGGCGGCCGCGGGCAGGTCGATGCCGTTGTCCGGGTCCGGGACGATCACGAAGTCGTTCTCGGTGCCGTGGCCCTTGAGGAAGGCGATGGGTGCGGTCTGCGAGGTGGTCACGCCCCCCATCGTACGAGGGCGGTCCGACAACGGAGCACCTGGTGGCTCGGGGGCGGGGCCGCGGTCAGGTCCGACGGACACGGCGCGCGCGGCCGACGGAGGGCGACGCTGGCGCGCGGGCGGGGGTGCGTACGCGGGGCGGGGCGTGGCCGACGGAGGCGAGGGCGAGGCTGGGCGCACGTGCCGGGGCAGCGGTCCGGGCGGGACCCGGCCCGGGTGCACGTGGCGACCGGACGGGGCCGTCGGCCGGTGGCGGGCGGGCTGAACGCGGGCTGGGTCAGGGGCGGGGGCGCGTACGCGGGGCAGGGCGCGAGCCAGGTTGCGTACGCCGGCGGGGTTCAGCGCAGGCGCGCGACGCGCCAGACCGCGAGCGCGACGAGGACCGTGCCGACGCCGACGTAGAGAGCGATGACACGCCAGTCCGGGCGCTCACCGGAGCCCCGGACGGGCAGGCCGGGCCAGGTGTGCCCGACGCGGCGGGCCGCCATCACGCCCCACCCGGCCGCACAGCAGGAGATCAGCAGTCCGAGCATGGCGACGACCGCGCCGCCGTCCCCCGTGCCGAAAGCGAGGGGGAAGGCGAACATCAGCGAGCCGACGGCGGCGAGCGCCACGATCGGGGCGAGCTGCCAGATGCGCAGGCGCCGCTGCGGACGGAGCTCCACCTCGACCTCGTCGGTGAGCACGTCCTGCTCGTCGGGACCGTCCGGGCTCAGCCCCGAGGTGCCTTCGGCGGCATCTCGGCGCTCCCGCTCGGTGTCGCGAGGGCCGGCCTCCATCGCCACGCGCCCTCCCAACTCGGACTCAGCTGTCGATCGATGCTCGATGATGGCACGCTCCAGGTGGCCGGACTGACGGGCGGAGCGTCCCGATGCCATCACGTGATCAGGCTGTGACCGCTCGTTCGATCAACGCCAGCGCCCGCTGCGGAAGTTCCGCGCCGTCCTCGGCCGCGCCGCTGAGCCAGTGCACCCTCGGGTCGCGCCGGAACCAGGAGTCCTGGCGGCGTGCGAAGCGTTTGGTGGCGCGCACCGTCTCCTCGCGCGCCTGGGTCTCGGTGCACTCCCCCGCGAGCGCGGACAGCACCTGCTGGTAGCCCAGGGCGCGGGACGCGGTGCGCCCTTCGCGAAGCCCCTCGGTCTCCAGGGCGCGCACCTCGTCGACGAGTCCCGCCTCCCACATGCGGTCCACGCGCAGGGTGATGCGTTCGTCGAGCTCGGGCCGCTCGACGTCGACGCCGATCTGCACGGTGTCGTAGACGGAGTCGTGCCCGGGGAGGTTGGCGGTGAAGGGCCTGCCGGTGATCTCGATGACCTCCAGGGCCCTGACGATGCGACGGCCGTTGCTCGGCAGGATGGCGCGCCCCGCCTCGGGGTCCGCGGCGGCGAGACGGGCGTGGAGCGCGCCGGAGCCGCGCACGGTCAGCTCCTCCTCCAGCCGGGCGCGGACGTCGGGGTCCGTGCCCGGGAATTCGAGGGCGTCGATCGCCCCGCGTACGTACAGCCCCGAGCCGCCCACCAGGACCGGGGTGCGCCCCTCGGCGAGCAGTCGGTCGATCTCCGCCCTGGCGAGCCGCTGGTACTCGGCGACGCTCGCGGTCTCGGTGACGTCCCAGATGTCGAGCAGGCGGTGGGGGACGCCTCCGCGCTCCTCGGTCGTCAGCTTGGCGGTGCCGATGTCCATCCCACGGTAGAGCTGCATGGAGTCGGCGTTGACGACTTCGCCGCCCAGTCGCTGGGCCAGGAAGACCCCCAGATCGGACTTTCCGGCCGCGGTGGGACCGACGACGGCGATGACCCGCGGTGCGGGAGCTGTACTTCTCACCGCCCCAGTCTCGCAAATCCGGGCACCGCTCCCCGAACGAGCGAAGTGACGACGGGGTGCGGGAGTCGTTGCCTGTTGCGAGGTTCCGGTCGCCGGTTTCGGACCGGTACCCGCGAGCGGCGCAAAGGGGCGCTCCGGGCGGCGCGGAACTTCGCCCTCACGAGTACGCTATGGAGCAGATATGGGCGTTTTTTCATGGTTTCGCGGTAAGCCTGCGGCGACCGCCGAGGCGTCGGACCAGGAGGCCGCTCTCGCCACCGTGGCGAGCGAGTCCTCGGCCGGTGCCCCGTCCGGCTCCGAGACCGGTGCCGACGGCACGCTCGGCGAGGGCACGGCCGCCACCGGGGTGGACATTCCCAAGCAGCAGTCCGCCGAGGAGGCGGCGGACAGCGAGGCCGGCGAGGGCGCCCGTAAGTAGTCCCCGACAAGGGATGACGAGGGAAGGTGAACCATGGGCTTCCTGAACACCCTGAAGGCCAAGCTCGCCCCGGCCAAGGACAAGGTCACCGACCTCGCCCAGCAGCACGAGGGCAGGATCGGGAAGGGCCTCGACAGGGCCGCCAAGACGGTCGACGACAGGACCAAGGGCAAGTACAGCAGCAAGATCGAGACGGGCAGAGGCAAGGCCAAGGAGGCCCTGGGCCGCATCGCGCACCCCGACGAGAAGGGCCACGGCACCACGCCGCCGACGACTCCCTGACGCAGAACAACCAACAGCCTGACGCGAACGACCGACGGCCGCGGAGCGATGTGCTCCGCGGCCGTCGGCGCTTCTGCGGGTCAGGACCAGGTCGCGACGAAGTAGCCCACCCCGTACGGCGCGTCCTCGTAGAGCAGACGTCCTTGCAGCCCAGCGCCCTCGGCGGCCCCCGCGAGCACCTGCCAGGGGGCACGGCCTGCGGCCTTGAGCTCCTGGGCCAGTCCCGCGTCCAGGGCCGCCAAGGCCTCGGTGTCCGCCGTGCCCAGCGCCCGCGCCGCCTCGCGGTCGAAGCCCTCCGCGCGGGCGTCGAGGTAGCCCGGGGCCTTCAGAGTCCGGCTGGCGCTCCCATCGCCCATCACCAGCATCGCGATCCGCTCGCCCCGGGCGGCCGCCTCGCGGCCGGTGGCTGTGCAGCGGTCGCGGGCGAGCCGTTCGTCGACGCCGATGCCCTCGACCGGAGAGGCGGCCCAGTGCGCACGCTCCAGCAGCCATGCCGCCACGCAGAGCGACGGAGGCAGCTGCCGCTCCTGGGCGGGGCCCTCCCCCAGGCGTACGGTCAGGCCCTCACCGAAGCTCCGGAAGGAGCCGCGGGTGCCGGCCGGATACGTCCCGCTCTCGGACCCGGTGGCCGGTCCCACCACGAGGAGCAGGTCGGGCCTGGCGGCGGCGAGCACCCCGAGGGCGTCGGAGGCCGCGTCGCGGGCCGCGTCGAGTTCCGGCGCGGCCCCGGCAGCGATGTCGCGCACCAGGAGGGGCGGGCAGGGGCACACGGCGGCGGCGACAAGCATGATCGGCAGCCTAGTGCGTGGCCGTGCCACGGGGTCGCCGACCCGACGCGCCCTGCACGGGGTCCCTTTGCGCGCGTGCCGGACGCGACGTCCGGCCGCGGCCCGGTGAGCGGGTCAGTCGCAGCCGCAGCCCGGCGCAGCCGCCGCCGGCAGTGGTTCCGGGGCGCCGATCTTCGGCAGGCCGAGCATGACGCCGACCGGCTTCGCGGCCTCGGCCGCGTTGCGCTTCGCCCATGCGTCACCCGCGCGGGTGCGGCGCACGGCCTTCACCGCGCCCTCCGCGAGCAGGTGGTGCGGAGCGGCGTACGTGATCTCCACGGTGACGACGTCACCGGGGCGTACCTCGGCATCCGGCTTGGTGAAGTGCACGAGGCGGTTGTCGGGGGCGCGGCCGGAGAGCCGGTGCGTGGCGCCGTCCTTGCGGCCCTCGCCCTCGGCCACCATGACCTCGAGCGTGCGGCCGACCTGCTTCTTGTTCTCCTCCCAGGAGATCTCCTCCTGGAGGGCGACCAGGCGCATGTAGCGCTCCTGGACGACCTCCTTGGGGATCTGGCCCTCCATGGTCGCCGCCGGTGTGCCGGGGCGCTTGGAGTACTGGAAGGTGAAGGCGTTGGCGAAGCGGGCCTCGCGCACGGTGTGCATCGTCTGCTCGAAGTCGTCCTCGGTCTCGCCGGGGAAGCCCACGATGATGTCGGTGGAGATGGCGGCGTGCGGGATCGCGGCGCGCACCTTCTCGATGATCCCGAGGAAGCGCTCCTGCCGGTAGGAGCGGCGCATCGCCTTGAGGACCGTGTCGGAGCCGGACTGCAGCGGCATGTGGAGCTGCGGCATCACGTTCGGCGTTTCCGCCATGGCCGCGATGACGTCGTCCGTGAAGTCGCGCGGGTGCGGCGAGGTGAACCGGACCCGCTCCAGGCCCTCGATCTTCCCGCAGGCACGCAGCAGCTTGCTGAACGCCTCGCGGTCGCCGATGTCGGAGCCGTAGGCGTTGACGTTCTGGCCGAGCAGGGTGATCTCGGAGACGCCCTCTGCGACGAGTGCCTCGATCTCGGCCAGGATGTCGCCGGGCCTGCGGTCCTTCTCCTTGCCGCGCAGCGCGGGGACGATGCAGAAGGTGCAGGTGTTGTTGCAGCCGACCGAGATCGAGACCCAGGCCGCGTACGCGGACTCGCGGCGGGTCGGCAGCGTCGAGGGGAACGCCTCCAGCGACTCGGCGATCTCGACCTGCGCCTCTTCCTGGACGCGGGCGCGCTCCAGCAGCACGGGGAGCTTGCCGATGTTGTGCGTGCCGAAGACGACGTCGACCCACGGCGCCTTCGTGACGATGGTGTCGCGGTCCTTCTGCGCGAGGCAGCCGCCGACGGCGATCTGCATCCCGGGCCGCCTGGCCTTCATCGGCGCGAGGCGGCCGAGATTGCCGTAGAGCTTGTTGTCGGCGTTCTCCCGCACCGCGCAGGTGTTGAAGACGACGACATCGGCGTCACCGTCGGCGCCTTCGGGCGCACGCACGTAACCGGCGTCCTCCAGCAGGCCCGACAGCCGCTCGGAGTCGTGGACGTTCATCTGGCACCCGTAGGTGCGCACCTCGTAAGTTTTCGCACTCATCGCGCCAACCAGGGTACGGGGTCCCCGGGCCGCCCCGCCCCTGCCTTTGAGGGCCCGGGGCTACGGGCCCGGCGCGCGGGACGGACGCGCGGGTGTGGGTCCCGTCCACGCCGAACCGCTGCGCGCGTGCAGGCCTGGTGTGCGGCGGAGGGGCCTGGCCAGCAGGGCCGGTGAGCTGGCAGGATCGCGGCATGCTCCCGGCCGGCCTCCGCATCAGCCGCCGTCGTGCCCTCGCAGGGTCGGCGGCCGCCCTCGTCGCCTTCGGGCTGCTGCTGTGGTGGCTGCTGCCGATCGGGCGGACGTCGCCGAGCGGGGAGCTCACCTTCAGCACGGGGTCGCGCAGCGGCGTGTACCAGCGGTACGGCGCGCTGCTGGAGCAGGCGCTGGCCAAGGACATGCCCGACGTGGAGGTCGACCTGGTCACCAGTGAGGGCTCGCAGCAGAACCTCGCGCGCGTGGCGTCCGGCGAGGCGGACTTCACCATCGCCACGGCCGACGCGGTCGCCACGTACAAGCGGGAGGGCCTGCCCGGCGCCGACAGGCTGCGCGGCTGCGCGCGGCTCTACGACGACTACGTGCATCTGATCGTGCCGCAGAAGTCGCCGGTCACGTCGGTGCGGGACCTGCGGGGCAAGGTGGTGGGCGTCGGACAGCAGGGATCGGGTGTCCGGCTCGTCGCCGACCGGCTGATGACCGTCGCGGGCCTCGATCCGCAGCGGGACATCACGCCCGTCCCCGCCGGGATCGACACCATGCCGGGGCGGCTGGAGAACGGCAGCCTGGACGCGTTCTTCTGGTCGGGCGGCCTGCCCACGAACAGCATTCAGGAACTCTCCGAGCGGTTCGACATCCGGCTGGTCCCGCTCGAACCGGAACTCGTCGACAAGCTGCACGCCGCGGGCGACACGACCAGCTACTACCGCTCCGCGGTGATGCCGGCGGACGCGTACATGCAGGCGCAGGGCGGGACGCATGTGTCCACCGTGGCGGTCGCGAACCTCCTCGTGACCACGGAACGGACGGACGCGGCGATGACGGAGGGCTTCACGCGGACGGTGATCGACAGCCGCGATCACATCGGCAACACCGTGCACCCGGCCCAGCTGGTGGATCTTCGCACCGCGGTCTACACGGCCCCGCTGCCTCTCCACGAGGGCGCCCGGCGCTACTACCGGTCGGCCAAGCCGTAGCCGTCGAGTGCGGGGAGGGCGGCCACCACCGCCGGGATCAGCCGCCGTGGCTACGTGCGTGGCACCGATACCTTCGGTCGCCCGGCTACGTGCGCCGCACCCACACCTTCCGGCATCAGCCGCCCGGCGGCGTGCGCGGCACCGTTACCGTCACGCGCAGCCCGCGCGGCTCGTGGTGGGCATAGTCGATCGAGCCGCCGCCCGCCATCAGCAGCGCACGGGCGATGGAGAGCCCGAGGCCCGAGCCCTTCACATTCTGGTGGCGGCCGCTGCGCCAGAAGCGGTCCCCGATACGAGCCAGTTCCTCGTCCGTGAGCCCCGGCCCGCCGTCCGTGACCACGATCGTGGACGTGGTGCCGTTCGATGCCACGTCGACCGTGACGGACTCCCCGCGCGGGGTGAACTTCAGAGCGTTGTCGATCACCGCGTCCAGGGCGCTGGAGAGGGCGACCGGGTCCGCCCACGCGGTGACGGGCGCCGTGTCCCCGCCCAGCACGACTCCCTTCTCCTCGGCGAGCGGCCGCCACGCGGCGACCCGCTCCGCCGCCAGCTCACCGATGTCGGTCAGCCGGAGGTCGGCGGCGGCGTGCTCGGCCAGCGCAAGATCCAGGAGATCGTCGAGCACCTGGGCGAGACGCTTCCCCTCGGTGCGCACCGAGGCGATCTCCTCGTTGCCCGCCGGCAGCTCCAGGGCCAGCAGCTCGATGCGCAGCAGAAGGGCGGCCAGGGGGTTGCGCAGCTGGTGGGAGGCGTCGGCGACGAACGCCCTCTGCTGTTCGAGGACTTCCTCGACGTTGTCGGCCATCTCGTTGAAGGAGCGGACCAGCCGCCTGAGTTCCGGCGGGCCGCCCGCGGCGGCGACCCGCGAGTTCATGCGGCCCGTGGCGATGTCGTGCGTGACCGCGTCCAGGACGCGGACGGGCCGCAGCACCCAGCCCGTGAGCCGGAACGCGGCGCCCACGGCGACCAGCATCGCCGCGCACTCACCGGCCGCGATGAGCAGCCACGCGCGCAGCACGCGAGAACGCAGCTGGCCGGTGGGCGAGTCGGTGAACACGACGGCGACCACGTCCCCGTCCCGGACGACCGGTGAGGCGACGACCAGCCGCTCCCCCCGCTGCCAGGGCCAGATCTGCGGCGGGTCCTGGCTGCGCCGGCCGGTGAGCGCCTCCTTGAACGCTTCGTGGCCCTCGCCCTCCCCCGACAGCGTCCAGGTCTGCGGCGCGCGCGCCATGGAGTCCATCTCGCGTTCGAAGACGCCCGCCCGTATGCCGTACGTGTCGTGGTAGCGGTCCAGCTGTTCCTGCAGGGTGGAGCGGCGCTCGTCCGTCACCGACGGATCCTTGGTGACGAACTGGGCCAGCGCCGCGAAGCGCACGGTGTCGTCGATCCGGTCGACGACGACGCGCTGCTGTTGGGCGGCCGCGACGCTCACGGCCAGCGGGAAGCCGAGCGCGAGCAGCACACCGGCCATGAGCACGATGAGGAGCGGGAGGAGTCGGGTACGCACCGGGAACGGCCGGCCTTACGCCCCGGCGGGCGCGACGAGCCGGTAGCCCACGCCGCGCACGGTCTCGATCAGCGCCGGCATGCGCAGCTTGGAGCGCAGGGACGCGACGTGCACCTCCAGCGTGCGGCCGGTCCCCTCCCAGCTGGTGCGCCACACCTCGCTGATGATCTGCTCACGGCGGAAGACGACCCCGGGCCGCTGCGCGAGCAGCGCGAGCAGGTCGAACTCCTTGCGGGTCAGCTGGACGTCGGAGCCGTCGACGCTGACGCGCCGGGTGGGCAGCTCGATGACGACCGGGCCGAGCCGCAGGGCGTCGTCCGTCGTGCCCTGCGAGGCGTCCTCACCGGCTCCGGTGCGCCGGCTGACCGCGTGGATGCGGGCCAGCAGCTCACCGGTGTCGTACGGCTTGACCACGTAGTCGTCGGCGCCGAGATTGAGCCCGTGGATGCGGGACCGGACGTCCGAACGCGCCGTCACCATGATCACGGGTGTGGAGGTGAGCTTCCGCAGCTTGCCGCAGACCTGGTAGCCGTCCTGGTCGGGCAGGCCGAGATCGAGGAGCACGACGCCGAACGGCGGCTTGTCCGGGTGGCTGTCGGGGAGCACGGCCCGCAGCGCCTCCTCGCCGTTGCGGGCGTGGACGACCTGGAACCCGTGCCTCGCGAGCACCGCGGACAGGGCGGCGGCGACGTGGTCGTCGTCCTCGACGAGCAGCAGCCTCATGGGCCCCCTACGTTCATGCGTCATGGTCGTACGGTCGGCGACGCGGGATCTTGTGGACGTGAGCGTGTCAGGGCATTGGCCCGGCACCTAACAGGGCATGAACGCCGATGTCCCCGCACCGAGTCAAGGGGCATCCTGTTACACAGGGGTTTCCGTTACCCACCCGGTACCCTGATCCCCGCCCTGTTCACGCAGAGTGTCCGATTGCGGCCGGATCGTTATGCTCAATTTCCCCTCAGATGTAATGACTGTCGTCGCAGTGCGTGATTAGGGTCCTCTGCAACCGAGGAGGACGGAGCAAGAAGCCGATGAGCGGAGTGTCAGTGACCAAGGGCGACGAAGCCGTACCCGCTGCGGGCGACCTGGTCGTACTGAGCGACGTGAACAAGCACTTCGGCGCGCTGCATGTGCTCCAGGACATCGACCTGACGATCACCCGCGGCGAAGTCGTGGTCGTGATCGGACCGTCCGGGTCCGGAAAGTCCACGCTGTGCCGCACCATCAACCGTCTGGAGACCATCGACTCCGGCTCGATCACGATCGACGGCAAGCCGCTGCCCCAGGAGGGCAAGGAGCTCGCTCGGCTCCGCGCCGACGTGGGCATGGTGTTCCAGTCGTTCAACCTCTTCGCGCACAAGACGGTGCTCGAGAACGTGACGCTCGGCCAGATCAAGGTGCGCAGGACGGACAAGAAGGCCGCCGAGGAGAAGGCACGGGCGCTGCTCGACCGGGTGGGGGTCGGCGCGCAGGCCGACAAGTACCCCGCCCAGCTCTCCGGCGGTCAGCAGCAGCGCGTCGCGATCGCACGGGCGCTGGCGATGGATCCGAAGGTGATGCTCTTCGACGAGCCGACGTCGGCTCTCGACCCCGAGATGATCAACGAGGTCCTCGAGGTCATGCAGCAGCTGGCGCGTGACGGGATGACAATGGTGGTCGTCACCCACGAGATGGGCTTCGCACGATCCGCCGCGAACCGGGTCGTGTTCATGGCCGACGGCAAGATCGTCGAAGAGGCAACGCCCGAGGAGTTCTTCAGCAACCCGCGCAGTGACCGGGCCAAGGACTTCCTGTCGAAGATCCTTCACCACTGAGTCCTGGATCAGCAGATCCACCACTTCGCGTCAACATAGGGAAGTCACATCATGAAGCTTCGTAAGGTCACCGCCGCTTCGGCCACCGTGCTCGCGCTCGCCCTCACGGCCACTGCCTGTGGCTCCGAGGACAAGGGCGGCGGCTCGGGCAGCGACGGCGGCAAGAAGATCACGGTCGGCATCAAGTACGACCAGCCCGGCCTCGGCCTGAAGACGCCGGACGGCAAGTTCACCGGCTTCGACGTCGACATCGCCAAGTACGTCGCCAAGGAGCTGGGTTACGCCGAGGGCGACATCGAGTTCAAGGAGACGAAGAGCGCCGACCGCGAGACCGCGCTGGCCCGCGGCGACGTGGACTTCATCGCCGCCACGTACTCGATCACCGACGAGCGCAAGCAGAAGGTCGACTTCGCCGGCCCGTACCTGCTCGCCCACCAGGACCTGCTGATCCGCGCCGACGACAACATCGCCAAGGGCGCCGACCTCAACGGCAAGAAGCTCTGCTCGGTCGTCGGCTCCACCTCCGCCCAGAACGTGAAGAAGGACTTCGCCCCGAAGGCCCAGCTGCAGGAGTACCCGACGTACTCCCAGTGCCTCGGCGCCCTTCAGAGCGGCCGGGTCGACGCGCTGACCACGGACGACTCGATCCTGGCCGGCTACGCCTCGCAGGACCAGTACAAGGGCAAGTTCAAGCTCGCCGGCCTCAAGCTGAGCAACGAGAACTACGGCATCGGCGTCAAGAAGGGCGACGCCGAGATGGTCAAGAAGATCAACGCCGCCCTCGAGAAGATGGTCCAGGACAAGTCCTGGGACGCGGCCGTGAAGGCCAACTTCGGCCCGGCGAACTACCAGAACGAGCCCGCCCCGAAGATCGGCAACATCGTCAAGTGAAGCAGGGCTGACCAGGCGCGCCGCCGCTGACGGCGGCGCGCCGCGCCCTCCTACACGCGGAAGCGCGGGAGATCGTGTTCGACTTTCTTGAAGGTTACGACTTGCTCGGGGCGTTCTGGATGACGGTGAAACTCACCGTCCTCTCCGGAATCGGCTCCCTGGTGCTCGGCACCGCACTCGCCGCGATGCGGGTGAGCCCAGTGCCGTTGATGCGCGCGTTCGGCACGTTCTACGTGAACGTGGTGCGGAACATTCCGCTGACCGTGATCATCGTCTTCTCCTCGATCGGTCTCGCCGATGTCTTCGGGATGACGCTTGGGGCTGCTGACGACTTCGACGCGCTGGCGTTCCGGCTGGCGGTCCTCGGACTCTCGGCCTACACCGCGGCCTTCGTCTGCGAAGCCGTACGGTCGGGCATCAACACGGTGCCGGTCGGCCAGGCGGAGGCGGCACGCGCCATCGGGTTGAGCTTCACCCAGGTTCTGTCGTACATCGTGCTCCCGCAGGCCTTCCGCTCGGTCATCGCCCCGCTGACCAACGTGCTGATCGCCCTGACCAAGAACACCACGGTCGCGGCGGCCATCGGCGTGGCGGAGGCGGCTCTGCTGATGAAGGAGATGATCGAGAACGAGGCGCAGCTGGTCCTCATCACGGCGGTCTTCGCCTTCGGCTTCGTGGTTCTGACCCTTCCCACCGGCCTCATCCTCGGGTGGGTCGGCAAGCGCGTGGCGGTGAAGCGATGACATCCGTCCTCTACGACGCCCCCGGCCCCCGCGCCAAGCGTCGCAACGTCGTCTACACGGTCGTCTTCCTCGCCGCGCTGGTGACAGGCCTCTGGTGGGCCATGAGCGTCATGTCCGACCACGGACAGCTCGAATGGTCCCTGTGGAAGCCGTTCACCGAGGCTCAGGCCTGGACGACCTATCTGCTGCCCGGGCTCGGCAACACGCTGATGGCGGCGGCGCTCGCCATGGTCATCGCCCTGCCGCTGGGCGCGGTCTTCGGCATCGCCCGGCTGTCCGACCACCGCTGGATCAGGTTTCCGGCCGGAGTCGTCGTGGAGTTCTTCCGCGCCATCCCGGTCCTGATCCTGATGCTGTTCGCGAACCAGCTCTACGCGAACACGGACGCCATCAGCAGCGATGTCCGCCCGCTGTACGCCGTGGTGACCGGCCTCGTGCTCTACAACGCCTCGGTCCTCGCCGAGGTGGTCCGAGCCGGCATCCTGTCGCTGCCCAAGGGACAGTCGGAGGCCGCCAAGGCCATCGGTCTGCGCAAGGGCCAGACGATGACGAACGTGCTGCTCCCGCAGTCCATCACCGCGATGCTGCCGGCCCTGGTCAGCCAGCTCGTCGTCATCGTCAAGGACACCGCGCTCGGCGGCGCGCTCCTGGCCTTCACGGAGCTGCTCAGTGCTCAGGGCACACTGTCCGCCAACTACGCGAACACGATCCCGAGCTTCATCGTCGTCGCGCTGCTCTTCATCGTCCTCAACCTGATCCTCACCAGCTTCGCCTCGTGGCTGGAGCGCCGCCTGCGGCGGGCCAAGAAGAGCACGGGCGCGGTGCTCACCGCGCCGGGTGGCGCGGAGGAGCCCGTCGGCGAGCCGGGAGTCAGCAAGACGGATGACGGACGCGCCGTCTGACGGTTCATCGGATGTTCGACCGCTGAGGGGCGGTGGCCGTGCGGCCACCGCCCCTCGCCGCACCCCGGTGTCGCTTGACGCAGGCAGCGGCAGTGAGTTGCATACGTTCTGTGATCGCGCACCGGGCTCCCTCCGCACCTCTTCGCACGACCCTTCGCGCCCGAGGAGTCACCTCGTGGACCCGGTGATCGTGGTCGGGGCGGGCCCGGTCGGCCTGGCCCTGTCCCTTGCCCTCGCGTCCCAGGGCGTCCCCTCCGTCGTGCTCGACGAGAGCAACGGCAAGGACGAGTCGCGGCCCGCCCGCACCGTCGTCCTGCGCGCGGACACCGCCGCCCTGGTGGAACGGCTCGGCTGCGGCACCCTGCGTGACGAGGGCCTCCGCTGGACGGGCTGGCGGTCGATGCGGCGCAAGCAGGAGCTGCGGCACCTGCCACTCGGCGACGGTCTCACACCCGCTCCGCTGCACATCCCGCAGCATGCGCTCACCCGCGGCCTGCGGGACGCGGTCGCGGAGCAGCGCCTCGTACGGCTCGTCACCGACAGCCGCCTCGACTCGCTGGAGCAGGACGCAAGCGGCGTCACCGCGCACAGCCGCGGGCCCTCGGGCACCTGGTGGCGGGGCAGCCATCTCGTCGGCTGCGACGGCGCCAGGTCGACGGTCCGCAAGCTCCTCGGCATCCGTTTCCCCGGTCGTACGGCGGTGGAACGCCATGCGGTGGCCGCCCTGCGCACCGAACTGCCGTGGCCCGGCGAGGCGTTGCTGCACCGTCGGCCGCCGTGGCCGTCGGGGGGTGACGAGGTCGTCGCGCGCTCCCTGCCGGACGGTGTGTGGCGCCTGGACTGGCTGCTGCCGCCGCGCGGCGAACTGGTCACGCCCGAGGCCCTCGTGGCACGGGTGCGGGACACCCTGGCGGGCTGGTGCGGCGGCACCCCGCCGTACGAACTGATCGACACCGGCGTCCACACCCTCCACCACCGGCTGGCCCGCCGCTGGCGCGTCGACCGGGCGTTCCTCGCCGGCGACGCCGCGCATCTGCTCGGTGCGCTCGGCACGCAGGGTGTCGACGAGGGGCTGCGGGACATCGACAACCTGGCCTGGAAGCTGGCGCAGGCCTGGCACCACGGCGCGTCCGACACCCTGCTGGACAGCTACCAGGAGGAGCGCCGCACCGCCGTCGCCGCACGGCTGCGCGCCGCCGACCAGTCGCTGCCGATACTGCGCAGTGGCAGCGGTCTGCGGACCTACCTGCCCGGAGCGGCACGCGGCCACGACACGCTGCTCACCGACGGCCATCTCGGTCAGGGCGCGCTCGGCGCGCCCCCCGTCTACCGCCACTCGGTGCTCACGCCCGAGCCGGTGGCTCCGTCGGCCGCTGTCGCCACGGAGGCGGGCGCCCCTGTCGAGGACGTGCGGGTGACGGCGCCCGACGGCACGGCCGCACGGCTGCGGGACCGGCTGGGGCAGGGACGCCTCCTGGTCGTCCTCGTCGCGCCGGGCACCGGTGTATGGGACCGGCGGCACTGGGTGAGCGCCGGCGTGATGCCGAGGCTGGCGGAGGCCGTCACCGGGCTTCCGGTCCCGGCGGAGCTGCTGGTGACGGAGAGCTATCCGGGCGCGGCGGCACACACGGTGCTGCTCGTCCGGCCGGACGGGCATCTGGCGGCGGCGTTCGCCGGTGTACGGCCCGCCGAGCTGCACTCGGCGGCGGACACGGTCCGCGGCGGCGCGCCGTCCACGGCTCGCACCGGCCGCACGGCGGACATCAATTGACCCTTGCGGGTCCGCACGGTCTACTCCGGGACGGAGCCAGGCGAGGCACGTACCGGCCGCCGACACCGCAGGTGCCGAGGCCGCCCCGGGCATGCCCCGGGGCGATGCCCGAGTCTGGGCCCCTCGGACGCGCACGACCGGGCCGGGCGGGTCCGCACGGTCTGGCCCTGCGGACGCGGACGGACCAGGCCTGGCAAGCACCACAGCCGAGCCCGCGGACGCACCGGGAACGGGGGCGGGCGACACCGGGGCCGGGCCTTCGGACGCGCACGGACCGGGCCTGGCAAGCACCACAGCCAGGGCCCCCAGACACACGGGAACGGGGCGGGCGGCACCGGGACGGGCCCCCGCGGACGCACACAAGCCAGACCGGACCGGGCCCTTGATGAAGGCGGAGGCCCGGTGCCGCTGGGCATCCGGGCCCGAACGCTCGAACCGTCTCCCCGCTAGAACGTCGTGTCGTCCAGGTCCTCGGTGTCCTCGCCCTCCTCCTCGAGAGCGCGCTTGACCACTCTGAGCGCCATGCCCTCGGGATATCCCTTGCGGGCGAGCATCCCGGCGAGGCGCCGCAGGCGACGGTCGCGGTCGAGGCCACGGGTGGCGCGCAGTTTGCGCCCGACCAACTCCCGCGCGGTCTCCTCCTCCTGGTCCGCGTCGAGCCGGCCCACCGCCTCGTCGATCAGCGTGGCGTCGACTCCTTTGGTCCGCAGCTCACGGGCGAGCGCCCGGCGGGCGAGGCCACGGCCGTGGTGCCGCGACTCCACCCACGCGCCGGCGAAGGCGGCGTCGTCGATCAACCCCACGTCCTCGAAGCGGGAGAGGACCTCCTCGGCCACCTCCGCGGGGATCTCCCGTTTGTGCAGCGCGTCCGCCAGCTGCTTGCGGGTGCGGGGCGTCCCGGTGAGCAGGCGCAGGCAGATCGCCCGCGCCCGCTCGACCGGATCCTGGGGCGGCAGCGCCTCATCGGCCCTCGACGAGTCGGCGCTGTCGCCCGGCCATTCGGTACGCCGGGCCATGGATCAGCCCTTGGCCGCCGCCGTCTTGGCCGACTTCGCCTTGGAAGCCGGTGCGGGGGCCGACTTCGCCGTGTCCTCGGCCGCCGCCGCGCCTGCCGCGTCAGCGCCGGGCTCGGCCTCCGGCCCCTCCGGGCGGACACCGACGCCCAGCTTCTCCTTGATCTTCTTCTCGATCTCGTTGGCGAGGTCGGGGTTGTCCTTCAGGAAGTTGCGCGCGTTTTCCTTGCCCTGGCCGAGCTGGTCGCCCTCGTACGTGTACCAGGCGCCCGCCTTGCGGACGAAGCCGTGCTCCACACCCATGTCGATCAGGCCGCCCTCGCGGCTGATGCCCTGCCCGTAGAGGATGTCGAACTCCGCCTGCTTGAAGGGCGGCGCGACCTTGTTCTTGACGACCTTGCAGCGGGTGCGGTTGCCGACGGCCTCGGTGCCGTCCTTGAGCGTCTCGATACGGCGGATGTCGATGCGCACCGACGCGTAGAACTTGAGCGCGCGGCCACCGGTCGTGGTCTCCGGCGAGCCGAACATGACGCCGATCTTCTCGCGGAGCTGGTTGATGAAGATGGCCGTGGTCTTGGACTGGTTGAGCGCGCTGGTGATCTTCCGGAGCGCCTGGCTCATCAGGCGCGCCTGGAGACCGACGTGCGAGTCGCCCATCTCGCCCTCGATCTCGGCCCGGGGCACCAGCGCGGCCACCGAGTCGATGACGATCAGGTCGAGCGCGCCGGAGCGCACGAGCATGTCGACGATCTCCAGCGCCTGCTCGCCGTTGTCCGGCTGGGACAGGATGAGGTTGTCGATGTCGACGCCGAGCTTCTTCGCGTACTCCGGGTCGAGGGCGTGCTCCGCGTCCACGAAGGCCACGGTGCCGCCGGCCTTCTGGGCGTTGGCCACCGCGTGGAGGGTCAGGGTCGTCTTACCGGAGGACTCGGGTCCGTAGACCTCCACCACGCGGCCGCGGGGAAGGCCGCCGACACCGAGGGCGACGTCGAGCGCGGTCGACCCGGTGGGGATGACCTCGATGGGCTCGTTCGGCCGCTCGCCCAGACGCATCACGGCGCCCTTGCCGAATTGCCGTTCAATCTGTGCGAGCGCGGCGTCGAGCGCCTTCTCGCGGTCGGTTCCTGCCATGGGTTCCACCCGATTTGCTTGAGTCGATCGCTTCACGTCAAAGACGCTAACCCCTGCCACTGACAACGGGCCCCGCCGTCCCTCCAGCCTGTGGATAACTCGCGGGATTCCGCCGGGATCCGGGCCGGAACCCCATGAGAATGGATGTTCGATTTTGGTGTCAAGCGCACCGCGCCGGTCGGCCGGCCCGGGCCCGGCAGGGCCATCGGCAAGGGTGGGCCGTCGCTCGGACGACCCTGCCGGTCATGCCTCCGGCACGCGTCCCGGGCCGGTCGCCTCCGTGTCCCGTGCCGCCCAGCGGTGCCGCAGCGCCCCCCTGACCTGAGCGAACGCCCGGCTCGCGCGTGGCCGGTGGTGTCCGTGCACACGCGGGTCGTCGGTCACGTCGTACCGCCGCACATAGGCCCCCAGGAACGCCTGGAGCGTAGCGACCGCAGGGATCGCGATCAGCGCGCCGACCGCTCCCAGCAGCGCCGTCCCCGCCACCACCGAGCCGAAGGCGACCGCCGGATGGATGTCCACCGTCTTGGCCGTCAGCTTGGGCTGCAGCATGTAGTTCTCGAACTGCTGGTACACCACGACGAAACCGAGCACCCACAGGGCGTACCAGGGGTCCTGGGTGAACGCGATCAGCATCGGCAGCGCGCCCGCGAGGTAGGTGCCGATGGTCGGGATGAACTGCGAGACGAGGCCGACCCACACCGCGAGCGCGGGGGCGTAGGGCACTCCCAGGATCTCCAGGAGGACGAAGTGGGCGGCGCCGGAGATCAGCGCCATCAGTCCGCGCGAGTAGAGGTACCCGCCGGTCTTGTCGACCGCGATCTCCCAGGCGCGCAGCACCTCGGCCTGCTTGGTCGGCGGCAGGACGGAGCACAGTGCGCGGCGCAGCCGCGGCCCGTCGGCCGCGAAGTAGAACGAGAACAGGAAGATCGTCAGCAGCTTGAACAGGCCGCCCAGCACGGTCGCCGAGACGTCGAGCACTCCGCTGGCGCTGTTCTGCACGTACTTCCGCAGCCAGTCGGAGCGCAGCAGACTGTCCTGTACCTCGACCCGGGACAGCTCGGTGTGGAAGACGCCGTTGATCCAGCGGATGACGGAGTCGAGGTACTTGGGGAAGTCCTCGACCATCTCGATGATCTGCCCGGCAAGCATCGAGCCGAGCAGAACGACGAAGCCGACCCCCACCACCAGCACCGCGAAGAAGACGAGGAACGTGGCGAGTCCCCGGCGCATGCCGCGCGCGGCCATGCGCCCCACGGCCGGTTCCACGGCGAGTGCCAGGAAGAACGCGATCAGGGTGTTGATCAGCAGCCCGATGAGCTGGTGGAAGGCCCAGCTGCCGAGCTGGAAGCAGGCGTAGAGCGCGAGGGCCAGCACCATGGCGCGCGGCAGCCAGCGCGGCATGCGGACGGTGCCGCCGTTCCCGCCGGCCGTGGTCGGCGGGGGCGTGCCGGGCGGCGTGGTGGGGGCGACGGTGGTGTCTCGCGCGGTCGTTTCCGCAGCGGTCTCGTCCTGGGCGTTGCTGTCGGTCCGGTCCACCAGGCAAGTGTCCCGTACGCCGGTGGCAAGGGGTGGGCCGCCCGGTGTCTCAGCGCTTGCCCCGGGGTCTCCGCGCACGTCGGGTGTCTCAGCGCCCGCCCGGCGTCTCACCACTCGCCCGGCGTCTCACCACTCGCCCGGCGTCTCAGCGCCCGCCCGGTGTCTCAGCGCTTGTCGGCGGGGATGTCCATCGCGGCGCAGACCCCACGCCACACGTCCTTCGCCTCCCAGCCCGCGGCCAGCGCCTCGTGGACCGTGCGGCCGCCGAGTTCGGACATCACATGATCGCGTGCGAACGAGTCGGCGTAGGCCGCGCCGAAGTGGTCGGCCATCCGCTCCCAGAAAATCGTCAACCGCATGACCCCAGTATCCCGCCCTGAGAGTGCAGCCCCGCCCGTCGGGCTTGCCAGAAACCCTTTCCGCCCTACCGTCGGAACATGGCTGGAACCGGAGCAACCCATGAGACGCCTCCTGCGTCTCCTCTCGCCCGCGCCGAGCACTTCATCTGGCTGACCGCCCGCGTCCTCGAACAGCGGCGGTTCGCGTACCACTTCCTCGGCGGCGGCTCGGACGCCGTCGAGACGGCTCTCGCCGCGTACCTCAACGAGGACGGCGGCTACGGCTGCGCGCTCGAGCCCGATCTGCGCGGCCCTGTCAGCCAGCCCCTGCACACGGCGCACGCCCTTCGGGTGCTGGACTCCATCGGCCGCTGCGGCGGTCTGCGCGTGGAGCGGATCTGCCGCTACTTCACCCAGGTGTCGACGCCGGACGGCGCGCTGCCCGCCATCCACCCGTCCCAGCGTGGCTATCCGGCCGCGCCGTTCCTCCCGATCGTCGACAACCCGCCGAGCGAGCTGCTGGCGACCGGCCCGGTCGTCGGCCTGCTGCACCGCAATCAGGTGTGGCACGCCTGGCTGTTCCGGGCTACGGACTTCTGCTGGGCGGCCGTCGACGCCCTGGACAAGTCCCATCCGTACGAGGTCGAGGCGGCGGTCGCCTTCCTGGACAGCGCCCCGGACCGCTCGCGCGCCGAGGCCGCCGCCAACCGGCTCGGCCGGATGGTCCGCGAACAGCGGCTGGTCGCCCTCGACCCGCGCCGGCTCGACGACCAGCCCGTGGCGCCGGGCTACGCGCCCGGCGAGCACCACTTCCCGTACCACTACGCGCCCACGCCGGCCTCGCTCGCCCGCCGCTGGTTCACGGACGAGGAGATGGAACGTTCCCTGGAGCACCTGGCGGCGCAGCAGGAGCAGGACGGCGGGTGGCCGATCACTTACCGCGCGTGGGCACCGGGGACAGCGCTGGAGGCCCGGCCGTCGGCGACCATCGAGGCGTTGCGGACGCTCCAGGCGTACGGCCGCGCCATCGGCTGATCCACCGGGCCCTGTCTCGCCCGAGCGGCCGGGGCCCGGCGTGATCCGCCCGCCGATGCGCGTACGCGCGGATGACGACGAGGGCCACGCGCGCGTGGCCGCTCAGCCCCCGAGCGCCCGGACGCCCGCAGCGACCGCGACAGCCGCTCCGACGACGACCAGGAAGGGCGCGCGCAGGACGAGGGCGACCGCCGCGGCGCCCAGCCCGGCCGCCCGTGCGTCGAGCACGAGGGCGTCGCCGACGCTGAAGGTCTGCTGTGCGGTGAGCGCGGCCAGCAGGGCGACGGGCAGCAGTGCGGCCATGCGCTGCACGAGGGGGCGTTCCAGGGTGTCGGCGGGCACCAGCAGGCCGACGAGTTTGACGAGGTAGCAGCCGACGGCGGTCGCCGCGATCGCGATCCAGACGCTCAACGGTCCTCTCCCTTCCCGCGGGCCGTCGTACGCGCGGCCCCGTTGGTCTCTCCCTCGTCGTCTCCGCGGTCGCTCCGGTCCGCGGCCCGGGCTGCCCGGCCGCTCGCACGGCCCTTGAGCCACAGCACGGCGGGCGCCGCCAGCGCCGCCACCAGCACCGGTACCCCCGCGGGCAGGACGGGCAGGAGCCCGAGTCCGAGGACGACCGCGAGTCCGGCGACCGCGCGCTCCGTGGCCGTGCGCAGCATGGGAGCGAGCAGCGCGAGGAAGACGGCGGGCCCGGCCGCGTCCAGTCCCCACGCGTCGGTGTCGCCGATGGCCTCGGCGCCCAGCGCCCCGAGGAGCGTGGTCAGGTTCCACAGCACGTAGAGGGTGAGTCCGGTGACCGTGAAGCCGATGCGCACACTGCGCCGTGTGGGCTGTGCGAGGGCGACCGCGGTTGTTTCGTCGATGACCCAGTGGGCCGCCAGCGGCCGTACGAAGCGGGGCAGGGCGAGCAGCTGGGACAGCCTCAGCCCGTAGAAGGCGTTGCGCACGCCGAGGAAGAAGGCGCCCGCGGCGGCGGCGAAGGGGTTGCCGCCCGCGGCAATGGCCCCGACGAGCGCGAACTGAGAGGCGCCGGTGAACACCAGCAGGCTGAGCGCGCAGGTCTGGAGAAGGGTGAGTCCGGAGCCCGCCGACGTCACGCCGAAGGCGAATCCGGACAGGCCGACGGCGATCCCGACGCCGAGCGCGTCCCGGACGACGGCCGAGTCCGGTTTGGTGACTCCCTGCGGCCCGGACACCGGTGCCGCGGTCGTGGATATCTCTGGGTGAGCTGTCTGTTCTGCCACGTCAGGGACGTTAGGCGGGCTTCCGGTGGGGCGTCTTGTACGTTCTTGCGCGTTCGCGCCGGTAGGCCCCCGGAGGCACGCCCACGATCCGGGTGAAGTGACGGTTGAGGTGCGGCTGGTCGGTGAAGCCGACCGCGACGGCCGCCTCCGCCGGAGCCGTCCCGGCGTCCAGCAGGTGCCGGGCCCGGCGCACGCGCGCGTCCGTCAGCCAGGTGTGCGGCGGCAGCCCGAACGCGGACTTGAAGGCGCGCAGGAGCGCGAAGGGACTGGTGCCGAGTTGCTGCGCGAGCTCCTCCAGGGACGGCGGGTCGGCCATCCGCTCCTCCAGGAGCTGCTTGGCGAGCTCCGCCGTGCGGGCCCCGGCGGCGAGCGGCGCGCGGGCGGGCAGCGTGCGGCCGTGGCGTCGCAGCAGCCGCGCCACCGCGATGCGCAGCACGCTGTCGGCGGCGAGTGCGTTGCCGGCTTCGGCGGCGCGGTGCACCTCGTGCACCAGCCGGGCCGTGTCCGGGTCCTCGACGATCGTCTCGGCGAACCCGGCCGTGCCGCGCAGGCTGGTCACCTCCTCGGCGATCGTCGCGACCAGCTCGGACGACGGGTACAGGGTCGAGTACACCCACCCCTCGGGGACCCCCGCCTTCGCCGAGTGCGGCACCTCGGGGTTGATCATCACCACGGTGCCGGGCCTGGCCCTGATCGTGCCGTCCGGCATGAGCACGTCCTCGATGCCCCGGCGAACGGCGCCGAGGACAAAGCCCTCGTGCGTGTGCCGGGTGAAGGAGTGACGCACGTAGCGGGCCCGCAGCAGGTCGAGACCGGGTACGCCGGGGTACTGCCAGTGCCGCGCCCACTCGTCCTCCCGGTCCGGTGCCGCGTCGGTTTCCATACGGCAATTCTGCGTCGCGGGCCCGGGCCGCCACCTGCCGGTCCACGTCCTGGACACGGTTGTCAGTGGTCGGGTGCACGATGGGGGGCATGGCCAGGACTGCGCTCGACTCCTTCTCCCCCGCGACCCGAGGCTGGTTCACGGGGGCGTTCAGCGCGCCCACCGCCGCGCAGGAGGGGGCCTGGCGGGCCATCGGGGAGGGCTCGGACGTCCTGGTCGTGGCGCCGACCGGCTCGGGCAAGACGCTCGCCGCGTTCCTCGCCGCGCTCGACCGGCTCACCTCCACACCACCGCCCGCGGAGACGAAGAAGCGCTGCCGCGTGCTGTACGTGTCCCCGCTCAAGGCGCTCGCGGTCGACGTCGAGCGCAATCTGCGCAGCCCGCTCACGGGAATCCGGCACGAGGCGGCGCGGCTGGGCCTGCCGGAGCCCGAGGTGCGGGTCGGCATCCGCTCCGGTGACACCCCGGCCGCCGAGCGCCGGTCGCTGGTCTCACGGCCGCCGGACATCCTGATCACCACGCCCGAGTCGCTGTTCCTGATGCTCACGTCCTCCGCGCGGGAGGCGTTGTCCGGCGTGGAGACGGTCATCCTGGACGAGGTCCACGCCGTGGCGGGCACCAAGCGCGGCGCGCACCTCGCCGTGTCGCTGGAGCGTCTCGACGATCTGCTGCCGCGCCCCGCGCGCAGGATCGGGCTGTCCGCGACGGTGCGCCCGGTCGACGAGGTCGCCCGTTACCTGTCGCCGCAGCGCAGGGTCGAGATCGTCCAGCCGCGTTCCGGCAAGGAGTTCGACCTCTCCGTCGTGGTCCCTGTCGAGGACCTCGGCGAGCTCGGGGGTTCGCCTGCGGCCGACACGTCCGAGGGGCCCGGCGAGAGGCCCTCGATCTGGCCGCACGTCGAGGAGCGGATCGCCGACCTCGTCCAGGCCCACCGCTCCACGATCGTCTTCGCCAACTCCCGCCGCCTCGCGGAGCGTCTGTGCAACCGGCTCAACGAGATCGCCTACGAGCGTGCGACGGGCGCCCCTCTGCCGGAGGACGGGCCCCCGGCGGAGATCATGGCGCAGTCCGGGGCAGCCCAGGGCGCGCCGCCGCTGCTGGCCCGCGCCCACCACGGCTCGGTCTCCAAGGAGCAGCGCGCTCTGGTCGAGGAGGACCTGAAGGCGGGTCGGCTGCCCGCCGTCGTCGCCACGTCCAGCCTGGAGCTGGGCATCGACATGGGCGCGGTCGACCTCGTCGTCCAGGTGGAGTCACCGCCCTCGGTCGCCTCGGGCCTCCAGCGCGTCGGCCGCGCGGGACACCAGGTGGGAGCCGTGTCCACGGGTGTCGTCTTCCCCAAGTACCGCGGCGACCTGGTGCAGGCCGCTGTGGTCACGGAGCGGATGCGCACAGGATCCATCGAATCGCTGCGCGTTCCGGCCAATCCGCTGGACGTGCTGGCCCAGCAGCTCGTGGCCGTGGTCGCCATGGACACATGGCAGTTCGACGACCTGCTGGCACTGGTCCGCCGTGCCGCGCCGTTCGCCTCGCTGCCCGAGTCGGCCTTCACCGCGGTCCTGGACATGCTCGCCGGACGCTATCCGTCGGACGCGTTCGCCGAGCTGCGCCCGCGCGTGGTGTGGGACCGCGTCGCGGGCACGGTGACCGGCCGGCCCGGAGCACAGCGGCTCGCCGTCACCTCCGGCGGCACGATCCCCGACCGTGGGCTCTTCGGGGTCTTCCTCGCCGGTGCCGACCCGAAGAAGGGCGGCGGCAGGGTGGGAGAGCTCGACGAGGAGATGGTGTACGAGTCCCGGGTGGGCGACGTCTTCACCCTGGGCACCACGTCGTGGCGGATCGAGGACATCACCCGGGACCGGGTGCTGGTCTCGCCCGCCCCCGGCGTCCCCGGCCGCCTCCCCTTCTGGAAGGGCGACCAGCTGGGCCGTCCCCTGGAGCTGGGCCGCGCGGTCGGCGCGTTCCTGCGCGAGGTCGGCGGGCTGGCGCCCGAGGACGCCCGCCTGCGCCTGGTGGCGGCGGGTCTGGACGCCTGGGCGGCGGACAATGTGCTGGCGTATCTCGACGAGCAGCGCCGGGCCTGCGGCCATGTCCCCGACGACCGCACGATCCTCGTGGAGCGCTTCCGGGACGAGCTGGGCGACTGGCGCGTGGTGATCCACTCGCCGTTCGGCGCACAGGTCCACGCACCCTGGGCCCTGGCCCTGGGGGCCCGCCTCGCCGAGCGCTACGGCATGGACGCACAGGTCATGCACGCGGACGACGGCATCGTGCTGCGTCTGCCCGACGCCGACCTGATGGGCCTGGACCTCCTCGACCAGGACCCCGTCCACGTGGACACGGCGTACGACAGCGAGCAGGCACCGGTGGGAGCCGCGGACACGGTCTTCGACAAGGGCGAGATCAGTCAGATCGTGACCGACCAGGTCGGCGGCTCGGCCCTGTTCGCCTCGCGGTTCCGAGAATGCGCGGCCCGCGCGCTGCTGCTGCCGCGGCGCAATCCGGGCAAGCGCACCCCGTTGTGGCAGCAGCGCCAGCGCGCGGCTCAACTGCTCCAGGTGGCGAGCGAGTTCGGCTCGTTCCCGATCGTCCTCGAAGCGGTCCGCGAATGTCTCCAGGACGTGTTCGACGTCCCCGGGCTCACCGAGCTCATGGGCGACATCGAGTCCCGCCGGGTCCGCCTGGTGGAGGTCACCACCCCCGAGCCGTCACCGTTCGCCCGCTCGCTGCTCTTCGGCTACGTGGCCCAGTTCCTCTACGAGGGAGACTCGCCGCTCGCCGAGCGGCGCGCCGCGGCCCTGTCGCTGGACTCCCGGCTCCTGGCCGAGTTGCTGGGACAGGCCGAGCTCCGGGAGCTGCTCGACGCGGACGTCCTGACCGAGCTGGAGCGGGAGCTTCAGTGGCTGACGGACGACCGGCGGGTCAAGGACGCCGAGGGCGTGGCCGATCTCCTGCGTGTTCTCGGCCCCCTCACCGACGCGGAGCTCGTGGAGCGCGGTGGCGACCCGGACTGGCCGCAGGAGCTGGCCGGCGCACGCCGCGCCATCCGCGTCCGCATCGCGGGCGCGGACCACTGGGCCGCGGTCGAGGACGCGGGCCGGCTGCGCGATGCCCTGGGCACCGCGCTGCCCGTGGGTGTTCCCGAGGCCTTCACCGAGCCGGTCAAAGATCCCCTCGGCGACCTCCTCGCCCGTTTCGCACGGACGCACGGTCCGTTCACCTCGGCCCAGGCCGCTGCCCGCTTCGGGCTCGGTCCGGCCGTCACGGAGGGCGGCCTTGCGCGGCTCGCCGCGTCGGGCCGCGTCGTCCAGGGCGAGTTCCATCCCTCGGGCATCGGTCAGGAGTGGTGCGACGCGGCCGTGCTGCGCCGCCTGCGCCGCCGCTCCCTGGCCGCGCTCCGGCACGAGCTGGAGCCGGTCCCGCCCGCCGCGCTCGGCGCGTTCCTCCCCCAGTGGCAGCACATGGGGAGCAACCGGCTGCGCGGCATCGACGGGCTGGCCCGCGCCGTCGAGCAGCTGCAGGGCGCCGCCGTCCCCGCGTCCGCGCTGGAGAAGCTCGTCCTCCCATCCCGTGTCTCCCACTACAGCACCACGCTCCTCGACGAACTGACCACGACGGGCGAGGTGGTGTGGGCGGGTGCCGGGGCCCTGCCCGGTAAGGACGGCTGGGTCTCCCTCTACCTCGCCGACGTCGCCCCGCTCCTGCTCCCGCCGCCGCACCCGCTCGAGCTGACGGCCCTGCACGAGTCGGTGCTCGACGCCCTGTCCGGCGGCTACGGACTGTTCTTCCGCCAGATCGCCGACCAGGTCCGTGCCACCACCCACCCCGACGCCACCGATCCCCAACTGGCGGACGCGATCTGGGATCTGGCCTGGTCCGGCCGGCTCACCAACGACACCCTGGCTCCCCTGCGCGCCCTGCTGGGCTCGGGCCGCACAGCGGGTTCGACGGCCCACCGCGCCAAGCGCACCGTGCCCCGCGGCCGCTACGGCACCCTGACGGCGTCGGCCCGTCCCACCTCCCGTTCCGGCCCGCCGACCGTGAGCGGCCGCTGGTCCCTGCTGCCGGCCGCCGAGCCGGAGCCGACCCACCGGGCGCACGCTCTCGCCCGCACCCTGCTCGACCGCCACGGCGTCGTCACCCGCGGCGCGGTCGCCGCCGAGGGCGTGGAGGGCGGGTTCTCCGCGACGTACCGCATCCTGTCGGCCTTCGAGGACAGCGGGCAGGCCCGCAGGGGCTATGTCGTCGAGGGCCTGGGAGCCGCCCAGTTCGCGATGGACGGCGCGGTCGACCGGCTGCGCGCCGTCTCGACCGCCCGGGACCGGGAAGAGGGCCAGACGGCACCCCGCGCGGTCGTCCTGGCCGCCGCCGACCCGGCGAACGCGTACGGGGCGGCACTGCCCTGGCCCGAGCCGCCGGAGGGCGCCGGGCACAAGCCGGGCCGCAAGGCCGGCTCCCTCGTCGTCCTGGTGGACGGCGAGCTGACGCTCTACATGGAGCGCGGCGGCAAGACCCTGCTCTCGTGGGTGACGGACCCGGAGGCTCCGGCTCTGCACGCGGCGGCCACCGCCCTGGCCACGGCGGCCCGCGAGGGCGCGCTGGGCACGGTGACCGTGGAGCGGGCCAACGGCACTCCGGCCCTCACCTCGCCACTGGGCCGGGTCCTGGAGAGCGCCGGGTTCCATGCCACCCCGAGGGGGCTGCGCCTGCGCCCCTGACCCCCACGCCGGCGCCACCTGGCGCACGTCTCGTGCCCTCCCGCCGCCCCGCAGACCCCCACCCCCGACCACCGGCCGCCCCGCCGTGCGGACCCGCGCCCGCCCCCCACCGCCCCGACGGCAACGACACCAGCCCACTCCCCCGCCGTCGCGCATCATGGATGCCATGCCCGAAGGAGACACCGTCTGGTGGGCCGCCCACCGCCTGCACAGCGCACTGGCCGACCGCGTGCTGACCCGCTTCGATCTGCGGGTGCCCCGGTTCGCGACGGCGGATCTCACCGGCCGGACCGTCCTCGACGTCACCCCGCGCGGCAAGCACCTCCTCACCCGCATCGAAGGCGGCCTCACCCTGCACTCGCATCTGCGGATGGACGGCTCCTGGAAGGTCTACGGCACCGGTGAGCGCTGGCGCGGCGGCCCCGCGCACCAGATCCGTGCCGTCCTCGGCAACGAGGCGTACACGGCGGTCGGTTACCGCCTGCCCGTCCTGGAGCTGCTCCGCACCGCCGACGAGGACCAGGCCGTGGGACATCTCGGCCCCGATCTCCTCGGCCCCGACTGGGACCCGGACACAGCCGTGGCCAACCTCCTCGCCGACCCCGGCCGCCCCCTCGGCGAGGCCCTGCTCGACCAGCGCAATCTCGCCGGGATCGGCAACGTCTACAAGTCCGAACTTGCCTTCCTCGCCCGCGTGACGCCCTGGCTTCCCGTCGGCGAGCTGCCCGCCGACACGCTCGCCCGCCTCGTGGCCACCGCCCAGCGGCTCCTCGATGCCAACAAGTCCCGTCCCGAACGCGTCACGACGGGCCGCCGCGGCCCCGGGCAGCAGCTGTACGTCTACGGCCGTGAGGGGCGACCGTGTCCGCGCTGCGGTGCCCCGGTGCGCAAGGCCGACCAGGGAGACGGCAGCCGCGAGCGCCCCACGTACTGGTGTCCACGCTGTCAGGCGGGACCGACTAGTTGACGGTCCGTCAGATGAGGCCGTACGGTCGGCTGATGGGCCTGTCGGCGTACGACCTCAGCGGCCGCACCGCGTTCGTCACCGGAGCCGCAGGCGGCATCGGCCGCGCCTCGGCCGTCCTGCTCGCCGAGGCGGGGGCCGTCGTGCACTGCGCCGACATCGACGAGAAGGGCCTCGCCGAGACCGAGTCCCTGATCCACGGCAGCGGCGGCACCGCCGTCACCCACACCCTCGATGTCACCGACCGTTCGCAGGTCAGGTCCGCGGTCGACAGCACGGGCGGACTCGACATCGTGGCCGCGATCGCGGGGATCATGCACACCAGCACCGTGCTCGACACCCGGGACGAGGACCTCGACCGGGTCCTGGCGGTCAACTTCAAGGGCGTGCTCCACACCTGCCAGGAGGCGGCCCGCGTCATGATCTCCTCGGCCGGCCCTCCGGCCGATGGCCCGCGGCCGGGCGACACCGGCGAAGGCCGCGGCCGCGGCTCGATCATCACCATGGCGTCCAGCGCCGTCGATGCGTCCCAGGCAGGGCTTCTCTGCTACAGCGTGGCCAAGGCGGCGGTCGTCCAGCTCACCAGAACGCTCGCAACGGAGCTCGGGCCGCACGCCGTGCGCGTCAACGCGGTGGCCCCCGGCTGGGTACGCACGCCCATGACGGACCGTCATGATGCAGAGAACCAGGCCAGAGTGGAGACGGCGATGATCCGGAGGTCGCCGCTGCGCCGCGTCGGCGAACCGGAGGACATCGCACACGCGGTGCTTCATCTCGCGTCCGACGCCTCGTCGTTCACGACGGGTCAGATATTCCGGCCGAACGGCGGCGTCGCGATGCCCTGGTGACACCGCGGGTCGCGGACACATGCACGGGCAGCAGGCTCAGCCCCCAACCGCCTGCCGCCACCGCCCCCTCGAGGACGCCCGCGTGCTCCGGCACCAGTGCCAGCCGAAGGACAGCCCACCACCAGACCGCGCCCGCTGCGAGCCCGAGCAACGCGACGGGCACGAGGACCGCTGTGCGTATCGCCATGCCGCCTCCTCCGGGCCACGCTAGCGGGACGCGCACGATCGCCGGGAGGGCGCACGGGTGCCGGCCCCCGGCGCTCGAACGACCGTGTCCGCCCGGCTTCTCTTCGAGAGCCGCCAAAGCAGCTCACCGAATGCCCTCATCCGCGAGCACCGCAGGCGCGGCATGGCGAACTCTCCGAGCCCCGCCGCCCGTTACACGGCCTCCGCCTGGAACATCCAGGCGTGCTTTTCGAGGTCGGCTGTCAGCCCGATCAGGATGTCCTGCGTCACCGGGTCCGGCTTCTCCGTCGCTTCGATGCGTTCCCGCATCCGGCCGATGACCGCGGCCAGCGCGTCGACCAGGGTCTGCACCGCGTCCACGTCCTTGATCCAGCCGTCCGGCACGGATCCGATCGCGCTTTGCGCCGCCACCGTCTTGGCGCGCGCGTCCGGCGTCACACCGATCGCCGACGAGCGCTCGGCCACCGTGTCGGAGTGTTGACGCGCCGTGGCGACGACTTCGTCGAGCTGCAGGTGAACAGACCTGAAGCGGGGACCGACCACGTTCCAGTGCACCTGCTTGGCCACCAGGGCCAGATCGACCAGATCGACCAGCGCGCCTCGCAGGGCGTCGCCGACCGTCTTGAGGTCCGCCTCGGACAGAGGGCTCTTCACGACAGACATGCGTGTCCTCCCTAGGGGTACGCGACTACGCTCCACAATCGCACAACTACCTGAAAGGGTCATTCGGGGGCAAGAAGAAGACCCCGACCGGTACTCGCGTACCACTCGGGGCCTGCCCCAAACAAAGCCGTGCAGTGCCTTACGGATCAGGCGGCGACGACGTCGACCGCTTCCGTGGGCGCCTTGATCGTCACCCGCTCCGTCGGCACACCTGCCACCGACGTCACGGAGACGGAGTTGAGCATCGGGCGTACCGGTGCGGGCACCGGCTCGGTGGCGGCTGCCGACTCGGCCAGTTCGGCCAGAGACAGCTCGTCGCTCACCTCGCGCATGAGCTCGGACATCCGTACGTCAAGCGCGTCGCAGATGGCGGAGAGCAGCTCGGAGGACGCCTCCTTCTGCCCCCGCTCCACCTCGGAGAGATAGCCGAGCGAGACTCGGGCGGACGAGGAGACTTCGCGCAGAGTACGGCCCTGGCGCTGGCGCTGCCGACGCAGCACGTCACCCAGCAGGCGACGGAGCAGAATCATCGGTGGCTCCCTCCTCGGACCGCGTAGCCGCATCCTTCTCGCCCCACCGTACCGCCTCGCGCCGCGGCCGTGCGGGGAGCGATGTCGTGTTCACTCAGGGCTGCAAACATCAAGTCCCCCCGTTCTGTTCCGTATCCTGTGTCCGCGCATTCCCGTGGAGTTCGTCAGAGAGCAGGTCGAGCACTCTGCGTACACTCTCTCTACGGATTTCCTCCCGGTCGCCGTTCAACCGCAAAGCTGCCACTTTCCCGGCTCCGGAAGGTCCCGAAACGGCAACATAGACCGTGCCGACCGGCTGTCCGTCCTGGGGTTCGGGGCCGGCGACACCGGTGGTCGCGATGCCCCAGACGGCGTCCAGACGGCCCCGCACACCGGCCGCCATCTGCGCCGCCACCTCCGCGTCGACGGCGCCGCGCTCAGCCAGAAGGGCCCCGTCCACGCCCAGAAGATCCCTCTTCAGGGTGGTGGCGTAGGCCGTCACGGACCCCCGGAAGGACCGCGAGGCCCCTGGGACCTCCGTCAGCTGTGCGGCCACCAGACCGCCCGTGAGGGACTCGGCGACGGCCAGCGTCTCGCCACGCTCCGCAAGCAGAGCCAGCACACGAGCCGCCGTGTTCACCGTTCCGCGCCCTCGGTCTCGGTCCTCGCCGCCCGTTCTTCGGCGAGCCCCCTGCGCCTCAGGACGATCGCCTGTCGCACGTAGTCGAGGCCGGTGAGGACCGTCAGGACCACCGCGAGCGCCATCACCCAGAAGCGCAGGGTCGCCAGCGGGCCGGTGAGCGCCAGCACGTACATCCCGACCGCCGTGCCCTGCGCGAGCGTCTTCATCTTGCCGCCGCGACTGGCCGGAATGACCCCGTGCCGGATCACCCAGAAGCGCATGAGCGTGATCCCGAGCTCACGGAAGAGGATGACGCCGGTCACCCACCACGGCAGGTCCCCTAGAGCGGACAGGCAGATCAGCCCGGCCGCCATGATCGCCTTGTCGGCGATCGGATCGGCGATCTTCCCGAAGTCGGTGACCAGGTTGTACGTGCGGGCCAGGTGGCCGTCGAAGATGTCCGTGATCATGGCGACGGCGAACGCCGCCCAGGCCCAGGCGCGCCAGGCCGGGTCGTAGCCGCCGTCTTGGAGCATCAGGACCACGAAGCCCGGCACCAGCACCAGGCGCACCATGGTCAGGATGTTGGCGATGTTCCACAGGCTGGCCTGGTTGACGGCCGCAGCGCCCAGCTTGCCGCCGGGCGCCGGCCTCCCGGAGCCGCCCGCCGCGGATGCCGGCACTCCGGTCATCTGCCCGCCTCCTCGCCGAGACACTGCGCGACCAGGTCGACGCCCTCCGTACCCACGACCTTCGCCTCGACCATCCGGCCGGGGACGAGGCCCTCGGGGGACGTGAACAGCACCTGGCCGTCCGTCTCCGGCGCCTGGTGAGCGGCGCGGCCCACGGCGCCGTCCTCGTCGTCCACGCTTTCGACGAGTACTTCGAGGGTCTCATTCATGCGCTCCTCGGCGCGCTGCGCCGTGAGCTCCTCAGCAAGTCTCGACAGGTGCTCCAGGCGCTCGGCGATGACGTCCGCGTCGAGCTTGTTGTCGTAGGAGACGGCCTCGGTGCCCTCCTCGTCGCTGTAGCCGAAGACGCCGATGGCGTCGAGGCGGGCAGCGCCCAGGAAGCGTTCCAGCTCGGCGAAGTCGGCCTCGCTCTCGCCGGGGAAGCCGACGATGAAGTTGGACCGTACACCTGCCTGGGGGGCCTTGGACCGGATGGTCTCCAGCAGCTCCCAGAAGCGCTCCGTGTCACCGAACCGGCGCATGGCGCGCAGCACGCCGGGGGCGGAGTGCTGGAAGGACAGGTCGAAGTAGGGGGCGACCTTGGGCGTGGAGGTGAGCACGTCGATCAGGCCGGGGCGCATCTCGGCGGGCTGGAGGTAGCTCACGCGGACGCGCTCGATGCCGTCGACACCGGCCAGCTCGGGCAGGAGGGTCTCGAGCAGGCGGATGTCGCCGAGGTCCTTGCCGTACGAGGTGTTGTTCTCGGAGACCAGCATGACCTCCTTGACGCCCTGCTCGGCCAGCCAGCGCGTCTCGCCGAGCACGTCGCTCGGGCGGCGCGAGATGAAGGAGCCGCGGAAGGACGGGATGGCGCAGAAGGTGCACCGGCGGTCGCAGCCGGAGGCCAGCTTCACGGAGGCGACAGGGCTGGTGCCGAGGCGGCGGCGCAGCGGCGCGCGCGGGCCGGACACCGGGGCGACGCCCTCGGGAAGGTCCTCGGGCGCGGGGGCGACGTCTCCGTGGCCGGGGAGGGCCACCTCGGTGGCCTGCTGGCGCTCGACGGGGCTCAGCGGCAGCAGCTTGCGCCGGTCGCGCGGGGTGTGGGCCTCCACGCTGCCGCCGCTCAGGATGGTCTGGAGGCGGCTGGAGATGTCGGCGTAGTCGTCGAAGCCCAGCACACCGTCGGCCTCGGGCAGCGCCTCGGCGAGCTCCTTGCCGTACCGCTCGGCCATGCAGCCGACCGCGACGACGGCCTGGGTACGGCCGTGATCCTTGAGATCGTTGGCCTCCAGCAGGGCGTCGACGGAGTCCTTCTTGGCGGCCTCGACGAATCCGCAGGTGTTGACGACGGCGACATCCGCGTCGGAGGCTTCCTCGACGAGCTCCCAGCCGTCCGCTGCCAAGCGGCCTGCGAGCTCCTCCGAGTCCACCTCGTTACGGGCGCAGCCAAGAGTGACGAGGGCGACGGTACGGCGTTCGGGCATGGGCTCAAGACTACTTTGTCCCGGCCCGCGCCCCTGCCCCGAGGGTTCCCCGGACCGTCGGCCTCCCGCCGCCCGCCCGTGGGCGGGGCGACGCCCTGGCCGGTCAGCCCGCCGCGGGGTCGCCCTTGGTGTAGGACAGCCGCTCGACGCCGCCCATCTCGAAGTCGTCCTCGACCTTCTTGCCGTTGACGAACAGCTCGATCGCGCCCGCGTTGCCGAGGATCAGATCGACGCGCTCGTCGTCCTGGAAGGTCTTGGACTCGCCCTTGAGCAGGGTGCCGTCGAAGAGCAGCTTGCCGTTGTGCGATTTGGCGGAGATCCAGCTCTTGTCGTGGGTGGCGGACAGCTTCACCGTGACCTTGTCCTTGGGCACCGCCGCGATGGCGCTGTCCGAGGGGTCGGGCTTGGGGTCGGCCGGCTTGGTCACGTCGGCCTTCGTCGGGCTGGGCTCGGCCTCGGGCGCCGGGCCCTCGGCGACCCGGGTGCCCTGGGTGTCGCCGTCCCTGACGAGCGTGAAGCCGGCGAAACCGACCACGACGACGATGGCGGCGACCATGGCCGCGGTCCAGTTGGGCCGTCGTCGCTCGGGACGGATGCGTTCGGCTTCGAACAGCGGTGCGGCCGGCGTCGGCGCAGGACGTCCGCCGTGCTCGGCGTCGTACTGCTCGACCAGCGGCACCGGATCGAGCCCGACGGCGCGCGCGAGCGTGCGGATGTGGCCGCGCGCGTACACGTCGCCGCCACAGCGGGTGAAGTCGTCCTCCTCGATCCCGTGCACGATGGGGATGCGGACCCGGGTGGAGGAGCTGACCTCGTCGACGGTCAGACCGGCGCTGATACGCGCCTGCTGCAGGGCGTGACCGATCGACGGCCGGGCGTCTTCGACGGAAGGCCTGTTGTCTTCGGGGGAGTTGCCGATGGACACGGGGGCGCCTTTCGAGCGTGTAGCCACCTGCTGGAGGTTCAGTCTAGGGGTGGTACGAAAGGGTGGGGCAACCGGGCGGCGGGACTTTGTACGCCATCGGAATGGACGCAGTTCCCAAGGGCGGAACACCGTTCTGTTCCTCCCTCCAACTTGACGTACGACCAAGGGAAACGGTTGCTCCCGGAACCCTCACGAGTGAGTCTCTCCCCGGATCACGGCGAGCACTCCATCCAATTCGTCCGGTTTCACGAGAACGTCACGTGCCTTGGACCCCTCGCTGGGGCCGACGATGTTGCGCGACTCCATGAGGTCCATCAGCCGCCCGGCCTTCGCGAAGCCCACGCGCAGCTTGCGCTGGAGCATCGACGTGGAGCCGAACTGCGTGGAGACGACCAGTTCAGCGGCCTGGCACAGCAGGTCGAGGTCGTCGCCGATGTCCTCGTCGATCTCCTTCTTCTGCTTCGTGCCGACCACCACGTCGTCCCGGAAGACCGGGGCCATCTGGTCCTTGCAGTGCTGGACAACGGCCGCGACCTCCTCCTCGGTGACGAAGGCGCCCTGCATACGGGTCGGCTTGTTGGCCCCCATCGGCAGGAACAGTCCGTCGCCCTTGCCGATGAGCTTCTCCGCTCCCGGCTGGTCGAGGATCACCCGGCTGTCCGCGAGCGAGGAGGTGGCGAACGCGAGCCGTGAGGGCACGTTCGCCTTGATCAGGCCGGTGACGACGTCGACCGAGGGCCGCTGGGTCGCCAATACCAGATGGATGCCGGCCGCGCGCGCCAGTTGTGTGATGCGCACGATGGCGTCCTCGACGTCCCTCGGGGCGACCATCATGAGGTCCGCGAGCTCGTCGACGATGACCAGCAGGTACGGGTACGGCTGGAGCTCGCGCTCGCTGCCCTCGGGCGGCTTGACCTTGCCGTTGCGCACGGCCTGGTTGAAGTCGTCGATGTGCCGGTATCCGTAGGCCGCGAGATCGTCGTAGCGCAGGTCCATCTCGCGCACCACCCACTGCAGGGCCTCGGCGGCCCGCTTGGGGTTGGTGATGATCGGCGTGATCAGGTGCGGGATGCCCTCGTACGCGGTCAGCTCGACCCGTTTGGGGTCGACGAGCACCATCCGGACGTCCTCCGGAGTCGCTCTTATCATCACCGAGGTGATCAGGCAGTTGATGCACGACGACTTGCCGGAGCCGGTGGCGCCGGCGACCAGGACGTGCGGCATCTTGGCGAGGTTGGCCATCACGTAGCCGCCCTCGACGTCCTTGCCGAGCGCCACGAGCATCGGGTGGTCGTCCTCGGCGGCGTCCGCGAGGCGCAGCACGTCTCCGAGGTTGACCATCTCGCGGTCGGTGTTGGGGATCTCGATGCCGACCGCGGACTTGCCGGGGATCGGCGAGATGATCCGCACGTCGGGGCTCGCGACCGCGTACGCGATGTTCTTGGTCAGGGCCGTGATGCGCTCGACCTTCACGGCCGGGCCGAGCTCCACCTCGTAGCGGGTGACCGTCGGGCCGCGGGTGAAGCCGGTGACGGCCGCGTCGACCTTGAACTCCGTGAAGACGTTGGTGAGCGAGGCGACGACCGCGTCGTTGGCGGCACTGCGCGTCTTGCCCGGGCCGCCGCGCTCCAGCAGGTCCAGCGCGGGCAGCGCGTACGTGATGTCGCCGGACAGCTGCAACTGCTCGGCGCGCGGCGGCAGGGGCTGGGACTCCTCGGGGGCCGGCTTCGTCAGGTCGGGGACAGGGCCCTGGGCCGCAGGCCTCTGGGGCTCCCTCGGCCCGGCCTCCTCGGGCTCGCGGGCGCTGGGCACCGCAGAGGCGGCCCGACGGCGCTCGGCGGTGACGTCGCGCGTGAGGTCGGCGACGAGCGGGGAGGGCGGCATGCCGTTCAGTACGGCTCCGTCGAGAGCGGCCGCCGCTGCCGCGGCGACGTCCACGGCGTCCATCTCGCGCCCCATGGCGGGCTGCGCGGAGGGCCGGCACGGTCGCCTGCGCCGTTCGAGCGCCTCCTGCTCGGCCTGGTCGGCGTCGTAGACGTCGGCGGCCTCGTCCTGGCGGCGCCCGGCGGAGCGGCGCGGTCGGCCGGGCAGGGACTCGCGCCACTGGTCGTCGTAGCGCCGGTCGTCGTGGGTGCCCTCGCCGGGCTCGGGCGCGGCGTCGACCAGGCCGAGCCTGGAGCCGAGCAGATGCAAACGCTGGGGGATAGCGTTGACGGGGGTCGCGGTCACGACGAGCAGGCCGAAAACGGTGAGCAGCACCAGCAGCGGGACCGTCAGCACCTCGCCCATCATGAAGATCAGCGGCTTGGACGCGGCCCAGCCGATCAGGCCGCCGGCGTCCTGCATGGCCTCGGTGCCCTCCCCGCGGCCGGGGGATCCGCAGGCGATGTGCACCTGCCCCAGCACGCCGACGACGAGCGCGGACAGGCCGATCACGATCCGGCCGTTGGCGTCGGGCTTCTGGGGACAGAGGATCAAGCGCACGCCGATCGCGCCGAGGAGGAGCGGGACGAGCAGATCGAGGCGTCCGAAGGCGCCCGTCACCAGCATCTCCACGAGATCGCCGACGGGCCCGCGCAGATTCGACCAGGTGCCGGCGGCGACGATGATCGCGAGACCCAGGAGCAGGAGCGCAATGCCGTCCTTGCGGTGCGCGGGGTCAAGTCCCTTGGCGCCACGCCCTATCCCGCGGAACATGGCGCCCACGGTGTGCGCCAGGCCCAGCCAGAGGGCGCGCGCGAGCCGGTGCACGCCCCCGGTGGGGGACGGTGCGGGCTTGAGCGCAGCCGCCTTCCGGGCCGCGGCCTTCTTCGCCGGTGCCTTCTTCGCGGGTGCGGACTTCTTCGCGGCGGTCTTCTTGGCGGGCGCCGCCTTCTTCGCCGCGCCGGTCGTACGGCCGGCGCGCGGCTTCGCGGTGCCCGCCGTGCCCTGGGAACCCTTGCCGGACGTACGTGAGGCCATGGTGGTGAGGTTACCGGTGTTGACGCCGGTGGACACGCGTGCCCACTGCTTCACCCGTTCGTGTCGTGCCTGAAGGGGCGACGAACCGACGCTCCGTCAGCGCCGCGTGACGCCGTCACGAGACCCCGCGGCGGATCAGCTCTGCGACGGCAGCGTCGGCGTGCCCCCGCCGGTGCCGGGCTCCAGCGCGTCGAGCGCCCGGCGCAGGCCGGTGAGCTTGCGCTCGAGATGGGCGGCGGTCGCCACCGCCGCGGCATCGGCGGAGTCGTCGTCGAGCTGCTTGGACAGCGCCTCGGCCTGCTCCTCAACTGCCGCGAGTCGTGCCGACAGTTCCGCGAGGAGACCGGCGGGCTCTCGGCTGCCGCCCGCTTCGACCTGGCCGGCGCCCTCCAGCTGCAGGCGCAGCAGCGCCGCCTGCTCCCGCAGTTGGCAGTTCTTCATGTAGAGCTCGACGAAGACCGACACCTTCGCGCGCAGCACCCAGGGGTCGAACGGCTTGGAGATGTAGTCGACGGCTCCCGCCGCGTAGCCGCGGAAGGTGTGGTGGGGGCCGTGGTTGATCGCGGTGAGGAAGATGATCGGAATGTCACGGGTCCGCTCACGCCGCTTGATGTGCGCGGCGGTCTCGAAACCGTCCATTCCCGGCATCTGGACATCCAGCAGAATGACCGCGAAGTCGTCCGTCAGCAGCGCCTTGAGCGCTTCCTCCCCTGACGATGCCCGCACCAGCGTCTGATCGAGCGCGGAGAGGATGGCCTCCAGCGCGAGCAGATTCTCCGGCCGGTCATCGACCAGGAGGATCTTGGCCTTCTGCACCATGCCCCGTCCTCCTCGCCCCGGCATGGGGTCCCTCCGGCTCGAAGAGCCGGAGGACGCACCGGGCGCCGCCCCAGGGGACGACTCCCTTGCGTCGCCCGTCCTTGTGCCGGTCATGGTAGCCGCACCCCGCCCGTCGCCACACCCTGTCACCGTGATGTCACTGTGCACGTACCGAAAACGTGGGGGGAGACCGGATAGTTCCCCGTAAATCTCAGGTCCACACGCATTCGGACGCAACCGATCAGCAACAACCGGTGGTTCGGGCCGGGCCCGCTCACTTGACGTGCATCCACTGCTCCATCACGGAGAGGAGATGGTCGGGATCGACCGGCTTGGTGACATAGTCCGAAGCGCCGGACTCGATCGCCTTCTCCCGGTCCCCCTTCATCGCCTTCGCGGTCAGGGCGATGATCGGCAGACCCGCGAACTGCGGCATCCTGCGGATCGCCGTCGTCGTCGCGTACCCGTCCATCTCCGGCATCATGATGTCCATCAGTACGACTGTCACATCGTCGTGCTGCTCCAGGACTTCGATGCCCTCCCGCCCGTTCTCCGCGTACAGCACGGACAGGCCGTGCTGCTCCAGCACGCTCGTCAGGGCGAACACATTGCGGATGTCGTCGTCGACGATCAGCACCTTCTCGCCGTCGAACGCGAACACCCGCCGCTCCTCGGCACCCTCCTGCCCGGCCGTCGCCTCGCCCCACGGCTCCTGCGCCTCCCCCAGCTGCGCCTGCTGCCCGCTCCTCGCGTTCAGAGCCTTGCGGCGCCGGCGCAGCAGTGCCGCCGGACCCACGGGGGGCGCGGCCGGACGCGGGACAGCGGTCCGCGCCTGCGCGCCCCCGTCCTCGCCGGCTGTGTCCTTGTCCCGCACATCGCCCACACCGGGCTCGAGCTGCGGGTACCCGTGCGGCGGCAGCTCGGTCGGCTGCAGCGGCAGGTACAGCGTGAACGTGGAGCCCCGGCCCGGCTCGCTCGCCGCGTGGATCTCGCCGCCGAGCAGCCGCGCGATCTCCCGGCTGATCGACAGGCCGAGGCCCGTACCGCCGTACTTCCGGCTGGTCGTGCCGTCCGCCTGCTTGAACGCCTCGAAGATCACGCGCATCTTGCCGGCCGCGATCCCGATGCCGGTGTCCGTCACCGAGAAGGCGATCAGATCCGCGTCCGCGTCGCGCAGCGACCCCGCCTCCAGCAGCTGCTCCCTGATCGACTGCGGCACATCGGCGCCCGCCGGCCGGATCACCAGCTCGACGGCGCCGCTGTCGGTGAACTTCACCGCGTTCGACAGCAGATTGCGCAGCACCTGGAGCAGCCGCTGCTCGTCGGTGTGCAGCGTCGCCGGCAGCTCCGGGGAGACACGGACCGAGAAGTCGAGCCCCTTCTCCGCCGTCAGCGGCCGGAACGTCGCCTCGACGTAGTCCACGAGCTGCACCAGCGCGATACGCGTCGGGCTGACGTCCATCTTGCCCGCCTCGACCTTCGACAGGTCGAGGATGTCGTTGATCAGCTGCAGCAGATCGGAACCTGCGCCGTGGATCGTCTCCGCGAACTCCACCTGCTTCGGCGAGAGATTGGCGTCGGCGTTGTCCGCGAGCAGCTTCGCCAGGATGAGCAGGGAGTTGAGCGGCGTCCGCAGCTCGTGCGACATGTTCGCGAGGAACTCCGACTTGTAGCGCATGGAGACCGCGAGCTGCTCCGCCCGCTCCTCCAGCACCTGCCGCGCCTCCTCGATCTCGGTGTTCTTCACCTCGATGTCGCGGTTCTGCTGGGCCAGCAGCTCGGCCTTCTCCTCCAGCTCGGCGTTGGACGCCTGGAGTGCCTTCTGCCGGTTCTCCAGCTCGGCGGAGCGCTCGCGCAGCTGCTCCGTGAGCTCCTGCGACTGCTTCAGCAGCACCTCGGTCTTGGTGTTGACGCTGATCGTGTTGACGCTCGTGGCAATCATCTCGGCGATCTGGTTCAGGAAGTCCCGCTGGATCTGCGTGAACGGCTGGAACGACGCCAGCTCGATGACACCGAGGACCTTCCCCTCGAACAGGACCGGAAGGACGATCACATACGCCGGGGACGCCTCACCCAGCCCCGACGAGATCTTCAGATAACCCGGCGGCACATTGACCTGGATCGTCCGCTTCTCCTCCGCAGCCGTACCGATCAGGGTCTCCCCCGGCCGGAACGACGTCGGCATCAGCCCCGCCGAATAGCCGTAACTGCCGCGCATGACCAGCTCGTACGACTCCCCGCCGTCCGGCACCTCCTGGCCGCTGCCCGTCGGCATCGCCAGGAAGAACGCGCCGTGCTGAGCCGAGACGACCGGCGTGAGCTCGCTCATGATCAGCGAGGCCACGTCGTCCAGATCGCGCCGGCCCTGCATCAGACCGGAGATACGGGCCAGATTGCCCTTCAGCCAGTCCTGCTCCTCGTTGGCGAGGGTGGTGTCGCGCAGATTCGCGATCATCGTGTTGATGTTGTCCTGGAGGACCTGGATCTCGCCCGCGGCGTCCACGTCGATCTTCAGGTTCAGATCGCCGCGTGTCACCGCCGTGGCGACGGCCGCGATGGCGCGCACCTGCCGGGTCAGGTTCCCGGCCATCTCGTTCACCGACTCGGTCAGGTCGCGCCAGGTGCCGTCGACGTCCCGCACCCGCGCCTGACCGCCCAGCTGCCCGTCGGTGCCCACCTCACGGGCCACGCGCGTGACCTCCTCTGCGAACGACGACAGCTGGTCGACCATCGTATTGATCGTCGTCTTCAGCTCCAGGATCTCGCCCCGCGCATCGATGTCGATCTTGCGGGTGAGATCGCCCTTCGCGATCGCGGTGGTGACGGTCGCGATCTGCCGCACCTGGCCGGTGAGATTGGAGGCCATGGAGTTCACCGACTCGGTGAGGTCCTTCCAGGTGCCGGAGACGCCCGGCACGTGCGCCTGACCGCCCAGCCGCCCGTCGGTGCCCACCTCGCGGGCCACGCGGGTCACCTCGTCGGCGAAGGACGAGAGCGTCCGCACCATAGTGTTGACCGTGTCCGCGAGCTCGGCCACCTCGCCGCGTGCCTCGACCGTCACCTTCTTGGTCAGGTCACCGTTGGCGACCGCCGAGGAGACCCGGGCGATGTTGCGCACCTGATTGGTCAGGTTGTTGGCCATCAGGTTCACGTTGTCGCTGAGGTCCTTCCAGATGCCGGTGACGCCGCGCACCCGCGCCTGGCCGCCCAGCACACCTTCCGTACCCACCTCGCGGGCGACCCGCGTCACCTCGTCCGCGAAGTCCGACAGCTGGTCGACCATCGTGTTGACCGTCGTCACCAGCTCCAGGATCTCGCCCTTGGCGTCAACGGTGATCTTCTTCGACAGGTCGCCCTTGGCGACCGCCGTCGTGACCTCGGCGATGTTGCGCACCTGGCTCGTCAGGTTGTTCGCCATGAAGTTGACGGACTGGGTGAGGTCCTTCCAGGTGCCCGAGACACCCTGCACCTCCGCCTGGCCGCCGAGGATGCCCTCGGTGCCCACCTCGCGGGCCACCCGGGTCACCTGCTCCGCGAAGTTGGAGAGCTGGTCGACCATCGTGTTGAGCGTGTTCTTCAGCTCCAGGATCTCGCCGCGTGCGTCCACGTCGATCTTCTGCGACAGGTCGCCGCGCGCCACCGCCGTCGCGACCTGGGCGATGTTGCGCACCTGGCCGGTGAGGTTCTCGGCCATGCCGTTCACCGAGTCGGTCAGGTCACGCCACACACCGGCCACGCCGGGCACCTGAGCCTGACCGCCCAGCCGCCCGTCGGTGCCCACCTCGCGGGCCACCCGGGTCACCTGCTCCGCGAACGCGGAGAGCTGGTCGACCATCGTGTTGATGGTGTTCTTCAGCTCCAGGATCTCGCCGCGTGCGTCCACGTCGATCTTCTGCGACAGGTCGCCGCGCGCTACCGCCGTCGTCACCTGCGCGATCTGACGCACCTGGGACGTCAGATTGCCGGCCATGAAGTTGACGGAGTCCGTCAGTTCCTTCCACGTACCGCTGACGCCGTCCACGCGGGCCTGACCACCGAGCCGGCCCTCCGTGCCCACGTCCCGGGCCATCCGCGTGACCTGGTCGGCGAACGAGGACAGCTGCGCCACCATGGTGTTCACGGTGTTCTTCAGCTCGAGCATCTCGCCCGCGACATCGACCGTGACCTTCTGCGACAGATCACCGTTGGCCACCGCCGTCGTCACCTGCGCGATGTCCCTCACCTGCCCGGTGAGGTTACGGAAGGCGGTGTTCACCGAATCGGTGAGGTCCTTCCACGTCCCCGCCGCACCCGGCACCTCGGCCTGACCGCCCAGCCGGCCCTCGACGCCGACCTCCCGGGCCACCCGGGTCACCTCGGAACCGAACGACTGGAGCTGGTCCACCATGGTGTTCACGGTGTTCTTCAGCTCGAGCATCTCGCCCGCGACATCGACCGTGACCTTCTGCGACAGATCACCGTTGGCCACCGCCGTCGTCACCTGCGCGATGTCCCTCACCTGGGTGGTCAGGTTGCGGAAGACGGTGTTCACCGAATCGGTGAGATCCTTCCACGTCCCCGCCGCACCCGGCACCTGCGCCTGACCGCCCAGCAGCCCCTCCGCGCCGACCTCGCTGGCCACACGCGTGACCTCGTCCGCGAACGTCCGCAGCGTCTCGGTCATCTGGTTGATCGTCTCGGCGAGCTGCGCCACCTCGCCGCGCGCGCTGACCGTGACCTTCTGCGACAGATCACCGTTGGCCACGGCCGTGGTCACCTCGGCGATGCCGCGCACCTGGGACGTCAGGTTGCCGGCCATCGTGTTCACCGAATCGGTGAGGTCCTTCCACACGCCGGCCACACCGGGAACGGTCGCCTGACCGCCCAGCTCGCCCTCCGTGCCCACCTCGCGGGCGACCCGCGTCACCTCGGAGGAGAAGGACTGGAGCTGGTCCACCATCGTGTTGACGGTGTTCTTCAACTCCAACATCTCGCCCGCCACATGGACGGTCACCTTCTGCGACAGGTCACCCTTGGCGACGGCCGTCGTGACCAGGGCGATGTCCCGCACCTGAGCCGTCAGCCGGTACGCCATGGTGTTGACCGAATCCGTGAGGTCCTTCCACGAACCGGACATTCCGCGCACCTGGGCCTGGCCGCCGAGCTTGCCCTCGGTGCCCACCTCCAGCGCGACCCGCGTCACTTCGTCGGTGAACGCCGACAGCTGGTCCACCAGGCTGTTCACCGTACGAGCGACCTTCAGGAACTCGCCCCGCAGCGGCCGCACCGTGCCGTCCTGGCCGTCGGTCGACAGCGAACGCAGCTCCATGCGCTGGTCCAGATCACCCTCGGCGACCGCCGACAGCACCCGGCCGACCTCGGAGACCGGGCGTGCGAGGTCGTCCACCAGCTCGTTGGAGGCGTCGACGGCGGCCGCCCACGAGCCCTCGCAGGCCCCGGTCTCCAGCCGCTCCGTGAGCTTCCCCTCGCGACCGACCATCCTGCGGACGCGTGCGATCTCCCCGGTGAGATGCAGATTACGGTCGGCGACCTCGTTGAAGACCGCCGCGATCTCGGCCATGACGCCGTCGCCGGACACCGTCAGGCGACGCCGGAAGTTGCCGTCGCGCATCGCCACCAGAGCCGACTTCAGCCTGTTGAGAGCTGCTGTGTCGACTTCGGTTGTCCCATTGCTCCGGGACCGTCCGCCTTTCGCACGCGCATCCTTGCCGCGCGCCGCCACGCCAGACTCCACCGTGTCCCTCCCGCAGGGGTTGACCGTACTGCCCGGGCCTACTCAAGAAGCCTGCCCAGTGTTTCACCATGCCGGAACCAGGCCATAACAGTTCGGCAGCTTCGCATAGCGTCCCCACCCCCGGAGGGCGGAAACAGCCGCAACCGGCATCCGCTCGGACAGCGAAGGTAAGTAACCTGGCATCCGGCTGTCCAACCGCCCCGGTCCGCCCGGCGGGGGCGGTGCGGTGCAGCTACGACCACCGGGCACGGGGAGGGGCAAGCCGATCATGGCAGAGCCGGGCGTCGAGACGCGTAAGAGGAGTTCTGTGATCACCGCGCGGGCGGCCGCCAGCTTCGACCCCGTCGGGCGGTCCGTCGCGACCGCCCGCGCCTTTGTCCGCGACACCCTCCAGGGCTGGGGGTACTCGGACGTCGTCGACGACGCCGTGGTCCTCACCAGTGAGCTCGTCACCAACGCCGTCGTCCACGCGGGCACCTCGGCCGACGTCCTGTGCCTGCGCAGCGAGGACGGTGTCCGGATCGAGGTCGCCGACCGCTATCCCGAGCGCGAGATCCCGATTCAGGGCACCGGCCACTCGCTCGGCAGCCCCGACCGGGAGAACGGCCGCGGCCTGCTGCTGTGCGCGGCACTCGCCTCCCGCTGGGGCGTCGAGTACACGCCCACGCACAAGCAGGTCTGGTTCCAACTCGACCTGCCCCAGCGCCCGGTCGGCACCCGGTCCGCCGGCCCTGCCCTCCCCACGGCCATGCTCCCGGTCGCCGACGACCGGGTACGCGTGGCCGTCACCCAGATCGACCGCAGCGGAACGATCGTCGTATGGAACGAGGACGCCGAGCACCTCTTCGGCTACCCCTCGGAACAGGTCATCGGCAAACCGCTCACCGACTTCGCCGCCTGGCCGCACACCCCCGGCATCGGCACGGGCATCGCCGAGGCGCTGCAACTCTCCCGCTGGGAAGGCAGCTACGGCATCCGCGGCACGGACGGCCGCGTCGTCCCTGTTTACGCCTCGCACCTCCGGGTACGCGACACCAACGGTGAGCCGTCCACGGTCTGTCTCCTCGTACGCGACGACGAGCGGGCCATTCTCCAGACCCCGCAACGTGCTCCGGGCTCCGACCACGGCTCGGAGCACCGCACGACCGACCCGTTCGAGGTCTTCATCGGCTCACCCGCCCCGGACGATCTCGACGGCCTGCTCCAGCGCACCGTCGAACGGGCCCGGGACATGCTCGACGGCGACGCCGCGTTCCTGCTCCTCGCCACCGACGACGAGACCGAGCTCGAGGTACGCGCCACCACCGGACTCCCCTCGGCTCGCCAGCGTTTCGCGCGCGTCCCGGTCGAGGCCGGCACGGGCCGCTACGGCTCGGCGCGCATGCCCGCCGTCCACGAGGACCTCACCGCCGTCCCCGGCGCCGTACCTCTCCTCAACTCCACCGGCATGCGCTCGGTCGTCACCGTCCCGCTCAAGGTCGAGGGCCGGCTCACCGGCTCCCTCGGCGTGGCCACCGAATCCGCGGGCCGCTACTCCAACGAGGAGGCGTTGCGCCTGCAGTTCGCCGCCGACCGCATCGCGCTGGCCGTCGAGTCGGCCCGCCTCGGCGAACTGGAACGGCTGCGACGCGGCTCCCTGTCCTTCCTCGTGGAGGCGTCCGACCTGCTCGCGGGCACACTCGACCGCGACCAGACCCTGGCTCTGATGGCCCAGATGACGGTCCCCACCCTCGCCACCTGGTGTGCGGTCTACACGATCGCCGACCAGTCGTCGGAGCCGTACCTCAGCTACGTGCTCCACGAGGACGAGGACCGCATCGACGGTCTCAAGGCCCTCCTGTCCAGGATCGATCCCCCGGACCCCGTACCGACGCCGGGCGCCCGCGTGTGGAACGCGCCGGCGGAGACCGCACAGCGCGCCGCCCTGCTCGCCTCCAAGCGCGAGCTGGGCCTCGGCTCCACCCCGCCGGTCTCCTCCGGCATCGGCGCGACGCTGGCGACGGCCGCGGCCGTCGGCGGCGAGACGGTCGTCCTCCCGCTCGTCGCGCGGAACCGCGTCATCGGCATGCTCACGCTCGGCAAGCCGTCCGACGACCACTTCCGGCAGGAGATCCTCGAACTCGCCGAGGACCTCTCGCGCCGCGCCGCCCTGGCCCTCGACAACGCCCGCCTCTACTCCGAGCGCATGGCGATCAGCCAGTCCCTGCAGCGCAGCCTGCTGCCACCGGGACTGCCGCAGATCCCGGGCGTCGAGGTCGAGGTCATCTACCGCGCCGCCGGCGAGGGCAACGAGGTGGGCGGCGACTTCTACGACCTCTTCCCGATCCGCGACGGCGCGTACGGCTTCGCCGTCGGCGACGTCTGCGGCACGGGCCCGGAGGCCGCGGCCGTCACCGGCCTGGCACGCCACGCACTGCGACTGCTGGCCCGTGAGGGCTTCGGCGGCCCCGCGGTGCTGGAGCGGCTCAACGCCGCCATCCTCGACGAGGGCGCCCGCAGCCGCTTCCTCACGCTGCTGTACGGGGAGTTGTGGCCGCAGGAGGACGGCAGTGCCGTTCTCAAGGTCGTGTGCGCCGGCCACCCGCTGCCCCTGCGTCTGCGCCAGGACGGCACCGTGGAACCGGCGGCGGACCCGCAGCCGCTGCTGGGCGTGATGGACGACCTGGAGCTGTACGAGCAGGTCGTGACGCTGGATCCGGGCGATGTCCTGCTGTGCGTGACGGACGGCGTGACCGAGCGTCGCGAGGGCACGCGCATGCTGGGCGACGACGGCCTCGCCGACGTCTTCACGACGTGTACGGGCCTGACGGCCGGCGCGGTGGCTGCCCGCGTGCTCAGGGCGGTCGAACGCTTCGCCGCGGAACCGGCATCGGACGACATGGCGATCCTGGCGATGCGCGTCCACGAGCCGCACCAGAACTGACCGAACGCAGAAGGCCCCCCGCCACGATGGCGGGGGGCCTTCTTGAGTGCCGAGCCCCCAAACGGAATCGAACCGTTGACCTTCTCCTTACCATGGAGACGCTCTGCCGACTGAGCTATAGGGGCCTGTTGCTTTCGCGGTGTTCCCCGCGGCAACGAGATGAAGCATAGCCCATCCGTACGGGCGTTTCCAAAACGTGCGACCGCCTACCGCGCCCGCTGCCGGCAAGCGGAACGCCGGGAGAACGCCCGGGGACCAGCAGGACGCAGAAAAGCCTCAACCCCCGTACTCGTACGGGGGTTGAGGCTCAATGATTGTTCGGCGGCGTCCTACTCTCCCACAGGGTCCCCCCTGCAGTACCATCGGCGCTGAAAGGCTTAGCTTCCGGGTTCGGAATGTAACCGGGCGTTTCCCTAACGCAATGACCACCGAAAC
>NZ_JBKFFO010000020.1:0-88515 GCF_046506645.1 Streptomyces sp. 5K101 | reverse complement strand
CGAACGAACGCCAGTCCCGCGCCGCCTTCCCCGTCCCCCCGTACACCACCAGCTTGTCCGGATGCTCCGCCACCTCCGGATCCAGATTGTTCTGCAGCATCCGCAAAGCGGCCTCCTGCTGCCAGCCCAGAGCGCTCAGCTCCGTACCGCGCGGTGCCCGAACGGGGCGGGGTCCTGACATGGCGATGCCTCCTCGCGACAGCGACGACGACTGCGACTGCGATTACCTGGGTGTGGGATCTTCTATTCACATCCTGTATCGCTGAATAGTTTTAGTCAACAGCTGCGGCGCGACCCGCCGGGTGATTGGCTGAACACCATGACTGCGGACGTGACAGGGGACGTGACCGCCGACCGTCGGGACCTGGCCGTGCGAGCGGCCGTGGAGCAGGGACTTCTGTCCGAGGCCGAGCCCATGACCGCCCTGATCGACGTGGCGGGCGTCCGTTCCTCGGCCGCCGCCCTGCGTGACGCGTTCGCCGCCGTCACCGACGCCCCCGTGCTGCACGCCTTCGCCGTGAAGGCCGCACCGCTGGTGCCGGTCCTCGCCCTCCTGCACGCCGAGGGCATCGGCGCGGAGGTCGCGAGCCCCGGCGAACTGGCGCTCGCCCGGGCCGCCGGCCTGCCGCCCGGCCTGACCGTGCTCGACTCCCCCGCCAAGACCGGCGCCGAACTGCGCGAGGCCCTCGCCCTGGGGATCGCGGTCAACGCGGACAACTTCCAGGAGCTGTGGCGCATCGACGCCCTGATGGCCGACGAGCCGAGCGCGTCCCCGCTGGGCCTGCGCGTCAATCCGCAGGTGGGCGGCGGCTCGATCGGCGCGCTGTCGACGGCCACGGCCACGTCCAAGTTCGGCTTCGCGCTCGCCGACGCGGGCGCCCGGGAAGCGGTCGTGCGCGCCTACGCGGAACGCCCGTGGCTGACCCGTCTGCACACCCACTCCGGTTCCCAGGGCATGCCGCTCGCGCGCATGGCCCAGGGCGTCCTCGCCGTCTACGAACTCGCCGAGGAGATCAACGCGGTGGCCGGCCGCCGCCAGGTCGACACGATCGACATCGGCGGCGGCCTCCCGGTCAACTTCGCCTCCGACGAGCACACGCCGACGTTCGCCGCGTACGCGCGGCGGCTGAAGGATCACGTCCCGGGCCTCTTCGACGGGCGCTACGGCCTGGTCACCGAGTTCGGCCGCTCCCTGGTCGCCAAGCACGGCCTGGTCCTCGCCCGTGTCGAGTACGCCAAGTCCGCCGGCGGCCGTCCCATCGCCGTCACGCACGCCGGTGTCCAGGTCGCCACCCGCACCGTCTACGACCCGGTGTCCTGGCCGCTGCGGATCGCCGCGTACGACGCCAAGGGCCTGCCGAAGCCGGGGCCGGACGTGGCACAGGACATCGCGGGACCGGCCTGCTTCGCCGGTGACCTGCTCGCCGAGAAGCGGGCCCTGCCGCTGCTGGAGCAGGGTGACGTGATCGCGGCGCTGGACACCGGCGCGTACTACTTCTCCAGCCACTACGGCTACAACAGCCTGCCCAGGACCGCCGTGCACGGCTTCACCACCGGCCCCGACGGTGTCCGCTTCAGCCTGGTACGGGCCGCGCAGACCCTCGACGAGATCGTGGCGGAATCGGGCGGCGCCGATCCGGGCGCGCTGTTGTAGGCCAGGCGGGCCCACCACCCGCGTCCCGGCCGTCCACAGGCATCACGGCCGTCCCGCAGGGCAGAAACTGTTCCGTCGGGAACGGTCGGATCCACGGGAAAGGTGTCTCATGAGCACATCTGCGCCGGCGTCCACCGGAACACCGGACGGGTCCCCTCCGCTCAAGCGGGCGATCGGGCCGAAGCTGCTGATCCTCTTCGTGATCGGCGACATCCTCGGGACCGGCATCTACGCCACCACCGGCAAGGTGGCGGGCAAGGTCGGCGGCGCCCTGTGGCTTCCGTTCGCCATCGGCTTCGTGGTCGCCATCCTGACGGCCGCGTCGTACGTCGAACTGGTCGGGAAGTACCCGAAGGCGGCCGGTGCCGCGCTGTACACGCAGAAGGCGTTCAAGGTGCCGTTCCTGACCTTCATCGTCGCCTTTATGGTGATGTCCTCGGGCCTGTCGTCCGCGAGCGCCGCGGCCCGCGCCTTCAGCGGGGACTACTTCCAGGAGTTCACCGACGCGATCCCGCCCACCGTCATCGCGATCGCCTTCGTCCTCGCCCTCGCCTCGCTCGCCCTGCGCGGCGTGTCGGAATCCGTGAAGACCAACGTGGTGCTGACGCTCGTCGAGCTCACCGGCCTGCTCGTGATCCTCGCGATCGGCGCCTGGGCGGTGATCACCGGTGACGGGGAGCCGTCCCGGCTGGGCGAGTTCGAGGCGTCGGGCACGGGCTACGCGCTGATCACCGGCGTGCTGGGCGCCACCGCGCTCGGGTTCTTCGCCTTCGTCGGGTTCGAGGACTCGGTCAACATGGCGGAGGAGACGCACGACCCGGTGCGTACCTTCCCCCGCGCGATCTTCACCGGCGTCGCGGTCACCGGCACGGTCTACGTGCTCGTCGCGCTGGTGTCGTCGCTGCTGGTGGACTACCGCACCCTGGAGAAGTCCAGCGGGCCACTGCTGGAGGTCGTCAAAGCGGGCGGAGTCGACTTCCCGCCGAAACTGTTCGCCCTCATCGCGCTGTTCGCGGTCACCAACTCCGCGCTGATCAACATCATGATGGCGTCCCGGCTGTGCTACGGCCTGGCCAACGAGAAGGTCCTGCCCCGCGGCATGGGCAAGGTGCTGCGGCACCGCCGCACCCCGGTCACCGGCATCGTCTTCGTGACGCTGATCGCCATCGGGCTGGTGTCCACGGGCGAGATCGAGGGGCTCGGCGACACGACCGCGTTCCTGCTGCTGTGCGTGTTCGCGGTCGTCAACGTGGCTGTGCTCGTGCTGCGCAAGGACCGCGTGGAGCACGAGCACTTCCGTACGCCGACGATCCTGCCGGTGCTCGGCGCGATCACGGCCGTGATCCTGGCCAGCCCGCTCGCCGACCGCGCGGCGGACGTCTACATCCGGGCCGGGGTGCTCATCGGCATCGGCATCCTGCTGTGGGGCGTGAACAAGCTGGTGCTCAGGTTCCGGCCGGAGGACTGAGCCGCCGCCCCCGCCGTCAGCCCCGGCGCCGCGCCCCGCCGGGCGCGGCGTCGCCCGCCGCGATCCCGGTGGTGCGAAAGCCCTTGACCCGCTTGCCGACCGGTCCCTGCGCCACCCAGTCCGTACGCAGCCACAGCAGGGTCTCGTCCGCGCGCTCCCGCCGGCCGATCCACAGTGCCTTGGCCCACAGCCCCGCGCCCGCGCCGGCGAGCAGCGCGCCGCCCGCCACCGGCACGGCGAACGACGTGCCCACCGCGGTCAGGAAGGCGAGCAGCAGCCACCAGCGGTGCGCGCGCCACCGCAGGCGCAGCGTGACACGCCGGTCCTGGAGCACGTCGTGGCGTCCCGCGCGCGTGGCGCAGTCCGCCAGGTGGGTGTAGCGGCGGCGGCGTACGAGCGCGACGACGGCGAAGGCCACGAGGAAGCCCGCCGCGCCGGCGAGGGCCCCGATGCGGCGGCCGGTGAGCCCGGGGACCAGGGTGCCGATCCCCGCGGCGAGGACGCCGAGCCACCACAGGGGCGCCGCCCCCGCCCGTACCGTCACCGCCACCCGCGCCAACGACTGCGCCCCGCGCCCCACTGCCCGTTCCCTTCCGCCGAGTTCCGTTGGGGCGGGAGGGTAGCGGCCGTTTCTGAGCGGTTCCTGAGAAACGGTCCGTCACCGGGCCGTGCCTACTCCACGAACAGGCCCCGCTCCGCCGCCTGCGCGTCGAAGTCCTCGAGCCGCGCCTGCGCGTCCGGGAGGCCGTCGCACATGGCCTCCAGCAGCACGCGGCCGAGCAGCATGGGGGCGCACGCCGTGTCGAAGGCGAGGCCCGTACCCACGGCGGCGGGGATCAGCAGGTCGCTGTGGGCCGCGACCGGCGCGAACGCCGAGTCCGCGACGGTCACCACCTTCAGCCCGGCCGCCCGCGCGTACTCCAGCGCCGCGACGACCTCCTTGGGGTGGCGCGGCAGAGCGAAGCACAGCAGCGCGCTCGCCCCGGCCCGCCGCGCGGAGTCGATGCGGTCGGCGAGCATCGAGCCGCCCTCGTCGAGGAGGCGGACGTCGGGGTGGACCTTGGCGGCGAAGTACGCGAAGCCGCGGGCCTGCGAGGACGCGGCGCGCAGTCCGAGCACCGGCAGCGGGCGGGAGGCGGCGAGCAGCCGCCCGGCGCGCTCCACGAGGGAGGGGTCGGCGAGCATCTCGGCCAGCTGCCGCAGGTTCTCGATCTCGGCCTGGACCGCCTGCTGGTACTCGTTGCTCGTGTCCTCGTGCGCGACGGCCTCCGGCGGGGCGACCTCACGCAGGTGCCGGCGCAGCGCCGGGTAGCCGTCGAAGCCGAGGGCGACGGCGAAGCGGGTGACCGACGGCTGGCTGACACCCGCGAGCTCGGCGAGCTCCACGCTGGACAGGAACGGCACGTCCCCGGCCCGGCGGACCATGCTGTGCGCGATGCGCCGCTGGGTGGGGGTGAGGCGGTGCCCCTCGAAGAGCAACTGCAGCCGTGCCGCAGGGCTGTCGTTCATGCCATCCCCCTTGTCCGGCCCCGTCTATTCAGTCACCAAGAACTCTGCATGACCATATGCAGCCGCGCGGCGGAGGGGCAAGGCGGCCCTTACGGGTGAATCCGACTGGTCGGCCGGGTGCGACGCGTCAAGACTTCGTAACAGAAGGTCGCGGCGCGTCGTCCGCCGCTCCGGTCCCGGCGCGGACGCACCGCACGCGGACAGCTCACCCCGCCCGCCCCGGCACGCCCGCCCCCGACGCCTCGCACGAGCGTCACCGTCACGCAGGTCCCCCACCCACCGCACCGGAAAGGCAGGCACGACCATGAACGAAGCCGAGGAGCTCACGGAGCAGGCCGCGGAGCCGGCGGACGAGACCACCTGGGAGACCCCCGGCCACGCGGAGGTCGACACCTCGCCCGACGTCACCGGCGACTACGGCGACTCCCTCTAGCCGGCGCCATGCTGCCGCAGGTACGCGGTACGCCCACCTCAACAACACCGACCCCCTCGTCGACCCGGCGGCACCGCGGCACCAGCGGCTCGCCGGCCCGGGCATCGAGGTGGCCTACGACGGGATGGTGATCGAGTGGTGACCACGCTGCTCACCCCGGTCGGCGACGCCCCCTGGAGCACCGAGGAGTTCGAGTCACGGCTCCGCGCGGTGCCCGAGGAGCGCTACCACGACCGCCACGCCTTCAACATCCGTATGCACAGCGGCGCGCTCAGCCAGGCCGAGTTGCGCTGCTGGATCGCCAACCGCTTCCACTACCAACGTCACCTCCCCGTCAAGGACGCGCTGATCACCGCCAAGCTGCCCACACCCGCGCTGCGCCGCATGTGGCTGCGCCGCATCCAGGACCACGACGGACTGGAAGAGGGCGAGGGCGGCATCGAGCGGTGGCTCCGGCTGGGTGAGGCGGCCGGCCTGGACCGCGAGACGCTGCTGCGCGGCGACACCGTGCTGCCGGGCGTACGGCTCGCCGTGGATGGCTACGTGAACTTCTGCCGGCTGCGCCCGCCCCTCGAAGCCGTGGCCGCCTCGTTGACCGAACTGTCCGCCCCGGACCTGATACGCACCCGGGTCGCGGCCTTCGAACGCCACTACCCGTGGATCGATCCGGACGGCCTCGCCTATTTCCGCTCCCGCGTCCCCCAGAGCCGGCGGGACGGCGCCGAGGCACTCCGTCTCGTCCTCTCCTGGGCGTACACCCGCAAGGACCAGGAACGCGCCGTGGCGGCGCTCCGCTTCGCGTGCGACGTCCTGTGGTCGCTCCTCGACGCGGTGGCCCATGAGCACTGCCCGGAGGGGTCGTGAAGGCGTCGCCGTCGGCCGGCTGGCAGCCGGCCCTCTCCCGCGTCATCGTGCGCCGCCACGACCGGTTGCGGGGCGAGGATCTCCTCGTCCTTCCCGAACGTGTCGTCGTCCTCACCGGCAAGGCCGCTGACGTCGTCGGGCTGTGCGACGGGACCCGCACGGTGCACGCGATCGTCGACGAGCTGGCCGCACGCTTCCCGGGCGCTCCGGTGGCCGCGGACGTCCCGCCGTTCCTCGACCGTCTGAGGGAGGAGGGCTGGCTGCAATGACGCGGCGTTCACGGGCGACGCGGCCGGGCCGGGCCGGGAAGGATGGCGCGGGGACCGCCGCACCCCCGGCGAGCCGGGGGGCGGGACGACGGCGGTCCCCGCGAAGGACACGGACCGGGTCAGGGCCGGTCTCCGCGTCCGGGGCGTCCAGGGGTCCGGGAGCCGCTCCGGAAGTCCTCGACGCCGCTGGGCGCCGGCCGGGTTACCTGCCCGGTCCCCCTGCCGACGCCCACCAATGTGCCGGACGTGTGTTAAGCGGGTGCTGCGCGAACGTGTCGCGCTCGTACCGTTTACGCGAAAGGCTTACGGCCGCCGGTCACTTGGCGTCGTTCGCCAGGAAGGCCAGCAGGTCCTGACGGCTCACCACACCGGTCGGCTTGCCCTCGACCAGCACGATCGCCGCGTCCGCGATGTCGCCGAGCACCGACATCAGGTCGGCGACGGGCTCGCCCGAGCCCACCTGGGGCAGCGGCGCGGACATGTGCTTCTCCAACGGGTCGTGCAGGGAGGCGCGCTGGGTGAACAGGGCGTCGAGCAGCTCGCGCTCCACCACCGAGCCGATGACCTCGGCGGCCATCACGTCCGGGTGACCGGCGCCCGGCTTGACGATCGGCATCTGCGACACGCCGTACTCGCGCAGCACCTCGACGGCCTGGCCGACGGTCTCCTCCGGGTGCATGTGCACCAGGCTGGGGATGGCGCCGCCCTCCTTGTGGCGCAGCACGTCCCCCACGGTCGCCGAGCCCGTCTCCTCCAGGAAGCCGTAGTCGGCCATCCACTCGTCGTTGAAGATTTTCGACAGGTAGCCACGGCCGCTGTCGGGGAGCAGGACGACCACGACGTCGTCCGGGCCGAGCCGCTCGGCGACGCGCAGGGCGGCGACGACCGCCATGCCGCAGGAGCCGCCGACGAGCAGGCCCTCCTCCTTGGCGAGGCGGCGGGTCATCTGGAAGGAGTCCTTGTCGGACACGGCGACGATCTCGTCGGTGACGGTCCGGTCGTAGGCGCTCGGCCAGAAGTCCTCGCCGACGCCCTCGACGAGGTAGGGGCGGCCGGAGCCGCCGGAGTACACCGAGCCCTCGGGGTCGGCGCCGATGATCCGTACCTTGCCGTCACTGACCTCCTTGAGGTAGCGGCCGGTGCCGGAGATGGTGCCGCCGGTGCCGACGCCCGCGACGAAGTGGGTGATCTTCCCCTCCGTCTGCTCCCACAGCTCGGGACCGGTGGTCTCGTAGTGCGAGCGCGGGTTGTTCGGGTTGGAGTACTGGTCCGGCTTCCAGGCGCCGGGGGTCTCGCGCACGAGACGGTCGGAGACGTTGTAGTACGAGTCCGGGTGCTCGGGGTCCACCGCGGTGGGGCACACGACGACCTCGGCGCCGTACGCGCGCAGCACGTTGATCTTGTCCGTGGACACCTTGTCAGGGCACACGAAGATGCACTTGTAGCCCTTCTGCTGGGCCACGATCGCGAGCCCGACGCCCGTGTTCCCGCTGGTCGGCTCGACGATGGTGCCGCCGGGCTGCAGTTCGCCGCTCTGCTCGGCCGCCTCGATCATCCGCAGGGCGATGCGGTCCTTCACCGACCCGCCGGGGTTGAAGTACTCGACCTTGGCGAGGACGGTGGCCGAAATGCCTGCGGTCACGTGGTTCAGCTTCACCAGCGGGGTGTCGCCGACGAGGCTGATCATCGAGTTGTGGATACGCACAGTGTTCTCCGGGGTCTCCGTGATGGTGCGGCCAGCGTATGCCGGATGGGCGCTGGATTGGGCGACACCGGCTGCGGGGCAGTTAGCTGTTGTACGGCAAGACGGCGGCCTGCGAGGGCCGCGAGGAGGTGGCTGTGTCGAGGGCGAGGGTGGCCAGGCGCATCGCGGCGGGTGCGGCGTACGGCGGAGGCGGTATCGGCCTGATCGGTGCGGCGGCGGTGGGCGTGCTCCTGGCGGAGGTCCAGCTGGCGAAGCGCTCGGTCGGCGGGGGCACGGCACCCATCCCCCCACGGGGCAACGGCCTGTACGGGATGGCCTTCGGCCGGGACGACCCGCTGTACCTCGCGGTCCTCGGGGACTCGACCGCAGCCGGCCAGGGCGTGCGCAGGGCAGGGCAGACACCGGGGGCGCTGCTGGCCTCGGGGCTCGCGGCGGTGGCCGAGCGGCCGGTCGAGGTCCGCAACATCGCGCTGCCGGGCGCCCAGTCGGACGACCTGGAGCGGCAGGTGACCCAGCTCCTCGCGGACCGCACGCGGACCCCCGACGTGTGCGTGATCATGATCGGCGCGAACGACGTCACGCACCGGATGCCGCCGACGCAATCGGTGCGCTACCTGGCATCCGCGGTGCGCCGGCTGCGGACGGCGGGGGCGGAGGTGGTGGTCGGCACGTGCCCGGACCTGGGCACGATCGAGCCGGTGTACCAGCCGCTGCGCTGGCTGGCCCGCCGGGTGTCACGGCAGCTGGCCGCCGCGCAGACCATCGTCGTGGTGGAGCAGGGCGGGCGCACGGTCTCGCTGGGCGACCTGCTCGGCCCCGAGTTCGCGGCGAACCCGCGCGAGATGTTCGGCGCGGACAACTACCACCCCTCCGCCGAGGGGTACGCCACGGCCGCCATGGCGATGCTGCCGACCCTGTGCGCGGCGCTCGGCCTGTGGCCGGAGACCGACGTTCTCGACGTGGACCGCGACGAGGACATGCTGCCCGTGGCGCGTGCGGCGGCGACCGCCGCCGCCGAGGCGGGTACCGAGGTCACGGGCGCACGGGCGCCCTGGGCGCTGCTCAAGCACCGCAGGCGCCGCCGTCTCCCGGCGGCGGAGGTGCCGCCGACACCCGACAGGGAGCCTGCGGAGGCCCGGGTGGAGACGGACTGACGGGCGTACACTGGAGGGTGAACAAGCGCTTAGAAAGTGAGTCCCGCATCACACGGCCCGTACGGTGACCGAGCCGGTACCTACGGGTAGCTTCCAGTCAGTCACCCTGCCCGTCCTTCCTTCCCTCATGGAGCCGTGATGCCCGAAGCCGTGATCGTCTCTGCCGCCCGTTCGCCCATCGGCCGGGCCTTCAAGGGCTCCCTGAAGGAGCTGCGGCCCGACGACCTCACCGCCACGATCATCCAGGCCGCCCTCGCCAAGGTGCCCGAGCTGGACCCCCGCGACATCGACGACCTGATGCTCGGCTGCGGCCTGCCCGGTGGCGAGCAGGGCAACAACCTGGGCCGTATCGTCGCCGTGCAGATGGGCATGGACCACCTGCCGGGCTGCACCGTCACCCGCTACTGCTCCTCGTCCCTGCAGACCTCGCGCATGGCGCTGCACGCCATCAAGGCGGGCGAGGGCGACGTCTTCGTCTCGGCGGGCGTCGAGATGGTGTCGCGCTTCGTGAAGGGCAACTCCGACAGCCTGCCGGATACGCACAACCCGTTCTTCGCCGAGGCCGAGGCCCGCACGGCCGCGGTCGCGGAGTCCGAGGGCTCCACGTGGCACGACCCGCGCGAGGACGGCCTCGTCCCGGACGCGTACATCGCCATGGGCCAGACCGCCGAGAACCTGGCCCGCTGGAAGGGCGTGACCCGCCAGGACATGGACGAGTTCGGCGTGCGCTCGCAGAACCTCGCCGAGGAAGCCATCAAGAACGGCTTCTGGGAGCGCGAGATCACCCCCGTCACGACCCCCGACGGCACGGTCGTCAGCAAGGACGACGGCCCGCGCGCCGGCGTCACGCTGGAGGGCGTGCAGGGCCTCAAGCCCGTCTTCCGCCCCGACGGCCTCGTCACCGCGGGCAACTGCTGCCCGCTCAACGACGGCGCCGCCGCGCTCGTCATCATGAGCGACACCAAGGCACGCGAGCTCGGCCTGACCCCGCTGGCCCGCATCGTCTCCACCGGCGTCTCCGGCCTCTCGCCCGAGATCATGGGCCTCGGCCCGGTCGAGGCGTCGAAGCAGGCCCTGCAGCGCGCGGGCCTGACGACGTCCGACATCGACCTGGTCGAGATCAACGAGGCGTTCGCGGCGCAGGTCATCCCGTCCTACCGCGACCTCGGCTTCGACCTGGACAAGGTCAACGTCAACGGCGGCGCGATCGCGGTCGGTCACCCCTTCGGCATGACCGGCGCCCGCATCACCGGCACGCTGATCAACAGCCTCCAGTTCCACGACAAGCAGTTCGGCCTGGAGACGATGTGCGTGGGCGGCGGCCAGGGCATGGCGATGGTCATCGAGCGGCTGAGCTGAGCCGGAGCGGAGGGTAGGGGCCGCCGAGGAACGAGGCGGCACTCCCCCAGCCTCCGGCCGGGGGTACCCCCAGCCCGCAGCGGTGGCGAGGCTCAGCGCGACCAAGGAATCGAGCGGCTGAGCTGAGCCGGAGCGGAGGGTAGGGGCCACCACGGGCCTCACCCGGGCCGTGGGTCTACGCGCCGTGGATCTCAGTTCGTGACGCAATCTCCCCCAGGATGTGACCTATCTCCTGGGGGAGAGCCTTTTAGCTGGTCAAGCCCATTTCCCGGCTAAACCCACGGCACAAAGTCCTGTCCAATTCGTGACGTAATGCACTGACAGGGGGCGCGAGCTCATCGCAAGCTGAGGTAGGAAGTCGGGGGTATCGAGTGAAACCGGGAGTACGTCAGTGAGCGCCATGTCTCTTGCCCTGCTGCTGACCACGGCCGCCGCCACGGCCGTGGGCGCCGCTGCCCTGCACGCCGCCCACGGACTCCGCAAGCAGGTCGCCGCCCTGCGCGACGACCTCGCCGCGTCGTACGGGCCCGGCCGCACCCCCTCCGTACCCGCGGCGCGCTCCGGCGACACCGCCGAGATACGCGCGGCGGTCGCCGAGGCGCTGGCCGAGGAGCGGGAGCGCGAGCTGGCCGAGGCGCGCGCCTTCTGGGCGGCGCAGGAGGCCCGGGACGCGGCGGACGCCTCCGCCCGCTACGCCGGCGACGGCTCCGCGCCGCTGTTCGGCGGCCTCACCGGCGCCGGGGACGACATCCCGCCGTTCTACGTGCCCCGCCAGGCCGACTTCGTGGGCCTGGAGGCCATGGACCTGGACGCCGTGGAGGCGCTCGACGACATGGCGGACCTGCCGGAGATGACGGAGTTCGCCGAGGACTCCCCCGAGCTGGCCGCCGCCCGCCGCCGCCACCCCTCGCACCCCGACTTCGTCCCGGTCCAGACGCCGGTGGTCACCGACCACGAGCGCACGGTCGCGCGGCTCGAGGAGCTGGCCGAGACCGGCACCGAGCTGGCCGACGTCCGGCCGGGCCCGCTGGGGACGCTCGACGTGTACGTGTTCGCCGACGGGACGACGCTGTGCATGACGCCCGGCCACCGTGAGACCGCCGAACGCCTCGCGGAGGCGCTGCGCGCGGGCCAGGCGCCCGTGCTGCTGGGCGGTTCCGGCGTCTCGGGTGCGTACGCCCTGACCTTCACCTGCGGCGAGGAGAGCGTCTACATCCTCGCGGACCGCGTGATCGCCTCGCACTGAGGCTCCGCCGGGCCCGGTCCGCCGAGCGCCCCTAGAGCCCCGACCGCGCCGCGGCCTCCTGTACGAGGACGACCGCGGCGTCAACTTGTTCGGGCCCCGCGGGAGTGACCCGCAGGGCCTCTGCCATGTCACGGACCGCCACCATCAACTGGTCCGCGACCGCGAAAACGCCCTCGTCGGGCATGATCACCGGCTCGTTCGACGGGTCCTCCAGTCGCTGCGCCCGCACCGACAATTCCCTGGCCAGGGCCAGTCCCTCCGCCGCCGCGCCACGCTGGAGACGGCTCTGCGGGGCCGCCCGAAGCCGGTCCGCGAATCGCTCACCGACAGTGATCAGTTCACTCGTATCAAGCACGCCGTGACCCTACGCGCCCTTGCTGGACTGTTGCCAATACGCGAACCCTCAGGCACGGTGGCGTGAAGAGCACACGCGCAATCGTCCGGAGGCGCCGATGTCCCAAGTCTTCTCCGAAGAGACCCATCGAAATCTGCTCTCCCGAATCCCCGAGTGCACCGGTCGTGAGATCTCCGACTGGCTGCGCACCGTCGAAGAAGGTCCGTCGCTCTTCCGCTTCGAGGAGAAGGTCAGCTGGCTCCGCGGCGAACACAACCTCTCGTACGGCCAGGCCAAAGCGATCATCCATGAGTACGATCTGAGGCGCGCCGCGCGCAAGCTGCAGTAGCGGCTTCGACGGAATCGCGCACGAGCAACGGAAAGGGCCCGCCCGGCGAGTGCCGGGCGGGCCCTTCGTGCGCGTGCCGCACGGGCCGGCCTGGGTCAGTCGTCGCCCTGCAGGATCGACAGCAGACGCAGCATCTCCAGGTAGATCCACACCAGGGTCAGGGTGAGGCCGAAGGCCGCCAGCCAGGACTCCTCGCGCGGGGCGCCGTACGCGATGCCGTCCTCGACCTGCTTGAAGTCCAGGGCGAGGAAGCAGGCACCGAGGATGACGCCGATGACACCGAACAGGATGCCGAGGCCGCCGGTACGGAAGCCGAGGCCGTCACCGCCGCCGAAGACGGAGAAGAGCAGGTTCGCCACCATCAGCAGGATGAAGCCCATCGCCGCCGCCATCACGAAGCCGTAGAAACGGCGCGTGACACGGATCCAGCGCATCTTGTACGCGATGAGCACGCCGGCGAAGACCGCCATCGTGCCGAGCACCGCCTGGGCGACCACGCCGTCCGCGATGTACGTGGAGACCGCGCTGGAGATCACGCCGAGGAAGACGCCCTCGAACGCGGCGTACAGCAGGATCAGCGCGGGCGATGCCTTGCGCTTGAAGGACTGGACGAGCGCCAGCACCATCGCGACCAGAGCCGCGCCGATGGCGATGCCGTACGACGCGCCGATGTTCGCCGGGTCGACCGGCAGCAGCACCCAGGACAGGATCGCGGTGAGCACGACCGTGCCGAGGGTCATGGCGGTGCGGGTGACGACGTCGTCGATCGTCATCACGCCCGCGCGGGCCGGAGCCTGCGGCGGGGCCCCGAACTGCGTGCCGGCCGGAGCGTAGGGGTTGGTGGCGTACGGGTTGCCCGCGCCCTGTGCATAGGGGTTCGTTCCAACGGCGGGGCCCCCGGCCTGCGGCTGCTGGGCGTTGAAGCCCGCGTAGCCGTTGTCGCGGCTGAAGCCCCGTCGCGAGAAGACCGGGTTGCTGCTCCTCATCTCACTCCTCCTTGGCCACCGTGCGCGGCCTAGAAGTCAAGAGTAATGGGGAAGCAAAGCGAACACCCTAGTGCTCGGGGAGGATCTTTCCGAGATCGTGACGTACCTGAGGGCCGCCGGGCCGGTGGCCGGGCGGCTGCGGGACCGGTACCGAGGCTCAGGTGTGCCCGGAGCCGGACTCGAACCGGCACGCCCCGAGGGGCAGCGAGGTTTAAGCTCGCCGTGTCTGCATTCCACCATCCGGGCGTGTACGCGGCTCCGCGTTGGCACACGAGCCTATCGGTGGAGATCGAACCGACATCGGCGACGATGGCCCGATGTTGTCTTATTTTATTGGCGCCTGAGGGTCCGTCAGTGCTGGTACATGGGTGTTCGTACCCACAGCACAGGGGTACCGCCCACCCGCGCGCGGCCTCCGGAATGACGGAAAACTGCCGGACGCGTATGTCAGGTCGGCACCGGTCCCCGCTCCGCCCGGACTCAGCCCCCGTCCCCGCCCGGACTCAGGGGCGCCGTCATCCCCAAGGATGACGAGCACGCCGCCCGGTCCGACCGGAGAGGGCCCCGGGAACGGGCTTCGGGAGTGACGATTCGCGGCCGGACGGGCGACACGATGGGGTGGTCCTCGCAGCACAAGGCCGACAGGAGCCCTTCTCGTGACCACCACGCCCATCGCTCACCGCGCCACCGCCGTGGCCGCCCGCGCCACGGACCTGTCCAAGGTGTACGGACAGGGCGAGACCCAGGTGGTCGCGCTCGACCGGGTGAGCGTCGACTTCCGCCAGGCGGAGTTCACCGCGATCATGGGGCCCTCGGGCTCCGGCAAGTCGACGCTGATGCACTGCGTCGCCGGCCTCGACACGTTCAGCTCCGGCTCCGTGCGCATCGGCGACATCGAACTCGGCTCCCTCAAGGACAAGCAGCTGACCCAGCTGCGCCGCGACAAGATCGGCTTCATCTTCCAGGCGTTCAACCTGCTGCCGACGCTGACCGCGCAGGAGAACATCACGCTCCCCATGGACATCGCGGGCCGCAGGCCCGACAAGGAGTGGGTGCAGCGCGTCATCGAGATGGTCGGTCTGCGCGACCGGCTCGGGCACCGCCCGGCTCAGCTGTCCGGCGGCCAGCAGCAGCGCGTGGCCGTGGCCCGCGCCCTGGCCTCCCGGCCCGAGATCATCTTCGGTGACGAGCCGACCGGCAACCTCGACTCGCGCTCCGGTGCCGAGGTGCTGGGCTTCCTGCGGAACTCGGTGCGCGAACTCGGCCAGACCATCGTCATGGTCACGCACGACCCGGTGGCCGCCTCCTACGCCGACCGCGTGATCTTCCTGGCGGACGGGCGGATCGTCGACGAGATGCTGAGCCCGAGCGCCGACGGGGTGCTCGACCGGATGAAGGCGTTCGACGCCAAGGGCCGCACGAGCTGACGCTCCCCCGCCCGGCGGGCCGTACGACCGGCCCCGCGCCCCGGGTGTGCGGCGACGCACCGCGCGCCTGAGCCTCTGATCTCCTGTTGTCATCGTCCGGCCCGTGACCGAGCCCGCCGGGCTCGTTCGCCGTGCGCCGGCCCACTCCCAGGACACACCATGTTCCGTACCGCCCTGCGCAATGTGCTCGCGCACAAGGCCAGGCTGCTGATGACCGTGCTCGCCGTGATGCTCGGCGTGGCCTTCGTCTCCGGCACTCTGGTCTTCACCGACACCCTCGGCAACGCCTACCGCAAGCAGTCCGCCAAGAGCTACGACGACGTCGCGGTCGCCGTCACCACGTACGCCGACCCGGACGACAGCCGGAAGAATGCCGGCATCGACGACAGGACCCTGGAGAAGATCCGGGCCCTCGACGGCGTGGCCGGAGCCACCGGACGGGTCTCCGGCTTCGCCGGGGTCGCCGACCAGGACGGCAAGCTCATCGGCAACGGCTGGTCCAACACCGGGGCCAACTTCGCCCCCGGCAAGGACGGTGCGGACCCGGCGTACTACTTCACCGACGGCACGGGCCCGAGGGCGGCCGGCGAGATCGCCCTCGACAAGGACTCCGCGGCGAAGGGCGCGTACAAGGTCGGCGACACCGTGCGCGTCGCCACCAACGGTCCGGTGAAGGAGTACACCCTCGCCGGTGTGTTCACCACCGAGGACGGCGCGGTGAACGCGGGCGGCAGCCTGGTCCTGTTCGACACCGCCGTGGCGCAGAAGCTCTACCTGCAGCCCGGCTACTACAAGGACGTCACCGTCACCGCCGCCGCGGGCGCGTCCGACGCCCGGATCCTCGACGCGGTCGAGCCCCTGCTGCCCGAGGACGCCGATGCCCGAACCGGCACGCAGCTCGCGGACGACCAGGCCCGGCAGATCGAGAGCGGCCTGTCGAACCTCAACACGATGCTCCTCGCCTTCGCGGCCATCGCCCTGTTCGTCGGCGTCTTCCTGATCGCCAACACCTTCACCATGCTCGTCGCCCAGCGCACCAAGGAGCTGGCGCTGCTGCGCGCCGTCGGCGCCTCCCGCCGCCAGGTCAAGCGCTCGGTCATCCTCGAGGCCATGGTCGTCGGAGCGGTCGCCTCGGTGGTCGGCTTCGTCCTCGGCCTCGGCCTCGCGACGGGGCTGCGGTCCGCGATGAGCGCGTTCGGCGCGAAGGTGCCGGCCGGTCCGCTGGTGGTGTCCCCGACCGCTTTCGCCGCGGCGTTCGGTGTCGGTGTCCTGATCACGATGCTGGCGGCGTGGCTGCCCGCCCGCCGTGCCGCGAAGATCGCGCCGGTCGCGGCGATGAGCAGCGTGCACGCGGTCGCGACGACCAAGTCGCTCGTCCTGCGGAACAGCATCGGCGGCGCCGTCACCCTGCTCGGCGCGGCCGGCATCCTCGGTGGCGCGGCGGTCGGCAAGGACGGCCGGATGCTCATCGCCGCCGGCGCCTTCTTCGCCCTCGTCGGCGTCATCATCCTGATCCCGCTGCTGTCGCGGCCGGTCATCGCCCTGGCCCGCCCGCTGCTGCACAAGGTGTTCGGGGTGTCGGGCAAGCTGGCCGGACAGAACGCGGTCCGCAACCCGCGCCGTACCGGTGCCACCGCCTCCGCGCTGGCCATCGGCCTGACGCTGGTCACCGGTCTGTCGGTGCTCGGCGCGACGATGGGCCGGGCCGTCGACAAGATGACGACGGACAACATCCGGGCCGACTACCTGGTCTCGATGGCGAGCGGCGGCGCCCTGGACCAGTCGGCGCTCGAGGCGATCCGCAAGGCGAAGGGCGTCAGCGCGGTCTCGCCGCAGCAGTCGACGTCGCTGGAGATCAAGGGCACGTTGCACTCGGCGTCGGCGGTCACCCCCGGCGCGGTGGAGCAGGTCTTCGACCTGAAGACGGTGTCCGGGTCGCTCGCGACGCTCGCCAAGGGCGAGATCGCGGTCGCCGAGGACACGGCCAGGTCCAACGGCTACAAGGTCGGTGACACGCTGCCGGCGAACTTCGGCGACATGGACAAGCCGGAGGAGAAGAACGTGCGGATCGGCGCGGTCTACCAGGGGAACGAGTTCCTCTCGCCGGTGCTGGTGTCGACCGACCTGGTGGCCCCGTACGAGACCAAGCCGTTCATCCCCGAGATCTGGGTCGCGATGGACGGCGGTGCGAGCGAGGCGAACGAGCAGGCGCTGGTGGACGCGCTCGGCGACAACCCGGCCATGAGCGTCATGGACCAGCAGGACATCCGGAACATGTTCGGCGGCTTTATCAACACGGCGCTGAACATCATGTACGGCCTGCTCGCGATGGCCCTGATCATCGCGGTGCTCGGTGTGATCAACACGCTGGCCATGTCGGTGTTCGAGCGCCAGCAGGAGATCGGCATGCTGCGCGCGATCGGCCTCGACCGCGGGCGGGTGAAGCGGATGATCCGCCTGGAGGCGGTGGTGATCTCGGTGTTCGGCGCCGTGATCGGTGTGGGCCTGGGCGCCTTCCTGGCCTGGGCGATCGGCGAGACGATCCGCGCGCAGATTCCCGGCTACGCGCTGATCCTGCCGTGGGACCGGATCGGGATCTTCCTGCTGCTGGCCGGTGTGGTGGGTGTGCTGGCGGCGATGTGGCCGGCGCGGAGTGCGGCGCGGCTGAACATGCTGACGGCGATCAAGACGGAGTAGGTGGGGCGGGGTGGCCGCTGCGCGGGGAGGGGAAACGGCCCCGCGCAGCGGCTACCCCGCCCCCGACCTCAGCCCCGCCAGTCCCGCGTCCGCGGGCGCAGACCCGACTCGCCCGTCGTCGGCGTCCGGACCGCCAGGATCTGGTTGACTCCGATCCGGTTCCGTTCGAACGACACCGCCGATGCCGCCATGTACAAACGCCACACGCGCGCCCGGCCACGGGACGTCAGGCCGGACGCGCGGGGCCAGGACGCCTCCAGGTTGGCGACCCAGGCCCGCAGCGTGCGGGCGTAGTGCTCGCGGATCGCCTCCACGTCGCGGACCTCGAAGCCCGCCTCCTCCAGCGTGGCGACCGTACGGCCGAGTGGGGCCAGTTCTCCGTCGGGGAAGACGTACCGGTCGATGAACTCGTCGACGTGGTACGCCGCTTCGTCCGCCTCCGGACGACGCGCGATCTGGTGGTTGAGCAGCCGGCCGCCCGGCTTCAGCAGCGACAGGAGCCGGTCGGCGTACTCGCGGTAGCGGACCTGGCCGACGTGTTCCGCCATGCCGATGGAGGAAATCGCGTCGTACGGCCCGTCCCTGACGTCACGGTAGTCCTGAACGCGGATCTCGATCCGGTCCGTCAGCCCCTCGTCGGCGATCCGCTTGCGCGCGTAGGCGGCCTGCTCGCGGGACAGCGTGATGCCCGTGACCTGCGCGCCGTACTCGCGCGCCGCGTGGATCGCCATCGAACCCCAGCCGCAGCCCACGTCGAGCAGCCGGTCGCCCTTCGCCAGCCCCAGCTTGCGGCAGACCAGGTCGAGCTTGTCGCGCTGGGCGTCCTCCAGGGTGCCCTCGCCCTCGTCCCAGTACGCGCACGAGTAGACCATCGACGGGCCGAGCACCAGCTCGTAGAAGTCGTTGCCGACGTCGTAGTGGTGGCTGATGGCCTCCTTGTCGCGCCGCTTGGTGTGCAGGGGGCCGGTGCGGCGCCGCACCTCCTCGGCGGGGGCGGCCGGCGGGGGAAGCGCGCCGCCGAGCTTCAGCAGTCCCCGGGCGGCGGCCCGCAGCCTGGGGTCGCGCAACGGGTGCACGGCGGGGGCCGCATCCGGCTCGCGTTCCCACACGAGCCCGGCCAGCCGGTCGAGCGCCTCGTAGAGGTCCCCGTCGACGTCGATCTCGCCGGCGACCCACGCGCGGGCCAGGCCGAGCTCGCCCGGCCGCCACAACAGCCGCCGCAGCGCCCGCCGGTGGCGCACGACGACGACGGGCGCGTCCGGCGGACCGGACTCGCTGCCGTCCCAGGCCCGGATGCGTACCGGGAGCGGGGCTCCCAGCACTTCCTCGGCAAGAGTGGTCAGCCGCAGCGCGGCGTCGGCCATGGCGCACACCTCCGTGACGGTGGTTTCCGCGGAACGCTCCGCTTCCGACAACACGATGCCCACTCTCTGTACTTCCCGCCACTACGCAATGCACAGGCAAAATGCCCGCGCCGCACACCGGCGTGCATCGGCAGGAAGGCCGGGAACGCCGAAGGGGCCGCCCGCACCACGGATGGCGGGCGGCCCCTTCGGGCAACGCGGTGTCGTTACGACGCCTTGGCCTTCTCGGCCTCCGGCTTCGCCACGACCGGGGCCGGCTTGGCGGCCTCGTAGAACTCCTCGCGCGGCGTCTCCATCGCACCGAGGGAGACGACCTCGCGCTTGAGGAACATCGCGAGCGTCCAGTCGGCGAAGACGCGGATCTTGCGGTTCCAGGTCGGCATGGCCAGGCCGTGGTAGCCACGGTGCATGTACCAGGCGAGCCGGCCCTTGAGCTTGATCTTCATCTTGCCCATGACGATCATCGCGACGCCCTTGTGCAGGCCGAGACCGGCGACCGCACCCTTGTTCGCGTGCTCGTACGTCTTCTGCGGGAAGCCGCGCATCCCGGAGATCACGTTGTCGCCGAGGACCTTGGCCTGGCGCAGCGCGTGCTGGGCGTTCGGCGGGCACCAGGCGTTCTCGACGCCGGCCTTGCGAGCGGCCACGTCCGGGACCTGGGCGTTGTCGCCGGCGGCCCAGATGTAGTCCGTGCCGTTGACCTGGAGGGTCTCGTTGCAGTCGACGTGGCCGCGGGGGCCGAGAGGCAGGCCGTAACGGGCGAGCGCCGGGTTGGGCTTCACGCCGGCCGTCCACACGATGGTGTTGGAGTCGACCTCGAGGCCGTTCTTGAGCACCACGTGGCCGTCGACGCAGGAGTCCATGGAGGTGGAGAGGTAGATCTCGACCCCACGGGCCTCCAGGTGCTCCTTGCCGTACTTGCCCAGCTTGGGGCCGACCTCGGGAAGGATCTTGTCGGCGGCGTCGACGAGGATGAAGCGCATGTCCTCGCGCTTGACGTTGGTGTAGTACTTGGCCGCGTCGCGGGCCAGGTCCTCCACCTCGCCGATGGTCTCGGCGCCGGCGAAGCCGCCGCCCACGAAGACGAAGGTCAGCGCCTTGCGGCGGACCTCCTCGTCCGTCGTCGAGTCGGCCTTGTCGAGCTGCTCGAGGACGTGGTTGCGCAGTCCGATGGCCTCCTCGATGCCCTTCATACCGATGCCCTGCTCGGCGAGGCCGGGGATCGGGAAGGTGCGGGAGATCGCGCCGAGCGCGATGACCAGGTAGTCGAAGGGCAGCTCGTACGCCTCGCCGACCAGCGGGGAGACGGTGGCGACCTTGCGGTCCTGGTCGATGGTCGTGACCCGGCCGGTGAGAACCTCCGCCTTGGGCAGCACGCGTCGCAGCGGGACGACGACATGCCGAGGCGAGATGCTGCCGGCGGCAGCTTCGGGGAGGAAGGGCTGGTACGTCATGTACGAGCGCGGGTCGACGACCGTGACGGTCGCCTCGCCGTAGCGCATCTTCTTCAGGATGCGACGTGCCGCGTACAGGCCTACGTACCCACCGCCTACAACGAGGATCCTGGGACGCTCCGTGGTGCTCATGCCATCGAGTATCCACCCCCCTCGGAGGGGGTGCTCGTGAGCCCCTTCACAAGCACTGGGGTGTGCTCTGCTACACTGCGCCGCCCACGTGACCGAGGTCATGGCGAGGTACGGGAACCACCCTGTATCGGAAGACGTTGCCCACCCCTCGTGAGCTGGCCCCTAAGCCTTCGCGGCGGGGGAACCACTCCTCCTTTCCCTTTGCGGGCAACGCATACCGAACGCCTTGGAAACTGCTGTAGAACGCCCAACAGGCGGGTGAAGACAGGGTTTCGGGGCTCCGGAGCGCCCATCGGGGCCGAATTCCTTGTGAAGAACTTCACGAACTTTCCCGGCGGGCGCTCCCCAGGACGCTCCGACGAGTGCGCAGCCGGCCTGCGAAAGCCCCATGGGGATGGTTCCCGGCCGTTCCGCGCGCGACGGGTGGCGCATGCTGCCAGGCTGAAAAACGTGTGCGACGAGCCCTGAGCCACAGCCCCGGAGAGAGAGAACCGATCATGATCACGACCGACTTCGTCCCCGGCTCCCCGTGCTGGATCGACCTGGGCACCCGCGACGTCCCGGCGGCGGCGGCCTTCTACAACGCCGTCTTCGGCTGGGAGGCGCATCCGTTCGGCGCGGAGGCGAGCGACTACAAGGCCCTGCGCCTCGACGGCAGGGTGGTCGGCGCGATCGGGCCGCTCACCGAGGAAGGCGCCCGCGCGGCCTGGATGGTCTACTTCCACACCCCCGACATCGAGGCCACCGTGAAAACCGTGGAACAGGCGGGCGGCTCCGTCCGCACCGCGCCGTCCGAGGCCTCGGAGGAGGGCCGGTTCGCGCAGCTCACCGACCCGCAGGGCGCCCAGTTCGCCGTGTGGCAGCCCGGCAGCTACCCGGGCATCGAGGTCGCGGACACCCCGGGCAGCCTCGGCTGGGTCGAGCTGTACACGAACGACGCGACGGCCGCCCAGACCTTCTACGGCACGGTCTTCGGCTGGAGCGGGCAGGACATGGAACTCCCGGGCGGCGGGGGCGGCACGTACACGTTGCTGACCCCGAAGGACCATCCGCCGGAGCGGATGTTCGGCGGCCTCATGGCCGTACCCGGCATGTTCGAGTCGGGGGACGCGAAGCCGTACTGGCACCCCGTCTTCGGCTCGGTGGACTGCGACGCCACGGTCGCCGTCGTACGGGAGAACGGCGGGTCGGTCTCGATGGGCCCGGAGGACGCGGAGGGCGTCGGCCGGCTGGCGGTGTGCAACGACCCTGCGGGGGCGGAGTTCGTCGTGCTGACCCCCGCCCCGCCGGCCTGAGACACCTCAGAACCAGCCTTCGGCCGCCTTGTAGGCGATGCCGTCGAGGATGTCGTGCTCGCTGACGACGACCTCGCGCGCGCCGATGCGCTGCATGATCGTGAGCAGGACGAGCGCCCCGGCCTGGATGACGTCGACCCGGCCGGGGTGCATCACGCCGATCGCCGCGCGCTCGTCGTGCGTCGCGTTCAGCAGCATCGTCGTGACCTCCTCGACCTGCTCGTAGGAGATCCGCGAGTGGTGGATCCGGGCCGAGTCGTAGGTGTCGAGGCCGAGGGCGATCCCGGCCACCGTGGTCACGGAGCCGGCGAGGCCGACCAGGGTGCGGGCCTCGTCGATCGGGACGGTCTGTGCCGCGAGGTCCAGCGCGGCCTCGATGTCGGCGCGGATCGCCGCGATCTGCTCGGGCGTGGCGGGGCTGCTCGGCGCGTGCCGCTCCGTCATCCGTACGCAGCCGATGTCGACCGACCGGGCGGCGCGCGCATGCTCCTCGCCGACCACGAACTCGGTCGAACCCCCGCCGATGTCGACGACGAGGTACGGCTTGTCCAGGTCGGTGCGCCCGGCGAGCGAGCGGGTGGCGCCGGTGAAGGAGAACTCGGCCTCCTGGTCGCCGGTGATGACCTCCGGCTCGACGCCGAGGATGTCGAGGACGCCGCGGACGAAGTCGTCGCGGTTCTCGGCGTCCCGGGAGGCGGACGTGGCGACGAAGCGTACGGTCTCGGCGCCGAGCTCCTTGATGACGGCGGCGTACTCGCGGCAGGCCGCGAACGTCCGCTCCAGTGCCTCGGGGGCGAGCCGGCCGGTGCGGTCGACACCCTGCCCCAGCCGGACGATGATCATCCGCCGGTCGAGGTCGACCAGGCTGCCGGACTCCGGGTCGACGTCGGCGACGAGGAGCCGGATGGAGTTGGTGCCGCAGTCGATGGCGGCGACGCGGGTCACTGGTCGTCCTCCTCCGTGACGCGCCCGGTCACGCACGGGCCCTTGCGCCACCACTCGGGCAGCATCGCGATCGCCTCGTCCCCCAGCGGGTTCACGCCGGGGCCCGCCGCGAGCGAGTGGCCGACCAGGACGTGCAGACACTTGACCCGGTCGGGCATGCCGCCCGCGCTGGGGAAACCCTGCAGCACCTCGATCGCGTCGCGGCGCGCGATGTAGTCCTCGTGCGCGGCGCGGTAGGCGGCGGCCAGCTCGGGGTCCGTGGCCAGCCGGGCCTGCATCTCCTTCATGACGCCGTTGGCTTCCAGCGTGCCGATCGCGGACGCGGCGCGCGGGCAGGTCAGGTAGTACAGCGTGGGGAAGGGCGTCCCGTCCGGAAGACGGGGCGAGGTCTCGACGACATCGGGCTGCCCGCAGGGGCAGCGGTGCGCGATGGCGCGCAGCCCGCGCGGCGGCCGGCCGAGCTGCTGCTCGAACGCGGTGATGTCCGCGTCGGTCGGCTCGGTGTGCTCGGTGGTGGGAGGAGGGGTTTCCATGCCTGCCTTGCTGCTGTGTTCGCTACGGGTTCGCTGCTGGGTTCGCTGTCGGGGGGCTACGTGCGGTCGGCGCGGTCCACGCCGTTCCACACGTTCGAGTACCAGGGCCGGTCCGCCGCACCCTCGTCCTCGCGGCGTTCCTCGGCGGTCTCGGGGTCGATCACCGTGTAGCCGGTCTCGCCCGGGAGCACGTAGTGCAGGTGATCACGGGCGAGGCGCCGGATGTACATGTCGTCCTGGAGGCGCGCCTTCTCGTCCCGGAGCCTCTCGACCTGCTCGCGGGCGTCGGCCATCCGGCGTTCCTGCTCGGCGATCTCGGCGCGCTGGGAGACGTACTGACGCATCGGGTAGGCGAGGGCGACCACCAGGGAGCAGACGACCAGGGCGAGGAACGCGGCCCGGCCGGTGAGCCGGGAGCGGCGGGCCTGGCGGCGGCTCTGCGACCGGTAGACGCGGGCGGCCGTCTGCTCGCCGAGCAGCCGCAGTCTGGTCGCGGTGGAGAACCGCTCCGGTTCCGGCCTGCGTGCCATCCCTCTCGCCTCCCCTTCACACGCGTACGTCCCCGGACACGGTACGGGACCGGGGCCGGGGACGTACGGAGGCGGGGGCGTCAGCCCTTGAAGCGCGGGAACGCGGAGCGGCCGGCGTACACCGCGGCGTCGTCGAGGATCTCCTCGATGCGCAGCAGCTGGTTGTACTTGGCGACGCGCTCGGAGCGGGCCGGGGCGCCGGTCTTGATCTGGCCGCAGTTGGTGGCGACGGCCAGGTCGGCGATGGTGACGTCCTCGGTCTCGCCGGAGCGGTGGGACATCATGCACTTGAAGCCGTTGCGCTGGGCGAGCTCGACGGCGTCCAGGGTCTCGGTCAGCGAACCGATCTGGTTGACCTTGACGAGCAGGGCGTTGGCGGTGCCCTCCTCGATGCCGCGGGCCAGGCGCTCCGGGTTGGTGACGAACAGGTCGTCGCCGACGAGCTGGACCTTGGAGCCGAGCTTGTCGGTGATGACCTTCCAGCCGGCCCAGTCGTCCTCGAACAGCGGGTCCTCGATGGAGACCAGTGGGTAGGAGGCGACGAGCTCCTCGTAGTACTCGGTCATCTCGGCGGCCGAGCGGGCCTTGCCCTCGAACTCGTACACGCCGTCCTTGTAGAACTCGGACGCGGCGACGTCCAGCGCGAGCGCGATGTCCTTGCCCGGGGCGTAGCCGGCCTCCTTGATGGCCTCGAGGATGAGGTCGAGGGCGGCGCGGTTGGAGTCGAGGTTCGGCGCGAAGCCGCCCTCGTCGCCGAGGCCGGTGGACAGGCCCTTGGTCTTCAGCACCTTCTTGAGGGTGTGGTAGACCTCGGTGCCCCAGCGCAGGGCCTCGGAGAAGGACTCCGCACCGATCGGCGCGATCATGAACTCCTGGATGTCCACGTTGGAGTCGGCGTGCGAGCCGCCGTTCAGGATGTTCATCATCGGAACGGGCAGCAGGTGCGCGTTCGGGCCGCCCAGGTAGCGGAAGAGCGGCAGGTCGGACGCCTCGGAGGCGGCGTGCGCGACGGCGAGGGAGACGCCGAGGATGGCGTTGGCGCCGAGCGACGCCTTGTTGTCGGTGGCGTCCAGGTCGAACATCGCCTGGTCGATCAGGCGCTGCTCGGTGGCGTCGTAGCCGACGAGCTCCGGGCCGATCTGCTCGATGACGGCGAGGACGGCCTTCTCGACGCCCTTGCCCTGGTAGCGGTTCTGGTCACCGTCGCGGAGCTCAATGGCCTCGAACGCACCGGTGGAGGCGCCGGACGGAACAGCAGCACGACCCGTGCTGCCGTCGTCGAGGCCAACCTCGACCTCGACCGTGGGGTTGCCTCGGGAGTCCAGGATTTCCCGGGCTACGACGACGTCGATGGACGGCACGAGCATCTCCTTCTGGGATGTGACGCGAGATATGTGCAGAGGTCTGCTTGGCCTTGCGACAAGAGCCTAACCGTCTCGGGGGCAAAGGCCGGCCGATGCCCGCCCCGTGGGACGAAAAAGGGCATGAACGCTGGGCGTGCCGGACAAAAGACCCCCAAGCTACCCGTAGGTAAGGCGCTGCGCGGCACCTCGGCAGGGCTGTGCGGAGCCCTTGGCAAGACCCTGAGGGGCCCTTCGCGAGCCCTTCACGACCGAACCCCGGCCCGGCGCTTACGGGGGAAGCAGCGCCGGACCGGGGTGCTCGGAACCCGTCAGCGCTGAGGCGGCGGACGGTACGGGCCCGGACGGTGCGCGGGCCCGCGGACGGCGGGCGGGTCAGCTCAGGTGGAGCTGCTGGCCCGGGTGGATGACATCGGCGTCCTCGATGATGTCCTTGTTGAGGTCGAACAGCTTCTTCCAGCCGCCCTTGACCTTCTCGGCCTCGGCGATCTTGCCCAGGGTGTCCCCGGGCTTGACCTTGTACTCGCCCTCACCCTTCTTGAAGGTCGCCGCGGTCTTCTGCGGCGCGGGGGCCTCGGCGCGCTCGGAGCGGGTGGTCGGGGCCTCGGCGCGCTTCTCGGCCGGCTCGGCGGCGGGCTGCGCCGGCTCGGCGGAGCCACCGTTGTAGGGGGTGCTGGAGAGGCCCACGCCACAGCTCGGCCAGGCGCCCTTGCCCTGGCCGGCGAGGACCTTCTCGGCTATCGCGATCTGCTGGGACTTGGAGGCCTGGTCGGCGGACGGGGCGTAGGCGGTGCCGCCGTAGGCCGCCCAGGTGGAGGCGGAGAACTGCAGGCCGCCGTAGTAGCCGTTGCCGGTGTTGATGGACCAGTTGCCACCGGACTCGCACTGGGCGACCGCGTCCCACTCGGAGGCGGTGGCGGCGGACGCCGCAGTGGCGCCGAGCATCGGGGCCGCGATGGCGGCACCGGCGACGCCGGCGAGCGTGGCGAGACGAACCGTCCGACGGACAACGGTCGAGCGGCGGTGCGTGGCCTTGCCGGAACGCAGCATGGAGCTTCTCCTCACCGACGCCTGCGAGGTGAGCTGTCGGGTTCGGGCCGGAAGAGTTGCCCGGCCGCGCGTCGTTGCGCGCGGCTCCACCCCAAGCCGTTCACGGCCGTCGTGCTCGACGGCCGGGACCGGCACCTACCTTGGGTCCCCCGCTCCTGCCTTCGGCGCACTGAGCGACGACTGTTCCCCCCGACCGACGGCAGGATTCGGCGTGACGGTCGACGGTGCCCGCGATGGCGAGCGGTTCAGACCGTAAACACACCGCTCCCCGATGTTCAAAGACGAACATCGGGGAGAAATCGCCCGAACCGCCCTTCACTTGGGAGGCGTTTGCGCAGGTCGGGCACGGCTTGGGCGAATTTGCTGGATGCCGCTCGCCAGTTGCAGCAAAGAGACCCTTGTCTCACTTGCGCAGATCGGACAAATGTCGGCGAATTGCCGCCCGAACTATTGGCTGTTCACGCCGAGATCGAGGCTCTGACCGGGGAGGATAAGGTCGGGGTCGGCACCCACGTTCGCCTCGTTCGCCTCATAGAGGGCGCTCCACCCGCCGGGCACCTCGCGCTCGTCGGCGATGGCCCACAGACTGTCTCCCGGCTGGACGGTGTACGTACCGTCGGCCACGCCCTCTGTTGCCCCGTCACGTGCCGACGCGTCACCTCGCGAGGCATGACGACCGCTTTCGCGCTCTTTATCCGTGATGCCCGTTTCGGCGTCGTCGGGGGCGGGCTCGCCGCGGTGCCTGCCGGTGCCGGTCGTGGGGTCGGTCGCCTCGACGCCGTCCGAACCGGCCGACGGCGACACGTCGCCGTCCGCGGGCGTGGGCGCCGTGGACGCGTCCGGGGCGGCGGGGTCCTGCGAGGCGTCCGGCTCGGCCGGGGCCTCGGCGGCCGTGTCACCGGAGCCGGCCGGCGCGCTCGCGTCAGGGGTGGCTTCGGGCGTCATGCCGGGGACGGTGACGGCACCCGCCCCCGGGCTCGCGTCCGGCAGGGGCAGGAGGTCACCGGGGTCGACGCCGGTCGAGGCGTCGTCGTTGGTCAGGCCCGCGATCGGGGCGCACGCCTGCCAGGCGTCCGGCCCCTGCGCGTCCAGCACCTTCTCCGCGACCGCGATCTGCTGCGAACGGCTCGCCAGGTCGGCGCTCGGCGCGTACGCCGTGCCGCCGAACTCCTCCCACGTCTGCTGCGAGAGCTGCAGCCCGCCGTAGAAGCCGTTGCCGAGGTCGGCGCTCCACATGCCGCCGCTCTCGCATTCGGCGACGCGGTCCCAGGTGGCCGCGTCGGCCGCGGAGGCGGAGCCCGCGCCGAGCAGGGGGATCGCGATGGCGGATCCGGTCACCCCTGCCGCGACGACGATGGCCGGAGCCTGACGGGGGCGGCGGTGACGTCCGTTCCCGGAGCGCATGCGGTGTGCCTTTCGCGTGACTACTGGGGACTGTGCGGCCTGCTGATGCCTGCCGAGTCGACGGTGAACGTAGCCGCAATCGAACGTGAGTCACAAGTCGATGCAGCGCAGATCACGTAAAAGTCACAGAATTGACGTTGCGTCAGCTCTTGGTGAGGGTGAACTCAACGGGCAGAGTGCGCAATCCGCGCATGATGAGTCCCCCACGCCACCGCAAATCGGCCGGATCGCCCGCAAGACGCAAGTCCGGCATCCTCCTGAGCAGGGTCGCGATCGCCGTCTGCCCTTCGAGCCGGGCGAGCGGGGCGCCGAGGCAGTAGTGGATGCCGTGCCCGTATCCCAGGTGCTGGTTGTCGCGCCGGGACAGGTCGAGGGTGTCGGGCTCGGTGAACCGCTCCGGGTCGCGGTCGGCGGCCGCGAGCACGACGAGCACGGGGTCGCCGGCGGCGATCCGCTGCCCGCCGATCTCCAGCGCCTCGGTGGCGAACCGCCAGGTCGCGAGCTCCACGGGGCCGTCGTAGCGCAGGAGTTCCTCCACGCCGGTCTCCAGCAGCGCGCTCTCGCCGGCGGCGAGCGAGGTCTGCAGGCGCTCGCGCTGCGCGGGGTTGCGCAGCAGGGCGTACACGCCGTTGCCGATGAGGTTGACCGTCGTCTCGAAGCCCGCGAAGAGAAGGATGAACGCCATCGCGGCGGCCTCGTTCTCGGTCAGGTGCTCCCCGTGGTCCGACGCCTTGATGAGCCCGGAGATGAGGTCCTCTCCCGGCTGCTCGCGCTTGCGGTGGATCAGCTCGGCGAGATAGCCGCGCATCTTCTTCACGGAACGGGCCACTCCGCCGCGCGGGCCGCCTCCGTGTCGGATCATCATGCCGGCCCAGTCGCGGAAGTCGTCCTGGTCCTCGCGGGGAACGCCGAGCATGTCGCAGATGGCGTAGATGGGGAGGGGGAACGCGAACTCGTGGATGAGGTCCGCCTCACCCTTCGCGGCGCTGTGCTGTTTTTCCACGATGTCGTCGATGAGCCGGTCCGTCAGCTCCTGCACCCGCGGGGCGAACTCCGCGACCCGGCGCGGTGTGAACGCCTTGGAGACGAGGCGGCGCAGCCGGGTGTGGTCCGGCGGGTCGATGTTGAGCAGATGCGTCATCAGCTCGGCCTTGCGCTCACCGGGGATACCGGTCTTGCCCTTGGCGTGCGCGGGCTCGTCGTGGTGCGCCGGATTCTTGGACAGCCGCTGGTCCGCGAGCGCCTGCTTCGCGTCCGCGTACCGGGTCACCAGCCACGCCTCCACCCCGGAGGGCAGCGCCGTGCGGTGCACGGGAGAGTGCTCGCGCAGCCACGCGTAGGCGGGGTACGGGTCGGTGGCGAACTCCCAGGTGAAGAGCTCGGGCGGGGTGGTCGGGCCGCTCGGGGCGGCGCCGGGGTCCTCCGCGGCGGTGCGGCCCTGCGGGCTGCCGGCGTCCTGCGCGGCGGTGCGGCCCTGCGGGGTGCCGGGTTCCTGCGGGGTGCTCGGGTCGTTCGGGGCGTTCACACCTCGACGGTATCCGGGCCGCCGTGCCCCTCCGCCGCGCGGATCGCGTCGCGGTAGGCGCGGGCCGCAGCGCGCAGGGCCGCCTCCGGGTCGACGCCGTCCGCCTCGGCGCGCACGGCGAGCGCGAGCAGTTCGTATCCGATGCCCTCACCGGCCGGCGGCGGCGCGTCCAGGCCGGCCGTGCGCACCCGGGAGGCGAGCTTGGCCGCGAGCGCGAGGCCGGGCTGGCCGAGCGGGACACCGTCGGTCACCGACGCACGCTGCTTCTCGATCGCCTTGGTGCGCAGCCAGTGCTCCTTGACCTCCTCCGGCGTCTCGGCGGTCTCGTCGCCGAAGACGTGCGGATGCCGGTGGATCAGCTTCTCGACGATCGTGGCCGCGACGTCGTCGATCGAGAACGGCTCCTCCTCGTGCTCCTGCGCGATCCGCGCGTGGAAGACGACCTGGAGGAGCACATCGCCGAGCTCTTCGCGCAGCTCGTCCCGGTCGCCGTCCTCGATGGCCTCGACGAGCTCGTACGCCTCCTCGATGCCGTACTTGGCGAGGCCCTTGTGCGTCTGCTGCGAGGACCACGGGCAGGCGCGACGGATGCGGTCCATGACCTCGACGAGGTCGAGCAGCCGCGCGCCGGGCAGGTCGTACGAGCCGGGCAGCAGCTCCAGGTCCGGCATCCGGACCTGGCCGGAGCCGCCGAGGCGGGCCAGTCCGTCGGTCAGCGCCCGGTCGCCCTCGCCGGAGGCGAGGACGACCACGGTGCGCCCTCCCCCAGAGCCTTCGGCCTGGAAGCTACCCCCGGCGCAGGCGTCGACGAGCTCCTGGGCGCTCGGCGCGGCCAGCTCGACGGCGACGCCGGCCTCGCGCAGGTACGGCAGCTGCGGGTGGCCGGCGTCGGCGCACAGGACCTGGTCGGCGGCGTGCAGCGTCTGCCAGGCCGGCCAGGACAGCAGTCCGGGCGCCACGCGGTGGCTGGCGGTCAGCAGGACGATACGGCCGGGGTCGACGGATGCTTCTTCGGTCACCCGTCGAACCTACCTCGGCTCACGCGCCTGCCTCGACGGCCTCCGCCTCCCGGGACACCTGCGTGATCCACGGCGCCTTGTAGGTGCCGAGCTCCAGCTTGGTGTCGTCCCAGGCGCCGTAGCGCGGGTTCACGTCGATCTTCAGGGACTTGGCGGCGGCGGTGAACGCCTCGTTCATGCGCTGCTGGCCCTGGGGGCTGTTCGTCACGCCGAGCGCGGCGGCGAGCTTGTTCACGAGGACGTCCCGGCGCACGACCTCGTCGAGCTGGCCGGGTGCGACCCCGCGCTGCTGCAGGTACATGGCGGCCAGCTGCTCCTGCCCGCCGGACTGCTCCGAGAGCGCCTCCCGCGACTCCTGGATCTCCTTGCGGCTGACCTTCACCCCGGCGTCGGCGGCGGCCTTCTCCACGATCCTGTCCACGATGAGGTCGTAGAGCTTGGCCCGCCCGAGCTGCCCGGTGTCCTTGATCAGCTGGGCGGCCTGCGGCGACGCCTGCTGCGCGTCGCGCACGTCCTTGACCTTGGCCTGGACGGTGGACACCTCGATCCGCTCCCCGCCGACGACGGCGGCGGCACCGGGGTGCGCCTCGTTGCCGCAGGCGGCGAGGAGGGGCGCCGCGGCGATGATCGCGGCGGAGACGACGAGCGCGGTGCGACGACGGCGGTGCAAAGGGGCCTCCCCTGGGGATTGTGCGGCGGTGCACAAAGTCCTTGCGATGATCGATGGTAGGCAGTCGGAGTGGTGTGGGCCACTGATTCGCCAAACGATTCGCCAGGCAGTGGGGATGCGAGGGGACGGAGGCCTACGTGTGGACCCGCTCCGGCTCCCGCTCGCGCTCCGCGGGGCGGCGGCGGTCCGGGCCGAGCATGATGACGCGGGAGACCACGAACGTGATCGGGATCGCCGCGGCCGCCGCGATCAGCGGGGCGTAGCGGCTGCCGAAGTGGAGCACGTCCACCAGCAGGTACACCCCGCTCGTCGTCACCACGAAGTTCGCCGCGTTGGTCAGCGGGAACAGCAGGAACTTCCGCCACGTCGGCCGCGTGCGGTACGTGAAGTACGAGGTCAGGAAGAACGAGCCGACCATGCTCAGCAGGAAGGCGACGACGTGCGCCGCCACGTACGGGAGCCAGGTCAGCAGCACCAGGTACAGGCCGTAGTACGTCCCGGTGTTCACCACGCCCACCAGGGCGAACCTGACCATCTGGCCCCGTACCGTCATTTCCTTACCAGTTCCCCCGTGCGCCTGTTCCGCTCGTCGTCCCGTCGGGGAAGGCCGGCGTTGGTCGCCTTCACCAGGAAGTGCGGCCGCCGCTTCACCTCGTAGTAGATGCGGCCGACGTACTCGCCGACCACCCCCAGCATCAGCATCTGTACGCCGGCGAGCGCGATGACCGCCACGAGCAGGGTGACATACCCGGGAGTGTCCACGCCGTTCACCAGGGCGACACCGACGATCCACGCCGCGTACGCCATGGCGACCGCGAGGAGCAGCATTCCCAGGTAGATCGCGGCGCGCAGCGGCTTGTTGTTGAAGGAGAGCAGTCCGTCCAGCCCGTAGTTGAGCAGCTTTCCGAAGCTCCATTTGGAGCGGCCCTGCTCGCGTACCGCATTCTCGTACTCGAAAGTCGTCGTACGGAATCCGACCCAGGCGAAAATTCCCTTGGAGAACCGGTTGTACTCGGTCAGCTCCAGAATCGCGTCGACCGTCCGCCGCGACAGCAGCCGGAAATCGCCCACGCCGTCGACGAGCTCGACATCGACCAGCCGGTTGATCAGCCAGTAGTAGGCGCGCGCGGTGACGGTGCGGGTGACCCGGTCGCCCTTGCGGGTGCGCTTGGCGATGACCTGGTCGAAGCCCTCCTCGTGCAGCAGCAGCATGCGCCGGACCAGCTCCGGCGGGTGCTGCAGGTCAGCGTCCATGATGACGACCGCGTCGCCCTCGGCATGCTGGAGACCGGCGAGCATCGCCGCCTCCTTGCCGAAGTTGCGGCTGAAGGAGACATAACGCGTACGGGAGTCGGCCTCGGCGATCTCCTGGAGGAGATCGAGCGTCCGGTCCTGGCTTCCGTCGTCCACATAGACCAGCTCGAATTCCTGCCCGAGCAGGCTCAGTTCGGCGGTCACATGGTCGTGGAAGCGGCCGATGATCTCCTCTTCGTTGAAACACGGGACAACTATCGAGATCAGCACGGGAGAACAACAACCCGCGCGAATGTCGCCTCCCCGTGTTCCACATGACTTACAGGCGACCATTGGGTGAACTGACCCGTGCGCAGCATGTTTTCACGATCGGCGCTGGCATATTCGATTCATCATGTGGACTCTGCCCTCCTCGCGCGGCCGCGCCGCTGCCCTCGCCGCGCTGATCGCCGTCGGGACGGTGACCGCAGGCGACGCCGTCGCCCGCACCTTCCCCTTCGGACCGCGCACCCGCAGCGTGAACGACCTCGGCAACCAGTTCGTCCCGTTCCACGCCCACCTGTGGGACCTGCTCCACGGACGCGCGGACGGCGGTGTGCTGCTCAACTGGCAGTCGGGCTACGGCACCAGCGCGCTGCCCGACCTCGGCACGTATCTGACGAGCCCGTTCTCGCTGCTCGTCGGGCTCTTCCCGCGGGACGGGATCGACCTGGCCGTCTACGTCGTGACGCTCGTCAAGACGGCGGCCGCCGCCGCGGCCATGACCTGGCTGCTCACCGCCCTGCACAAGGGCAACGGCCGCCGGTGGATGGCGGGCGTGCTCGGCGCGTCGTACGCCCTCTGCGGCTGGTCGGTCGTGGAGGCGTCGTACAACCCCATGTGGCTGGACGGTCTGATCGCCTTCCCGCTGCTGTGCCTGGTCGGCGAGTGGGCGCGCAGGGGCAGGAGGCCGCTGCTCGGCCCGGTGATCGTCGCGCTCGCGTGGATCGCCAACTTCTACACCGCCTACATGGCCACGCTCGGGGCGGGGCTGGTGCTCCTCGCCCGGCTGCTGCTGGAGGACACGCAGGCGCGGGAGAGAATGCGGGTCCTGGTGCGCGCCGCGTTGACGGTGCTGCTGGGGATCGGTCTGTCCGCGCCGGTCCTGGTCCCCGTGTTCCTCGGCTCGAAGCACGCCTACCCGGGCTGGACGAAGCAGTTCGCGCCGGCCGGCTGGACGGACGTGTTCGCCCGGACACTGCCGGCGACGTACAGCTTCTTCACGCCCGCCGTCTTCGTCGGCGGCGGGGCGTTGCTGCTGGCCGGCGGTCTCGCCTTCAACCGGTCCGTGCCGAGGCGCGAGAGACGGCTGTGGACCGCGCTCGCGGTGGCGGTCGCCGTCTCGCTCCAGTGGGGCCCCACCCACCTGGTGTGGCACGCCTTCGCCACCCCGAACGGCAGCCCTTACCGGCAGACGTTCGTCCTCGCGGGCATCGTCGTCATCGCCGCGTGGACGTGCCTGTCCCGCGGCTGGCCCGGCCGCCGCGCGCTCCTCGGGGGCGGTGCCGTCGTGGCCCTGATCGCGCTCGGCGCGAGCAGCAGCGACCTGGTCACCGGCCCGGCGTACCTGCTGTTCGCGGCGGGGCTGGCCGCCGTGCTCGGCGGCCTGCTGCTCGCCGCGCGGGGCCGGGGCGTGGCGGTGGCCGCCGTCCTGCTCACCGGGGCGCTCGCCGGCCAGGCCGCCGCGACGACCGCGTACGCCGACCGCGAGCGTCCGGCCAGGCTCGACGACTACCCGCCGTGGGGCGCGTCGCACAGCGAGCGGGCGGCGGCCGTCGCCGCCGCCGACGGCTGGCCCGGCTACCGCACCGACCCCGGGCGCACCCAGCTCACCGGCAACGACCCGATCCTCATGGGCGGCCAGGGCGCCTCGTACTACAGCAGCCACACGCCCGACGTCCTGACGCGCACGCTGGCGGCGCTCGGCGGCGGCTGGACGTCGAACGGCCGCAGCCTCCAGTCCCTGGACAACCCGGTCACGGACGCCGTGTTCTCGGTCGGGGCCCGGCTGCGGACCGCCCCCGGTCAGGCGCCGCAGGTGATCCGGCAGGAGACCGCCCCGCTGGTGACCGTGCGGCCCGCCGGCTCCGAACCGCGCTACAGCGACTCGCCGTTCCGCAACCAGGAGCTGCTGCTCGGCGCGAAGGTCTACGAGTCCCCGGTCGCGGGCGCCTGCCGCGTCGGCACCGAGGCGTTCCTGTGGGCGCCCGACTACACGGGGACGGCACGCCTCGGCGACGGCCCCGTCGTCGAACTGCGCGGCGGACAATCCAAGCGGCGGGCGGCGCTCACCCCGCTCGGCACGGTCACCGAGCCGGGCGCGCGCGTCGTCTACGGCGGCGACGCCCCGCGGGACGCGAGCATCGGCTGCCTGGACCGGGACCGGCTGAAGGCCGCCGTCGCCGGTCTCACGAGGACCGGCGCAGTGCGGGTCGACGTCACGGACAGCGGCGTCACGGCCGAGCTGCCGCCGGGCACGAAGGGCACGGCCGTGCTCGCCGCGCCGCGGATCGCGGGCTGGAGCTGCCAGGGCCGCCCGGCGGACTCGTACCTGGGCCTGGTCGCCGTGCCGCTGGAAGGCACCACCTCGACCGTCAGCTGCTCCTTCCGGCCGCCGGGCCTGGTGGCGGGCTCCGCCGCGGGTGCGGGCGCGCTGGTCGCGCTGGCCCTCACGGTCCTGGTCGCCGCGCGGCGGGCGCGGACGGGAGCCGGCCGCCGGGAGACCTGAGCGCAGGGGTGGCGGCGCCCGGCGCGTCACCTGCCCTCGACCCGGAACCGGATGGTCCTTCACGGTCGCGCCATCAAGACTTCACCTGCGCAGCATCGGGCCTTGGTGGGGCCGGGGACCGTTCACGCGTACGTTCCCGGGCATGCCCTTTGTGCCCAACCGTTTGACGAAGCGAGTCCTGCGCCCCGCCCTCACGCTGGTCGAGCCGCGCGTGAGATGGGGCGTGGAGCGAGTGACCAGAGCCCTGCGGTCCGACGTGGACTCCTTGCGCAGAGAGATCGAGGAGATGCGGACCCGTCAGTACGCGATGGGTCTGCTCCTCGACAGCACGGGCAGGGGGACGCACCGGATGCCGACCCCCGGCGCGATCGACACCCTGGTGCGCCAGATACAGCAGGTGAGCGGCGGCAGCGAGCACGCACGCCGCAGCGTCGTCGTCGCCTACCGCACGGTCGTCGCCCAGGAGGCGCTCGGCGTCGGAAGGCTGGCGGGCTCCACGTCCAACGTGTGCGGAAAGCTCGCCACCGTCCCCCTGCTGTCCCCGCCCAACGGGAACATCCTCGAGATCGGCACGCTCTACGGGCAGTTCGCCTCCGCCCTGATGCGGATGCTGCACCGGGCCGGCACCCGGCCCGACCTGACGATCGTCGACCCGCTGGTCGGCTCCCAGCTCCAGCCCGGCACCACCCACCACGCGGACCCGACGGGCACGCCCGTCCAGGAGGACGTCGTACGGGCCAACCTGGCGCTGGCCGGCAGCCCGGAGGCGTACGCGTCGAGGATCGAGCGGGGGTTCTCGTCCGACCCCGTCGTGCGCAAGGCCGTCTCCGACCGGGAGTACGGGGTGATCGTCGTGGACGGCGACCACTCCGAGGACGGGGTGCGGACGGACCTGGAGTGGGTCGAGGAGATCGTCGCACCCGGCGGGATCGTGGTGCTCGACGACTACGGCGACAAGAAGTGGCCGGGCGTGCAGGACGCCCTGGACAAGCACCTGGCGGCCGGCTCGTCCCGGCTGCGGTTGCTGGGCCGCGTCTCGACGTCGGCGTATCTGCGGGCGGTCTGACACAGCGCCCCCGCGGGGTGGCCCCGCTGCCGGTGACGGCGGCGGGGCCGGCGCGTGCGGCCCGGGGACGCCCGCCAGCGGCTCGCCGTCCCACAGGCCGAGTGCCCTTTCCGGCCGCTTCGGGCCGCCCTTCCGTCTGCCCGTTTGCCTTCCGGCCGTCTTTCCGGCCGTCTTTCCGGCCGCCCTGCCGTCTGCCTTCCGGCCGTCGTTCCGTCTCAGCCCGTGTGGAACTGTTGCTGCCGCTGCAGTGCGCGCCGCAGCTCCGCCGGAAGTTGGTGGTAGGGACCGTACGCGCGCTCCGCGTCGAGCAGGAGCGACTGGAACTGGTGCCGGGCGGCCGTGTGGTCGCCCACCGCCAGCAACAGGTGGCCGATGCGGTGGCGGACCTGGAGCGCGCGGTCGCGGTCGGTGCTCTCGTAGGACGGCAGGACCGCGCGGTACTCGGTGAGCGCGGCGGCCGGCTCGCCGAGCTGCTCCAGGCACTGGGCCGCGTCGAAGCGGTACTGCAGGGTCTGCGGGTCGGACGGGCCGGCCTCCGCCGTGCGGTCGTCGGCGAGGCGGCGCAGCTCGGGCAGGGCACGGCGGTACTGGCCGTCGTCCATCAGCGTCGCCGCGTACTGCTTGCGCAGGATCCGCACCACCGGCGAGTGCTCGCCGTGCTCGGCCGCGGCGGCCGGGAGGATGCTGCCCAGGATGTCCACCGCCTGCGTGATGCTGCCCTCGCCGAGCAGACGCTTGACCTCGTCGACGGCCGCGGCCACGTCCGGCCGGGGCGCGGGCGCCACCGGCGGGGCGGCGGGGGGCGGCGTGCTCACCCGGTCCGGCCAGGGCGCGTGCGGGCGCAGGAAGGGGCGGGTGGGGTCCAGCGGCCCGGCCGGCGCGCCGCGCCCGGGCAGCAGGGGCGCCAGCGCCTCGTACACCTCCTGCGCGCCGGACGGCCGGTGCTGCGGGTCCTTGGCCAGCAGGCGCAGGACCAGTGCCTCCAGCGGCTCCGGGACCTCGGGGCGGAGCTGGCGGACCGGCAGCGGCGGCTCGTACAGATGGCGGTGCAGGACGCCGAGGGCGGTCGATCCGGCGAACGGCACGTTCCCGCTGAGCATTTCGTGCAGGAGCACCCCGAGCGCGTACAGATCGGTGTACGGGCCGACCGCGCCGCCCATCGCCTGCTCGGGGGCCATGTAGGCGGGGCTGCCGATCGGCGAGCCGGTGTGCGTGAGGCGGGTGGTGTCCGTGTCGATGACGGAGGCGACGCCGAGGTCGAGCACGGTGACCGTGCCGTCGGGCTTCACCATCACGTTGCGCGGCTTGAGGTCGCGGTGGACGATCGGCACGGCGTGCACCGCGCCGAGCACCGCGCACAGCTGGGCGGCGACGGAGACGGCCCACTCCCAGGGATAGGGGTCGTGCTCGGCGAGATGGTCCGCGAGGTCCGCGCCGTCCACGTACTGCATGACGAGGTACAGGTCGTCGCCGTCGCTGCCCGCGTCGTGGACGGTGACGAGACCCGGATGGGAGACCTGGGCGGTCACCCGGCACTCGCGCACGAAGCGCCGGCGCATGTCGTCGGCGGCGGTGGCGGCGGCCATGTGGTCGGGCCGCAGCAGCTTGACGGCGACGCGGCGGTCGAGGCGGGTGTCGTACGCCGTCCAGACCTGGCCCATGCCGCCCTGCCCGATGAGCGCGGATAGCTCGTAACGGCCCGCGACGACACGGCCGTTCATCTGTCCTCCTCCTTGCGGAGCAGGTCGCTGAGCTCGTCGAGCTCGGCGCGGACCTGGTCGATCCGGCCGGATCGCGGCGGCTCGGAGGCGGGCGCGGGCCGCGGAGCGGCCTGGGGCTGCGGGGCGGGTGCGGGGGGTGGCGTGGGTGCGGGATTCGGGGCGGGGTGCGGCGGCACCTGCGGTTGGGGGGCGGGCGCCGGGTGGCGGTGGACGGGCGCCGGCGGGTAGCCGTACGACGGGACCGTCGTGGCCTGGTAGGGAGAGCCGGCCATCGGCAGGGCGGGCGGCACGGCGGCGAGCCTGTCGTAGTGGCGGATGTCCGTGACCAGGTAGAAGGCCAGCACCCCGAACGTGCCGACGGCGAACCACGCGATCAGCACGAGGGCCGTCGCGTCGGACAGCTCCACGTCCGGGTCCTCCGGTGTGGTCTCGCCCACGTAGATCACGCAGGCCACGTGGAACACGATCAGTGCGCACAACAGCATCCAGTGCAGCGCCCTGCGCGTCACGATCGCGAGGCGCAGCATCGGGATCCAGCCCAGGAGGCCGCAACTCAGCACGGTCACGGCCGAGAAGACCACGCGCAGTGCGACGAGCGACCCGGCGGTGGGACGCGGTGGCTGCGGCGGCGCGAAGCCGTGGCCGTGCATTCCTGCTCCTGACACTGACGTACGAGGGGGACGAGGAGACGAGCGTATACACCGACCCGGACGACGGCTCCGGGGTTGTACGGAACCGTCGTCGGACCCGTCACTCCGGTCGCACGGTGCCGTCCGTCAGCCCGTCGTACAGGCCCTGCACCAGCTGTTCGCCCAGCCTGTTCGCGAGGCGCAGCGCGTCCTCGAACTCGGCCAGCGCGCGGAAACGGGCCCCGTAGCGCTGCTGGTCGACGAGCGGCATGCGCGGAAGTTGGAGGCGGCGGACGTCGAGGCGGGTCGCGGTCGAGGCGTAACTGCTGGCCTGACGCTGGTTGGCGCTGCCGCGCAGGAAGCCCGCGAGGAACCAGGGGTCGAGTGCGGCCGGGTCCGGGCGCAGCAGTTGGAGATTGCGGCCGAGGGCCGCGCCCGCCGAGGCGTCGTCGGCCACGCGCACGACCGTGCCGCCCCCGAGCACGGGGACGACGACATCGCCCGCCTCGACCAGCACGGGCTCCTCCTCGGGGCCGTCGGGCAGGGTCCCGGAGGGCGGCCTGCCCGCGAGGACGTCCTGCTCGGTGAGGACCGCCACGGGGGCGTCGGCCGGAGCGGCGCCCAAGCCTCCGGCCCGCAGGACGAGGGCGCCCGCGCGGGCGAGTTCGCCGACGGTGGTGGACGGCCAGTGGGCGGGGACGGCCGGGGGCTGCCCGACGGGCGGGGGCGTGAGTTCACCGGTGCGCCGCAGGGTCTGTGTCAGCCGGTCGCGCACGGCGCCCAGTTCGGCGGCGCCGCCGCCCGCGGCCGGGGGTGGCAGGTGGCGGCCGGGGGCCAGGTCCACGTCGTCGTCGAGGAGTTCGATGACGGGGACGGCCCTGCTCACGCCGGGGTTCTCGGCGGCGGAGCCGTGCCGTTCGAACGGCTGCCACGCCTCCAGCACCGCGTTCTGGACGGCCGGCCAGTCGAGCCGGTCGCGGCCCGCCGTCGCCGCCTGGTCGGTGGCCGCGGCGTCGACGAGGAGCAGGTCGGGCGAGGGCCGGTCGGTGGCACCGGGCCTGCGCAGCACCCATAGGTGAAGCGGGATGCCGTACGGGGGTGCGGCCCCGGCGGGCAGGGCGATGACGGCGCGCAGCGCGCCGCGGCGCAGCAGCCCCGCGCGGATGCGGCGGCCGGAGCGGCGGGACGCGGCGGCCGGGGGCATCAGGAGGACCGCGGTGCCGCCGGGCCGGAGACGGGCCAGCGCGTGCTGGACCCAGGCCAGCTCCGATTCCGTCCGGGCGGGGAAGCCGTACTCCCAGCGGGAGTCGTAGGCGAGTTCGTCATGGCCCCAGTTGCGCTCGTTGAACGGCGGGTGGCACAGCACGGCGTCCGCGGCGAGATCCGCGAACGCGTCCGCGCGCAGGGCGTCCCCGGCCGCCGCCCGGACGTCGGCGTCGGTGTTCAGGGCGAGGCGCAGGGCCGTGAGGGCGGCCAGGTCGGGGTCCGCCTCCTGGGCGTGGAGCGCGACGGGCCGCTCGACGGCGCGCAGCAGCGCGCCGGTGCCGGAGGCCGGGTCGAGGACGGAGCGGGCGGGGCCGGCGAGGGCGGCCATGAGTGCGGCGGGACCGGGCGGGGTGAGCGTGTACTGCCGTGGATTCGCGTCGAGATGACGGCCGAGCAGGAACTCGAACGCCTGGCGGGCCCCGGTCTCCACGGCGAGCTCCGCGACGCCGCGCAGCAGTGGCACGGAGGGGGCGAGCTCCTCGGCTACCGGTGTCCGCACGGCGCGCGGGGCGCCGAAGCGCAGGGTCAGCACCTCCTCCAGGGCGCCGGGGAGTACTTCGGCGAGGCGGTCGTCGGAGACCGCGGCGAGCTCCAGCCAACCGGCGGGACGATCGCGTACGAGAAGGAGCGCGCAGCCGGCGTGCACCAGGGCGGTGACCGCACCGGAGGGGTGGCCGGCGAGCTGCTGCCAGACCCGTTCACGCAGCGGGACCTCGGCCAGTTTCCCCTGGTCGCGCAGCCACTGCTCGACATCGGCGAGGGCGAAGGAGGGGCTGGTCTCGGTGCCGCCGACGGGCTTGGGGAAGTCGGCGTGCCGACGCCGCCAGTTGCTCACGGCGGCGCGGCCCACTCCCGCGAGCCGGGCGATCCCGGCGGCGGTCACCTCTGCTGCGTTGTCCGGCACCCGGCTGGCTCCCCTCGACCTGTTCCGGCGACCGCACCGGCGGCTGTCGCGCGCCCCGGCGGGGCGGGCCTGCCCCGACAGGTGGTCCGGCGACGGTCCGCGGCCGGTTCCGATGCTGTGGCGGCGATCCTACCCCTCCTCACTGCCGATCGACTTCACACGACGATAGCGCCGTGAACAGATATTCAATGGTTGACTCGGTTCACAGGCTCTGCTCTTATTGGCTCATCGGAACGCCGGTCCGGCTCAGCGGATGCGGCCACAACTTCGGGGGGTACACCCATGTCCCAGTCCGCCCAGCAGCCCGAGCCTCCGCACGGCGCCCCCGGCGCGTCCGCCCCGGTGCGCAACGGGCTCGGCACGGCCGCCCTGGTGCTCGGCATCATCGGCACCGTCACCGGATTCGTCCCGCTGCTCTTCTGGCTCGGCGGCCTCCTCGGCCTGCTCGCCCTGGTCCTCGGCCTGATCGGCCGGGGCCGCGCCAAGCGCGGGGAGGCCGGCAACAAGGGCGCTGCGACGGCTGGAGCGATCCTGGGCCTGATCGCGATGATCGTGGGCGTGGTGATCGGGATCGCCACCGTGAAGGCCGTGGACGACGCGGTCGACGACCTGAACAAGGTCACCGAGAACACCGCCCCGAAGGACCCGTCCAAGAACAAGGACAAGAACGGGAAGGGGAAGAACGCGAAGGCCGAGGTGCTCGCCGCCGGCGACAGCATCGTCTACGACGACGACCTGACGGTCACCGTCTCCGCGCCCGAGCCGTTCACCCCGGGCGAGTTCGCCGTCGGTCACACGAAGGGCAACAAGGCCCACCAGGTCACGATCACCATCGAGAACGCCGGCAAGAAGAAGTTCGACTCGTCCCTCGTCACGGTCACGGCCCGCGCGGGCAAGGACGGTGTGAGCGCCGAGCAGATCTTCGACGACAAGGCCGGAGAGGGCTTCGACAGCACGATCCTGCCCGGCAAGAAGGCCACGGCGACCTACGCCTTCGACGCCCCGGCCGACGCGAAGAACCTCACGGTCGAGATCGTCCCCGACGTCTGGTACGACGCCACGCAGTGGGACCTGGCGCTCTGAGCCGGTCCCCCGGCCCCTGCTCCCGCCGCCGCGCGGGGCGGGGCCGCCCCACGCGGCTCCCCTGACCGCCGCCCGCGAGACGCCACTCCCCAGACCGGCGCCCGCCGGGCACCTCTCCCCCGACCGGCGCCCGCCGGACTCACCCCACGCCCCAAGCCAGCCACCACCTCGCCCCTTCCACCCCTGCCCCGGAGATCCCCATGCCTGCCACCGCCCCCCGCCGGTTCACGCACCTCGCCCGTGCCGCGCTCTGCGCCGGCGTCGCGCTCGCCGCGACGGCCTGCGGCCCGTCCTCCGACGAAGCGGACGGGCCCTTCCCCGGGATGTCAGGACCGGAGATCGCCGAGAAGGCCGCCAAGGCGACCACGAAGGCGACGTCCGTGACCGTCGACTTCGCCGGCGACACGACCGACGGAAACATCAAGGCCTACATGTCGATCGACTCCCGAGGCGACTGCAAGGGGACGCTCACCATGGGCGGCACCGGGACCGCCGAGCTCGTGCGCTCCGGCGACACGGCCTACATGCGCTTCGACGAGGCGTTCCTGCGCAGCCAGAACGAGGGCGGCACGGCGGAGGAGAACGCGGAGGTCCTGAAGATGCTCAAGGGCCGCTGGCTGAAGGAGCAGGCGTCGTCGCCCGAGGCGAAGGAGCAGCTGGAGTTCTGCGACCTCGACACGTACCTGGGCGGCTTCCAGGAGGGCCCTTCCCCGGTGCGGCGCGGCGAGACCACCACCCTCCAGGGGAAGCAGGTCGTGGTCCTCACTCAGAAGGACGGGGACGCCAGTTACAAGTTCTACGTCTCCGCCGAAGGCGAGCCGTACGTGCTGAAGGTGGAACAGAAGGGCGGCGAGGAGCCGGGCACGATGACGTTCACCGACTTCAACAAGCCCCTGGGGCCGATCGAGCCGGCCGCCAAGGACGTCATCGACCTGCACACGACGAAGCCGGCGCAGTAACCGCACCGAGCGCGAACGACCGGCGAGGCCGCGGAGGGGGCGGCCTCCCCGGCTGCCGTTCAGCCGCGGGAGCCGCGCCCCGGCGAGTGCGGGCACGCGCGGTGCCGCACCGCGCCGGGCCGAGCACCGCCACGTGCCGCCGTGCCCGACCCCGCTGGACCACAGCGTGCCGCCGCCAGCCGGGCCGAGCACAGCCACGTGCCGCCGCGCCGGGCCGGGCACCACCGTGCGGGTGTCACAGGCGGTGGCGCACCCAGACGTTCGGCTCCACGTACACCGCGTAGCCGCGCTCGGCCTCGACGTGCACCGGGGCCAGCGCGCCCGGCACCTCGACCTGGCCGGTCGTGTCGAAGGCAAGTCCCGTCCACTTCCGCCACTCCGCGGTGGAACCGGACACGGTCATCGACGCGTGCGCGACCCTGTCGACCACGCCTCCCGCGCGGATGTGGACGCGCAGCCAGGGATCGTGCGGCAGGCCGTCCGACGAGCGGGTGCGGAAGGCGTACTCGTCCATGGAGACGGCCGGTTCGGCGCTCTTCGCGCTCGGCCGCACCGGCGCGAACAGCTCGGCGAAGCCGAGCCGGCGCACGTTGTCCCGCAGCGCGGCCAGCATCTGCCCCGATATGCCCTGTCCCTGCCGGTCCGTCGCGACCGTGATCTCGATGGCGCTGACGACGTCCGGCGTGCGGCCGTGCCGCAGGTCCGAGAACGCCCAGAGCAGGACCTGGTCCCAGCCCCGGTCGGGCAGCTCCCGCCGGCCGTCGGCGTCCAGGGCCAGCGGCACGCTGAACGCCCGTGCCACGACCCGTCCTTCCGGGTCGGTCGCGACCAGCACGTACTCCGGCAGCTCCGCGACGATCCGCCCGATGTTGGCCCAGCCGACCGGGTCGTTGATCACGAACTCGGGCCAGGTGTCGAGCATCTGCCACATGGGGCCCTGGAGTTCGGGGCGTTCGGCAAGAGTGGTGATCGTGAGGTCCATGCCCGCAGGCTAACGACCACCGCGTTCCCGCCCCACCAGTTTTCCTTCGCCCCCACCGCCCGCACGGTCCCGCCGCCGTCCCCGCAGTCAGCCGCCGCACTGACGCAGCATCGCCCGCTTGTCGGCCACGGTCACCGGCAGCTCGTACGCCGTCGCCACCTGGGCGAACCGCACGGCGTAGGAGCAGCGGACGCGCTTGTGGGGCGGCAGCCAGGAGGCCGGCCCCGAGTCGCCCTTGGCGCTGTTCGCCCGGCCCTCGACCGGCAGGAGATTCAGCGGGTCGTTCGCGAGGCGACGCCGCTTGGCGTCGTCCCAGCGGGCCGCTCCCATCTGCCAGCTGTACGACAGCGGCACGACGTGGTCGATCTGCACCTCGGCGGCCTCCTGCTTGCGCCACTCGATGGTCGTCCCGGTGTACGGGTCGTGCAGTGTCATGCGCACCACGACGCAGTCGGAGCCCGAGCGGTGGGTGAGGTCGTGGCCGTCGCGGGCGAGCACGTCGTTACGGGTGTCGCACCCGTTCCGGGCGAGCGGCACCCCGTCGGCCGTGTCCATCCACGCGTAGCCGAACTCGTCCCGGTCGTAACCGGTCCTGGGCCCGCGCCCCTTGGTGGTCAGCGCCCCGATGATCTCGCGGGCGTCCGCCCGCTCGCGGTCGGTGGTGAGGGCGCCGAGGCCGGGCCGGGTCCCCTCCGGGTTGTCGAGGGGGCTGGTGCCCGAGGACGCGCCCGCAGTGGGCTTGGCGTCGGCACCCGGCCGTGCACCGGTGCCGTCGCAGCCGGCGAGCACGACGACGGCCAGCAGCGCGGCCCCTCGCGCGAACGTCCCCTGTCGTGTCACGCCCGTACGCTATCGGGCCGACCGCCTCCCGGCCGACCCGGCGCCGCCCGACCCATCAGTCGCTACAGCCGCTACGAGCCCAGGATCGTGGTCAGGAACTCGCCGGTCCACGCCAGCAGTTCGCGGCCCACCACCGGCTTGCCGCCGATCTTGCCCGTCGTCGGGCGCGGCACCAGGATCTGGTGGACCGCCGGCTTGATCACCGTACGCGGGTACAGCCGCTTCAGCCGCAGCTCCTGCGACTCGCGCAACTCCACCGGCGCGAAGCGGATGTTCGGCCCCTGGAGCACGATCTCGCCGACGCCGCATGCCCGCGCCAGCATCCGCAGGCCCGCCACGAGCAGCAGGTTCTCCGCGGGCTCGGGCAGCTTGCCGTAGCGGTCGGTGAGCTCCTCGCGGACCGCCTTGATGTCCTCCTCCGAGTTGGCGGAGGCGATCGAGCGGTACGCCTGGAGCCGCAGCCGCTCGCCCGGCGCGTAGTCGTGCGGGACGTGCGCGTCGACCGGCAGCTCGATCTTGACCTCCAGCGGCGGCTCCTCCTCCACGCCGCCCTCCAACGAGGCCCGGTAGTCCGCGACCGCCTCGCCGACCATCCGCACGTACAGGTCGAAGCCGACGCCCGCGATATGGCCGGACTGCTCGCCGCCGAGCAGGTTGCCCGCGCCGCGGATCTCCAGGTCCTTCATGGCGACGTACATGCCGGCGCCCATCTCGGTGTGCTGGGCGATCGTCGCGAGCCGTTCGTGCGCCGTCTCCGTGAGCGGCTTCTCCGGCGGGTAGAGAAAGTACGCGTAACCCCGCTCGCGGCCGCGGCCGACGCGGCCGCGCAGCTGGTGCAGCTGCGAGAGGCCGAAGTTGTCTCCGCGCTCCACGATGAGGGTGTTGGCGTTGGAGATGTCGATGCCGGACTCGACGATCGTCGTCGACACGAGCACGTCGAACTTCTTCTCCCAGAAGTCCACGACCACCTGCTCCAGGGCGCTCTCGCCCATCTGGCCGTGCGCCGTGGCGATCCGGGCCTCCGGCACGATCTCCCGCAGCCGCGCCGCCGCGCGGTCGATCGACTCGACGCGGTTGTGGATGTAGAAGACCTGGCCCTCGCGCAGCAGTTCGCGCCGCACGGCCGCGCCGATCTGCTTCTCCTCGTACGGGCCGACGAACGTCAGCACCGGATGCCGCTCCTCCGGGGGCGTCGTGATGGTCGACATCTCGCGGATGCCGGTGACCGCCATCTCCAGGGTCCGCGGAATGGGGGTGGCGGACATCGTCAGGACGTCCACGTTGGCGCGGAGCTTCTTCAGCTGCTCCTTGTGCTCGACGCCGAAGCGCTGCTCCTCGTCGACGATGACCAGTCCCAGGTCCTTGAACTTCGTCTCGGACGAGAAGAGCCGGTGCGTGCCGATGACGATGTCGACGGAGCCGTCCCGCAGCCCCTCCAGCGTCGCCCTGGCCTCGCCGTCCGACTGGAAGCGGGACAACGCGCGGGTGACGACCGGGAATTGGGAGTAGCGCTCGGAGAACGTGCCGAAGTGCTGCTGCACCAGCAGCGTCGTCGGGACGAGGACCGCGACCTGCTTGCCGTCCTGCACCGCCTTGAAGGCGGCCCGCACCGCGATCTCCGTCTTTCCGTAGCCGACGTCGCCGCAGATCAGGCGGTCCATCGGGACCGTCTTCTCCATGTCCTCCTTGACCTCGGCGATCGTGGAGAGCTGGTCGGGCGTCTCCACGTACGGGAAGGCGTCCTCCAGCTCCCGCTGCCAGGGCGTGTCGGCACCGAAGGCGTGTCCGGGAGCGGCCATCCGGGCCGAGTACAGCTTGATGAGGTCCGCCGCGATCTCCTTGACCGCCTTCTTGGCCCGCGCCTTGGTCTTCGTCCAGTCGGCGCCGCCGAGCCGGTGCAGCGTCGGCGCCTCGCCGCCCACGTACTTGGTGACCTGCTCCAGCTGGTCGGTGGGGATGTAGAGCCGGTCGCCGGGCTGGCCGCGCTTGGCGGGGGCGTACTCGACGAGCAGGTACTCGCGGGTCGCGCCCTGCACGGTGCGCTGCACCATCTCGATGTAGCGGCCGACGCCGTGCTGCTCGTGGACGATGTAGTCCCCGGTCTCCAGCGTGAGCGGGTCGATGGTCTTGCGGCGCCGGGTCGGCATCCGCTGCCCGTCCTTGCCGGCCGCCTTCTGGCCCGACAGGTCGGTCTCGGTCAGGACGGCGAGCTTGAGCGCCGGGTCGATGAAGCCGTACTCGATCGATCCGCACGCCACGTGCACGACGGACGGCGAGATCTCGGCGAGGTCCGCCTCCAGGCGGGCCGCGATGCCCTCGCCGCCCAGCACCTCGACGGTGCGGGCGGCCGGGCCGTGCGCCTCGGTGACGAAGACCGTGCGCCAGCCGTCGGCCAGCCAGCCCTTGGTGTCCGCGAGCGCCCGCGCGGTGTCGCCGCGGTACGTCTCCGGTGCGTGCATGCCCAGCTTGAGTGTGTCGTCGTCCAGCTCTTCGTCCGCCGCGAACGGGGACACCGACCACCACATCATGCCGAGCTCGCGGGCCCGGTCCCGTACGTCCGCGATGCCCCACAGCGAGGCCGCGCCGACGTCGATGGGGGCCTCCCCGCCGCCCGCCGTCGCCGCCCACGACGCCTGGAGGAACTCCTGGCTGGTCGCCACGAGATCGGCGGCCCTGGTCCGCACCCGCTCCGGGTCGCAGACGACGGCCATGGCGCCCTTCGGCAGGACGTCCAGCAGCAGCTCCATGTCGTCGACGAGCACCGGGGCCAGGGACTCCATGCCCTCGACCGCGATGCCCTCGGCGATCTTGCCGAGCAGCTCCCCGAGCTCGGGGTGCGCCTCGGCGAGCGCCGCGGCCCGCTGCCGCACGTCGTCGGTCAGCAGCAGCTCGCGGCACGGCGGCGCCCACAGCCCGTGCTCGGCGACCTCCAGCGAGCGCTGGTCGGCGACCTTGAAGTAACGGATCTCCTCGACGTCGTCGCCCCAGAACTCGACCCGGAGGGGGTGCTCCTCGGTCGGCGGGAAGACGTCCAGGATGCCGCCGCGCACCGCGAACTCGCCGCGCTTTTCGACCAGTTCGACCCGGGAGTACGCCGCGGCGCTGAGGCCCGCCACGACCTCGTTCAGATCGGCCTGCCAACCGGTGCGCAGCTCCACCGGCTCCAGGTCGCCGAGGCCCTTGACCTGGGGCTGCAGCACGGACCGCACGGGCGCGACGACGACCTGGACGGGGCCTGCCGCCGGGTCGTCGGGCGAGGGGTGCGCGAGGCGGCGCAGCACGGCGAGACGCCGGCCCACCGTGTCGGAGCGGGGCGAGAGCCGCTCGTGCGGCAGCGTCTCCCAGGAGGGGTACTCGACGACGCCCTCGCCGGGCAGCAGCGAGCGCAGCGCCGCGGCCAGGTCCTCGGCCTCGCGGCCGGTCGCGGTGACGGCCAGCACGGGCCTGCCCGCCTCCCGGGCGAGGGCGGCCACTGCGAAGGGCCGCGCGGCGGGCGGCCCGACCAGGTCGACGTGCATCCGGTGACCGTCCCCGGCCGCCTTGACCGCTTCGGCGAGCGCCGGGTCACGTACGACGGCATCCAGCAGACCGTGCAGGCTCATGAAGGGCTTTCCGTCCAGGAGGATCCGCGAAGGATCCCGGGGTGGGCAACGCGATGCGCCCGACACGTCTGAAGTCCCCCCATGTCGGAGACCAGGGGCGGGCCGGGGGTCTCCAGCCTACGACGGTGGTACGACACCCGCGTCCCGGTCCCGCGCGGCCCCCGGCGGGTGTGGCGGGAACGTGCCGGGTCCGGCCGGCCCCGCACGGCGGCGGCCCCGGGCGTCCGTCGTGGACACCCGGGGCCGCCGCCGAGCCCGCACCCCCGTACCGGGCTCCGCCGGCGCGTGCTACTCCGTGGCGATGGCGTTCAGCACGTTCATCCGGCCCGCGCGGAACGCCGGCACCAGCGCCGCGAACAGGCCGACGAACGCCGAACCCACGAAGACCGTGATGATCGTCGGCCACGGGATGTCGAGGACGCCCAGGCCCTCCAGTGCCAGCAGCTTCTGCGCCGAGGTGCCCCAGCCCATGCCGAGGCCGAGCCCGAGCAGCGCGCCGAAGAGGGCGATCACGACCGACTCCAGGCGGATCATGCGGCGCAGCTGGCGGCGCGAGAGGCCGATCGCGCGCATCAGGCCGATCTCCCGGGTCCGTTCGACCACCGACAGGGCGAGGGTGTTCACCACACCGAGGACCGCGACGATGATCGCGAGTGCCAGCAGGCCGTAGACGATGTTCAGCAGCTGGCCGATCTGGTCCTTGAGGTCCTGCTTGAAGTCGGTCTGGTCCTGCACCTTGTACTGCGGGTAGTCGGCCAGCGACTTCTTCAGCGCTGCGTACGCCTCCTTCTCCTTGCCCTCCACCGCCTTGGCGAACATGATCATGTTCTGCGGCATCCGGTCGGCCGGGACGTACCGGGCGGCGGTCGTCAGGTTCAGGTACATCGCGCCCTTGTCGACGTTCGTGTCGTCGGAGGTGATCGCGGCGACCTTCAGGTCCGCGCGCCGCCCGTTCGTGAACGCCACCTGGAGCGAGTCGCCGACCTGCACGCCGTGCTTCTTCGCATACTCGTCGCCGACGGACATGGCGTCCTTGCCGTACGCGGCCTTCAGCTCGCCCGCCACGGTCTCGCGGCGCAGGTCGTCGGCGTACGTCGGGTCGGCGGCGACCAGGTCCAGGTCCTCGGCGGCGCCGTCGGGCGCGGTGATCCTCGCCCGTACGCTCCGATACTCGGTGATGTGCGCGATGTCCGGCGTCCTTTCCAACGCCTGCTGGGCCCTGGGCACGATCGGGCGGCCGTCGTTGGCCGAGGACTGCACGATGAAGTCCGCGCCGACCGACTTGTCGAGCTCCTCGGTCGCCGAGGCGACCATCGAGGAGCCGACCACGGACAGGCAGGCCACCAGGGCGAGGCCGATCATCAGGGCGGCGCCCGTGGCTCCGGTGCGGCGCGGGTTGCGCAGCGCGTTGCGCTCCGCCATCCGTCCCACCGGGCCGAACATCCGCAGCACCAGGGCGCTGATGGCCCGGACCACGACACCGGCGAGCAACGGGCCGATGACGATGAAGCCGATCAGGGACAGCACGACGCCCAGCCCGAGGAACATCGATCCCTCGCTCGCCTTGTCGGCGCGGGCGGCGACGACGAGCGCGGCCGCACCGGCGCCCGTGAGGACGAGGCCGATGACGCCGCGGACCAGTCCGGCCCTGCCGTCCGCGGGAGTTCCGGCGTCGCGCAGGGCGGCCATCGGGGAGACCTTGCCGGCCCGGCGGGCCGGGACGTAGGCGGCGAGCACGGTCACGACGATGCCGAGCGTGAGGCCGACCGCGGGGGTCGTCCACTTCACGGTCAGGTCGTCGGTCGAGAGGTTCATGCCCACCGCGCCCATGAGTTTCATCAGCCCGACGGCCAGGCCCACGCCGGCCGCGACACCGGCGAGGGAACCGACCACGCCGAGCAGCACCGCCTCGACGAGCACGGAACGGTTGACCTGCCTGCGGCTGGAGCCGATCGCCCGCATCAGGCCGATCTCGCGGGTGCGCTGGGCGACCAGCATCGAGAAGGTGTTGACGATCAGGAAGACGCCGACGAGGAGCGCGATCCCGGCGAAGCCGAGCATCGCGTACTTCATCACGTCGAGGAAGGAGCCGACCTCCTCGCGCCCCGCGTCCGCCGCTTCCTTCGCGGTCTGCAGCTTGTACGGGGCGTCCAGTGCGGCGGCCACGTTCTTCTTGAGCTGCTCGTCCGCCACGCCGGGCGCGGCGGTGACCAGGATCTGCGTGAACTGCCCCTCGGTGCCGAGGAGTCCGCGCTGGGCGGTCGCGGTGTCGAAGTAGACGACGGCCGCGCCCGGGTTGGTGACCTTGAAGGAGGCGATGCCGGAGATCCTCGCGGTGAGGTCGCCGGTGACGGCGATCGTGCGCAGCTCGTCGCCGAGCTTCAGGCCGTGCTTGTCGGCGGTGTCGGCGTCGACCATCACCTCGGTGGGGCCGCGGGGTGCGTGGCCGGAGGTGATCTCCATGGACTTGAGTTCGTTCTTCGTCCAGTTGGCGGCGATCGTCGGGGCTCCGCCGTCGGACCCCATGTTCTTGTTCGCCGAGTCGACGACGGTCACGCTCATGCTCATGACCGCGCCCTCGGCGGAGGCAACGCCCTCGGCCGAGGCGACCTTGTCGACGAGGGAGGCGGGCACCGCCTCGGGCCGGCCGGTCGCCGGGCTCTCGTTGTCGCCGGAGCCTTTGGGGCTGACGGTGACGTCGGAGGCGGTGACGGCGAAGAGCTTGTCGAACGTGGTGTTCATGGTGTCGGTGAACACCAGCGTGCCCGACACGAAGGCCACGGACAGCAGCACGGCCACGGCGGACAGGGCCATGCGGCCCTTGTGCGCGAGGAAGTTGCGCAGGGAGGTCTTGAGGACGGTCATGACGTGCGGCCCCGGGCGTCGAAGTCCTTCATGCGGTCGAGGACGGCGTCGGCGGTGGGCCGGAGCATCTCGTCGACGATGCGGCCGTCGGCGAGGTAGAGCACGCGGTCCGCGTAGGAGGCGGCGACCGGGTCGTGCGTGACCATCACGATGGTCTGGCCGAGTTCGTCGACGGAGCGGCGCAGGAAGCCGAGGACTTCGGCGCCCGCGCGTGAGTCGAGGTTTCCGGTCGGCTCGTCGCCGAAGATGATCTCGGGTTGGGCGGCCAGCGCGCGGGCGACGGCGACGCGCTGCTGCTGCCCGCCGGACAGCTGGGCCGGCCGGTGCTTCAGCCGCTCCGCCAGACCGACGGTCTCGACGACCCTGTTCAGCCAGGCGGCGTCCGGCTTGCGGCCGGCGATGTCCATGGGAAGCGTGATGTTCTCCAGGGCGTTCAGCGTCGGCAGCAGGTTGAACGCCTGGAAGATGAAACCGATCCGGTCCCGGCGCAGCCGCGTCAGCTTCTTGTCCTTGAGCCCGGTGATCTCGGTGTCGTCGAGGAAGATCTGCCCGGAGGTGACGGTGTCGAGGCCGGCCAGGCAGTGCATCAGCGTCGACTTGCCCGAGCCGGACGGGCCCATGATGGCGGTGAACTGCCCGCGGGCGATGTCCACGTCGACGTGGTCGAGTGCGACGACCCGGGTCTCACCGGCGCCGTAAGCCTTGACGACCTGCCGCCCCCGTGCGGCGACGGCCGTGCGCCCTCCGGTCTCCCCGCGGGTGGGGGTGGTTACAGCCGTAGTCACGGTAGGTCTCCTAGCTGTGGGGCGTGACGACGTCCGATCGCCACGGATACGAGTCGAGTCTTGCGACAGAAGCGGTCCGGCGCGCTGGTGCGCAGCGCAGTCCTGACCGGGGGTTGTCCCCACCCCGCGGTCGGTGCGCGGCCCCGGCCCGGCCCTACGGCCGTAGGACCACGTTCCCGGCCGAAGGACCACGTCCCCGGCCGTAAGACCAAGTTAAGGAACGGGCCCGGCCGTTATCGTCGTCCGCCGGGACGACCGCTCCCTGAGCGGAAGTAAGGACAACCCCCTAGGGGCCTCCACCCTCAGGTGGAGCCGGCCGCCGTACGACGAGGGTGCACCCTCCCCCTGCGTCAGGTTCAAGTGAGAGGGTGTCCCCCGGAATTAGATGCAGGGGGAAAGGATCTGGACGTGGGCGTGGAGGAGACACCCCGGGGCCACGCGGCCTCCCCGGTGCCGGACAACGCGGCGGCCGGCGGCGGGAAGGCGGAAGCGGTCACCGCGCGCCGCGGGCCCGTGGCCGCCGCGCTCATGCTCGGGATGGCCCTCGCCGCGCTCGACGGCACCATCGTGTCCACCGCCGTGCCGCAGATCGTGGGCGATCTCGGCGGATTCTCCGTCTTCTCCTGGCTCTTCTCCGGCTACCTGCTCGCCGTCACCGTCACCCTGCCCGTCTACGGCAAACTCTCGGACACCTTCGGCCGCAAGCCCGTCCTCGTCGCGGGCATCGTGCTGTTCCTCATCGGCTCCCTGCTGTGCGCCGTCGCCTGGAACATGGCCGCGCTCATCGCGTTCCGCGTCATCCAGGGACTGGGCGGCGGCGCGCTCCAGGGCACCGTGCAGACGATCGCCGCCGACCTCTATCCGCTCAAGGAACGGCCCCGGATCCAGGCGAGGCTCTCGACGGTGTGGGCGACGTCGGCGGTGGCGGGCCCGGCGATCGGCGGGCTGCTCGCCGCGTACGCCGACTGGCGGTGGATCTTCCTGCTCAACCCGGCCGGTTCATGGCCGAACGCAGGGACCGGCTGGCCGATCGCGGCCAAGGCCCAGCAGAACCGATGGCTCGCCGCACAGGCCGCGGCCGAGGCCAACCAGGCCTCCGCCGAAGCCGACCAAGCCGCCCTCCAAGCGCAGCAGAGCGCTGATCTCGCAGCCAGGTACGCCGTCGACGCCGACACCGCGGCCGACAGCGCCGAAACCAGCGCCTCCAAGGCAGCCGAGTCGGCGACGGCAGCCCGCAACGCCGCTACCAGGGCCCAGAACGACCTACTCGCCGCCGAAGAATCCGCCGCTCAGGCTGAATTCTCTGCCAACTACGCCCGCGCCTCAGCGGCCATCGCCAGCGAAGCGGCCAGCGAGGCGCGCGAATCGGCGCTCGCAGCCGGAAAGAGCGCAGAGGAAGCCAAAACCGCCGCTTCCCAGGCCTGGGACCGGGCAGTCAAACTGCGCGAGGCCGAAGAGGCCGCGGCCCGCCGTGCGGCAGAAGAGCAGCGCAAGCAGGAGAGAGAGAGGGACAGCAAGCCACCCTGCTACCTCCACGCAACCCGGGACAGCCTCCCTATCTGCGCATTGGCCGGCCAGCACATTGAGAGCCCTCCGATCGACCCCACTCTCAAGGAAATAGTCTGGGCGGTCACCGGCCTCAATGACGCCAAGGACTGCATAAAGGACCCCAGTCTCGGCAAATGCGCCATGCTCGCCATGGTCATCCTGCCCGTCGGCAAGGTTAAGAGCCTGAAGAACGGCGCTGAAGCACTCGAGGATGCAGTCCAGGCCTCACGACTCCGGAACTTCCCCGGCGTCACGGCCGACGCCAAACTCCTCGACGATTCAGCCTGCCCGAGCTGCTGGACGCCGCCGCGCGGGGCAGCGGGGCCGGCGACGCCTACCTCGCCTCCGGCCTCCAGTTCGCCGGCGACGAACTCGACATGATCAGCACGCAGTTGACGGTGTGCTCGGCGCCGCCGTGCTGCCGCAGATCACGATGCGCATGTTCACCGCGCGCAGCGCGACCGTCGTGCGGCGGTCGATGTCGTGGGCCGTCTCCATCGTCGTGGTGACCTGCCTGCTGAGCGTCGTCATCGGCTTCGGGGCGGCGGCCGTCGTCGGGCGCGAGACGCTCGTCGCCGGAGACCCGCAGGGCAAGAGGCGTTCCTGATGGTCACCCAGGCCGTACTCGGTTCCGACCCGACGACGCTCGAAACACTGCTGTTCACGGCGGTCGCCACAGCGATCTTCCTCACGCTGCTCGCCTCCGTCGCCGGAATCACCCTCGCCTGCGCCAACTCCCTGGCGCACGACCTCGTCGCGCACGGACTGCGCCGTACGACGCTGCCGCCCCGCACGGAGACGGCCATCGCCCGGGCCGCCGCGGCCGGGGTCGGCCTGGTCGCCCTCGTCATCGCCGCCGGGGCCCGGCACCTCAACCTCCAGGCGCTGCTGACCCTGTCGTTCTGCATCGGCGCCTCCGCGGTCGCCCCGGCCCTCGTCTACAGCCTCTTCTGGCGCCGCTTCTCCCGCACGGGCCTGCTCGCCACCCTCGTGACGGGCACCGTCGCCTCGCTGGTCCTGATGACCGGCAGCAACCTCGTGTCCGGATCGCCGCAGTCCGTCTTCCCGGACGCGGACTTCAACTGGTTCCCGTTCACGACGACGGGCCTCGTGTCCGTCCCGCTGGGTTTCCTCGCGGGCCGGCTCGGCACCGTCCTCTCCGAACGCGACCGGGCAGAGCAGCAACAGCGCTACGAGGAGCTGGAACCGGCGATCCTGGCCGGCGCCGCGGACACCACCCCCGCGCCGTAACCACCGACGGCGCGCCGGCCCGGGACACGGCCGGGCGCCGTGGTCCGCCCTCGCGGACCACGGCGCCCGGCCTGCTGCTCAGCGGGTCAGAGCAGCCCGTCCCACATCTGCTCCAGCAGCACCGACCACCAGCTCTCCGGCGACGACAGCGCCGCCGGGTCCAGGGCGGCCAACTGCGCCTGGAAGTCGACCGTCCAGCGGCCGGCCTGCTCCGGGTTGAGCCCGAAACGCAGCCGCCACATACGGCCGAGCAGCGCCATGCAGCGCACGAACTCGGGCAGGCCCGTGTTCACGAACTGCGGCGCCACCGGCGCACCGCCCGGACCGCCCTCGACCGGGACCGCCACGATGTGCGCCGTGCCGTACTGGACACAGATCGCGCGCCCGAAGTCGCTGCCGATCACCAGGTACGAACCCGCGTCCGACGCGGGCTGCACCTGCCGCTGCGCGGCGAGCTCCGCGAGCGTCGGCACCACCGGCTGGGCCGGCTGCGCCCAGAAGAACGGATTGAAGTCGCCCGGAAGGCCCGCCCACACCAGGGTCGCCGCCACGATCTCCGGCACGCCCTGGCGCGACACCGCCCGCTGGTCGAACCGGCACAGCCCCTGCGGGCCGAACGCCGCCGCCAGCTCCTGCGCGACACCCTCCGGCGGGATCGGCGGGGCCGGCGGGACCTGCGGCAGCGGGGCACGCACCGGCGCGGGCCGGGCGGGCCCGTCCGCGACCTGGTGCAACTCACCCTGGTGGGCGATCAGTTGCGCCATGCCCTGCTGCCGGGACGCGTGGTCCCTGCCGTAGGGGGCGATCGACGTGATCCGCGCCTGCGGCCACGTCTCGCGGATCATGCGCGCGCAGTACGCCCCCGGCAGCTCGCACGACTCCAGCTCGGTGTGCAGCTCCAGCACCTGCTGCGGGGGCACGTTCATGGCGCGCAGCTCGTGCAGGATCTGCCACTCGGGATGCGGCGTGCCCGGTGCCGAACGGCGGATCAGCTGGGCCTCGGAGCCGTCGGGCGCGCGGTAGCGCAGCACCGCCTGGTAACCGGGGCCAACCGTCGGCAGGCCGGAGGGCTGCTGCGGGTAGCCGTACGCGGACGGGCCGCCCGCCGACTGCCCGGGCTGCGGCGCGTGCGGCAGCGGACCGGGCGGGCCGGGAGGCTGCGGCGCGCCCGGACCCATGTGAGCAGGACCGGCCAGCATCGTCGCCGCATGATGCACCCCACCACCCGGCGGCGGCGTCGCACCCGGAGGCGCCGGCGGACCAGGAGGCGCCGGCGTCGAACCCGAAGGCCGCGGCGGCGCACCAGGAGGCCCCGGAGGCTGCGGCGCACCCGGACCCATCTGGGCAGGACCGGCCAGCATCGTCGCCGCATGATGCACCCCACCACCCGGCGGCGGCGTCGCACCCGGAGGCGCCGGCGGACCAGGAGGCGCCGGCGTCGAACCCGAAGGCCGCGGCGGCGCACCAGGAGGCCCCGGAGGCTGCGGCGCACCCGGACCCATCTGGGCAGGACCGGCCAGCATCGTCGCCGCATGATGCACCCCACCACCCGGCGGCGGCGTCGCACCCGGAGGCGCCGGCGGACCAGGAGGCGCCGGCGTCGAACCCGACGGCGCGGGGGGCTGCGGCCCCTCCGGGCCGAGCTGCGAGACGAGCTGCGTCGGCAGGTAGCCGCCGGCCGGCGCTCCGGGGGTTTCCGGGCCCGTCGGCGGCGGCGTGGCACCCGGCCGCGCGCCGGGCGTGCCCGGCGCACCGGGCGGCGGCGGGGGCGTCGCGCCCGTAGCCGCCCCACCGCGCGCACCGCGCGGCGGAAGGGCCGCCTTGCTCGTCGCCGCGTCCGCTATGTCGGCCGCGCTCGTGCCCTGCGGGGCGGCGGGCGGCGTCGCCGAGGACGCGGGGGCGGACGGAGCCGGCGACTGCCCGCCCGGCCCGGCCTGGGGGTCGAGCGCCGGAGCGACCGCGGTACGCGGAAGCTGGCTCCCGCCCGACATGAGCGCCGTCGGAGCGTCGGGGGCGACCGGCGGCGGGGGCGTGTCGCCGTCCACCGTCACCGGCGGGGCGAACACCGTCGCGGGCAGCGGCACGGAGGCGTCGTCGCCGCCGTCCGCGCTCGTGTCGGTCCAACCGGTGCTCCCGGCCGGACGGGCGGGCACGCCGTCGGACGCCGTCGGCTCGTGGTCGGCCTCGCCCGCGCTCGGCCACGCGGAGCCGCTGCCGCGCGAGGCGTCCGCCTCGTCCGTCCTGTCCGCACCGGCGCCGGCATCCGGCCACGGCGCGGCGGCCGCCGAGGAACTTCCCGTCGCCTGCGAGGAGTTGCCGCCGACCGAACCGGAGTCGTCACCCGTGGCGGGCGCCACTCCCGGCCCGGAGGCACCCGGAGACGCGTCCGACGCGGCTGCGTCGGCATCGGCGCCGGACGCCGACGCGCGCCGGTCGGGAATGCCCAGCTTGTCCGCCGCCTCCTGCAACCACTCCGGCGGGCTCAGCAGGAACGACGTCTGGTTCAGATCGACACGCTGCGGCGGCTGCCCCGCGGACGGGGCCGCCGCGGCCGCCTGCACCCCGTACTCCTCCTCGTACCGGCGGATCACCTCGCCCACCGGCAGCCCCGGCCACAGCGTCACCTCACCGCTGTCCCGGGCGATCACCAGCCGCTGGTCGCCGCCGTCCGAACGCGCACCGGACTCGCGGTCCTCCGCCCACACCACGAAGCCCAGCTCGAACTCCCGCACCCGCACCTCACGGTGCTGGTACGCGGGCACATCACCGTTCACCCACTCCTCGGCGCGCTCCTGCGCCTGCGCAAACGTCACCATCGGACCCGTCACCCCTCGCCCGGAACCGGAACGGCCCGCGCGAAGCCGCCGTCCACCATCAGATTCGCCACGGTCTCCAACTCCGGCGGATTGCCGGCGAGCCGCCGCAGGAACGCGTCGAAGTCCTCGCCGCACGGCAGCAACAGACGCTCCACCCGCTCCTGCACGTCCCAGCCGGCCGCTTCGCTGACGTCCCGCGCGTCGTCGTACGGGCAGAACCACACCGACCCGAGGTCCGCGCCCCTCACCTTGACCGCGAGGATCCCGCCCTGGACGAACGCGACACCCAGGTAGTCCTTCGTCAGATGGTCGCGAAGACACTTGTTGACGTACACCAGATCGTTCACTGCGGCCTCGTCGCGCACCGTGAAGAACGGCTGGTCCACCAGCAGCCCCAGCTCGGCGTCGAGCGCCGCACCCACCGGCGCCGAGCCGCCCGCCGCCTTCAGGAACGAGCGATACGGCCCCGGCAGCCGGTAGCCGAGGTCCTCCTCGACTCCCTGCACCTGCTGCTCGGTCACCGACACCGCGCTCCTCGGCAGTCCGAAGTGCGCGGGCCGCGCCTCCTGCAGCGGTCGCGTACCGCGCTTGCCCTGGTCCACCGGGGCCGTCGCCAGACCACCGTGATGCCGCAGCAGCGCCTTCACCTCGACCGGCACCAACTCGAGCCGGCGCGTGCCCGGCACGTGGTGCCAGGTCCAGCCGTGCGGCGTCGCCACCGCGGGAATCGCGTCCCACAGCGCGTGTCCGTCCGCGTGCAGCGCCGCGTTCGCCGACACGAAGTCGGTGAGCCGCAGTTCGTCCACGCCGAAGCCCTCCGGGGGTTCGGCGATCTCCGCGGCCGCGCGCGCGTACGGCGAGAAGTCCGGGAAGCCGTTGTCGTCGACGCGCACCCCGCGCGGATGACGCGCCGCCCGGACCGGATCCGGGAAGTGCACGACCTGCCCGGCGTAGGCCGCATTCGGTGGCGCGGTACGCGCGCCGGCCCCGGGGCCCATTGCTGCCCCCAGGCCCTGCCGACCTGTCGTCATGGCGATTTGCCCCCTGTGGCGTCTGGCTGGTTCAGCACAGCCTATGCGGTACGGCAAGAGGGGCTGCCGACCCTCCATTTCCGTAACGGGGCGTCACTTTCGAGTGACCGACAGCCCATCGGCGACACGTTTCAGCTACCCAGCTTCCACAGGCCCCGCCCCATTTGGCAGGCTGTTCCTTCGCCACTCGGGGGAGTGCACGGGAGGGACCGAAGCACCATGCACACAGCGCGACCACGCACGAACGGTGATCCACGCCTCAGCTGGAGCAGCGACGACACCGCACGCCCACCCGGTCTCCGCCACCGCCGCGACGGCATCCTGCCCGCCGTCGCCGCCGCACTCTCCGTCCGCGGCGAAACCCTGACCTGCACTGCGGGCAAGGGCGACCTGCCGCCCACCCTCCACCCCCTCGTACAGGACTTCCTCGACACCCTCACCAGCGGCCAGCGCGAACGCTTCACCGGCCGGTGCCCCGAGGCCATCCTCCTCTCCCGGCACCTCGCCTCCGCCGAGAGCCAGCGCTCCAAACGCGCCCAGCGCAAGCCCCTCAGCCACAGCGAGGCCCGCCGCGCGCTCAAGCACTCCAAGCTCACCGCACGACGCATCCGCGAGGACGGCGACCCGCTGCACGGCAGCTACGCGCCGCCCTGCCGGTCGTGCACCGCGATGCTGGACCACTTCGGCGTACGCCCCGTCGACCCGACCACACCCGAGAACGGCTGACACCCACACCGATGCCCGACCACCTGAGCACGACCCGGTTCCCCGTCGCCGTCGACGCAGCGCTGCGCGAGGCGGGCTGGCAACCCGGCCGGTGGGACATCAAGCAGGCCGAGCTCTGGGCCGACAGCCTGCGCGCGCACGTCTCCCCCGCCGGCCACCGGCACAGCGTCTTCCCCGCCGTCGTCGAGGCCTGGGCCGAATTCGGCGGCCTCACCGTCACCACACCCGGCCCCGGCCGCCAGCACGCTCCCGCGCCCCTGCACTTCGACCCCCTCGCCGGCCTCCACCTCGCCCGCACCCTCTCCGACCTCGGCCGGGCGCTGGACACCGAGATGTCCCCCCTCGGCAGCGAAGGGGACCACCAGGCGGTGCTCGCCATGGACACCACGGGCCGCGTCTACAGCATCGACCACACCGGCGACTGGTACCTCGGCCCGGACATCGACCAGGCCCTCACCCTGCTGATCACCGGCATCCAGCCGGCCCGCCTCACGACGGAGTAGCGCCCGGCCGGAGCAGCGCCCCCGCCTCCCGGTCAGGGCCCCCGCCTCCCGGTCAGGCCGCCGCGGGGTCCGGAAGAACCGCCGAGACCCGGAAACCGCCCACATCCGTGGGACCCGAGACGAACACCCCGCCCAGCGCCGACACCCGCTCCCGCATGCCCACCAGTCCGTTCCCCCCGCTCGGCAGGCCCGGCGCCGAGGCGCCACCCGCCGCATCAGGAGCCCCGTTCTCCACCTGCATCGCGACCTCGGCCTCACGATGCGCCAGCCGCACCATCACCTTCGCGCCCGCCGCATGCTTGTGCACATTGGTCAGCGCCTCCTGCACCACCCGGTACGCGGTCTGCTCCACCTCGGGCGCGTACTCCCGGGCCTCCCCGTGCACCGCGAACTCCACCACCATCCCCGCCTGCCGGGACTGGCCCACCAGCACCTCGATGTCCGCCAGGCACGGGCCGTCCTCCGCCGCCGCGGCGGCGGCTGCCGCGGCCGCCGCCCCGACCGCCGCCAGCGGCACGGGCTTGTCGGCCACACGCCGCTCGCCCTCCCCCGCACGCAGCACCCCGAGCATCTCCCGCAGCTCCGTCAGCGCCTGCCGGCCCATGTCGCCCACCAGCGCCGCGTTCCGCACGGCCTTCTGCGGATCCTTCAACGCCACCGCCTGCAACGCCGCCGCGTGCACCACCATCAGGCTCACCCGATGCGCCACCACGTCGTGCATCTCGCGCGCGATCCGCGTCCGCTCCTCCTGCCGCGCCCACTGCGCCCGCTGCTCCGCCCGGTCCGCCAGCAGCGACAGCTCCTGCTCCAGCGAGTCCGCCCGCTCCCGCAGGCTCTCCATCAGCCGCCGCCGCGCCCCTATGTAGAGGCCGAAGAGCACCGGCGGAGCCGTCAGCCCGAGCGACATGAAACCGGCCATCAACGGCACGTACCAGGCGCCGAAGTCCCCGCCCTGCACGTCCTGGCGCACCCGCACGAATGTCACGATGAACGTCGCCGCCAGCGACATCCCGGCCAGCGTCGCCGTGATCCGCCGCGGCACCTCCGAGGCGGCCAGCGTGTACAGGCCGACGACGGCCATCAGATAGCCCATCTCGGCCGGCGTCGTCGCCACCGACACCAGCACCACGGCGACGGGCCACCGCCGCCTGAGCACCAGCACCGAACCGACGGCCAGTCCGAACAGCACCCCGAACGGCACCGGCAGCGCCGCCTGCTCGGCGAACACGACCCCCTGCAGCGCACATTCCACGGCGGACACGCCCGCCAGTCCCACGTCGAGCACGGCACTGCGCCGCCGCCCCCACCACAGCCACGCCCGGGCGGTCGAACCCGTGGCGTTCTGCTCTGCCCCCGTTGCGGTCATGACCCCCAGACTACGGGCGGGTGCCAGTCATTTTTGCGGGCATGCGGGAGCACGACAGGTGCGCGCGTTCGTACCGGAATGCACCAGCTCCACTCGAACTGGTGAATCGACCAGACATTCGACCCGGACGTCCGCATTCCGGACGACGATCACTGCATGACACGCGCCGCCGGCAAGTACGCCGACTTCGAGGCCCTCCGCGCACAGGCCATAGCCCTGCGCCGCGAGGGCCTCAGCCTCCGTCAGATCCGCGACCGCCTGCACATCGACAACAACGACATCCTCAACCGCCTGGTCAAGGGCGAACCGCCACCGGAGTGGACGAAGCGCCCGAACGCCAAGGACGACCTGCGGGCGAAGGCCCGCGAACTCCGCCTCCAGGGCATGACCTACGACCAGACCAGGTGGAGCTGGGCTGCTCGAAGAGCTCGATCTCCCTGTGGGTGCGGGACCTGCCGAAGCCGGAGCGCAAACGCTCCCGCGAGGAGGCCTCGGCGATCGCCCGCCGCGGGTGGGAGGTGACCTTACGCCGACGCGAGGCAGAACGCCGGGAGACGAAGTCCAGAGCGGCGCTCGACATCGGCGCATTGACCGAACGGGAGCTGCTCCTCGTGGGCACGGCCCTGTACTGGGCGGAGGGGACGAAGGACAAGCCGTACGCCCGTCGGGAGCGAGTGACCTTCGTCAACAGTGACCCACGCATGATTCAGGTGTTCATCGCGTGGCTGGACCTCGTCGGAATCGAGCGAGAGCGTCTCAGATTCCACGTCATGATCCACGAGTCGGCCGACGTCACCGCCGCCGAGCAGTACTGGGCGAACGTCGTCGACGCCGACCCCGGCGCGTTCGGCAAGACGACCCTCAAACGCCACAGCCCCACGACCGTGCGGAAGAACACCGGCGAGGCATACCGAGGCTGTTTGGTGATCCACGTTCAGGGGAGCGCCGACTTGTACCGTCGCATCGAGGGCTGGTGGTGCGGCATAGTAGGGGCTGCATCCGCAGCCGATCAACGAAATCGGGCATAGCGGTAATCCCGGGTCGTCTAAGGGCAAGACGTCAGATTTTGGTTCTGATCATGGGGGTTCGAGTCCTCCCCCGGGAGCTGCATGCATGGTTCGGGTCCTGACCTCCCTGGTCAGGACCCGCGCTCGTTTCTCCCCTGAAACCCCCCGGTATCCTTCGGATGTCCACCACCCGAAGCCGAAGGGCATATCCGTGAGCGCCAATCGCCCGGCAGCCGTCGTCGTTCTTGCAGCGGGTGAGGGCACCCGCATGAAGTCGAAGACTCCCAAGGTCCTGCACGAAATCGCCGGGCGTTCGCTCGTCGGACACGTCGTCTGCGCCGCCCGCGAACTCGATCCCGAGCGGCTCGTCGTGGTCGTCGGCCACGCGCGTGAGCAGGTCGAGGCGCACCTCGCGGAGCACTACGCGGGGACCCGTACCGCCTTCCAGGCCGAGCAGAACGGCACCGGCCACGCCGTGCGCATGGGCCTCGAGGAGCTCGGCGGCGACCTGCGCGGCACCGTGATCGTCGTCTGCGGCGACACCCCGCTGCTGTCCGGGGACACGCTGACCGCGCTGGCCGCCACGCACGCCGCCGACGGCAACGCGGTGACCGTGCTGACGGCCGAGGTCCCGGACTCCACCGGATACGGGCGCATCGTGCGCGACGACGCGACCGGCGCCGTGACGGCGATCGTCGAGCACAAGGACGCGACCGACGCGCAGCGCGCGATCCGGGAGATCAACTCCGGTGTGTTCGCCTTCGACGGCGTCCTGCTGGCGGACGCGCTGAAGAAGGTGCGGACGGACAACAGCCAGGGCGAGGAGTACCTGACCGACGTGCTCGGGATCCTGCGCGAGGCGGGGCACCGGGTCGGTGCGTCGGTCGCCGGTGACCATCGGGAGATCCTGGGCATCAACAACCGTGTCCAGCTCGCCGAGGCGCGCCGGCTGCTCAACGAGCGGCTGCTGGAGCGGGCCATGCTGGCCGGTGTCACGGTCGTGGATCCCTCGTCGGTGCTGCTGGACGTGACGGTGACTTTCGGCCAGGACGTCGTCGTGCATCCGGGCACGCAGCTGCTGGGGGCCACGCATCTAGCGGAGGACGCCGAGGTGGGCCCGAACTCGCGGCTGAAGGACACCCTGGTGGGCGCCGGCGCCCGGGTGGACAACACGGTGGCGGACGGCGCGGAGATCGGCGCCGCGGCGACCGTCGGCCCGTTCGCGTATCTGCGTCCGGGGACGAGGCTCGGCGCCAAGGGCAAGATCGGTACGTACGTGGAGACGAAGAACGCCGTGATCGGCGAGGGCACGAAGGTGCCGCATCTCTCCTACGTCGGTGACGCGACGATCGGCGACCACTCCAACATCGGTGCGGCGAGCGTCTTCGTGAACTACGACGGCGAGAAGAAGCACCACACGACGATCGGGTCCCACTGCCGTACGGGCTCGGACAACATGTTTGTGGCTCCTGTCACGATCGGGGACGGTGCGTACACCGCCGCCGGGTCGGTGATCACGAAGGACGTGCCGCCGGGTTCGCTGGCCGTCGCCCGTGGCCAGCAGCGGAATATCGAGGGCTGGGTGGCTCGCAAGCGCCCGGGCAGCGCCGCCGCGCAGGCCGCCACGGCGGCAACGGAGGGCGTCGCCGAGGAGAACTGACCCGAAACGAGTGCGTCGAACTCGGCGTACCGTGATACGTGCACACAAATTCGGCTGGCTCGCGCCCAGGACCTTCGCGGCCAGAGAACACGTCTGAGGAGACAGTGCTGTGACCGGGATCAAGACGACCGGCGAGAAGAAGCTGATGCTCTTCTCCGGCCGCGCCCACCCCGAGCTGGCCGAGGAGGTTGCACACCAGCTCGGTGTCGGCCTCGTCCCGACGAAGGCTTTCGACTTCGCCAACGGCGAGATCTACGTCCGCTTCCAGGAGTCGGCCCGTGGTGCCGACTGCTTCCTGATGCAGAGCCACACGGCTCCCATCAACAAGTGGATCATGGAGCAGCTGATCATGATCGATGCTCTGAAGCGGGCTTCGGCCCGGAGCATCACCGTGATCATCCCCTCGTACGGCTATGCCCGTCAGGACAAGAAGCACCGCGGCCGTGAGCCTATCTCGGCCCGTCTGATCGCCGATCTGCTGAAGACCGCCGGCGCGGACCGCATCCTCACGGTGGATCTGCACACGGACCAGATCCAGGGCTTCTTCGACGGTCCGGTGGACCACCTGTCGGCGCTGCCGGTCCTCGCGGACTACGTGGGCGCGAAGGTGGACCGGGACAAGCTGACGATCGTGTCCCCGGACGCCGGCCGGGTGCGGGTCGCGGACCGCTGGTGCGACCGTCTGGACGCGCCGCTGGCCATCGTGCACAAGCGCCGTGACAAGGACGTCGCGAACCAGGTGACGGTCCACGAGGTCGTGGGCGAGGTCAAGGGCCGGGTGTGTGTGCTGGTCGACGACATGATCGACACGGGCGGCACGATCTGCGCCGCGGCGGACGCGCTGTTCGCGAACGGCGCCGAGGACGTGATCGTGACGGCGACGCACGGCATCCTGTCGGGCCCCGCCGCGGACCGTCTGAAGAACTCCAAGGTGAGTGAGTTCGTGCTGACGAACACGCTGCCGACGCCGGGTGAGCTGGAGCTGGACAAGATCAAGGTGCTGTCGATGGCGCCGACGATCGCGCGTGCCGTGCGCGAGGTCTTCGAGGACGGTTCGGTGACGAGCCTGTTCGAGGAAGAGAAGTAGGACAGGCCAGAACAGTCCGCAGAGCAGTCCTGACAGGGCCGTCCCGCGCCGCGCGGGGCGGCCCTTCGGCGTGTGGGGGGCGGCCCTTCGGCATGCCGGCGTGGCCCGCGGGGCGGCCGGGGCGCGACCCATGGGCGGCCCTGGCGTGATCCATTTGGGCGCCCGGCGGGTGCCGCGTAGACTGCCGTAGTTGCTCGGCGAGGGAGGCCGCACCTCTGGTGCGGCGGTCCGTTATCGACGCGCTCTTCGTAGCAGGCCAGTCGTGGCCGGGTGACCGCCACCAGTTTCCGTATCTACGAGGAGTGCACATGTCCGAGGTGAAGCTCGCCGCAGAGCTCCGTTCCGAGTTCGGCAAGGGCGCCGCCCGCCGTATCCGCCGTGACAGCAAGGTCCCGGGTGTCCTGTACGGCCACGGCTCCGACCCGGTCCACGTCACGCTGCCGGGCCACGAGCTGCTGCTCGCCCTGCGCACCCCGAACGTTCTGCTCTCCCTGGACATCGAGGGCAAGACCGAGCTGGCCATCCCGAAGGCCGTGCAGCGCGACCCGCTGAAGGGCTTCCTGGAGCACGTCGACCTGCTGCTCGTGAAGCGCGGCGAGAAGGTCACGGTCGAGGTCCCGGTCCACACCGAGGGCGAGCTGGCCCCGGGCGGCTACCTGCTCGAGCACGTGCTGAACGCTCTGCCGGTCGAGGCCGAGGCCACCCACATCCCCGAGTCCGTCTCGGTCTCCGTCGAGGGCCTGGAGGCCGGCGCGTCCGTCCTCGCCAAGGACATCACCCTGCCCAACGGTGTCGTCCTGGCCGTCGAGGAGGACGCTGTCGTCCTGCAGGTCCTGGCCGCGCAGGCCGAGGAGCCGGCCGCCGAGGGCGAGGGCGAGGGCGAAGAGGCCGCCGAGGCCTGAGCCGTAAGCTCTGCTTGAGGCTTTTCACGGGGTGGCGGGCTGCGGCCTGCCACCCCGTTCTTCCTGTTCGGGCCGGTGACGAGGAGACGCAGCGCAGATGTCCGACGTGAACGCACCCTGGCTGATCGTCGGCCTCGGCAATCCGGGGCCCGGTTACGCCGCGAACCGGCACAACGTGGGCTTCATGGTCGCCGACCTGCTGGCCGGGCGGATCGGCGGCTCGTTCAAGCGTGCGCAGAAGGCGCAGGCGCAGGTGCTGGAGGGCCGTATCGGCGCTCCGGGTCCGTCGAACCGGCGGGTGATCCTGGCGAAGCCCATGTCGTACATGAACCTGTCCGGTGGTCCGGTGACGGCGCTGCGGGACTTCTACAAGGTGCCGACCGCGCACATCGTGGCCGTCCACGACGAGCTGGACATCGACTACGGCACGCTGCGGCTGAAGCTGGGCGGCGGGGACAACGGCCACAACGGGCTGAAGTCCATGACGAAGGCGATGGGGCCGGACTACCACCGGGTGCGGTTCGGGATCGGTCGGCCGCCGGGGCGGATGCAGGTGGCGGACTTCGTGCTGAAGGACTTCTCGTCGGCCGAGCGCAAGGAGCTGGACTACTTCGTGGACCGCGCGGCGGACGCGGTTGAGTGTCTGGTGATCGACGGGCTGGAGCGGGCGCAGGGGACGTACAACTCCTGAGACCTCGGTCTCCTCCGGCCGGCCGGAGGTTGACCCGGCGCAGCCCCATGGCCAAGGATCGCGGGCCATGAAGCGGAATACCCCGGGCCGGATGCTGATCCACGCGCGCAAGGCGGCGATGGCGCTCGTCGCCCTGCTCCTCCTGGTCGCCGGCTTCTGGTCGTCCTGGGGCAACGCGCAGCACATTCTGCTCTCCAAGGGCCGCCAGCACGGCACGCTCACGGTCGCCCGCTGCGACGACGAGGCGTGCACGGGTCCGTACGTGCCCAAGGAGCCGGCACCGGAGCGCGAGCGCGTGACGATCGACAGGTCGGTCGCGGTGAAGAAGGGTCAGACGCTCGTCGTCGTACTGAAGCCGGGTACGGCCGAGGCGGTGCGGACGGGGCCCGCTGGCGCTCTGCACGCGTGGCTGCCGTTGGGCGGTGCGCTGTTGCTGGCAGCGCTGGTGATCGGTGGCGGGCTGCGGATGACGCGGCTGGCGTGGGTGTCGGCATCGGCGGGCGGTGCGCTGCTGGTGGCGTCGTTCCTCGCGCTGTAGCCCCGTCAGAAGTCGTTGAAACCTCACCAGTTCACCTGATCGTTATCAGGACTATCGGGGGTGAATCGGCACCTCTGGTGCAGATGCGGAACAAGAGTCCTTGACTCGCGAGTGCGTTCACAGGACGCTGAGCCGCCACCTCCCACGGCACACTCACCCCATCATGCGCCAGAGGTACTTCTATGCCCTCTTTGAAGAGCCGTTGCGCAGCCGTTGCGCTCCCCGCCATGGCTTCGCTCGTTCTCGCCGGCCCGGCCTTCGCCACCGAAAGCACCATTGATCTGCGCCAGGATCTTCCGCGTACCGCCACCACGAAGGACGGAGGCGCCCCGCAGGAGGACAACTGCCCGGGCATCGCCGCGGACAAGGACGGCTGGCACTTCGTGCTGCCTGGCAACAAGGCCACGTTCGTCTCGCTGACGGTGACCTTCGAACCGGGTGGGCAGCAGGTCGTCACCGACTTCAGCGTCTTCCCCGGCGCCGAGGGCAAGCACGCCTACGTGGCGTCCGAGGCGGGCGCGAAGCTGATCTCGGCCTCCGCCGAGATCGAGGGCAGCGTCCCGCAGGACCTGTTCAACCTCTCGCACACCTGCCCCGCGGACGAGACGGCTCCTGCGCCCGGTGACGACAAGCCGGGCGAGGACAAGCCCGGTGAGGACGAGCCGGGCGAGGACAAGCCGGGCGAGGACAAGCCCGGTGAGGACGAGCCCGGTGAGGACAAGCCGGGCGAGGACAAGCCGGGCGAGGACAAGCCCGGTGACGACGAGCAGGGCGAGCCCTCGACGACGCCCAGCACCTCCGCCCCCGCGGCCCCGGCGCCGAGCGCCGACGGCACGTCCGGTGACCTCGCGGAGACCGGCAACGGCGCGCCCATCGGCGTGCTCGCGGGCGTCGCGGCCGCGCTGGTCGCCGGTGGCGGCTACCTGCTGGCCCGCCGCCGCACGGCCCGTCAGCACTGACACCTGACATGAGGATGCCCCCGCCTGTACTCAGGCGGGGGCATCCTCATGTCGTCCGGCGTCAGCCCGTGTTGCGCAGGCCGGCCGCGACGCCGTTGACCGTCAGCAGCAGGGCGCGCGCCAGCAGCGGGTCCGGCTCCTCGCCGCGCTCGGCCGCGTCGCGCTGCCGCTTGAGGAGCGCGACCTGGAGGTAGGAGATCGGGTCCAGGTACGCGTCCCGGATCGCGAACGTCTGCCGAAGCACCGGGTTGGAGCCGACCAGTTCGTCGTTGCCGGTCACCTTCAGCACCTCGCTGACGGTGAGGGCGTGCTCGGCCTCGATGACGTCGAAGACGTGCTTGAGGTGGTCCGGCACCAGCGTGTCGACGTAGTGGCGGGCGATCCGCAGGTCGGTCTTCGCGAGCGTCATCTCGACGTTGGCGATGAAGTTCCGGAAGAAGTGCCACTGCTCGTGCATCTCGTCCAGCACGGTGTCGAGACCCGCCTCGCGCAGCGCCTTGAGGCCGGCGCCGACACCGAACCAGCCGGGCACAATCTGCCGCGACTGCGTCCAGCCGAAGACCCACGGGATGGCGCGCAGCCCGTCGAGGCCGGCCCCGGAGTCGGGGCGGCGCGAGGGGCGTGAGCCGAGGTGGAGCTCGGCGAGCTGGTCGACGGGGGTGGAGGCGAAGAAGTACGCGGGCAGGTCCGGGTCCTCGACCAGCCTGCGGTACGCGTCGTGGGCGGCGTCGGAGACGGTGTCCATGGCCGCGTCCCAGCGGGCGAGCGCCTCGTCGGACTGACGGGGGGCGGTGTGCAGCGCGGACGCCTGGAGGGTGGCCGCGACCGTCAGCTCCAGGTTCTCCCGGGCCAGCGAGGGGATCAGGTACTTGTCGGAGATGACCTCGCCCTGCTCCGTCACCTTGATCTCGCCCTCCAGCGTGCCCCAGGGCTGGGCGAGGATCGCGTCGTGCGAGGGGCCGCCGCCGCGGCCCACCGTGCCGCCGCGGCCGTGGAAGAGCCGGAGCCGGACGCCGTGGCGGTGCGCGACGTCGCGCAGCCTGCGCTGGGCGCGGTGGATCTCCCACTGGCTGGTGGTGATGCCGCCGAACTTGGAGGAGTCGGAGTAGCCGAGCATGACCTCCTGGACGTCGCCGCGCAGCGAGACGAGGCGCCGGTAGGAGGGGTCGGCGAGCATGCCTTCGAGGATGACGTCGGCGGCCTTGAGCTCGTCGGTGGTCTCAAGGAGCGGCACGATGCCGATCTTGGCCCAGCCGGCGTGCAGGTCGATGAGTCCGGCCTCGCGGGCGAGGACGGCGGCGGCGAAGACGTCGTCGGCGCCCTGGCACATCGAGATGATGTACGACTCGATGACCTCGGGCCCGAAGCGTTCGAAGGCTTCCTTGACGGTGTGGAAGACGCCGAGAGTCTTCTGCCCGGCGGCGTCGAGCGGCGCGGGCGTGGGCGCGAGCGGGCGCCGGGAGCGCAGCTCCTTGGCGAGCAGCTTCTCCCGGTACTCACGCGGCATGTCGGCGTAGCGCCAGGACTCCTCACCGAGCCGGTCGAAGAGCTGTCCGAGGGCGTGGTGGTGGGCGTCGGCGTGCTCGCGGACGTCCATAGTGGCGAGCTGGAGGCCGAACGCGGACAGGGTGCGGATGACCCGGTCCATGCGGCCGTCGGCGAACAGCCCGCCGCGGTGCTCGCGCAGCGAGGTCTGGATGAGGGTGAGGTCGTTGATCAGCTCGGCGGTGCCGAGGTAGTCGCGGCCCTCCTCGTGCGGGGTGCCCTTGGCCAGGCGCTCGCGGGTGTTGAGGAGCTTCTGGCGGATGCAGGTGGCCTTGAGCCGGTAGGGCTCCTCGGCGTTCAGCCGCTTGTAGCGGGGGCTGATTTCGGGCAGCCGCTCCAGGTCCTGCCGGAGCGAGTCGAGGAGCTCCCGCGTGGCGCCCGCGTACCGGATCGAGTTCGACAGGAAGCCGCGCAGCTCGTCGATGAGGTCGATGGCGTCGGTGATGCCGTGCTCGTGCTGGAGGATCAGCACCTCCCAGGTCACGGCGGGCGTGACGTTGGGGTTGCCGTCGCGGTCGCCGCCGATCCAGGTGCCGAAGGTCAGCGGGCGGGTGCCGGCGGGCAGCTCGACGCCGACGCGCTCCAGCTCGGCGGCGAGGTCCTCCAGGACGTCGCCGACGGCGTTGGCGTGCAGCTCGTCCAGGTAGTAGATCGCGTTGCGGGCCTCGTCGGCCGGCTCGGGCCGCACGACGCGCAGCTCGTCGGTCTGCCAGATGAGGTCGATGCTCTCGGCCAGCCGCAGGTCGTGACGGCGCCGGTCGGAGGCGATGACCGGGGTCTCCAGCAGCTCGGCGATGCGGCGGAGCTTGTTGAGCACGGAGCGCCGGGCGGCCTCTGTGGGGTGCGCGGTGAAGACGGGGCGCACGTTGAGGTTGCGGACGGTCTCGCGCAGGTGCTCGGGGTCGGCGTCCTTGAGCATGTCGGCGGTGCGGGCCAGCAGCCCGCCCTCGGCCGCGCGACGCTCGCGCATCTCGTGGCCGCGGTGCACCTGCTCGGTGACGTTGGCCAGGTGGAAGTAGGTGGAGAAGGCGCGGACCAGCTTGGCCGCGGTCTCCAGGTCGGTGTCGCCCAGCAGCTCGGCGGCTGCCTCACCGTCGGTGCGCGTCAGGGCGCGGACCCGCTCGACGAGCTCGAGCAGCTCGGGGCCCTCCTGGCGGACGAGTGTCTCGCCCAGAAGATCGCCCAGTCGGCGGATGTCGGCACGGAGTTCGGCGCTGGCGGTGGGGGACTGGTCGGCACTGCTCACAGGTGCGGCTCCTTGCAGTGTTTGAGCACGTCTGGAGGGGTACTGGAGGCTTGCGGACCGCGCTGTCCGACGACACCCAGGATAGGTGTCCATTTCCCTGACGTTGTCCGCAGGTCTCTTGCCGCGCCGCCGGGCACTGCCATACTTACGACGCCGTAGGTTACGGGACCGTAGCCAGGACCGTCACAACGGCACCATTCGTCCCCCCTCCCCACCCCCAGGGAACCCTCATGACCACAAGCCCCGATCTGCTGGACGGCACCGCTCAGCCGTCCGCCGACGCACCGTCCGCCACGCTCGGCGGGGACAGCAAGCGGTCGATCGAGCAGATCGCCCTGCTGCTGTTCATCACGGTCCCCTTCCTCGCCCTGCTCGCCGCGGTCCCGCTGGCCTGGGGCTGGGGCGTGAGCTGGCTCGATCTCGGCCTGCTGGTGGCGATGTACTTCATCGGCTGCCACGGCATCACCATCGGCTTCCACCGGTACTTCACGCACGGCTCCTTCAAGGCCAGACGCCCGCTGCGGATCGTGCTGGCGATCATGGGGTCGCTGGCGGTCGAGGGGCCGCTGGTGCGCTGGGTGGCCGATCACCGCAAGCACCACAAGTTCTCCGACGCCGAGGGCGACCCGCACTCGCCGTGGCGGTTCGGCGAGAGTGTCCCCGCGCTGATGAAGGGCCTGTGGTGGGCGCACATCGGCTGGATGTTCGACGAGGAGCAGACGCCTCAGCACAAGTACGCCCCCGACCTGATCAAGGACCCGGCGCTGCGCCGCATCTCGCGGGACTTCATCTGGTGGACGGCGCTGTCGCTGGCGATCCCGCCGCTGGTGGGCGGTCTGGTGACGATGTCGTGGTGGGGCGCGTTCACGGCGTTCTTCTGGGGCTCGCTGGTCCGCGTCGCGCTGCTGCACCACGTGACGTGGTCGATCAACTCGATCTGCCACGCGGTGGGCAAGCGCCCGTTCAAGTCGCGCGACCGCTCGGGCAACGTGTGGTGGCTGGCGGTGCTGTCGTGCGGTGAGTCGTGGCACAACCTGCACCACGCGGACCCGACGAGCGCGCGGCACGGCGTGCTGCGGGGCCAGATCGACTCCAGCGCCCGGCTGATCCGCTGGTTCGAGCTGGCGGGCTGGGCGTACGACGTGCGCTGGCCGCAGCGGTCCCGTATCGACGCCCGCCGGGTGGACGGCCGGGGCAAGAGCGGCACCGCCGAAGCGGCATGATGGACGGCGTGGCGAGTGACGGCAGTACGAGCAGCGCGGACAAGAACCGGTCGCCCGGCGGCAGGCGGACCCGCCGGGTGCGGATGACCGGCGCCGAGCGCCGGGAGCAGTTGCTGGACATCGGGCGCACCCTCTTCGCCGAGAAGGGGTTCGAGGGCACGTCCGTCGAGGAGATCGCGGCGAAGGCGGGTGTCTCCAAGCCGGTCGTGTACGAGCACTTCGGGGGCAAGGAGGGCCTGTACGCGGTCGTGGTGGACCGTGAGATGCGCCAGCTGCTGGACATGGTGACGGGCGCGCTGACGGCCGGCCATCCCCGGGAGCTGCTGGAGCAGGCGGCGTTCGCGCTGCTGGACTACATCGAGACGTTCACGGACGGTTTCCGCATCCTGGTCCGCGATTCGCCGGTGGCGCAGTCGACGGGCACGTTCGCGTCTCTGATCAGCGACATCGCCACACAGGTCGAGGACATCCTCGGCATGGAGTTCAAGAACCGGGGCTTCGACCCGAAGCTCGCCCCGCTGTACGCGCAGGCGCTGGTGGGCATGGTGGCGCTGACGGGCCAGTGGTGGGTGGACGCCCGCCGCCCGAAGAAGGCCGAGGTCGCGGCGCACCTGGTGAACCTGGCGTGGCACGGCCTGGACGGTCTGGAGCAGAAGCCTCGCCTGATAGGCCACCGCAAGAACTGACGCGACGAACTGACACGCCCGACCCGAGCAGCGGCCGGCTCCCCTCCCTGCGAGGGGGGCCGGCCGCTGCCCGTGCCGGGAGGCCCCCGCAGGGCCCGCGGAAATCGAGCGGTTTCCCGTACATCCCTTGATCCCTCTGGGCTGTCTAACCGATGCCTTGTCCCGACGACAGGCAAGGAACCGACTTCTGTCCCGAGGGGGGACTTTGACTTCAGTGGAATCCGGCCGCCCTGCCGGCGTGCGCCGCACGTCGGCGCGGCGCGTCGCGGCCTGCACCGCGCTGGTCGTCTCGGCGGGCATGCTGCTCGCCGTTCCGGCGCAGGCGGACGACGCCCCGGCGTCCCGCACGCCGGTGGAGCGCACCGCTCCGACCGTCGAGAGCATGCCGAAGTCTCCGATCATGCGGTCCGGCGAGGCGAAGGCGCCGTCGGCCTCCGCGGCGGGCGTCGCCGAGGCCGCGGGGCCGGCCGTGCCGCGCAGCGACATCGACCGCGACGGCTTCAGCGATCTGCTGCAGCGCGCCTCCGACGGCATGTACTGGGTGACGCCGACCAGCAGCCAGGAGACCTACCTCTACCCGCTGGGCGAGAGCGAGGAGACGTTCAAGGACGCGTTCTCGGTCGCGGGCCTGGACACGGCCGACGCCACGCGCCCCACGGTCTTCACGCTCTCCGTCGACGGCCGCCTCTCGTCGTACGTCAGCCACGAGTCGCACGCCGAGCCGCAGTGGTCCAGCACGGGCTGGCAGCAGTACAACAAGGTCTTCTCGCCCGGTGACCTGACCGGTGACGGCGTGGGCGACGTGCTCGCGCGCAACCCCGCCGGTGAGCTGTTCGTGTACCGGGCCCAGCCCGGTACGGCCGAGCCGTTCGCGCCGAAGGTCCGCGTCGGCTCCGGGTGGGGCCAGTTCGACCAGCTCGTGGGCGTCAACGACGCGAACGGCGACGCGATCGCGGACCTGTTCGCGCGCAACCCCGCCGGCGAGCTGTTCTTCTACGCCGGCACCACGGCCGCGCAGCCCTTCAAGCCGCGGGTGAAGATCGGCACCGGCTGGGCCCAGTACAACCAGCTGTTCAGCGTGGACGACGTGAACGGCGACGGCCACGGCGACCTCATGGCCCGCAACGTGTCCGGCACGCTCTACCGCTACCTCTCCACGGGCACGGGCGCCTTCGGGCCGAGGACACAGCTCAGCACCGGCTGGAACGAGGTCTCGCAGTTCGCCGGCGCGGGCAACAACCCGCACTGGGGCAAGAACGAGGTCCTCGGCGTCAACACGTCCGGTGTCATGTACGCGTACATCGGCATGAACAACGGCCTGCTCAGCCCCCGCGAGGAGGCCGGCCCGGGCTGGGGCGGCGCGAAGCTGACGCTCGCCTCCTCGTTCGACGACGACGGCTGGAGCGACCTGCTCGAGGTCTCCGACGGCACCCTGTGGAACTACGACGACTACGTCGGCGACGGCGAGATCGGCAGCGGCTGGGGCATCTACAACACCCTCGTCGGCCCCGGCGACCTCTCCGGCGACGGCCACGGCGACCTCCTCGCCCGTGACAGCGCCGGCGCCCTGTACCTGTACCGGGGCAACGGAGACGGTTCGGCGTTCGCCGCCCGCCAGAAGATCGGCACCGGCTGGGGCCAGTTCACCGTGCTCGCCGGCGCCGGTGACATCGACGGCGACGGCCGCGCGGACATCGTCGCGCGCGGCAAGGACGGCAGCCTGTACCTGTACGCGGGCACGGGTGTGAGCACGGCGCCGTTCAAGGCGCGGAAGCTGATCGGCACGGGCTGGAACCAGTTCAACAAGTTCGTGGCGCCCGGCGACCTGACCGGTGACGGCCGCGCCGACCTGCTGGTCCGCGCGTCGGACGGCGTGCTGTACCGCTACGACGCCGACGGCAAGGGCGGCTTCAAGCCGAGGGCGAAGATCGGCTCCGGCTGGAACACCTACCGCACCCTGCACTGATCCCGCTGCTCCGGCAGCACGGCGCCCCGCCGTGGTTCGCCCGCGGCGGGGCGCCGTCGTTCGCCCGGCCTCCTCAGCCGGGCGGTTCCCGGCCCTCCGGGCGGTTGCCCGCCGGGTCCCCGGTGCAGGCCCGCTTGCGCCCGGGCAGTTTCTCGTCCCGCTCGGCCTTCGCACCCTGCGTCTCCAGCCCTCGCGCGTGTGCCTCGATGCGGGTGACGCGCAGCGCGTCTGCCGGGCCGGGCGGTGCGGCGAGCCGGCCATGGTCGTCGGCGGCGCGCATCACGCCACCTTCCGGGCGACGGCGAAGATGCGGCGGAAGGGGAACACGGTGCCGTGCGGCCCCGGCGGGTACGCCTTGCGCAGCAGGTCCCGGTACTGGCCCAGGAACTCGCGCTCGGCCTCCGGGTCGTCGGCGAGCTCCGTGAGTACCGGGCGCAGCGCGGTGCCCTTCACCCAATCGAGCACCGGGTCCTCGCCGCCGAGCAGCTGGAGGTACGTGGTCTCCCAGGTGTCCGTGTCGCAGCCCAGGTCGGCGAGCCGCAGCAGGTACTCGGCGGGCTCCAGGATGTGGACGTAGCGCCGTCCGTGGTCGCCGAGACGGTCCCGCCACTGGGGGGACTCGCACAGCTCGCCGAGCAGGGCGTGGCTGGGCGAGGTGAAGTTGCCGGGCACCTGGAAGGCGAGGGTGCCGCCGGGCGTGAGTCCGTCGATCCAGACGGCGAAGGACTCGGGGTGGTTGGGCACCCACTGCAGCGCCGCGTTCGAGACGATCAGGTCGTACGGCTCGTCGGGGGTCCAGTGCGCCGCGTCGGCGAGGCGGAAGTCCAGCCAGCCGCCGCCGGGTGTGGTGCCCGCGTGGTCCTTCTCCGCCCGGGCGAGCATCTCGCGGGAGAGGTCGAAGCCGGTGATGTGGGCATCGGGCCAGCGCTCGGCGAGGAGGGCGGTGACATTGCCGGGGCCGCAGCCGATGTCGGCGATCCGGGCGGGGCGGCTGCCCGAGGGCAGCTGGGGTATGCGGGCGAGCATGTCCAGGAAGGGACGCGTGCGGTGCCCGGCATGGCGCAGGTACTGATGCGGGTCCCAGGTGGGTACGGAATGCATGGTCGAGTCCCCCTTGCAGGAACGGGCGGCCGAAAAGGAACGGTTCCGGCCCGACCCTGCCCCATAGTCGAGCAGACTATATCTTGACGTCAAGAGACTTCACATCGACAGACCAACTACACTGATCGATATGGAGGACGAGGTCGATCGACTGGTCGCGGCATGGCGCCGAGAGCGCCCGGACCTCGACGTGGAACCGCTCGAGGTGCTCAGCCGCGTCTCCAGGCTCGCCCGGCATCTCGACCGCGCCCGCCGGCTCGCCTTCGCCGAGCACCAGCTGGAGCCGTGGGAGTTCGACGTGCTCACCTCGCTGCGCCGGGCCGGCGCTCCGTACCAGCTCTCCCCCGGCCAGCTGCTCACCCAGACACTGGTCACGTCCGGCACGATGACCAACCGCATCGACCGGCTCGCCAAGAAGAACTTGGTCGAGCGGCTGCCCGACCCCAGCGACCGGCGCGGCGTCCTCGTACGGCTCACCCCCGAGGGCCGCGACCGCGCCGACCAGGCACTGGCCGGACTGCTCGCCCAGGAGCGGGCGATCCTTGCCCAGCTGTCCCACGCCCAGCGCGCGGAACTGGCCGCACTGCTACGCCAGTTGACCGCCCCGTTCGACAACATCCCCGGGTAGGTCCACCGGGCCCACGCCCGCCCTGCGGGCCAGGGCGACCGCGGCCAGCGTCGAGTGCACGCCGAGTTTGCCGAGCACGTTCTGCATGTGCGTCCGAACGGTGTGCGGTGACAGGAAGAGGCGCTCGGCGACCGCTTTGCGCCCCAGGCCCGCGACCATGCAGCGCAGTACCTCCTGTTCGCGCGGGGTCAGCGACTCGACCAGCTGCTCGCTCTCGGTGCGGTGCTTGCGGGCCGCGGTCAGCTCGCGCAGGACGCCGGTGAGCAGCCCGGGCGACACGTGCGTCTCGTCCCGCAGCACCCCGCGGATCACGCCCAGCAGCCGTTGCAGCGAGCAGTCCTTGGCGACCCAGCCCGACGCCCCCGCCTGGAGCGCGAGCGCCGCGCGGGCGGCGTCGTCCTTCTCGGCGAGTACCACGGACCGCACGGCGATCCGGTGCGAACGGACGCCGGCGACCAGCGAGATCCCGTCCACCAGACCGTCGTCGCCGCCCGCGACCGCGCGCGGCGCGGGCACCGTGACGATGCCGAGATCGGCGTCGACGAGCATGACGTCGAAGCGCCGCCCCTCGGCCGCGGCCCGCTCCAGGCAGCGCAGCGCGGCGGGCCCGCTGCCCGCCGCGGCGACCTCGACGTCGGGCTCGGCGGCGAGAGCCGCGGCGAGCGACTCGGCGAAGATTCGGTGGTCGTCCACGACCAGGACCCGGATACGAACCACAAGCACCCCCAGTGCCGGAGGACGGATCGGCGCGGATACGACGCCCGGAGAAAGAGGTACAGGACGTCGCCCGGCCGCCGCCGTGCTCAGACTGATACCCCGCCCCGGGCGCCGTACCCAACGGTCTCGCCCCCTGATCAACACCGGCCCCCACCGGTGTTGAGCACCAGATTACGGATGGGTGGCCGTCAGGGAAGGCCATGTGCAGAACTGATCGCTCACGGTGTTCATGGTGTTGCCCGTGGTCCTGGCGGGACAGAAGTCGACAGGATGCGGCGGGCACTCGCCGCATCGCCCGGCTCTTACCGGCGTGGACCTCAGGCCACCCGCCGCGCCCCCGCCGACGGGACCACGGTGAAGACGCGGGGCTCGTCCAGGGACCGGGCCGCGAACGCCTCCTGGACCGACTTCGTCACCAGCTGCGCCGAGGACGACTCCGCCAGCACGATCGCCGACCCGCCGAAGCCGCCGCCCGTCATCCGCGCGCCGAGCGCTCCCGCCGTAAGTGCCGTGTCGACCACGAGGTCCAGTTCGGGGCACGAGACCCGGAAGTCGCCGCGCAGCGAGGCGTGGCCCTCCGTCAGGACCGGCCCGATCGCGCGGACCTCGCCCGCCTCCAGGTGTGCGATCACGCGCTCCACCCGGTGGTTCTCGGTGACGATGTGACGGACCAGGGAGCGCACCTCCGGGTCGTCGAGGCGGGCCAGCGCGTCGTCGAGCCCGTCGTACGGGACGTCCCGCAGCGCGTCGACGCCGAGCGCCGCCACACCCGCCTCGCAGCCGGCGCGGCGCTTTCCGTACGCGCCCTCGCTGTGGGCGTGCTTGACCCGGGTGTCCACGACGAGGAGTTCGAGGCCGTGGGCCGTCAGGTCGAGGGGGATCTGACGCAGGGAGAGGTCACGGGTGTCCAGGTGCAGGGCATGGCCCTCGACGCAGCAGGCCGAGGCCATCTGGTCCATGATCCCGGTGGGGGCGCCGACGTAAGAGTTCTCCGCCCGCCGGCACATCCGGGCGATGTCCCGGGAGTCCATGCCCAGCGCGTACAGGTCGTTCAGGGCGAGCGCGGTGACGACCTCGATCGCTGCGGACGAGGACAGTCCCGCGCCCGTCGGCACCGTGGACTCGTAGTGGATGTCGGCGCCGCCCACCGCGAGGCCCGCCCGGCGCAGCGCCCAGACCACGCCGGCCGGGTAGTCGGTCCAGCCGCCCGAGCGGGCGGCCGGAGCCAGGTCCTCGACGCGCAGTTCGACAGAAGCGCCGGGCACGTCGGCGGAGTGGAGCCGCAGCACGCCGTCGTCGCGGCGGGCCACGGTCGCCACCGTGGTGTGCGGCAGCGCGAAGGGCATGACGAAACCGTCGTTGTAGTCGGTGTGTTCACCGATCAGATTCACCCTGCCGGGGGCTGCCCACACACCGTCGCTCATGACGCGTTCTCCCTCCCGCGGGCGAAGGCCCAGGCGTCGGACACGATGCCGGCCAGGTCGGCGCGGCTCGGTTGCCAGCCCAGGCGCTCCTGGGCGGTGGCTGCGGAGGCGACCAGGACCGCGGGGTCGCCGCCGCGGCGCTCGGCCATGACCTCGGGCACCGGGTGACCGGTGACCTTGCGGACGGTCTCGATGACCTCCCGCACGGAGAAGCCGTTGCCGTTGCCGAGGTTGCAGATCAGGTGCTCGCCGGGGGTCGCCGCGTCGAGCGCGAGCAGATGGCCCTCGGCGAGGTCGGCGACATGGATGTAGTCGCGGACGCAGGTGCCGTCCGGCGTCGGGTAGTCGTCGCCGAAGACGGAGATGGACGCGCGCTTGCCCAGGGCGACCTGGAGGACCAGCGGGATGAGGTGCGACTCGGGGTCGTGGCGCTCGCCGCAGTCGCCGTACGCGCCCGCGACGTTGAAGTACCGCAGGGACACCGCGGCCAGGCCGTGCGCCGCGGCCTCGCCGCTGATCATGTGGTCGACGGCGAGCTTGGACGCGCCGTAGGGGCTGGTGGGCGCGGTCGGGTCGGTCTCGGTGATGGGGGCCCGCACCGGCTCGCCGTAGGTCGCGGCGGTGGACGAGAAGACGAGGGTGCGCACGCCGGCGGAGCGCATGGCGGACAGCAGGGCCATCGTGCCGCCGACGTTGTTCTCCCAGTACTTCTCCGGCTTGACGACCGACTCGCCGACCTGCGAGAACGCGGCGAAGTGCAGGACGCCGTCGTACGAGGCGTCGAGATGGCGTGCGGCGTCCTGGATGCGGCCCTCGACGAACTCCGCGCCCGCCGGGACGCCCTCGCGGAACCCGGTGGAGAGGTCGTCGAGCACGGTCACCTGGTGGCCGGCCTCCAGCAGGTGCTGGGCCACCACACTGCCGACATATCCCGCACCGCCTGTGACCAGGTACTTCTTGCTCACTTAGCTCGCTACCTCTCGCAGTCGTTCGGCCGCGGCTTCCGGCGGCACGTCGTTGATGAACACGCTCATACCGGACTCGGAACCAGCGAGAAACTTCAGCTTGCCGGAAGTGCGGCGGACGGTGAAAAGCTCGAGATGGAGGGCGAAGTCGTCCCGCCCGTCCGCGGTGAACGGCGCCTGGTGCCAGGCGGAGATGTACGGGGTCGGCGGTTCGCCCGGGCCGAAGATCCGGTCGAAGCGCCTCAACAGTTCCAGATAGACCTGTGGGAACTCCGTGCGCGCGGCCTCGTCCAGTCCGCGCAGGTCGGACACCCGGCGCTTGGGGTAGAGGTGCACCTCGTAGGGCCAGTGCGCCGCGTACGGCACGAAGGCGACCCAGTGCGCGCCCGCCAGCACCACGCGGACTGCCTCGTCCAGCTCGCGCGCCACGACGTCGTCGAACAGGTTGCGCCCGGTCGTCGCGCGGTGCTCGGCCGCGGAGCGCAGCATGAGGCCGGTGCGCGGGGTGACGAAGGGATAGCCGTAAATCTGGCCGTGCGGGTGCTGGAGGGTCACGCCGATCTCGGCGCCGCGGTTCTCGAAGCAGAAGACCTGCTCGACGCCGGGCACTTCGGCGAGGTCGGCGGTGCGGTCGGTCCACGCCTCCAGGACGAGTCCGGCCTGCTCGGCGGTCAGGTCGGCGAACGAGGCGTCGTGGTCGGGGGTGAAGCAGACGACCTCGCAGCGGCCGAGGCCGCCGGCGAGGGAGGGGAAGCGGTTCTCGAAGACGGCGACGTCGTAGTCGGCGGCGGGGATCTCGCTGTGGCGCCCGTCGCGCGAGGGGCAGAGCGGGCACTCGTCGGCCGGCGGGTGGTAGGTGCGGCCCTGCCGGTGCGACGCGATCGCGACACGGTCGCCGAGCAGGACGTCGTGGCGGATCTCGGAGGTGGTGGAGACGGCGTCGAGGGGCCGCGGGTCGAGGGCGTCGCGTACGGCGTCGTCCCGGCGGTCGTAGTAGAGCAGCTCGCGACCGTCGGCGAGCCGGGTCGACGTCTTCTTCACGCGGAGCTCCTCACCACCCCTTGTCAACATATTCAAACACAACCAACCACAAGCCAACAGCGCTCGTCAACGGAAGACGGGACACCCCCTTCCCGAAGTCGCCGCGCCCCACGGCGCCGGCCACGCCGGCGGACTAGTCCCGCTTCACGCCGGGCGGCACGCTGCCGTGCGCCGCCCGGTCCAGCAGGCCCGTCCGGGCGGCCAGCGCCGCCGCCTCCAGGCGGGAGCCGACGCCCAGCTTCATCAGCACGCGCTGCACGTGCGTGCGCGCGGTGCTCGGCGCGATGCCCATCCCGGCCGCGATCTGCCGGGTGTCCTCGCCCTCCGCGACCCGCACGAGCACCTCGACCTCGCGCGCGGTGAGCAGCTCCAGGAGCCGCTGGCCCTCGTCGTCGGGCTGCGCCGCCGGGTTGAGGAGGTCGGCGAACGCGCCCTGCAGGAGCTGGGGCGCCACCACCGCCTCGCCCGCGCGGGCCTTCACCAGGGCGCGCTCCACCCCTTCGATGCGCTCGTCGTGGCGCACATAGCCGGACGCCCCCGCCGCGAACGCCGCCGCGATGCCCCGCGGGCTGGGCACCGGGCCGAGGACCAGGACGGCCACCTGGGGGCGCTCCCGCTTGATCCGTACGACCGGGTCGAAGGCGCCCGGCGCGGCAGGCGCCTGGGTGCCGAGCAGACAGACCTCGGGCGCCCTGGCGACGACGAGTTCGGCCGCCCCGGCAGCGGGCGCGGCCGCCGCCAGCACCCGGTGCCCGCGCAGTTTCAGTGCCGAGGCGAGCGCCTCCGCGAGCAGTCTGTGGTCGTCGACCACGATGAGCCGCACGCCCATCGAGCAACCCTCCCCGGTTGAGCGAGCCCCCCGGCCCACTGACCCGGCAAGGTACACGCTCGTGCCGACGAGCGCGCCCCCAACTCGGCAGAAGCGCCCCGGAATGCCGAATTCGTCGGCAAACAGGGCCACTTGTGCCGAGTGGGGGCGACAAAAGCGCCGGCCCGGTCCGTCGGTGCGACGGGCCGGGCCGGCGGTGTGCTCGTAGGGGTCAGTCCGCCACGCTGAAGGCGACCGCCAGGTACTTCTTGCCGAACTGCGAGTCGTTCTCACGCGGCTTGCTCATCAGGTCCTGCGAGATGAAGAACCGGCCCGCCACGTAGTCGTACTCGGCGCCGTTCTCCGAGAAGCTCGTCTCGGCGTCGCGCACGGCACGGTCGGAGGGGTTCTCGAGCAGCACCGTCTGCTTGAAGGTGGCGCCGTCGATGCTCACGACCTGACCGCCCTTGTTGTAGGGAGGCCACTTGTAGACGATGAGGTTGCCCCCGTCCATGCGCAGCGGCAGCGAGTGGTAGCCCTCGCCGGCGTCCGCGCGCTCGGGCGTGCCCTTGCCGGTCGCGAGGTCGAAGGCGATGATCTCGTTGGTGCGGCCGAGGTCGCCGCCGCCGTCGTGCTCGGCGGTCGGCAGGTAGAGCCTGTCGTTGCCGACCAGCACGTACTGGCAGCCCTCGACGCCGTCGCTGGCCGAGCAGCGGGCCAGGTACTTGTCGCCCGGAGCCGCGATCTTCGCGCGCAGCTTGCCGGTCTTGCCGTCGATGGAGAAGAAGTCCGAGATGCCGAAGGTGCCCGTGTCACCGACGTCGGCGGCGACGACCAGCGGGTCGCTGGACACGACGCGGGCGTCCTCGACACCCGCCGGCATCTTGTACGACGACAGCGGGGTGCCGTTGTCCGGGTTGAGCGTCTGGACGGTGGCCGTGCGGTTGTCGAAGTCGCCGCAGGTGCGGACCGCGACGAGCGCCTTGCCGCCGCCGTAGCCGATGTCCCGGCACTGCTGGGCGTCGACCTTGGGCTTCCAGCGGACCGCCCCGGTGGTCAGGTCGAACGCGGCACCGCCGTAGAGTCCGCCCGCGGCGACCGTGTTGCCGCTCTGGGTGACCTGCTCGAACTGGCTCTTCTCGTCGCCGTCGCCGGCGACCGACTTGCTCCACAGCAGCTTGCCGGTGGTGAGGTCGAGGACCCCGACCTCGGTGCACTTCTCGTAGAACTTGGGCGCGGTGCGCTTCTTCGCCTCGAAGAGGATCGCGGTCTTGTAGTCATCGGTCATGTGGCGCGAGGCCGCACACACCTGGCCGGTGAGCGGCGTGGCCCACAGGACGCTGCCCTTGGCGACGTCGTACGCGACGACCGAGTTGACGCCCGGCTTCACGTACGCCTTGTCGGTGACCCAGGAGCCGGGAACGGCCGTCAGGTCCTCGCGCGCCGGCTCGGGAAGCTGGAAGGCGACCTTGGCACCGGTGTTCGCGCCCGCCTTCTCCTTGCCGGCCCCGTCCGGGGCGGGCCTGGTGTCGCCGCCACCGCCGGACGCGCCGCCCGACGAGTTCTTGGCCTCGTCCTTCGTGCCGTCGTCACCGGTGCTCGCGTACACGATGCCGCCGACGACGATCAGGACGATGGCCACGCACGCGGCGATGACGATCTGCATCTGCGTGCTGAGCTTGCGGCCGCCGCCACCGTTCTGCGGCAGCATGTACTGCGGCTGCACGGGCTGCGTCGGGTAGCCGTAGCCCTGCTGCGGATAGCCGTACGGCGGCTGTCCCGCGCCGGGCGGCGGGCTCTGGGGCGGCTGCCCGTACGGCGACTGGGCGGGCGGCGGGGTCTGCGGGTAGCCGTACCCGCCGTCCTGGGGCGGCGTCGGGGCGCCGAACCCGCCGGCCGGCGGCTGCTGCGGAGCGCCGAACCCGCCCTGCGGGGGCTGGTTGGGCGGACCGGCCGGGGGCTGGTGCGGCGGCTGACCGGGTGGCTGGTTCGGCGGGGGCGGCGGCTGTGTCATGGGGTGCTACCTCTGGGAACGGTACGGCGGAAGAGCGGACAAGGCGCCAACGAGGCTTCCGGGACGACGACGGTGACGGTCACTGGCCGAAGGCCATCATGGTCTTCGTCTCCTTCTCCTCCTTGTCGTTGCTCGCGCTCACCCGCCCGGCGGCGATGAAGAAACGGCCGTCGGCGTAGGCCATCTTGGGCGAGTAGAAGGTGTTCTCGATCTGCGCGGTCGACGCCGGGTGCTGGAGCAGCGTCTTCGGCGCACCGCCGGTGGGGGCGATCGTGGCGACCGTGCCGCCCTTGTCGTAGGAGGCGCCCATGTAGACGAGGACGTTGCCGCCCTCCATCCGCAGCGGAGTCATCTGGCGCTCGGCCGGGGCCTTGGAGCGCCACTTGGCCTTGCCGGTGTCGAGGTTGAAGGCGACGACCTCGTTGGCGGTGCCGTAACCCGTCTCGGTCGCCATGTAGAAGGTGTTCGCGTCGGCGGCCACGCCGGTGCAGCCCTCGAGGTTCTGGCCGAAGACCACGAAGGCGCCGCCGCAGCGGGGCTGGTACTTGTCCGTGCCGCCGTCGATCTGCGAGCGCGGCTTGCCGTTGTCGGTCAGCGCGACGATCGACCACTTCTTGGGCTCGCGCTGGGTGAGGGAGACGACCAGCGGGCTCGCCGAGTAGACCTTGTCGATCTCCCAGCCCTCGGGCGTGTTGTAGGTCCACTTGGTCTTGCCGGTGACCGGGTCGACCTCCTGGAGCTGCTGCCTGGGCTTGTCGTAGTCCGACGTGGGGCAGCTCGCGCCGGCCAGCAGACGGGGTCCGCCGGCGAAGGCGAACGGCTTGCAGTCGCCCGCCGGCTTGCCGAACAGCTGCTTGCCGTCGGCGAGCGAGTAGCCGTACGAGTTGCCGCTGCCGCCGACCGCCAGGGTGTTGCCGCTGATGGCGAGCGTGAAGTCGGACAGGCCGGCGAAGCCGGACACCTTGGGGATCGACTTCTTCCAGCCGGCCTTGCCGGTCTTGAGGTCGACCATCTGCAGGTCGTTGCACTTGGCCTTGTCGGTCAGGCTGTCCTCGACACCGAAGACGATCTTCCCGTCCGTGGACGCGTTCGCGGGCGCGGAGCACACCTTGGTGCTCACCGGCACGCTCCACTTCTTCGTGCCGTCGGTCACCGAATACCCGGCGATCTCGCGGTACATGGCCTTGACGACGGTGTCGCCGACCACCCACGGGCCGAACACGTCGGAGCCGTTGCGCGGCAGATCGACGTCGTTCTTGGTCAGGAAGAGGACCTTGGCCTCGCCGGCCTGGCGGCCCGCGTTGAGGTCGTCGTCGCCGTCACGGGCGCCGCCATCGCCGTTGCCGTCGCCCTGGTCGACGGTCGGCGAGCCGGTCGGCTTCGGGTCGTCGCTGGACTTGCTGACGTTCGGCTTGTCCTGCGTGCCGTCCCCGGCCAGGGCGAAGTACGTGCCACCGCCGACGAGGAGCAGCGCGGCGGCCGACGCGGCCACGATGATGCCGGTCTTCCCCTTGAAGAAGTTCCCCGAACCGCCGGACGGCGGGGTCGGCGCACCCGGGTACTGCGGCTGCGCCGGGTAACCTCCGTACGGACCGGGCTGGTTGTACGGGCCCGGCTGCTGGGCGTACGGCCCCGGCTGCTGGGCGTACGGGCCGGGCTGCTGGGCGTACGGTCCGGGCTGGCCGGCCTGCGGGTAGCCGTAACCGGGGGCCTGCGGCGCGCCCGCGGGGGGTGTCGGCGGGGCCGGCGGCATCTGGGGCGGCTGGGCGGGCGGCTGCGGGATGCCCTGCGGGTCCTGGGGAGCTCCGAAGCCCGGCTGCGGCGGCTGGTTCGGCGGCTGTGTCATGGCGTACTACCTCTGGAGTGGTCGGTGCGGGCAGGGGTGGGGGATGTCGGGTTGACCCGGAACGCGTTCACTCGGCCTGGGGAAAGCCGTATCCGGGCGGCGGGGGCGTCTGCGGTGCCTGGACGGGCGGAGCGGGACACGCGGTCCCGTGCTCCCGTTGGTGCGCAGCGCCGAAGTCCCGCTCCAGCACCTGCCGATCAGGCGGCTGAGTCATCAGCGCCTCCCCCTTCTCCTGCGATCCGCTGCCCGGCGGGCACCCCCACGGCTCTCGGCGTGGTCGGTCGTGCCTCGGCCCCCGTGGCCCCCCGGCGGGCGACCGGAAGCGCAGCCGGACGCGCTTCTTTGTATCACCCGCGACCAACGCGGAACGGGCTCGGTCCGCCCCTGTTCCCAAGGGAGGACCGGCCCGTGATGCTGTTGTTACGCGGTTTCCACGGCTTCTCTACGAGCTGGCCCTAGGCGTCTTCCGCCAGTTCGAGCCAGCGCATCTCCAACTCGTCGCGCTCGGCCACCAGTTCGCGCAGCTCGGCGTCCAGCTTCGCGACGCGCTCGAAGTCGGTCGCGTTGTCGGCGATTTGGGCGTGCAGCTTGCTCTCCTTTTCGGAGATCTTGTCGAGCTGCCGCTCGATCCGCTGCAGTTCCTTCTTCGCCGCGCGCGCGTCCGCCGCCGACTTCTCCTTGCCTCCGGCGGCCGCCGGGGCGGGGGGCGGTGTGGGCGCGGACGCCTCGACCATGCGCGCCCGGCGCTCCAGGTACTCGTCGATGCCGCGCGGCAGCATCCGCAGCGCGCCGTCGCCGAGGAGCGCGAACGTGCGGTCCGTCGTGCGCTCGACGAAGAACCGGTCGTGGGAGATGACCACCATCGAGCCGGGCCAGCCGTCGAGCAGGTCCTCCAGCTGGGTCAGCGTCTCGATGTCGAGGTCGTTCGTGGGCTCGTCGAGGAACAGGACGTTCGGCTCGTCCATCAGCAGGCGCAGCAGCTGGAGGCGGCGGCGCTCACCACCGGACAGATCGCCGACCGGCGTCCACTGCTTCTCCTTGCCGAAGCCGAACTGCTCGCACAGCTGGCCCGCCGTCATCTCGCGGCCCTTGCCGAGGTCGACGCGGTCGCGGACCTGCTGCACCGCCTCCAGCACCCGCAGCGCCGGGGGCAGCTCGGTGACGTCCTGCGAGAGGTAGGCGAGCCTGACCGTCTTGCCGACGACGACGCGGCCGGCCACGGGCTGCTGCTCGCCCTGGGTGCGGGCGGCGTCGGCGAGGGTGCGCAGCAGCGAGGTCTTGCCCGCGCCGTTGACGCCGACCAGACCGATGCGGTCGCCGGGGCCGAGCTGCCAGGTCAGGTGCTGCACGAGCACCTTGGGGCCGGCCTGGACGGTCACCTCCTCCAGGTCGAAGACCGTCTTGCCGAGCCGGGCACTGGCGAACTTCATCAGCTCGGACGTGTCACGCGGCGGCGGCACGTCGGCGATGAGCTCGTTCGCGGCCTCGATGCGGTAACGGGGCTTGGAGGTACGGGCGGGGGCGCCGCGCCGCAGCCAGGCCAGCTCCTTGCGCATCAGGTTCTGCCGCTTGGCCTCCTCGGTCGCCGCGATGCGCTCGCGCTCGGCCCGGGCGAAGACGTAGTCGCTGTAGCCGCCCTCGTACTCGTACACCGCGCCGCGCTGCACGTCCCACATGCGGGTGCAGACCTGGTCGAGGAACCAGCGGTCGTGCGTGACGCAGATGAGCGCCGAGCGGCGGGCCTGCAGGTGCTTCGCCAGCCAGGCGATGCCCTCCACGTCCAGGTGGTTGGTGGGCTCGTCGAGGACGATCAGGTCCTGCTCGGCGATGAGCAGCTTGGCGAGCGCAATGCGGCGGCGCTCGCCGCCGGACAGCGGGCCGATCACGGTGTCGAGCCCCTGCGGGAACCCGGAGAGGTCGAGGCCGTCGAACAGTCCGGTCAGCACGTCGCGGATCTTGGCGTTCCCGGCCCATTCGTGGTCGGCCAGGTCGCCGATGACCTCGTGGCGGATGGTCGCCCCGGGGTCGAGCGAATCGTGCTGGGTGAGCACGCCGAGCCGCAGTCCGCCGCTCTGGGTGACCCGGCCGGTGTCGGGCTCCTCCAGCTTGGCGAGCAGGCGGATGAGGGTGGTCTTGCCGTCGCCGTTGCGGCCGACGACGCCGATGCGGTCTCCCTCGGAGACGCCGAGGGAGACGGAGTCGAGCAGGGCACGTGTGCCGTACACCTTGCTGACTGCCTCGACATTGACCAGATTGACGGCCATTTCTCTCCTGCCAGGGGGAACGATCGACCCCCCAGCCTACTTGCGACGGGCACCGGCCCGTTCCACCAGCAGCCAGCCGCCGAGCGCCATGGCCACGGCCGCGGGCGCGCTGACCGGCACGGCGACGAGGGTGGCGGTCCTGCCCTCCAGCAGGCCGCCGAAGCCGACCATGGACAGGCCGAGGACGCCGAACAGGCACAGGGTGATCCCCACGGCGGCGACGGGCCCGGTGCCCGGCACGGGCGCACCGGCATCGTGCGCGGGCCGCTCGACGCGGCGGAAGACGGCGACGAGAGCGGCGGTCACCGCGACGGCCGCGGCGATCCGGAACGGGGCCCCCGCCCACCAGGCCGCGCCCGCCGGCTCCGGCAGCTCCAGGCCCGCGGCGATCATCGCCCCGTACACGCCGAGCATGGCGGTCAGGTGCCACAGGAACGCGGTCATGGCGATCCCGTTCGCGGCGACGACGCCGAGCCAGACGCGGGGGCGGCTCAGCAGGCGGGCCCCCGGCCGCTTGAGCAGCTCCACGGCGCCGACCAGCCACAGCCCGTGGCAGAGCAGGGCGGGGGTGGGCGGAGCCATGTTCGATATCTTCTCGCCCGGCATCCCGACCATGGAGAGCGGATACGGCCCGAGGGCGACGAGCACGGCGGCCCCGGCGAGACCGGCGCCCGCGAGCACGGCGGGCCTGCGGATACGGCCGTCGGCCCGCAGGAAGCCCAGCTGGTGGACGGCGAGCCAGACGAACGCGAAGTTCAGGAACTCGACGAAGGGGACGTCCGCGGCGAACCGCAGCACGTCGACGGCGGCAGCGGCCGCGGCGAGCGCCCCGAAGGCGCCCCACCCGAAGCGCTCGTGCAGCCTCAGCAGCGGCGGGGTGAACGCGACCATCGCGAGATAGATGCCGATGAACCACAGCGGCTGGGCGACGAGCCGCAGCGCGACTCCCGTCGTCCCGCCGCCCCCGCCGAGCAGCTGCACGGCGAGCGCGACGGCGCCCCACACCAGGACGAAGGCCATGGTCGGCCGCAGCAGCCGCTGGAGGCGTCCGCGCAGGAAGACGGCGTACACGGCCCGGTCCGGATGCCGGCGCCGCAGCGACCGGTACGAGAGGGCGTGCGAGAACCCGCCGACGAAGAAGAACACGGGCATGACCTGGAGGACCCAGGTGAGGACCTGCAACTCCGGCACGACGGCGAGCAGATTGCCGACCCCGTCATCGGTGACGGCGGACATGAGCCAGTGCCCGGCGACGACGACGCCGAGGGAGGCGACGCGGAGCAGGTCGACGTAGCGGTCCCGGGTGACGGGGGTGCGGGCGGCGAGCAGGCTGACGGTGGTCATGACCGCCAGGCTGCCGCCGGGCCGCGCAGGCGGTAAGCGCGCTCGTACTCAGGCGGGCGTGAGTAGGGGTGCGCCTGAACCGGGGGCTCCGCCCCCGGACCCCCGCGCCTCAAACTCCCCCTACGGCCTGGCGGCCGTGGGAGGTGCCCCCAG
>NZ_JBKFFO010000002.1:0-647593 GCF_046506645.1 Streptomyces sp. 5K101 | reverse complement strand
GTGGGCACTCCTACGCGACGGTCGTCCCTTCGAGAGCAGCCCGCCCCTTCGCGCTGTCAGCCTCGGCTGAGGTGGCCACAGCCAGTCACGAGTCAGGCATTGACAACCACATTGGGAATCAGTAGAGGAACGAGCGCCCTCGGGCAGTCTCTTCGTAACGTGGATGCCGGCACGCTGATGCCGCAGGTGAGGCCGGGGAGAATGCGAGCGCGGGATCTGCCCGGCAACCGGCATGGAGTCCTCCTGCTTGGGAAGCGTCTGACTCCCCCCCACGTCCTGGTACCACGCTTCCACGCTAGGCGCGGGCACTCCGCGGCCCCGTGCCGTCGTACGCCACTTGGGTGACGGCCTTGCCGTGGTGGGGGCGAGCGATGCGACGCAACTCCATCGAGGCGGCCGCTGGCTCTACGGTGGTCGAAAAGGGGCCCTGGCCGGGCCTGTGCTGCAAGGGAGGCCGCCATGGAGGAGCAGTTCGTCTGGGTCACCACGCGCCGCCTTCAGCCGGGCGCCCTGGAGAACTTCGAGAGGGCGTGGCGCCCGGACGCCTCCCCGCAGGGGATGCGGCGCGCTTTCGCGTACTGGTCCGAGGACGGGCAGGAGATCACCGGGGTGTCGTTCTGGGACTCCAAGGGGGCGTGTGACTCCTGGCGGGCCTCCGAGGCGGAGGCGCGGCGGCGTGCGGCCATGGCCCCGTACGTCGTCGAGGAGCGGGAGGGCTTCTATCGCGGCCGGGAACTCGTCATCCCGCACGGGTAGCCGAGGGCGGGCCGGGGCCGTCTGCCGCCGCTCGCCATCGTGTTCGCATCAGTGCTCGTACAGGCCCACGAGCGTACTGTCGGCCAGTTCACGCTCCTCCAACGTTTCACGGACCTGCTCGGCGCTGGGCGTGTCGGGCAGCACGCATGGCTGGGCCAGCGCGTAGAGGTGGAAGACGTAGCGGTGCGGATGATCCCCGGGCGGGGGGTTGCGTCCGCTCCAGCCGCGGCGGCCGAAGCCGTTGACGAGTGCCGTGCCGCCTGGCGGGGTCCGGCCCGCCGCCACGCCCTGGCTATGAGGGTCGATGCCGACCACGGTCCAGTGGACGACACTGCCCGTGGGCGCGTCGACGTCCTCGCACAGCAGCACCAGTTCCGCCGTCTCGTCCGGCACACCGGACCAGGCCAGCGGTGGTGACACGTTCCCCGCGTCCTCGGTGTATCGGGGCGGAAGACGGTGATGGTCTTCGAAGACGGGGCTTTGCAGCTTCAGGGCAGTCATGCGTGGCCCCTGGGGCCGGGGCGGCTGGGGGTGGTCGGCAGGCCGATGTAGTGCCGCGCGGCCGGTGCTGCCGGCGAACAGGCTGGTGGCCAGCTCATCGTCGAGACAGTCGCGGATCTTTGCGGCCACACTGCCCTGCACGGGCCTGGGAGGCCACTTCGATCACCGCGCGGGCGTGGTGGACCGCCTTAGGAAAGCTCTTCGCCTCCCGCTGGGCGATCCGCTCAAAGAACTCGTGTCCGCTCATGTGTACCCCGGTGGCGGGGACGTCCGGCGCTTTGTCGACGCGCCGCAGATGTTCCCCGATCTCGTACGGCAGCTGGGCGGCAAGTTTTTCCGCCAGGCCGGCGGGGATACGCTCGGCGAGCGTTCCCAGCGTCGCGCGGGTCGCCCTTTCCGCAGCGCCACGACTGTCCAGCCGCGCCCGCGCCTGCACCTGACCGATGAACTCCTCGTGACGCAATTCCCTCACCCCCTGCCGGGTCAATGGAAGCCCCGCTCGCCGGGTAACCAGAGGCGCATCCTGGCAATCAGTCAGGTGTCCAGGAGGAGAAGCCACAGCTCGACAGGCGCCGACCTGACCACCCCCCTCGCACCCACCGTTGCCGCGGCTTGGTTGCCGCCCTGCTGCAAGGGGACTCGGTGAAGTGAAGAAAGTCGACAGCCTTTGGCGCAGGGATGACAGCACGGTTTGCCTTATGGCTGCCCGCTTGCGGGAGGAGCAGCGATGGCGCTGCAGGAATTCCTGGCCGCCGTGCGCGCACAGGGCGGATACAGCGACGCCGCAGAGACGCTGACTGTCACCGAGGCGGTGCTCTCTACCCTCGGTGAACGCCTTCAGCCGGCTGCGGCGAACCATCTGGCCGATCAGCTCCCGATCGAGCTCGCCGAGGTTCTCATGGACCCGGCTGACGACCTCCCCGGCACCACTTGGGGTGTCCGGGAGTTCGTACGGCGGGTGGCCGAGGCCTCCGGGGATGACGAGGAAACCGCGCGTGCTCACGCCGCAGCGGTCCTCTCCGTACTGGCGAAGACGATCTCCGGGGGAGAGGTGAACAAGCTCATCAGCGCGCTCCCGGCCGGCTACGCCGAACTCTTCGGCCACGCCGAACTGGCCTGACAGGCGTGTGGAGCCCAGCGCGATCACGTAAAGTCACTCTCGTGACAGTGGGTGATGGAACGTACGCCTTCGGGCCGCCGGCCAGCCGTCTTACGCTCAGTACCAGCCGCGCCGGGCTCGGTCGCAGGGCAGGGCACGACCTCGTGATCGAGGCGATGCGTTGGGCCGGGAACGCTGTTGTCGTCACCGCCGACCCCAAGAGGTCGCAGGTGACCGTCACGGTCGAGGCCGGGTCGCTGACCGTCCGGGAGGGGACCGGTGGTCTCAAATCCCTCACCGACGCCGACCGGGCCGAGATCAAGCGGACGCTTGAGAGTGAACAGTTGCTGCACACCGCGCAGCACCCGACCATCACCTTCCGCTCCACCGGCATCACCGGCACACCCGACGACTTCGAGATCACCGGCGACCTCACCATCAAGGGCCTGACCCGTCCGGTCACCGTGCACGGCGGCAGCGACGGCGACGGCCAGGTGTGCGGCTGGGCCACGGTCAGCCAGTCCACCTGGGGGATCAAGCCGTACACCGCCTTCCTGGGCGCGCTGAAGGTGGCCGACGACGTCCGGATCGAGTACGCGGTGACGGATCTGCAACCTCTGCCCGCGCCGGCGCAAGGCGCTGGGTAGGAAGCCAGGTCCGATGCCGCGGCTCAGTGGGGCTGCGCATCCTGCTGCGTGCCGCTCCGATGCTCCGGCCGTCGTGGGCCGTCGCCGGTGAGACGGGTACCGATGTCCGCCCCCTGGCAGATGGCCCGCATGGCGCCGTCGGCTGTGGCGTTGAAGACGTGCATCGGCAGGCCGTACTCCTCCGCCAGGACCAGTGCGGTTGCGTCCATCACCGCAAGGCGCAGGTTGATGGCCTGGTCGTAGGGGAGCCTGCTGTACCGCTTGGCATCGGGATGGGTGCGTGGGTCGGCGTCGAACACTCCGTCCACTCCGTGCTTGGCCACCAGCAGGACCTCGGCGCCCAGTTCCAGTGCGCGTTGTACGGCGGCGTGGTCGGTGCTCGCGTAGGGCAGTCCGATGCCTCCTCCCAGGAGGACGATCCTCTCGTATCGCAGGTGGCGGTCCGCACGCTGGCGCACGTACGGCTCGGCGACGGGGTGCATGGGGATGGCCGTCATGACCCGCACGTCGGGTCCGCCGTGGGCACGGAGCGCGCCGCGCAGGAGCAGAGCGTTCATGACCGTCCCCAGCATGCCCAGGTCGTCGGCTTCGGCCCGGTCGATGCCCCAGACGTGGGCTGACCGGCCCCGGGCATAGTTGCCCCCACCGATGACGGCGGCGATCTGTGTCCCGCTCCGGTGCACGGCCAGGATCTCCTCTGCCAGGTGCGCCAGGCTGTCCGGATCCGTGCCCCACTCCTCGGGTCCCGCGAAGGCGCGTCCGCTGATCTTGGCGACCGCACGTGTGTAACGGACCATGTCACAGCCTCTCGTCGATCCGACTGCCGTATCCGTCGTCGCAGGCACTGCGGGGCCGGTGGCGTGGCTAACGCCACTCGCCCTCCGTCAGCGGCTGGATGGGGTGCTTCTCGCGCGGCATGTGCAGGCGGCGGAAGATCTCGCCCGACTCGGCGTCCTCGGCCTCCGCGTCGAGCCGGACGTCCAGCTCCTCCTCGACGTCGCGGGGCGGCACCGATCAGCACGAACTCGATGCCCTCCTGGTCGAGCAGCTCGGGATCGGCACTCGTGAACCGTCGCCCTTCGAATCGTTCCTGCTTCCGTTTCGGCAGGTCTGCCTGCTGCTGCGGGGCCAGACCTGCCCCCGCCGGCGCGCCGGCCAGGGGGTTCTTGATCGCGAGGATGTAGCTCGCTTCGGCCTCTATGGTCAGCTCCTGCTGGACGGCGCCCGGTTGCTCGGGCAGCTCGAGTTCGTAGGTGAGATGCATGTGGTTGCCGTGCCGGACGATCGCGTAACGGCCCTCGCCCGCTGGCCGCGCCTCGGGTTGCGTCCGCTTGCCTCGTGTTCGTGTGTCGTAGGCTCGCCGCTCCAGTTCCTCTGCGACGGCTTCCGGCTGGTCGGCGACCTCGTCGATGAAGCCCCAGAACCGCTCGTGTTCCTCCGCCCGCGGCAAGTGCTTGCGCCCGATGACGAGACGGCGGCTGCGGTTGCCGTCGGCGGGTTGCAGGATCACGAAGAGGCGCTGGACTTCTTCGATGCCGTGAACCTGTTCCCGCTCGACGCGGGGCCGGTACGCGAAGTAGATGTCGCCGCGTTCGATGACGTCGTTCGCCATGGTCCCTCGCCACCCCTCGCACGCCGATGGCCGGCGAGTACCCGTTCTCGCGAGACCGATCGCCGGGCCGGTCGTCAGGGGCAAGACCTCGGCAATCCGTTTGCTTGATCGGCTACACAACGTGGGACGCAGCCGTCGGCTTTCGTGGCTGCCGAGTCCCTCCGGACAGGGTGCTCACCGAGCCGTCACGGCTCGCCAGCGCGAGGTCGGGCGGTTGCGGGCGCCCTATCGAGCCGTGGCCTCCTTTCCTGCTCGCCGCCGCGTGTCGGTGGTCAGTTTCATTTCCCCACTCGCGGCCATGTAACGGGGGAGTCAAGTGGCCGCGAATCGTCACAGAGAGTCATGGGCCCGGGAGGGTGCCGCGTGGTAGCTGTCCGAAGCCCTGGCGGATCCCGCTCAAGCCCCCTCTTGGCGGGTGCGTAGGACCGGTGCAGCATGATGAGCCTGTGGACTTCGAGCCTTACAGGGGTGAGTTGGCGGCGTTCTGCTACCGGATGCTGGGTTCGGTGCACGAGGCCGAGGATCTGTTGCAGGAGACGCTGCTGCGTGCCTGGAAGGCCCGTGACCGGTACGACCCGGCGCGCGCGTCGGTGCGGACCTGGCTGTACCGGATCGCGACCAATGTGTGCCTGACCGCGCTGGAGGGACGCGGGCGGCGTCCGCTGCCGTCCGGGCTGGGGGTGCCGAGCGACGATCCCGAGGCGCCGCTGACGGCGGCGCTCGACGTGCCCTGGCTGGAACCGTTCCCGGACGCGCGGTTCGATGTGGAGGTGCGGGCCGATCTGCGGCTCGCGTGGGTGGCGGCGGTGCAGGTCCTGCCGGCGCGGCAGCGGGCGGTGCTGGTGCTGCGCGAGGTGCTGGCGTTCACCGCCGCCGAGGTCGCCGAGCAGTTGGGGACCACGGTCGCGGCGGTCAACAGCGCGCTGCAGCGCGCCCATGCCGCCCTCGCCGACGTGGGCGATGCCGGTGCGGTCGGCGAGCCGGACGATCCCGAGGTGCGGGCGGTCATCCAGCGGTACATGCGGGCGTTCGAGGCAGCGGACGTACCCGCGCTGGTGCGGCTGCTGGCCGACGACGCGGTGCTGGAGATGCCTCCGGTGCCGCTGTGGTACCGGGGCAGCCGGGACTACGGCCGGTTCCTGGAGCGGGTGTTCCGGATGCGTGGCACGGGCTGGGCCATGCGGGAGCTCACCGCAGGCGGGCAGCCCGCGCTCGCCGCGTACGCGCCGGAGCCCGGCGGCGGGCACCGTCTGCACACCCTGCAGGTCTTCACCGTCACCGACGGCCGCATCGCGCACAACGTCGTATTCGCCGATCCGCGCGTCTTCGACGCCTTCGAGCTGGCGGGCGAGATTCCCGCAGGCGAGTTCCGCAGGGAGCGATGAGTCGGGGCGGTGCGGCCGGTACGTACCGGTGAGTACCGAACCGGAGGGAGTCTCATCGTGAGCGTCATCGTCATCGAGTTCATCACCCTGGACGGGATCGTGTCCGACCCGGACGGGTCCGCCGACACACCGCTGGGCGGCTGGGCATTCCGGCACGGCCCGGAGGCGGTCGCCGGTGACAAGTTCCGGCTCGGCCCCACGCTGGACGAGGGGGTACTGCTGCTCGGGCGCGCCACCTGGCAGCTGTTCTCGCGGCTCTGGCCGGGCCGCAACGACAAGTTCGCCGCACGGATGAACGCCGTCCCGAAGCTGATCGCCTCCCGCACCCTGACCCACGCCGACACGTCCGTGTGGGCGAACTCCCAGCTCCTCGACGGCGACCTGGTCGACGCCGTCAAGCGCGAGCGGCGGGACGTGATCATCACCGGGAGCCTGAGCATCGTGGACCGGCTGATGGCCGCCGACATGATCGACGAGTACCGGCTGCTGACCTTCCCCACCGTCCTCGGCACCGGCCGCCGGCTCTTCCCCACCGACGGCCCCCGCGCCGAGCTGGAGTGCGTGGCCGCCGAGCAGACCGGTGGCGCCGTCCTCACTCGCTATCGGAGGGCCGCCCGATGACCGCCCGTTTCATCGCCCTGTACGAGACACCCGCCGATCCCGCGGCATTCGACCGGCACTACCACGACGTCCACATCCCGCTCGCACGCCGCCTCCCGGGGCTGCGCCGCTACACGCTCGGCCACGACCTGGTCGCCATCCGCGGCGGCCTCCCGTACTACCTGGTCGCCGAGCTGGAGTGGGACTCGATGGACGAGCTGCACGCCGCGTTCGCTTCATCCGAGGGACGCGCCACCGCCGCCGATGCGGCGCACCTGCAGGAACCCGCCCCGGTCCGCAGCGTGATCTTCGCTGTGGACGAGAGTGTGCTCTAGGCGATCTCTGCAGTACGCGCAACGCGAAGAGACCCGCTCGCCCGAGCGTTGCGAAGCGGTCGGCTACCGACGCTCGGGCTAGTGGCGCGACTCATGGGCTGACAGGGCCGACCGTTGCTTCGAACGGCACTCAGACCCGCGTGGCCGATCGCGCACGGCGTGCCCCCGCCGTTACGACTACTCACAGTGAAATCGCAACTGGCCGTACGTGGGGAATTCCGACTGGCCGCCGTCAGCCGCGATTGCCGAGAGCCTCCCTGGCTACTCGGTGACGCTGCAAAGCCCTGCGGTGGGAGGCCCCATAAGGGCGACCGCATCGTGCATGTGGACCAGAGCAAGGAGCCCATCTTGTGAAGCTGCATTTTCTCGACGCCCTGTATGCCAGGCCCGGCCCGTACGCCTCCGTCTATGTGGACACCTCCCGGGATGTCGACGACCCGGACAGGGCGATCGAGCTGCGCAGGCGCCACACCCGCTCGGATCTGATCGCGCTCGGCGCCGACCCGGCCACCGCCGCGGCCTCCGCCGATGCCGTCGGCACCGACGCCGACCTGCCCGGCCGCCACGGCCAGGCCCTGTTCGCCACCCACGGCGAGCTCGTCCTCACCGAGGAGCTGACCCAACCTCCGCCCGTGGACAAGACGCAATACGGCCGGCTTCCCGACGCCATGCCCCTCGCCCTGCAGCATGGCCCCGACATCCCCTACGTCGCCGTCGTCCTCACCCGCGTCGAACCGAAGGACAGCGACACCGCCCCCGAAGACCTGCTGGTGAAGCTGCAGACCGGTCGCTGGCCGAGCAACGCGGTCGCCCCGCGAGCCCTGACCTCCCTGCGCGTACCGGTCCACGGCTGGCACCAGGAGGCCGAGCGGCTCGCTGACGAGCTGGCCCACTTGATCGACCTCGGCCACGCCGACACTCTCGTGGCCTGCGGCGACACCTGGGCCCGAGGCGTCCTGGTCAACCGCCTGCCCGCCCCGCTGCGCAACCGCGTGGTCGCCGTCCCCGGCGACGGGCAGGACATCGAGCCCGGCCGGGCCCTGCTGGAGCCCCAGCTCGCCGATCTCTTCCGCGGCCGCCTCTCCGCCCACGACCGCGACCGGCTGGACAGCTTCGCCGCCCAGCGCGCCCGCCGTCCCGCCAGTGAGGGCCTGCCCGCCACCGTCGCCGCCTTGCAACGCGGCCAGGCCGACGCTCTCGTGGTCAACCAACCCGCCGAGAAGTGGCCTCCGATCTGGATCGGCGCTGACCCCGAGCAGGTCGCGCTCTCCGCCGCCGACCTGGAAACCTTCGGCGCCACCGGCTACGAGGAGCAGCCCGCCGACGCCGCCCTGCTGTACGCCGCCGTCGCCACCGGTGCCGAACTGATCGTCGTCCCCCGCAAGGAGACGCCTCTGGAGGACGGCATCGGCGTACTCCTGCGCTACTGACGGCACCGTTCGCCGGTGTGGCGGCGGCACCGCGGGGTACAGCGGGGAGGTGGATCTCGGGCTCCCGGCAGCCCCGAACGCCGTAGGTCATCCCCCGAAGCACCGCAGGAGACACGATGATCATCCACGAACCCCTGGTCGAAACGGTCGCCGCCCAGGCACGGCTGGCCGATACCGACGAGGCCGCGCGGGTCGTGAAGGTTACGATCGCCGCACTCGCCCACCAGCTGGAGATGCCGCCGCGGCAGCGGTTGCGGCAGGAATTGCCGGGGCCGGAGCGCGACGCCGCGCTGGTCATCGTTCCGCCTGCCGGAGGTGGCGCGAGGGAGCTGGCAATCGAGATCGGCCACAACCTGGAAACCCCGCCCGAGCGGGCCCGCTACCTGGCGCAAACCGTGCTCTCCGAGATCTCCGAGGCCGATCCGGACCTGGCCCACGAGCTACGAGACGGGCTTCCGAGCGACTGCACATCGCTGTTCCGGGCTCCCGAGCCGTACCCCGAACGCATGTACGCCACTGCCGAGGCCCCGGCCCCGCTCACTGCCGGTGAACTCGACGCCGAGCTGCGCCGCCGCCCGCAATGGAGCGGGACCCTCCAGCACCTGACCCGCACCGTCGGCCTTCCCGCCGACCGCATCGCGCCGCTGCTCAACCCAGTCGACAGGGACTGCCGAGACCTCAATCACCGCTGCGACCATGAACAGACCGGTGGCGGCATCACCTTCGTCCTGCGCACCCGATCCGTCGACGCCGTCACTGCCCTTGACCTGGAGCTCGCCGACCGCATCGACGCCGCCGTCAGCGCGGTCGGATCCGGAGGCCGCCCAGGCTGACGAAACGAACCGACCAGGCAGCCGCGGCAGGTGGAAAACCAGTCGCGGACCGAACGACGCCCGGCCAACGGGTGCGCTCACCGTCCAGCGCAGGTGAAGCTCCTGTTCGGACTGCCGGGCAGGTCAGCTGCTGGTACAGAGCCGGTCGCCGTCACATCATCTGGCGGTCGGGTCGCGGACCGTCGCTCAGGCGTGGTCGACCAGTTCAGCCCGGCCCTTCTGTCGTGCGCAGTGGGCGCAGCAGTAGAACTCCCCGTCCGCCTGCAGGCCATGGCCCAGAATCCTGCAGCTGCAGTTGTCGCAGATGGGGGCCATGCGCTGGGCCGCGCACTCCAGGCTGTCGAAGATGTGGACCGCACCGGCGGCTCGCACCTCGAAGGCCAGCTCGTAGTCATTGCCGCAGACTTCGCATACCGCCATGGAAGATCACTCCATCCGTTTTCCGGAAAAGCGGGACCGAAGTCTCGCCGGACCACCATGAGCCTTTCGCCCGTCGCGCGGACTGCGCAAGCGTCGCGAGGCCATGCGTGTGACCGGACTGACCGTGTTGCCGGGGCCTGTGACGACCGTCCAGCCGGAGTGAGCCACCTGTGGCTACGGGCTTCACTGTAAGAGCCATCGGTCTCTGTCTTCACTGCTCTTCCATCGTCAGGACGCGCCTGGACGAATGGACGAATCGGGTTCAGGAGCACAATGGGAACAGATGGGGATGAGCGCATGTACGACAACACTCTGGCGTTGGAGAACGCTGCGGCTGCTGTGGACGCGCGGGGCGTCGTGGCGGCGTGGAGCCGAGGTGCCCGTCTGCTTCTCGGATACGAGCCGGGCGAGGTGATTGGGCGTCCGGCGTCGGATCTTCTTGCCGCTCGCCTTCCGGAGCAGGTCTGGCGGAGCCTCTCGCAGCAGGAGGCATGGACCGGACGGATCGTCCTGCGTGACCGGGACGGCCACCGGGTGGAGGCCGATGTACGGGCTTACCCCTTGGTGGGCGCCGATGATCACGTGGAGTGGTTCATTCACGCAGCACGGCAGGAGCACGACGGTGCGGACCTGGCCCTGCAGCGCCGCCTGCTGCAGTATCACCGGCCCGCGCAGCCGGCGGTGGAGATGGCGATGCGCTACCTGCCGGCAGACCCGCACGCCGGTGTGGGTGGCGACTGGTTCGATGTCATCCCCTTGTCCGGCGCCCGTGTGGCTCTGGTCGTCGGCGATGTCGTCGGCCATGGCATCAACGCCTCGGCGACCATGGGCCAGCTTCGCAGCGCAATGCGCACCCTGGCCGATGTCGATCTTCCTCCCGATGAACTCCTGACCCAGCTCGACGACCTCATCCTCGAGGAGATCGAAGAGGGCATCGAGTCCTCGGGGGAGGTCGGCGCGACATGTCTGTACGTGGTCTACGACCCGGTGTCCCGCCATTGCGCCCTGGCCAGCGCCGGCCACCCCGCCCCGGCCGCCGTCATGCCGGACGGCTCCGTGGACTTCCTCCCCGTGCTCCCGGGCCCGCCTCTGGGGGTGGGCGGCCTGCCCTTCGAGGCCACCGACGTACGCCTGCCCGAAGGCAGTGTCCTCGTGCTGTACACGGACGGACTGGTTGAGACCCGCGAGCGCGACATCGACACCAGTATGCGGGAACTCCTGCACGTCCTGGCCGGCCCCAACCCGTCGCTGGAAGCTACCTGCGACAACCTCATCACGACTCTCCTGCCCGAGCACCCGGACGACGACGTCGCCCTGCTCGTCGCCCGCACCCACGCCCTGGGCCCCGCACACGTGGCCACCTGGGACCTGCCCGCGGCGCCCGTCATCGTCGCCGACGCGCGCCGACGGACCGCCCACCAGCTCACCACCTGGGGCATGCAGGACGCCGTCCCGACCACCGAGCTCATCGTCAGCGAGCTGGTCACCAACGCCATCCGGCACGCCCAGGCCCCCATCCAGCTGCGGCTCATCCGCAACACTTCTCTGATCTGCGAGGTCTCCGACGCCAGCAGCACCGCCCCGCACCCGCGCCGCGCCCGCGTCATGGACGAGGGCGGTCGTGGCCTGTTCCTGGTCGGCCAGGTCGCCGAGCGCTGGGGCACCCGTCACACACCGACAGGAAAGACCATCTGGGCGGAGCAGCCCCGACCGCTGCCTCGCCCGCGGCCCCGGCGCCTGCCGGCCGGGAGACCACGGCCAGCGGGTCACGTGGTGGGCCCACGCGAAGACGACCATGAGCATCCCGAGCGGCCGACCGGCGGGTTCCGCCCGGTCTACCGAGCGCATGGCCAGAATCCGATCATGGCGGAGCCGTAACCGAATCGCCCGGCAAGGGAGCACGGACCCACCGGTGCCGACTGGAGGACGGGGCCCGCGTGGCATCGGCCCCTACCCCAGGGTCTGCGCCGTGGTATCGCCTGCTGCGCGGAGCTGATGCGTGACATCGACGACGCCGTCGACGCTCTCGGACAGGCGCACCACGACGGGGATCAGGCCGCTCTGCGGCACGGTGCCGGTGAGCGTCACTCGTCCCTCGGCGACCTGGACGGTGACCGTGCCGGGGTCCAGGCCGAGGGTGCGGGTGAGAACCTCCGTCATGATCTCCTCGCGGATCGTGGGGTCTCGCCGCAAGAAGACGTGCAGTAGGTCACCGCGGCTGACGATGCCCACCAGATGTCCGGCGTCGTCCACGACGGGCAGCCGTTTGACGTGGTGGCGTGCCATGGCACGGGCTGCCTCCACGACCGACCACTGCGGTCGCGCCGTGACGGCCGGGCTGCTCATCAACCCTTCGGCGGTCAGCGCGTGGGCCTTGGCGCTTTCCTCGGGCAGCAGGTGCGCTGCGGCCAGGTGCCCGCCCGGATCCGCCTGACTCTCCCGTTTGCGCAGCAGGTCCGCCTCCGACACCACTCCGACCGGGCGGGCTTGGTCGTCGACGACGGGTACCGCCGTGATGTCGTGCTCCGCCAGGTGCTGGACGATGTCCTTGAAGCCTGTGTCCGGCCGTACGCTCACGACCGCCGTGGTCATGAGGTCGCCGACTGTTCGATGCAGCATGAACCTCCCACCCTCCTGTGGCGCCCGCGGCACAGGTCCCACCGTCCAGAGGACCGCGGGCTACTGGTCGTGCGCATAGGGGACGGTGATGACCGGGCAGGGTGCGTCGTGCAGTACGCCCTGGCTGACGGAGCCCAGCAGCATGCCGGTGAAGCCGCCGTGACCGCGGGTGCCCACGACCAGGCCGAGGGCGTCTTCGGATACCTGGGTGAGGACCTGTACCGGGTGGCCTCTTACGACCTCCTGGTGCAGTTCCACCTCCGGATGCGCGGCGGCACGCACCGTGACCGTCTCCGACAGCAGCCGGCGGCACTCCTCGACGGTCGCCTCCTCGTCCAGGACTCCGAGCCGCGGAGGGTGCCAGACGTACACAGCTCGCAGGGCCGCGCCGCGCAACGCGGCCTCCTCGAGGGCGAAGTCGACGGCGCCGGCGGACTGAGGGCTGCCGTCGACCCCGACCACGAAGTACGGCTGCGGCTGCGCGCTGTTTTCCGGCTGCGGTACGACCACCACGGGGCACGGCGCGTGGGCGATGAGCGGCAGAGCGACGGCGGTGGAGGCGAACAGTTCCTGGACGGCACTCAGGTGCCAGGAACCGAGCACGACCTGAGTGGCGTTCTGCGCCTGCTCGCGCAGTACCCACGCCGGGTGCCCCTCCGCCAGCAGCCCGGACACCCGCACCTGCGGATGCCGGGACTCGACGAAGATGACCGCCTCCTTGAGCACGTGATTCCCCGTCGCGTGCAGCGCCTCGTTCCATTCCTCCCAGGACGGCCGCCCGCCCACCGGCCGGTAACCGGGGGTCGGCACGTTCTGGGCGAGGACCAGCAGCAGGGGCAGGCGGCGCCGGTGCGCCTCGTCGGCGGCCCAGGCGAGCGCCGTGCGCCTGCCTGGATCGGGGTCGATGCCGGCCACGATCGGTTTACGTCCCTCTGCATGCGTCACGTCGACTCCCGGTGGTCTCTTCGACCGGCACGTCAACACCCATACCGGCCGGTGCAGGCGCCGGCCACAGCAGCCGACTTCGTCTCCTCCGGCGTGCCGCCGCTCCTAACAGGCCCCGGGAGAGCAGGAGTTCGTGGGCGAGTACCCGAATTGCCTTGGCAAGGGTCGCGACCTGCGCTTCCAGCCGGATCAACCGGGCCTCCGGCCCGGGCACGGCATCGGCTTCAGGGGAAGAGTTCTGCGTCATGTCGTGCTCCCTTACGTGACGGGCCCCGCGTCCCGTCAGGGCGTCGCCATGCTGGTACCTACCGCGTGCGGAGAGTTCAGGCAGCTGGCTGGGGGAGGAGTGCGCGGATGTCGTGCGGAAGTTGCTCCAGCCCCGTTGCCGGGCGAGACGTCGGTCACCGGTCCGCGGGCGTCGTCTGCCTCCACGATGATGGCGTCGCCGGTTTCCCGTTCCGGCATCAGCCGCGCCACTTCGGTGAGCGGCGTTCGCTCGGCCGGCGTCACGGGATCCTGCGTCATGATCTCCCGGACGTGCTGAGCCATGATCTCCTCCACATGCCATCCGGGACGGCCCCTGGCCGCACCTGCGAGTACCCGGTACGGGACCCCCCAAGCGCACCGGGCGTCACACACCCACGGGCCACGTCTGCTCTTCCAGGCGCTCCGCGGACAACGGGTGCAGCGGAGTGATGGCGTGGGTGCGGTCGAGATGGCAGAAGGCGTCGTAGCGTTGGGCCAGCACGGTGGGCACGTAATTGCCCACGCGCTCGAACTGCGGCCGGTAGACCACGCCGATCGCGCGGTGACCGCGCTCCTGGCGGAACCACTCGCCCAGGCCGGTGGTCGGCGGCCGCTGGAACTGCACGTGCGGAAAGACGAACAGCGCCCGCCCACCTGGCAGCGCGCGGTGCAGCAGGGCCTCCAAACTGCCGGCGTGTGCGGGCGGGACCCCCATGATCCGGGGCACGTCTCCCACTCGTCCGCGGCGATGACGGTGCCGGAGTGCGATCCGAAGCCGACCAGCACCACGCCCTCGCCGATGTGGCGTTCGCGTACCAGCTGGCCGATGTTGATCTCACCGATGCCGGCCATGTCCGTGGCGCGTGCGTCCCCGATGTGGGTGTTGTGCGCCCACACCACGGCCTTGGCGTCCGGACCGTGGTGTTGCATCAGCCGGTCCAGTGTGTCGGCCATGTGGTGGTCGCGGATGTTCCAGGACTCCGGCCCGCTGTCGAGCATGGCCCGGTAGTACTGCTCGGCGCCAGCCAGCACCTCCGCGTTCTGCCGCACGGCGAACTCGGCGAGCGAGCCGTCCGGCACCGCCGTCCGTGAGGCCCGCTCCCGCAGCTCCCTCAGCAGGGAGATCACCTGAGCCTCGCAGCCCTCGGGCAGGTAGCGGGTGGCCAGGGCGTACGACTGCGGGTTCTGGGCTTACGGTTCGAAGCAGCGGTAGACCTCCAGGGCGTGCTCCACCTGGTCGGGGTAGTGCTCCCGCAGATGGTCCAGCACCGCGTGCAGTGACTCCCACATGCTGTAGACGTCCAGCCCGAAGAAGCCGACGCGCCGCCCCGGTGGCAGCCCTTCGTTGTGGCGGCGCAGCCACCGGGTGAAGGCGGCCACGTCGGTGTCGGCCCACATCCAGGTCGGCCAGCGCCGGAAGCCCGCCAGCACCTCCTGTGGGTCTTCGGGGGCGCCCGGCGCGGCGACCACCGCGCAGTGCACGGCCTGGCAGTCCGGCCAGTCGCCCTCCACCGCGACGAAGGAGAAGCCTTGCTACTCGATCAGTCGGCGCGTCAGGACGTCACGGACCTGGTAGTAGTCGGCGGTGCCGTGGGACGCCTCGCCCAGCAGCACGTAGCGGGCGTCGCCGATACGCTCCAGCAGCGGGTCCAGCCACACCTGATCGGTCAGTGGCAGTGCCTGGCTCTGGATGCGGGCCTGCTCGGTGTCGGGCACGACGCGTTCCCCTTCCGCAGGGTCCAATATCGGGTCCCCGCGGTGTCATCACCTGAAACGGAAGAAGCGAGGAGCTGGCCGTAGACGCGGCCGTGAGAGGCTTCCGGTGCGCTCCCACTCGGCACCGGACTCGCGAATGTCGTGTCGAGGGCAAAGCAGCTGTGAGACACCCTCGCTAACCCACGGGCACCACGGCGACCGGGCAGCTCGCGTGGTGCAGTACGGCGTGCACCACCGTGCCCAGGCGGAGCCCGAACCTGCCTGCGGGCGGATGCCGCGGCAGCACCAGCAGGCCGGCCCCGGCGGACGCCTCCACCAGCACGGCCGCGGGCGAGCCGACGACCAACGCGGTGTCCACGTGCACCTGCGGATACTCGGCGATGGGCCGGGCCGCGTGGTTCAGCACCCGCGCATGAACCTGCCGTTCAGTGTCCACAGCATCCACCTGCGGCACCACCGAGCCCGCATGGGTGAGAGGCGTCCAGGCATGGATCAGACGCACGGTGGCCCGTAGCAGGTCCGCCTCGGCGAGGGCGAACCGCACGGCCTCCTCGTCCCGCTCATCGCGCACGCCGACCATGATGCCGCCGTCGGCTGCCCCGTTCTCCGTCTTCTTCGTGTGCCCGCGTACGACGACGACCGGGCAGGCGGCGTGGGCGGCCACTTTCAGGCTCACCGACCCCAGCAGCAGCCCGGCGAAGCCGCCCCGCCCACGAGTCCCGACCACGAGCATGTCGGCGTTCTCGGCCGAGGTCAGGAGGGCCTCGGCTGGGTGGTCCTGGGCGAGGACGGTGTCGATACGCAGACCCGGATGGGCGGTGGCGAGCCGGGCCCGGGCGTCGTCCAGCACACCGGCGGCCGCGTCCAGGATCAGCTGATCTGCATCCTGCTCGGCTCCGGTGATGCCATGGACGGCGTGGACGACCCTCAGTGTGCTGCCGTGCAGCTCAGCTTCAGCCGCGGCCCAGTCCGCGGCGAGCCAGCTGTGCGCAGTGTCGTCGAGGCCGACGAGCACCGTGCCGGTGCGATCGTCATACATCACTGTGCCTCCCCGCTCCCTGGGTGGTTTCACGCGGTTCCGGCGGCTTCCGGGCTGGCGGTACCGGTCGAGACTGGCGTCTCCGGGTACCCGACCGCTTCCCCGGTACACCGCGGCGTCCCGGGCTCGGTGTTCGTGGTGATCCTCTACGTTGTCGACACTGGGGCCACCGTTTACCGATGATTGCTGCGGCTTATCGGTGGAACCCGAAATGACGGCTTTGTTTGGAAGCCGCGCAGCTGAGGAGCGGCTGAGCAGCGAAGGGTAGGTAAGACTCCACAAGAGGGAGATGGATGCGATGCCTGTACGGGTGATGGCCAGGCACGAGGTGCGGCGCCTGGCCGAGGCGGGGGCGCAGCTGGTGGAGGTGCTGCCCCGTGAGGAGTACGAGGACATGCATCTGCCGGGTGCCGTGCATTTGTGGCTGCGGGATCTGGACCGTGAGGCGGCAAGGCGGCTGGACCGGGCCAGGCCGGTGGTCGTGTACTGCTGGGACTGGATGTGCGACATGAGCCCGCGGGCTGCGGCCCGGCTCGAGCAGCTCGGCTTCCGCGAGGTCTACGACTACGTGCCGGGTAAGGCCGACTGGCTGGCAGCCGGATGGCCCGCCGAGGGCCGCTCCGCCGCTGCACTGTCGGCGGGGGACGTGGCGCAGCGCGAGGTACTCACCTGCCGGGCCGACCAGCCGGTGGATGGCGTACTGGCACGGATGCGGGATGCGGGGCAGACGGTGTGCGTCGTGGTGGACGACGAGCGGGTGGTCACCGGGCTGCTGCGCCGCCGTACGGCCGAAGCCCATGTCGTCGCGACGGTGGCAGAGGTGATGCGTCCGGGACCGGCGACCGTACGGGCCCACGAGCCTTTGGGCCCGCTGCTGGAGCGGATGGCGAAGGCACGCGTGGAGACCATTGTCGTCACCGACCCGGAGGGGCGCCTGCTGGGCCTGGTGGACCGCACATCCGGTGAGCAAGCCGTCAAGGCAGGCCACACCGTCGCCGCCTGAGTACCGCGTGTGCACCCTGTTCCCACCGGTCCCCGTTCGGCCCCCCTCCCGAACTGCCACGCCAGGAGGTAGGCATGCCTCACGTGCACCGAAGCCGATCACAAAGGAGAGGCGGACCGGCGGCCGCACGGGAACCTGCGCCGCGATCACGTTCCGGCTTCATCGGCCGCCGCTGGGAGCGTACGGGCACCGAGCCTGTCACGGCCCGTAGTGCTTTGGGGCTGCGGTTGTTGCTGTCTGCCTGCTTCATGCCGCTCTTCGTGGCCGCAGCGGTGCTGTTCGCCATATGGTCAACGCGCTCCAAGCCGGGCAGTACTCCGACGTCCTCAGAATTGGCGCTTCTGGCCGGACTGTGTGCCGTACTCGCCGTACTCGCCGCGGTGGACCTGACCGTCATCCTCCGTCGCCGGCGGAGGGAACGTCCTCCTCGCCGCAGTGCCCGGTGACCGTCCGGTCGACGCGGCCTTCCGCAGGACGTGCAGACGCAACCGTGCCCCATGATTCCTCCCTGGCGAGCGGAGTGCGTGAGGCTGTTCCTGGTAGGGGAACGCGGCGGGAAGGCCCGCAGGAGCATCGGATGCCAGGGCTCTCGGGTGGGAGGAAGGAGATGACGGTGATGATCTCAGAGATGGTTCACGTCCCCGCCGAAAGCGCGATCCTCGCGGGCGATCTCGTGACGCCCGACGGGGCGCGGGCGGTGGTGCTGTTCGCGCACGGCAGCGGGAGTTCCCGGCACAGCCCACGCAACCGTATGGTCGCCGGGGAACTGCGCACCGCCGGGCTGGGCACGCTGCTGATCGACCTGCTCACCGAGCGGGAGGAGCGGCACGACGTACGGACGGCCGAGCACCGCTTCGACATCCCGCTGCTGGGGCGCCGCCTGGTCGCCGCCATCGACTGGCTGGGCGAACAGGCCGAGACGAAGGACCTGCCCGTGGCCGTGTTCGGCGCCAGCACCGGGGCCGCGGCAGCCCTGCAGCCTGGATGTTTTCCGCGCTCTGCCACTGCCAAGTGCTGGCGCGAACAACAGCAATGGTGCTGCGGATCCCCGGTTTCGGTAACCGGGGATGTCCTGCTATGTTCCGCGCCACCAACCCCGTGCTCCGTGATCCTGCGGACGTTGTACGAATCGCACGCGCGAGAGCCGATCCCGGAGCGGGTGGGAGGTGTGGTTGCCTCTGGGGCGAGCCGGCGCGTGGCTGCCAGAGTCCGGCGGAGTAGGCCAGACGCTGCCCAGGGCCTGGGCAAGGTCTGATCCATTGGCCTCCCATCGGTCGACAGCGAGGCGGATCAGCTGTGCCATCGGCACAGCCAATGGCGCGACAGTTGAGCCAGTAGCCGGAGGTGCTTATTCTTGCCCTATCCATGTACTTGCGGCGCCGCGTAGCGCCGGACGGCGACGAGGCCGGTCCGCACCGCGGTGCCTTCGTCGTGCCTGCTTGTTGTCCGCCACCCAGGACGACTGTGGGCAGGACGCGTACCACCGCAAGGGGGGCGGCTCACCGCCGTGAAGAGGATGTTCTTGGCTCCTGACCCAGGGGGCTTGAGGCTGCGGAACGCGACCCGCGCTGTCATCGGTGTCGCAGCTGCCGTCGCCGTTTCCGAACTGTGCGGGCTATCGCTCACGGCATCGATCGCCGGAGGGCTCGCGGCACTGCTTGCCCTCTTCACGGTCACCGATGCGACCGTCCGTGACCAGCGGATCACCACCGCCCTGCTTCCCATCACCGGATTCCCCGTGCTGGCGCTTGCCACCACACTGCACGGCATCACCCCGGCTCGTGACGCCGCGTTCCTGGCCGTCGTCTTCTGTGGGGTCTATGCCCGCCGCTGGGGCCCGCGGGGCCACGCGCTCGGGATCTTCGCGTTCATGAACTTCTTCATCACGCAGTTCCTGCACGCGGTTCCCGCTCAGCTGCCCGAGCTGTACACCGCTGTGGGCCTTGCCCTCTTCGCGGCCGGCGCCACGCGCTTCGTGTTCTGGCCCATCGAGCGCCACACCCCACCCGCGGCTGCCCCGCCGGCCCTGCCGGGCAGCGGATTGGCGCGGCCCACCACCCGGCAAGCCTTCCAGGCCACCGCGGCCTCGGCTCTCGCGCTTACGGTCGGGCAACTGCTCTCCGAAGAGCGCTGGTACTGGGCCGTCGGTACTGCTTGGTGGATCTTCGTCAACACGGCTTCTCGCGGCGAAACCCTGGTCCGCGGTTTCCGCCGGGTCCTCGGAACTGTCATCGGTATCGCCGTCGGCCTGCTGGTCGCCATCCCGCTGCATGGCGCGCCCGCGCCGACGGCCGCCCTGGTTGCCGCCTGCGTCTTCGGAATCTTCTACACCGCCGCCGTCTCGTATTCCTGGATGATGCTGGCAGTGACCGTTATGGTCAGCCTGCTCTACGGCCTGCTGGGCGTGCTGGACCCCAGCCTGCTCGGGCTCCGTCTCGCAGAGACTGGTGTGGGCGCATTGTGTGCCGCGTTGGCCGTGGCCCTCGTCCTACCGGTCACCACACACGCCACGAACGATGCCTGGATCCAGCGGGCACTGCACTGCGTGCACGCTGCCACGGCGGAGGCGACCGCTCGCCTCGCTGGAGACCCGAAGCGTGACCCTGCCCCGCACGCCGCCGAACTGGAACTGCTGCTCGGCCGCGTACGGATGGCACTCGCCCCATTGATGCACCCCCTGGCTCCCTTCCGTGCTCGGAAAGCCCGTGCCCGCCACGTCATTGAGCTGCTCGACGACTGCGCACGCGAAGTGCGGGGTCTGGTGTCCGTTGCTGCCGATCCTGTCGCGTCGCACGACGCCCGTCTGGCCGCTGCATGCTGGCGCGTCCAGGCAGCGGTGGAAGCACTCACTGCCGGGGACCTGGGGCGCAGGCGAGTGGCGTCCGCTGCCGGCGAGATACCTCAGCAGGACGAGACGGAGCCGGCCCTCGTGCATCTGCGCGGCTTGGAGAAGGCTCTGTCGGAGTTGGCGATGCCGCTTGGGTCGTCTCAGCGTCCTCCGCTTGTCCGTTCCTGAACGGGAGGAAGAGTGTCGACCTACGGTCCGGCGCTCTCTGCCGGACGGCTCATAGCCGCTCGTTGAGGATCTTGGCAGCTCTTGTGATGGAGCCTGGCACCAGGTGCCGGTAGATCCGGTAGGTGACCTCGATTGATTTGTGTCCCATCCACTCGGCGACATCAGTGATGGGAATGCCCTGGGTAAGACAGTTCGATGCGAAGTAGTGGCGGAGGGAGTACATCGTGTACTTGACCTCTACGCCCGCCCGTTCGAGACATCTGTCCCATCGCCACCGCAGGGTCTGTTTCCCGTAGAAGTAATGCTGCATGTGCTGGTTCCCAGAGCCATTTCCCTTGACAAGCAGGTATCCGTTCTCATCGGTACCGTGGACTGTTGCGGACAGTGGTCATGGCCCGGAGAATCCCCGATTTCCGTAACCGGGGATCACGTGCTATGCGTGACCGCTCGCCTGCACACAGACCTGTTGCGAGTCGGAATGCTGCCCATGCGAGCTGTCGGCTCAGGCGAGGATGCTTCAGGCCTAGGAGCTGGTTGTCAGAGGGTGTGCCACCGCAGCGAGGCCAACCGTCAGCAGCGGGGATGGGGTCGTCGAGATACGCCACGGCTTCGCTACGTCACGGATGGCGCACCGGCCTTCAAGTGCGATCGGGGTGGCGACGACTCCCGCCATCGGCGCACAACACGCTGATGCTGACTCTTTGCTGACCTCCTCTCGGTCGGCAGCCCCCTGACCTGCGAGAACCGCTGCACCAAACCATTCATGATGTTCTTCGTGACCGTCATGGCCGGGCTGCTCTACGGGCTGCTCGGCGTGTCCACCCGGGTCTGCTGCTCCTGCGCCTGGCGGAGACCGCCGTCGGCGCGCTGGGCGCGGTGCTCGCCGTCGCGCTGGTCCTGCCCGTCACCACCCATGCCGCGACTGACGCCTGGATCCGGCGTGCGGTGCGGTGCGTGCACGACTGCACGACCACGGCCGCACGGCGTCTCGCCGGCGACGAGGCGGCCGACCCCGCGCCGCTCGCCGCGGAGCTGGAGCTCCTGCTCGGCCGCGTACGCCTCTCGCTCGCCCCGCTGGTCCACCCGCTCAGCCCGCTGCACGCCCGCAAGGCCCGCGCGCGCCGGGTCATCGAACTGCTCGACGTGTGCGCCCGCGAGGTCCGCGGGCTGGCCGCCGTCGCCGCTGATCCGCAGGCGTCGCACGACGCCCGGCTCGCGGCCGCCTGCGGCCGCGTCGAGGCAGCCGTCCACGCACTCGTACCGGCGCGGCCCGCCCACCCGTCCGTCGCGACCGAGGTCGTGCACGTCCCGCCGCACCACCCGGGGGCCGAGGCCGCGCTCAGTCACCTCCACGGCCTCGAACGCGCGCTCGCGGACCTCGCCCAGCCCGTACGCACCTCCCCGCGCGCCCCGCTCGTGCCGGCGTGACCGGCCGGCGCCGTCGCCACCGCCGGCGATCCCTCTTGGTCTAGACCTGCTGCTACCGTCGGGGCCGCGCACCCGTGCACGGCCCGTGGACGGTCCACCGGCGACCCACGGGGCGGGGAGGGGACTGCGGTGGGTGACACACGCGCGGTGCGGGCGTTCATCGGATCGTTCACCTCGGCGGGCGGACGGGGGGTCGTCGCCCCCTCGGTGGATCCCGGCACCGGTGCCCTGACGGCCACCGCCGCCACCCGCGCGGTGGCCGACCCCTCCTACCTCGCCGCGGCGGACTCGGTCCTGTACGCCGTGTCCGAGACGGCCGACGGCGCGGTCGCCGCCTTCGACATCGCCGGCGGCACGCTGCGCCCGATCGGCGGACCGGTATCCGTCGGCGGCCACAGCCCGACGCACCTCGCCGTCACCCGGAGCCGGCTGCTGACCGCCCACTACGGCTCCGGCAGCGTCAGCGTGCTGCCGCTCGGCCCGGGCGGGGCCCCGGGCCCGGTCGCGCCTGGAGCCGACGCTGACCGCGTGCCGCTGGGACGACAGCACCGGGACGCTGGAGCCGGGCACCGCGATCCGTGTCCTGCCGGACGGCGTGGCAGGACCGGCGTACCCCTCGGCAGTCGTCGTCGCGCCCGACGGCAGGCGGGTGTGGGCCGCGATCCGGGGCCACGACGCCATCGCGGTGCTGGAGCTGGACGAGACCTTCGAGAAGGCGGAGCTCGTGACCACGGTCCCGTGCGGCGGCCACTGGCCCCGCGACCTCGCCCTCGATCCCTCCGGTCGCAGGCTCTACGCGGCGAACGAGCGTTCCGGGGACGTCACTTGGTTCTGCGTCGACGAGGCGACGGGCATCCCGCACCGCGCCGGGTCGCTGCGGGTCCCGGCCGCGTCCTGCGTCGTCTTCGCCTGACCGGTTCCGGCGCACGGCGATCGCCCGGGCGCATGGTTCGGGCACACGGGGATTCGGCCGGGCGCACGGTTCGGGCACACGGGGATTCGGCCGGGCGCACGGTTCCGGCGCACGAGGCCGGCCGGGCGCACGGCTCCGGTGCACGGCGATCGGCCGCGCGCACGCGAAGGGTCCGGGCCGGTCGACATGTCGCCCGGCACGGACCCTTCGTCATCGACGCCCGACGGGGCGTCAGCGCAGCTGAGTCCCCTGCGGCTGGGCGATGCCCAGGGCGGTCGCGTACTGCGACAGCACCAGCTTGCCGATGGCCGGGTAAGCGCCGAGGGCCTCGGAGGCGGCGCAGCCGGCCTCCTTCACGGCGGCGTCGAGCAGCCCCTCCGGCAGCTCAGGACCCACCAGGTACGGCGCAAGCGCCAGCTGGACGGAGCCCGAACCCCGCAGCTCCTCCGCGACCGCGGCCACCGAGCCCGGCTCGTCGAGCGCCGCGGCCATCACCGGCACGGCCAGGCGTGCCGCCAGGAGCATGCCGGTGATACCGGCGGCCTGCACGGCCTCCTCGCCGCCCACCGTGGCGAGGATGATGCCGTCGGCCGCGGTCGCCACCGTGAACAGCCGCGCCCGGTCGGCACGTGCCATACCGGCCTCGGAGAGCCGGACGTGCACGGCCTCGGCGAGCAGCGGGTGCGGACCGAGGACATCGGTCAGCTCCACCGTGACCCGGCTGTCCATCAGGGCCTCGCGGATCCGGCGCATGAGCGCGTTGTCCGGGCCCGCCAGCAGCGGGACGACGACGGCGGCAGGGCCCTCGGGCTCGGCGACCTCGCGGCCGGCGGCCTTGGCGATCTCGTACCGCTCGGTGCGGACGGCCGCGGTGCGGGCGAGAACCGACACCAGTGTCGGGTACTCCTCGTCGTCGCCGTCGATGTAACCGATGGCGACCTCGAGGCCGGGCAGCTCGGACCGGGCGATGCTGATGACCTCTTCGGCCAGGCTGCGCGTCGTGGGCGCGGGGGCACCGGGCACGGCGAGAACGAGCGCGGGCGCGCCCTCGGGAGCGGCCACGGGCTCCGGGCGGCGGTGTCGCCCGGTCTGTCGGGGGCGTGGCATTCGTACAGGCAGGCCGGGTGCAGGCCCAGTGGGGGAGCTCATGGCGCCGCATGCTACTGGCTTTGTGGGCGCGGCTGTTCGGGGAGGGGGCAGTCGTGCGTCTTCTGTCCGTGTTTATCCGCCTGGCGACGAGTGGATCACACGTCCGGGTCCGTGATCCGCCCGGCGACGGGTGGATCACGTGGCCGGATCCGTCACGACGTGCAGCATGGCGGGATGCGGCGGCAGCAGCAGCCCGCCGGTCGCCACGGCCTCCGCGAGAAGCAGCGCGCCGTACAGCGGATCGCCGGCGGCCGGGACGAGGCGGACCCTGGGGACCTGGTGCGCGAACTCGGCCCGCAGGGGGACGAGCAGCGGGTCGCCGAGCTTCGGCACCCCGCCGGTCACCGCGACCTCGCACCCGCCCGGTGCTTCGGCCGCCGCCGGGCACACGGCCGCGGCAGCCTCCGCGATGTGCCCGGCCGCGCGCGCGAGGATGCCCGCCGCGACCCGGTCGTGATCGGCGCAGGCCGCGACCTCGGGAGCGAACGAGGCCAGCATCGCGGGCCGGTCGGCGCGGGGATAGAGCAGCCCCGGCAGCTCAGCCGCCGGACCGAACACGGCCTCCGTCCGCGCCAGCAGCGCCTGCGAACCGCCCCTGCGCCCGTCGTACGCGCGCAGCGCCGCCTCCAGGCCGGCCCGGCCGATCCAGGCCCCGCCGCCGCAGTCGCCCAGCAGATGGCCCCAGCCGTCGGCCCGGCGCCACGACGCGAGGTCCGTGCCGACCGCGATCATGCCCGTGCCCGCGGCGACCACGGCACCGGGCCGCTGACCCAGCGCACCGGCGTACGCCGTCACCGCGTCGGCGGCCAGGCCCAGCCGCCGCACGCCGAGCGACGCGGCCAGCGCGGCGGGCAACTCGGCACGCAGCCGGCCGCCCAGCGTGGCCATCCCGGCCGCGCCGATCACCACGGCCGCCGGCTCGCCGCCGCCGGCCCGCTCCAGGAGGGCCCGCGCCATCGGCACGAGCTGCTCCAGCATGTGCCCGGCGTCGATCCCGTCCGGCCCCGTGCGCACCGGCTCGGCCGACACCGAGGTCTCGGCCTTCTCCAGCGCGCCCGCCTCGGCGAGCGCTACCCGCAGACCGGAGCCGCCCGAGTCGACGCCGAGCACTCGGATCACGGCAGCCGCCAGTCGACGGGCTGCCCGCCCTGCCGGATCAGCAGTTCGTTGACCCGGCTGAACGGGCGCGAACCGAAGAAACCGCGGTCCGCGGACATGGGCGAGGGATGCGACGACTCGATCGCCGGCAGGTCCCCCAGCAGCGGGCGCAGATTGCGCGCGTCCCGGCCCCACAGCACCGACACCAGCGGCTTGCCGCGCGCCGCCAGCGCGCGGATCGCCTGCTCCGTGACCTCTTCCCACCCCTTGCCGCGGTGCGCGGCGGGTTTGCGCGGCGCGGTGGTCAGCGCCCTGTTGAGCAGCAGCACGCCCTGACGCGTCCAGGGCGTGAGGTCCCCGTTGGAGGGACGGGGATGGCCGAGGTCGGCGTGCATCTCCCGGAAGATGTTGTCGAGGCTGGGCGGCCACGGCGCCACGTCCGGTGCCACCGAGAAGCTGAGCCCGACGGCATGGCCCGGCGTCGGGTACGGGTCCTGACCGACGATCAGCACGCGGACGTCGTCGAACGGCTGCTGGAACGCACGCAGCACATGCTGTCCGGCGGGCAGATACGTGCGTCCGGCGGCGATCTCCGCGCGGAGGAAGTCCCCCATGGCGGCGATGCGTTCGGCGACGGGTGCGAGAGCGTCGGCCCAGCCGGGCTCGATGATTTCTTTCAACGGTCGTGGTGCCACGGGGCGTCATGCTACTGGTGCGGTCGGCACCCGCGGCACCACATGATCCGTTTCCCGGCGGCCGTGGGCCGCCGACCCCGACCGGCCCCGTCAGCGCATCACCGCCGCCCGCACGCACAGCACGTCGGGGAGGTGCGAGGCCAGTTGCTGCCAGGAGTCGCCGTCGTCCGCGCTCGCGTACAGCTCGCCGTTGCGGTTGCCGAAGTAGACGCCGGCGGGGTCCGCGTCGTCCGTGCACATCGCGTCGCGCAGCACCGTGCCGAAGTGGTCGCCCTCGGGCAGGCCCACCGACAGGGCCCCCCAGCTGCCGCCCGCGTCGCCGGTCCGGTAGACCCGGCAGCGCCGGCCGGCCGGGACGCGATCGGAGTCGGCGGTGATCGGGAAGACGTACGCCGTGTCGGCGCGGTGCCGGTGCGCGGCCACCGCGAAACCGAAGTCGGACGGCAGTCCGGCGCCGATGTCGGTCCATGTGGTGCCGGCGTCGTCGCTGCGGTAGACGCCCCAGTGGTTCTGCAGGTAGAGGCGGTCCGGGTTCGCCGCGTCCTGGGCGATCTTGTGCACGCACTGCCCGAACTCCGGGTTCGGATCGGGGAGGAAGACCGCCGACACCCCCTTGTTGGCGGGCGCCCAGCTCGCGCCCCCGTCGCGGGTGCGGAACACGCCGGCCGTCGACACCGCGACCGTGACCGCGTCGGGGTCCCGGTGGTCCGTGACCACCGTGTGCAGACCTTCACCGCCGCCGCCCGGCACCCACTGCGAGCGGGTCGGGTGCTCCCACAGCGGCCTGACGAGCTCGAAGGTCTCCCCGCCGTCCTCGGAGCGGAACAGCGCGGCCGGCTCGGTGCCTGCGTAGACCACGTCCGGTGCCGCGTCGGACGCTGGATGGAGCTGCCACACCCGCTCCAGCGAGGCGCCGGTGTCCTTGGGGAACTTCACCGCCGGCTTCTTCGGCTCGACCCAGGTCCTGCCGAGGTCGTCCGAGTGGAAGACGGACGGCCCCCAGTGCGAGCTGTCACCGCCGACGAGCAGCCGCGGCACTGCTCTGCGCGTGTCGATGCCGACCGAGTAGACCGCCTGCGCGTTGAAGTGGGGGCCGTCGAAATCCCACGCACCTGCCCTTCTGCGGCCGATGAAGAGCCCTTTGCGAGTGCCTACGGTGAGCAGTACATCGGTCATGGCCGATATCCCTCCAGGACGCCGTTGTCTCGGATCTGGGCCAGTCTGCACCCGACCACTGACAGCGTCCTGCGATGCGGTCTGTGCGCACGTCGGCCCCGCGACAGCAGTACCGACCGTCCCGGCCGGCGAAACTCATCGGTGTGCGCGGGTGAATTCCCGCACGCACGCCGGTCCGCCGGGAGAGAGCTCCCGGCGGGCCGCCGCCGGCGGCCCCGAGGGGCCGCCCTGAGGGACGGACGGGTCAGACGGAGCGGTGGTACTGCTGCGGTACGTGGACCTCGGCGCCGAGCGTGCGGGCCGCGTGCCGTGCCCACGACGGGTTGCGCAGCAGCTCCCGGCCGAGCAGCACGGCGTCCGCCTCCCCGTTGGAGAGGATCTTCTCGGCCTGCTCGGCCTCGGTGATCAGCCCGACCGCGGCGACCGGCAGCCCGGTCTCCGCCCTGACCTGCGCGGCGAAGGGCACCTGGTAGCCGGGGCCGGTGGGGATGCGGACGTGCGCGGCGTTGCCGCCGGAGGAGACGTCGAGCAGGTCGACACCGTGCTCCTTGAGGAGAGAGGCGAAGCGCACGGTGTCGTCGGGCGTCCAGCCCTGCTCCTGAAGCCAGTCGGTGGCCGAGATACGGAAGAAGAGGGGCAGTTCCTCCGGCCAGACCGCGCGCACGGCGTCGACGACCTCCAGCGCGAAGCGGACCCGGTTGTCGAAGGAACCGCCGTACTCGTCGGTGCGGTGGTTGCTGTGCGGCGAGAGGAACTCGCCGATCAGGTAGCCGTGCGCGCCGTGGACCTCGGCGATCTCGAATCCCGCGTCGAGCGCCCGGCGGGCCGCGTCCGCGAACTGCCCGACGATCTCATCGATCCCCTCCCGCGTCAGCTCGTCGGGCACGGGGTGTCCCTCGTCGTAGGGGACCGGGCTGGGGCCGAGCGGCTGCCAGCCGTGCTCGTCGGCTCCGAGCGGCGCGCCGCCCTTCCAGGGCCGGTCGGTCGAGGCCTTGCGGCCGGCATGGGGGAGCTGGATGCCCGGAACGGTGTTCTGGCTCTTGAGGAAGCGGGTGATGCGCCGCAACGCTTCCACCTGCGTGTCGTTCCAGATGCCGAGGTCCGCGGGGCTGATCCGGCCCTCGGGGCTGACCGCGGTCGCCTCGACGAGGATCAGGCCGGTGCCCCCGGCGGCGCGGGCCGCGTAGTGGGTGAAGTGCCAGTCGCCCGCGACGCCCGCGTTCGGGCCGAAGACCTCCGCGCTGTACTGGCACATCGGCGCCATCCAGGCGCGGTTGGGGATGGTCAGCGAGCGCAGGGTGTAGGGCTGGAACAGCGAGCTCACGGCGGACTCCCTTTCGGACGGGGTGGAACCTGGGTACGGAATCACGGGGCGGGACTCCGTCATGTTCGTACGATAGCCATCGTAGTACGGTAAGTGTCAAACTACGAGGGTTCTCGTACAATGGGTTCGGGGTGCGGGGCCGCGCCCCGTGTCGTACGAAGCCCATCGGACGAACCCCGGACGAAGCGGAGCCGCCGTGACCAGCGTGAGCAGCGCCCGAGTTCTCGATCACCCCGCGCGGGACGAGATCCGGCTGGAGAGCGTGCTCCACGCGCTGTCCGACCCCATGCGCATGCGGGTCGTGCGGGAGCTGGCGACGACCGACGACGAGCTGTCCTGTTCGTACTTCGAGCTGCCCGTCACCAAGTCGACGACCACGCACCACTTCCGGGTGCTGCGCGAGAGCGGCGTGATCCAGCAGATCTACCGCGGCACGGCCAAGCTCAACTGCCTGCGCCGGGACGACCTGGAGGCCCTTTTCCCGGGCCTGCTCGACAGCGTGCTCGCCGCGGCCGAGGGCCAGGACGCCCGCCTCACCTGACCCGCCGGACCCGCTCCCATCCTGGGCGTGGCCCATGTCCGCGGCCGCCTTCGGCCCGAAGGGCCCGGTCGGCCGTTTCGCGACGGGCCGGCCGCCCGGAGGCGCTCGTTCCGCAGCCGTCGGCCCGGCCGATGCGGCCGACGCCGCGTCCGTCCGGTCGGCGTCCGGCCGAGACCGCGGCCCGGACCGGCCCGGATCCGGCCGCCGACGCGGCCGGTGTCGCCTCAGTCCGCCGCGTCCGCGGCCGTCAGCAGGCCCTGCCAGTCCGCGATCTTGACCGAGCGCCGGCCCAGCGTGCGGCCCAGGGCCTGCTCGGCCGACTCGATGGCCAGCCAGCCCGGCCAGGCGACCGGACGGTGGCCGGCCGCGCGCAGCTCCGCGAGCGGGTCGGCCGCGACCGGCCTGGCGGCCAGCCGCGCCGCGTCCTCCAGCAGCGAGGCGACGGTCTCCTTGGCGCACGGCCGGTTGGTGCCGATGACGCCCGTCGGTCCCCGCTTGATCCACCCCGCCACGTACTCGCCGGGGGAGGGCATGCCGTCCCTCAGGACCCGCCCGGCCTCGTTCGGCACGATGCCGCGATCCGCGTCGAACGGGAGGCCGGCCGTCGGGACGCCCCGGTAGCCCACCGCCCGCAGCACCAGCTGCGCCTCGATGTCCTCGTACGCGCCCGTGCCGCGCACCCCGCCCCGGTCGTCGGGCACTGTGCGCTCGAAGCGGACCCCCGCGGCCCGCCCGCCGCGCTCCAGCACCTCGACCGGGCGCAGAAAGAAGCGCACATGGATGCGCCGGGCCCGGCCCGTGGGGCGCCGGGCGGCCCATTCGCGGACGACCAGGAGGTTGCGGCGGACGAGGGCGGGCACGGCCTCGGGGTCGGCGTACGCCGTCTCCAGGGCGAGGTCCGCCGGCTCGACCAGCACGTCGGCCCCGGGCAGCGCGCCCAGTTCCCGCAGCTCCTTGGTGGTGAACTTCGCACCGGACGGGCCGCGCCTGCCCACCATGTGCACATCGCGCACGCCGCTCGCCGCGAGCGCCGCGAGCGCCGGTTCGGGCACGTCCGTGGGCCGCAGTTCATCCGCGCCCCGGGCGAGGATGCGGGCCACGTCGACGGCCACGTTGCCCACCCCGATCACCACGGCCGACGGCCCGCCGAGCGGGAAACCGCCGGCCACCGCGTCGGGGTGGGCGCTGTACCAGGAGACGAAGTCCGTGGCGGAGTGGCTGCCGGGCAGGTCCTCACCGGGAATGCCGAGCCTGCGGTCCCGCGCCGCCCCCACGCAGTAGACGACGGCGTGGTACAGCTCCAGCAGCCGCGCCGGCGCCAGACCCTGCGCCCCGGCCTCGACGTTGCCGAGGAAGTCGATGTGTTCGTCCTCCAGCACGGACCGCAGGTTGTTCTGCAGCGACTTGATCTTCTCGTGGTCGGGGGCGACCCCGTAGCGCACGAGTCCGTACGGGCAGGGGAGACGGTCCAGGATGTGCACCCGGACGTCGGGCACGGCGGTCTGCTGGACGAGGGCCTGAGCGGCGTACACCCCACTGGGGCCCGATCCGACGACGGCGACACGAAGCACGGCTGCGCTCCTTCCCGCAGGGGATTCCAGCATCGCACCGGCGTGCGCGCCTGGGGAGCCTCCCGCCGGGGTGTCGTCGCGCCACTTCGTCGCGGCTGTTCACAGCGACCGCATCCGGCCGATCTCACTCGTCTGCTGCGCGATCACGTCGTTCGCCATCTCCTCCACCGTGACGTTGTTGCCGTGCGACAGGACGTCGGCCGCCATGGTGATCGCCCCCTGGTGGTGCGTGATCATGAGCTTGAGGAAGAGCTCGTCGAAGGCCGGCCCCTCGGCGTGGCGCAACTGGTCGAGCTGGGCGTCGGTGGCCATGCCTGGCATGGAGGCGTGGTCGTGCTCGTGGGAGCCGGCCCTTCCTCCGCCGGCGTGGGTCTTCAGCCACGCTCGCATCGCCCCCACCTCGGGTTCCTGCGCGGCGGCGATGCGGCCCGCGAGCCGTTCGATGCGGGACGAGCCCGCGCGGCCGTCGGCCAGCGAGGTCATCACCAGTGCCTGCTCGTGGTGCTTGATCATCATCTGTGCGTAGCGGAAGTCGGCGGAGTTGGGGCTGTCGTCCGGCACGGCCTTCGCGGCCTCCTCGGGGGACAGGGTCTTCGCGGGCTCGCCCGGCTTCCCGGGGGCGACGACCGACGTCCCCTTGTCCGTGCCCGCCTCGGCGCGCGTGCCGGAGTCCGCGTCGCAGGCCGCCAGGACGAGCGCGGCGGCGGCAACCACCGCCGCCGTGAACGAGGTTCGAGTGCGCGCGGATCGGCGGGGCTTCAACACGACGACCTCCTGGGACACTTGGGATGTCAGGGGAGCGTACTTGCTTGAACGCGCGGCGAGTCGATCAGAATCCTTCATGATGTGTGTGTTGCCATCTGTTGAGATGCGCATGCAAAGGACGATACTGCCGGGGTCCGTTGAACCGTTCGGCCATGAACGGCGACAAGGGAGGATGCAGTGACCCCGTTGCACACCACCCGCGTGCGGCGCAGACGTCTCGGCGCGGCGGCAGCCGCGGCCGGTCTGCTGGCCGCGCTGCTGACCGCGGGACCGGCCGTCGCGATTCCCGACCCGGGAGACGCTCCGGCCGGTGGCGAAGTCTCGTCGAGCCAGGCGGCCGGGACCCGGTCCGCCATCGCGAGCGGCGAGATCCCCGCTGTGGACGACATCGTCCACAGCGACAACATCGAGCACGTGAGCAACATCCCCAAGGATGCGCTCAAGGGCACCAACTCGGACATCGCGTTCCAGGGCTCGTACGCCTTCGCCGGCAACTACGACGGCTTCCGGATCTTCGACATCAGCGACCCGAGGTCACCGAAGTCCGTGGCCCAGGTGCTGTGTCCCGGATCGCAGAACGACATCAGCGTCTCCGGCGATCTGCTCTTCCTCTCCACCGACTCCTCGCGCAGCGACAACTCCTGCAACAGCACCTCGCAGCCCGCCACGGAGAAGTCGTCGTGGGAGGGCATGAAGATCTTCGACATCAGCGACAAGCGCAACCCCAAGTACGTCGCCGCCGTCGAGACCGCCTGCGGCTCGCACACCCACACCCTCGTGCCCGAGCGCAGGAACGTGTACATCTACGTCTCCTCGTACGCGCCGAACGCCGCGTTCCCCGACTGCCGGCCGCCGCATGACGGCATCTCCGTCATCAAGGTGCCCCGCACGGCACCCGAGAAGGCCGCCGTCGTGAACTTCCCCGTGCTCTTCCCCGGCGAGGGCCCCGACGGAGGCGGCAACCCGGGCGGGCCGACCAACCCGGGCGTCTCCAAGACCACCGGCTGCCACGACATCACCGTGCTGCCCTCGAAGGACCTCGCCGCCGGAGCCTGCATGGGCGACGGCATCCTGTTCGACATCGAGGACCCGGAGCACCCGCGGGTCATCGACCGCGTCCAGGACAACGTGAACTTCTCCTTCTGGCACTCGGCCACCTTCAACCGGAAGGCGAACAGGGTCGTCTTCGCCGACGAACTGGGCGGCGGCGTCGCGGCCACCTGCAACACCCGGGTCGGCCCCCACCGCGGCGCGGACGGCATCTACGACATCAAGGGCAAGGGCGACCGGCGCAAGCTGGTCTTCCGCAGCTACTTCAAGATCGACCGGCACCAGGCGGACACGGAGAACTGCGTGGCGCACAACGCCTCGCTGATCCCGGTCAAGGGCCGCGACATCATGGTCCAGGCCTGGTACCAGGGCGGCGTCTCGGTGGTGGACTTCACCGACGCCGACCGGGCCGAGGAGATCGCGTACTTCGAGCGCGGCCCGGTCAGCTCGAACAACCTCGTCGTCGCGGGCTCCTGGTCCGCGTACTACTACAACGGCTACATCTACTCCAACGACATCGCCAAGGGCCTCGACGTCCTCAGGATCGACGACCGGCGCACCGACGCCGGAGCGCGGGTGCGGATGCACGAGCTCAACGTGCAGACGCAGCCGGACTACTTCGAGGACTTCGACGACTGACCCGGACCGGCCGGGACGGCGCGAGACGCTCCGCCGGGTCCGCGCGGGCCCGGCGGAACGCCCAGCTCCCAGTCCAGCCCGTAACGCTGGAACAGCTCGGCGCGCAGCCGTGCGTGAGGCATGGGCGCACCCGGCAGCAGCACGGCGAACACCGCACCCATCAGCAGGGCGCGCAGCAGCGGATAGTCGGCGTCCACGTCGGTGGAGCCGTACCGTTGCACCGTGTCGCGCAGCAGGGCGGCGAGCCGCTGCTGCTCCGGGCACTGCACGAATCCCTCCGCCTGCAGGATCCCCGCCATGTGCGTACGCATCAGCCGCGGACGCTCGACCGCGAGGCCCAGGATCGCGTCGATGGCGCGCGCCAGGCGCTCCTGGCCGTCCTCGGTGCGCGGCTCGCGTTCGAGCGCGGCCTCCAGCGTGCGGTGCATGAGCCGGTGCACCGCGGACTGGAGCAGCTGGCGCTTGCCGGGGAAGTAGTACGAGACGAGGCCACGGGCCGAGCCCGCCCGGTCGGCGATGTCGCCGAGGGTCGTCGCCTCGAATCCGCGCTCGTCGACCAGCTCCACCGTCGCCTGCAGCAGCCGCTCGCGCGAACGCCGACGAAGTTCTTCATTGACCTCTGCGCTCCGCGGGGACATTCTGTACTCCTGCGTTGACTGGCTCCGAGCCAATATACTCAGCGCATCCCGCCTCCAGGCCCGGCGGGGGCTGGCCGGCGGATGTGCTGCCCGGACCGGGCGACGCGGGGGATCGTCCGGTCCGGGTGGCTTCGCACCCGATTCCGTCGGCTGTCTTCAGTGTGCTCCGGTCGCGTCGCCGACCGAATGCCCGGTGCGGTCCCGCTCGACGTGCCCGGCCGGCCGACGGCCGCGGTCGACCAGTTCGAGCACCGGGCGCAGCCCGTCGGGCCGCTCGTCCACCGGCAGGTGGTCCACGAAGTGCACCGCGCACCCGAGGTCCGCGGCGCCGCCGTCGGCCGGCGGATGGTCCCCGACCATCAGGGCGTCGCGCGGGTCCCGGCCTAGCGCCTCGCACGCCGCCCGGAACAGCCGCACGTCCGGCTTCTGCACCCCGTGTTCGTACGACAGCGTGTACGCGTCGACCCATGCGTCCAGGCCGTGCGCCCGGAACACCGGCCGCAGGTCCCACCCGATGTTGCTCACCACGCCGACCCCCACGCCGCGCTCCCGCAGCCCGCGCAGCACCTCGGCTCCGTCCGGGTAGGGGCGCCAGGCCGCGGGCGTCTTGTGGCGGTCGTAGAGCGCGTCGTAGAGGCCCTCGTCGGGCAGCGCCACCTCGCGGGCGAGGCCGGTGTACACGACGCGGTGCAGCTCCGGAGTCGTGTCGCGCAGCGCCCACTGCGCGGCCAGCCGCTCCGGCAGGCGGCGCGGCGGCGGCCCGCCGGGGAGGGCGCCGGCCTCGGCCAACCGGCGTGCGAGGCCGTCCGCTTCGGACTCCGGGAGCGCGGCGCCCCGCTCGCGGAGCACCGCGCGGAGCCAGTCGTGGGCCGACTCGCTGCGGAACAGCGTGCCGGAGAAGTCGAACAGCACCGCCGTGATCGCCATGTCGCCGATCCTTCACGGTTCAGCGGCGCCGCGACAAGACCGCCCTGTCGTAGGAGACCGCCGTCAGTGCCACCACGGCCGCCCCCAGCAGCCACCCGGCGACCACGTCGGTGGGCCAGTGGACGCCCAGGTACACGCGGGTGAAGCCGACGCCGGCGACGCTCACGACGGCGAGCGCGACGCCCGCCGCCCAGGTGGGCCCGGACGCCCCGTACCGCCGGGCCAGCCACAGCAGCAGTCCGCAGGTGACCACCGCCGTCATCGCGTGACCGGAGGGGAACGCCGCGTACTGCGCCGAGTCCACCGGGTCCGGCCACCGCGGGCGTTCCCGGCCCGCCACCGCCTTCAGTGACTGCTGCACGGCCGCACCGAGGGCGCTCGCCGCGGCCACCCACACGGAGAGGAGCCGTTCGCGCCGCACCCAGAGCCACACGGTCACCGTGGCGGCCAGCAGGCGCATGGTCCACGGGTCCCACACCCAGTCCGTCAGCACCCGGTTGACGCGGGTGAGTGCGGGCTCGGTGACCGCGGTGCTGTGCAGCGCCTCCGCGACGTCACGGTCGAAGGCGAGTAACGGGGGCCAGGGCAGGACCACCAGCACGGTCAGTACGGCCGACAGGGCGACGCAGACCGTGCCCGTACGGGCCGCGGCGGTCGCGCGCGGGGCCGGACGGCGGGCTTCCTGGGACGGGGCCGGGCTCAGTCGGGGCGAGAGGGGCATGCGCCGATCCTGGCCTCCCGACGGGCGGTCCGGCTATCCCAGCGCGCGCAGGCCCGGGACGAATGCCACGAGCAGCGGAACGACGGGCACCAGCGCCGCGGCCGCCGTCAGTTGAAGCCGTCGGCCGGCGGTGAACCGCGGCACGGGGCTCAGCAGCCGGTTCACCCGCTGGGGGAGCTCCGCGCCGGGCGTCGGGCAGGGGCCGAAGACCCCGCGTTCCTCGTTCAGTTCGACCAGGGCCAGGGCGATCGTCAGCCGGCCGTACCGCCGCGAGGCGACGTCGTCCGCGGCCAGCTCGACCAGCCGGTGCATCTCGTCGCGGAACGCCGCGAACACCGGGATCTGCGGGAACCCGTTGGCCAGTGCGGCGGAACAGTGCAGCAGCCAGTCGTGCCGGGCCCGGGCGTGTCCCTGCTCGTGCGCCAGCACGGCATCCAGCTGACGGCCCTTCAGCCTGCGCAACGCAGCTGTGGTGACGACCAGTTGGGGAGCCGCGCCCGGCAGCCACCAGGCGTCCGGCCGCTCGCCCTCCAGGACCACCAGCGGCTCGTCGCCCGGCTCCTCGCCGGGCAGCAGGGGCGAGCGCACCAGAAGCTCCCGGTGCCGCCGACGGCGCCGCGCGTGGGCCCGCAGTACCTCCCGCGTGAGCATCGTCGCGGTCCACAGCCCGCCGCAGGCGAGCAGGACCGCCAGCACCGCGGACCAGGGCTCGTTCGCCCGCAGTGCGTAGGCCTCGACGACGCCGTGGGGTGCCGGGGCGAAGACATGGCCGCGGACCAGCTGCCAGGCCGCGGCCGCGCTCAGGACCATGGACAGGGCGAACGAGAGGAGCACGGCGGCGACCACGCACTGCCACACCCACAGAGCGACGACGGGCTCGCGCTCCGCCCAGTCGCCGCGTGACACCAGGCGTGGGGCGACAACGGCGGCCAGTACGCCGAGCAGAAGCAGCGCGAGCGAGACCATCATGGAATCCAGCCTATGAGCGCGGGCTACCTGCCGGTATGGCCCAGCGCGTCAAGTGACGTACGCCACGGTTTGAACGGGCGGACCGCCCGAGTCCGCTCACAGCGTCAGAAGCATCGCCAGCATCGCCATGCCCATCGCGACTCTGCAGGCCGGCGCCAGTTCCGGCGGGGCGCCCCGGGCGGAAGCCGCCGGACCGGGTGCTCCGGCGGGAGCCACGACCGGCACGAGGCGCAGGCCGGTGCGCAGCACGTACGCCGCGAAGTAGACGACAAGCGCAGCCGTCAGTACGGGGACTCCCGTGGGGGCGTGGGACGCGTGCGGGCCGGCGGGCCCCGCCATCGCCGCCGCCATGTAGACCATCGCCAGACATGCCACGAGATGATGCGCGTGGTGCCTGCCGGTACGCAGGGCCCATATCGCGCGCAGGGCCGCGACGCCGAACACCGCGGCGTACACCACCCAGTGCCAGGACGGGAGCGTGAGCACGGCCGCCGGCACGGCCATCGCCGCCATGCCGAAGCCCATCAGCGCCTCGCCCCCGGCCTCCTCACGCGCGTCACCCGTGCAACTGCGCATCCGCACCAGGCAGTACGCCCCGGTCGCGGCGCACAGCGCCATGAGCAGCCATCCGGACGTCATCGGTCCGTGCACGCACATCTCCCCCTTCGACGGCGTCGAAGGAGGCATGCCCGCCGGCACAGGACGCACGCGAGCGCACGGGAGTACAAGGGAGCGCGTCAGGGGCGCGGACGGTGGAGCCCACGGGGCGACCGGCCCCCATCGGCCGCCGGGGGCCGCGTTACCCTCGTGCCACGCGTACCCCCCCGTGCCTCCGGCGCCCCACGGTGCCCGGCACCCGGTCGAAACGGAGCCGCCCATGGACACCGCACCGCCCCGCGCTTCCGGCGAGCTCACCTACCGCGACGCGGTGGCGGTCGACGTCCCGGTGCTCGTCCCGCTGATCGAGTCGGCGTACCGCGGCGACAGCAGCCGCGCGGGCTGGACCACCGAGGCCGACCTCCTGCACGGCCGGCGCACGGACCCCGAGGGCGTGCTGGCGGTGATCACCGCGCCCGGCAGCCGGCTCATGGTCGTCGAGCGCGACGGCGAGCCGATCGCCTGCTGCCAGCTCGAACACCGCGGCGACGCCGCCTACTTCGGCATGTTCGCGGTGCGACCCGCCCTCCAGGGCGGCGGCCTCGGCCGCAGGGTGATCGCGGAGGCGGAGCGCAGCGTGCGCGAGACCTGGGGCGTGCGGGAGATGCACATGACGGTGATCAGCCTCCGCGAGGAGCTGATCGCCTGGTACGAACGCCGCGGCTACCGCCGTACGGGACAGCTGAGCCCGTTCCCGTACGGCGACGAGCGGTTCGGCATCCCGCAGCGCGACGACCTGGTCTTCGAGCTGCTGGTGAAGGACCTCACCGGCTGACCGGAGCCGGCTCCCTCACACGGTGGACCGCCCGCTTCCTCACGTGGCGGACCGCCCGCTTCCTCACGCGGTGAACCGCCCGGTGCGGCGGATCTCGGGGAAGTCGGTGGTCGCGCCGTCCAGTTCAAGGGCGCGCACCAGCCGCAGGTGCTCCTGGGTGTTGACCACCCAGCCGATCACTCCCAGCCCCGCACCGCGGGCGCGCTCGACGGTCTCCAGTGTGAGCCTGCGGATGTTCAGCGCGAGCGACGCGGCGCCCACCGCCTTCGCCCGGTCCACGATGTCCGCTTCCCACCGGCTGGCGATCAGCACCGTACGCACGCCCGGCACCAGCGAGGCGATCTCCGCGACGGCGTCGTCGTGGAAGGAGGAGACCTCCACCCGGGGCACCAGGTCGCGGCGGTGCATCACCTCGGCCAGCGCACGCGCCGCCGCAACATCCTTGATCTCCGCCTGCAGCGGCGAGCGCACCGCGTCGAGCACCTCCTCGAAGACGGGCACGCGCTCGCCCATGCCCGCGTCGAGCTGACGCAGCTCTGCGAGGGTCTTCTCGGCGATGGGGCCGTTCCCGTCGGTCGTGCGGTCCACATCGGCGTCGTGCATGACGGCCAGCGCGCCGTCCTTGGTCAGATGCAGGTCCAGTTCGATGGCGTCCATGCCGCACTGCTCGGCGCGGACGAAGGAGCGCAGGGTGTTCTCCGGCTCGACGCCCATGACCCCGCGATGACCGATGGTGAGGAAAGTCAAGATTTTCTCGCTTCCGTCGACGGCGGCTCCCGCGGCCCGGCCCCCGCTCGTCCACGCGGTGGGGGCGCACGCGGTAAGGAGGCAGCCTAACGGCCCCTCCGGCACAGGGGACCGTTCTCGCGCGGGGTGTCCGGAAGCTGCTCGGCCGCGCGTCCGGGGAAGTCGCGGACTGTCCGTAACGACTGCCGCTCACCGTAAAAACTTCTGCGATCACGGGGGTAGCGCAGGATAATTTCCTATGCCTCCTCTTGTATGGAGGAACGCCCGACCTATACGGTGTCTTGACGCGAGGTTCTCCCGTGAAGGAAGTGACATGACGGAAATTCTTGTGCAGGACATGGCCGAGAAGGGCATATCTCACGCCGGGCGGGTGGTCGACCACCCGAGCTGGCCGGTGCTCAAGAATGCCGTCGAGGAGATCCGCCCCTGGCAGTCCAAGGACGGCTCCATCGACTTCGACGCAGAAGGTGCCCCCGCCCCCTCCGACGCCGAGGCCGCCGTCGAGCGCGTCGTCGGCGCGGTGGAGGACCTCTCCCCGCTGCTCCCGCACGACGAGGCCTACCACCGGGCCCTCGTCGCCGACCTGCGCAAGTGGGCGAAGGACGGCTTCACCGTCCCGGACTTCCTGGACTCGCTGCTCGCCTTCCACCCGGCCGCCGCCCGCGAGGACGGACTGCAGCACCTCGTCGTGTTCCCGATGTACACGCAGAACGGCAACCCGGACCGCAACCTCGAGGCGGTGGTCCTGCGCATGGTCTGGCCCGAGTGGCTCGCCGAGCTGGAGCGCACCCGCTACGACAACCCTCTCTTCTGCGGCATCACCTTCGAGGACTTCACCGCCGGGTACGACACCAACTCGGCCGTCCTCTTCCCGGAGACCATCGCCGTCCGCGAGGCCCCCGAGCGCTTCACCTGGGGCGGCATCTTCTGCGACCGCGAGGCCGCGCGCTTCCGCGCCGTGACCGAGGAGGCCGTGCGCATCCTCGGGCTGGAGCTGCCGGACGACATCCGCGAGATGGTCGGCGACCAGAAGCGCTGCGAGCAGGCGTTCGTCCTGTGGGACATGGTGCACGACCGCACACACAGCCACGGCGACCTGCCGTTCGACCCGTTCATGATCAAGCAGCGCCAGCCGTTCTGGATGTACGGCCTGGAGGAACTGCGCTGTGACCTCACCGCGTTCAAGGAGGCCGTCAAGCTGGAGGCCGAGGGCAACCAGCACGGCCGCGACGTCCAGTACGCCGTCCTCTTCGACCGCATGTTCCGCTTCCCCGTCTCCGGCGACCGGACGCGCAACTACGACGGCCTCGGCGGCCAGCTCCTCTTCGCGTACCTCCACAAGCACGACGTGGTGCGCTGGACCGACAACACCCTGAAGATCGACTGGGAGCGGGCGCCGCAGGTCACCAACCAGCTGTGCGCCGAGATCGAGAAGCTCTACCGCGACGGCATCGACCGCCCGAAGCTGGTCCACTGGTTCGCCGCCTACGAGCTGGTCTCCACCTACCTCCCCCCGCACCCGGGCTCCCGCTGGGCCAAGGGCCCCGAGGCCCTCGACCTGTCCCAGCCGCCGCGCAAACTGGTGGACGACGTGCTTCCGGACGAGTTTCCGCTGAGCATGTTCTATGAGGCGCTCTCCAAGAAGCTGAAGAACGTGATCGCCTCCACCAAGGGGATCACCGCTGCTTCGGCCGGAGCGGCCGCGTGAGCTCTCGCATCCAGGAGGCGACCACCATGAACGGGAACGGCAACGGCGCGCTCGAAGGCGCGGTCGTGGCGGTGGCCGGTGCGGCCGGCCCCGCCGGACGGGCCACTCTGCTGAGGCTGGCCGAGGCCGGCGCGACCGTCGTCGCCTCCGACGCCGACGCCGAGCGTCTCGCCCAGGCCGTCGACGCCGCGCGGTACGCGCACGGCGGCGCGACGGTCATCGGCGACACCGTCGACCTGCTCGACCTGAACGCCGCCAAGGAATGGGCCGGCAAGACCGAGAAGGAGTTCGGCCGCGTCGACGGGCTGGTGCACCTCGTCGGCGGCTGGCGCGGCAGCGCCGGCTTCACCGACAGCGACCCGGCCGACTGGGCCCTGCTGGAGAAGCTGCTGATCCGCACGGTCCAGCACACCTCGCTCGCCTTCCACGACGCACTGCTGCGCAGCGACCGCGGCCGCTACGTGCTCATCAGCGCCGCGGGAGCCACCAAGCCCACCGCCGGCAACGCCGCCTACGCCGCCGCCAAGGCCGCCGCCGAGGCGTGGACGCTCGCCGTCGCCGACTCCTTCCGCAAGGCGGGGGGCGATCAGGGACCGGCGGCAGCGGCTGCCATCCTGATCGTCAAGGCACTGGTGCACGACGCCATGCGCGCCGAGCGCCCGAATGCGAAGTTCGCGGGCTTCACCGACGTGACGGAGCTGGCAGACGCCATCGCCGGAGTCTGGGACCGGCCCGCCGAGGAACTGAATGGACAGCGTCTGTGGCTGACCCCCAAACCCTGAAGACCGACGCCCGTCGTCACCACGACCCGTCCGTCCGCGGGTTCGCCAGTGACAACTACGCGGGTGCCCACCCGGAGGTGCTCGCGGCCCTCGCGCTCGCCAACGGCGGCCACCAGGTCGCCTACGGTGAGGACCAGTACACCGAGCACCTCCAGCGGGTCATGCACAGCCACTTCGGGCCGACTGCCGAGGCGTTCCCCGTGTTCAACGGCACCGGCGCCAATGTGACCGCCCTCCAGGCGCTCACCGACCGCTGGGGCGCGGTGGTCTGCGCGGAGACCGCGCACATCAACGTGGACGAGGGCGGGGCCCCGGAGCGGATGGGCGGGCTCAAGCTGCTCACCGTGGCGACGCCGGACGGCAAGCTCACCCCCGAGCTGATCGACCGGCAGGCCTGGGGCTGGGAGGACGAGCACCGGGCGATGCCCCAGGTCGTCTCGATCACCCAGAACACCGAACTGGGCACCGTGTACACGGTGGAGGAGATCCGCGCCGTCGTCGAGCACGCCCACGGCCTCGGCATGAAGGTCCACCTCGACGGCGCGCGGATAGCCAACGCGGCCGCCTCGCTGGACGTCCCGATGCGGACCTTCACCAACGCGGTCGGCGTCGACGTGCTCACCTTCGGCGGCACGAAGAACGGCATGCTCTTCGGCGAGGCGGTCGTCGTCCTCAACCCGGACGCGGTCAGCCACATGAAGCACCTGCGCAAGATGTCGATGCAGCTGGCCTCCAAGATGCGGTTCGTCTCCGTGCAACTGGAGGCGCTGCTCGCCAAGGACCTGTGGCTGCGCAACGCCCGTCACTCCAACGAGATGGCGCAGCGGCTCGCCGCGGGTGTGCGCACGGTCGACGGCGTGGAGATCCTCTACGCCGTCGAGGCCAACGCCGTCTTCGCGCGGCTCCCACAGGACGTGACCCGGCGTCTCCAGGAGCGCTTCCGGTTCTACTTCTGGGACGAGGCGGCGGGCGACGTCCGCTGGATGTGCTCCTTCGACACCACCGAGGACGACGTCGACACGTTCGTCCAGGCGCTGAAGGAAGAGATGGCCCGCTGACCCGGCTGTGTGCACACGGACGCGGCCGACCGGAGAAGCATGGGCTTCCGGTCGGCCGCGTTCCTGTGCCCGGGGGGCAGGGAACCGATCGGCAGGCCCTGAACGCTCGGCCGGACCAACGCGATCAGGAAGGGCCTCAGTGGGCCTCGCGGACCTCGGCGGGTGTCGGTGCGGTGCCGCCGAGGTGGGCGGGGACCCACCAGGTGTCGCTCGCGTCCCGGGGGCGTACCGGGTACGCGCGCTGGGCGGCCTCCAGCAGCTCCTGCACGCGCTCGCGCAGCCGCCGCGTGAGGGCGCCCGCGTACTGGTCCGTCGGCGCCTCCATGGGCTCGCCGACCCGGATCGTCACCGGGATGTGCGCGCGCTTGAAGTTCCGCGGACGGCCCTTGGTCCACAGTCGCTGCGTACCCCACAGCGCCACCGGGATCAGCGGCACGCCGGCCTCCTGCGCCAGGCGTACGGCACCCGACTTGAAGGACTTCAGCGTGAACGACTGGGAGATCGTCGCCTCCGGGAAGACGCCCACGACCTCGCCCGAGCGCAGCGAGTCCAGCGCGTGCGCGTAGGCCGCCTCACCCTGCTTGCGGTCCACCGGGATGTGCTTCATGCCGCGCATCAGCGGTCCGGACACCTTGTGGCGGAAGACGGAGTCCTTGGCCATGAAGCGGACCAGACGCTTCTGCGGCAGCGCGGCGAGACCGGTGAAGATGAAGTCCAGGTAGCTGATGTGGTTGCTGACCAGGACGGCACCCCCAGAACGCGGAATGTTCTCGGATCCCTGAGTGTCGATCTTCAGGTCGAGCGCCTTGAACATCGTGAGGGCGGCACCGATGACCGGCCGATAGACGAGCTCTGCCATCTGGGGAGGACCCTTTCGTCATGCCCGGGGAGGGTTCTCCCGGTAGAAGTTACGCAGCCGTAGGTTTTCGGCATTGGGGCGATCGTGCCCCATGTGTGGCGTGCTGACCAGCCCTGGGGCCCGGTACGGGCGAGATTCTCATCACGTCGAGATCCCTGTGGCCGCCCGTTCACCGGGAATGATGGTCCCCCTGTGCACGCTGCACAGCGGGTGACGACTCGACGGAGGAGAACCGAAGTGCGCCCTCAGGACCCGGAACGACGGCTCGGTGCGGCGGAGCTGGGAGCCGGTCTCGGACGGCGGGCGACGCTGGTCCAGTTCTCGACCGCCTTCTGCCAGCCCTGCCGCGCCACACGCCGCACGCTGTCCGACGTCGCGGGCATGGTCGACGGTGTCGTGCACGTCGAGATCGACGCCGAGGAACGGCTCGAACTCGTGCGGGACCTGGACATCCGCAAGACGCCCACCGTCCTCGTGCTCGACGCCGCCGGGCGTGTCGTCACCCGGGCCTCCGGAGCACCCCGCAAGGCCGACGTCATCGCCGCGCTTGGAAGGGCGTGTGACGCGCCGTGAGCCCGGTCGCACAATTCCGTGCGCACTTGACTGCACAGGGCAACGGTCGTCAGGCTGGCGTCTGTGCCTCCAGTACTCCTTCTCTTCGGGCGGGTCCATGTGGACCTCGTCCGTCATGCGAGCGCGCGCTGTCCGGCTGACGTCGACGCCTCAGCCGCCTAGTTCGCACCCATGCAGAAGGAACCCTCGATGACGGCCACGACCGATCTCGGCACCTCACCCCTGACCTCCGCGCTCGCCGCTCCCCGGAGCGGGTCCGCTGTCGGCCTGGTGAGCCCGCAGCAGTCGCCGGCCGGCCTGCCTGCCGCCTCTCCCGACACCGGTGACCTGCTGAAGTCCGTCTTCCGCCAGCACGCCGCCGGTGTCGCGGTGATCACCGCCCAGGGGGAACGTCCCGTCGGCTTCACCGCCACCTCGCTCACCTCCGTGGCCGCCGATCCGCCGCTGGTCTCCTTCGGCGTGGGCACCGCGTCCTCCAGCTGGCCGGCGGTCGCCGAGGCGGAGTACGTCGGCGTCCACATACTCGGCGAGCACCAGCAGGAGCTGGCCGCGACCTTCGCCCGCAGCGGCGCCGACCGTTTCGCCCCGCCCACCCGCTGGCGCCCCGGCCCCGAGGGTGTGCCCGTCCTTGACGGAGTGGTGGCGTGGCTGGTCGCCCGGGTGGTGGCACGCGTGCCGGCGGGAGACCATCGCCTCGTGATCGCCGAGGTCGCGACCGGGGACCCGGCCGGCGGCGGGCGTCCGCTGCTGTACCACCAGGGCCGCTTCACGGCGCTGCGCGACTGACCTGGCACGCCGTTGTCAAGGTCACAGTTCAAAGCGCTTGCTTAGCGGGAACAACCTGAGTGTACTGACGAGTAATATTTCGATCGGAGCGCGGCCCGCCCCGACCGGGATCCGCCCCATCGGACGCCTATGCTGCGTTCACAAGGCAGTCCAGTAGAGACGATGCAGTAGGAGAGCCGGCGTGAGCCTGAGGATCGTTGTCTGTGTGAAGTACGTGCCCGACGCCACCGGCGACCGGCACTTCGCCGATGACCTGACCGTCGACCGCGACGACGTCGACGGCCTGCTGTCGGAGCTGGATGAGTACGCGGTCGAGCAGGCGCTGCAGATCGCGGAGGACGCCGACGACGCCGAGGTCACCGTGCTGACCGTCGGCCCCGAGGACGCCAAGGACGCGCTGCGCAAGGCCCTGTCGATGGGCGCCGACAAGGCGATCCACGTGGAGGACGACGACCTGCACGGCACCGACGTGATCGGCACCTCGCTGGTGCTAACCAAGGCGATCGAGAAGGCCGGCTACGACCTGGTCATCTCCGGCATGGCCTCCACCGACGGCACCATGGGTGTCGTTCCGGCGATCCTTGCCGAGCGTCTGGGCGTCCCGCAGGTCACGCTGCTCTCCGAGGTCTCGGTCGAGGACGGCAAGGTGACCGGCCGCCGTGACGGCGACACCGCCTCCGAGCAGCTCGAGGCGTCCCTGCCGGCCGTCGTGTCGGTGACGGACCAGTCGGGCGAGGCGCGTTACCCGTCCTTCAAGGGCATCATGGCCGCCAAGAAGAAGCCGGTGGAGTCCTGGGACCTGGAGGATCTGGAGATCGACGCCGACGAGGTCGGCCTCGAGGGCGCCTGGACCAAGGTCGACTCGGCCACCGAGCGTCCGGCCCGTACCGCGGGCACGATCGTCAAGGACGAGGGCGAGGGCGGCAAGCAGCTCGCGGAGTTCCTCGCGAGCCAGAAGTTCATCTAAGGCTTCGGCCCCCACTGCCCCCTCACACTTCGCAAGCAGGAGAGAAGAAGTCCCATGGCTGAAGTTCTCGTCTACGTCGACCACGTGGACGGTGCCGTCCGCAAGCCCACCCTGGAGCTGCTGACGCTGGCCCGCCGCATCGGCGAGCCCGTCGCCGTCGCCCTCGGCTCCGGTGCCGAGAACACCGCCGCCGCGCTCGCCGAGCACGGCGCGACCCGTGTCCTGACCGCCGACGCGCCCGAGTTCGCCGAGTACCTGGTCGTCCCGAAGGTGGACGCGCTGCAGGCCGCGTACGACGCCGTCTCCCCGGCCGCCGTGCTCGTCCCGTCCTCCGCCGAGGGCAAGGAGATCGCGGCCCGCCTCGCGGTCCGCATCGGCTCCGGCATCATCACCGACGCCGTCGACCTGGAGGCCGGCGAAGAGGGTCCGGTCGCGACGCAGTCGGCGTTCGCCGCCTCGTTCACCACCAAGTCCCGTGTCTCCAAGGGCACCCCGGTCATCACGGTCAAGCCGAACTCGGCCGCCGTGGAGGCCGCCCCGGCCGCCGGCGCGGTCGAGGCGCTGTCGGTGTCGTTCTCGGAGAAGGCCACCGGCACCAAGGTCGTCTCCCGTACGCCGCGTGAGTCGACGGGCCGTCCGGAGCTGACCGAGGCCGCGATCGTGGTCTCCGGTGGCCGTGGTGTCAACGGCGCGGAGAACTTCGCGATCATCGAGGCGCTGGCCGACTCGCTCGGCGCGGCGGTCGGTGCCTCGCGTGCCGCGGTGGACGCCGGCTGGTACCCGCACACCAACCAGGTCGGCCAGACCGGCAAGTCGGTCTCCCCGCAGCTGTACATCGCCTCCGGCATCTCGGGTGCGATCCAGCACCGGGCCGGTATGCAGACCTCGAAGACGATCGTGGCGATCAACAAGGACGCCGAGGCCCCGATCTTCGACCTGGTCGACTACGGCGTGGTCGGCGACCTGTTCGACGTCGTGCCGCAGCTGACCGACGAGGTCAAGTCCCGCAAGGGCTGACCGCATTTCGTCCGGCAGGGGCCGCGTGGTGATCTTCACCGCGCGGCCCCTGCCGGTTGTGGCGGACCATTGACGCAGATCACGAGCTCCCGTTAACTTCGTTCAACAGAATGTTGATTCCGTGTAGCGGAAACACGGACACAGGGATCTGCGGAGGGTGTGGGAATGGGTCAGCAGGAGAAGGTGGCGACGAGCCTCGCCGGCGCGGTCAGCGAGGGCATCAGCGCCTCCCTGGCGACGGTCGACGCGGAGCTCGCCCGCCGGTACCCGGGAGACCCCGGCACCCGCCAGCCCGTCCACACCGTCTACGTCCCCGGCGACGTCTTCGCCGCCGACACCATCCGCACCTGGGGCGACGCCGCCCTCGCGGCACTCGACGAGCACGCCCCCGACGCCGCCACGCTCGCACGCGTCCTCGGCCTGAGCGACGAACTGGCCGAGCCCGTGTACACGCGGGTACGCGCCAAGCTGGAGCGCGAGCCGGTCGAGGACCTGCGCGTCGACTTCGAGGACGGCTACGCGGGCCGCGACGAGGACGCCGACGCCGCACGCGCCGCCCGGCTCATCGCGGAGGCGTACGCACAGGGCACCGCCGCGCCGTACATGGGCATCCGTATGAAGTGCATGGAGGCCGCCGTACGCGACCGGGGCATCCGCACCCTCGACATCTTCCTCACCGGCCTGATGGAGGCCGGCGGCCTGCCGGACGGGCTCGTCCTCACCCTGCCCAAGGTCACGTACACCGAGCAGGTGTCCGCGATGGTGCGGCTCGTCGAGGAGTTCGAGAGGGCCCGCGGCCTGGACAGCGGCCGCATCGGCTTCGAGATCCAGATCGAGACCAGCCAGTCCATCCTCGGCCCCGACGGTACCGCCACCGTCGCGCGCATGATCGACGCCGCCGAGGGCCGCGCCACCGGCCTGCACTACGGCACCTTCGACTACAGCGCCTGCCTCGGCGTCAGCGCCGCCCACCAGGCCAGCGACCACCCCGCGGCCGACCACGCCAAGGCCGTCATGCAGGTCGCCGCGGCCGGCACGGGCGTACGGGTGTCCGACGGCTCCACCAACGTCCTGCCCGTCGGCTCCACCGAGAAGGTCCACGACGCCTGGCGGCTGCACTACGGCCTCACCCGCCGCGCCCTTGCCCGCGCGTACTACCAGGGCTGGGACATGCACCCCGGCCACCTGCCCACCCGCTACGCCGCCGTCTTCGCCTTCTACCGCGAGGGCTTCGAGCAGGCCGCGGCGCGCCTGTCTGCCTACGCCACCCACGCGGGCGGCGACGTCATGGACGAGCCCGCGACCGCCAAGGCCCTCAGCTCCTACCTGCTGCGCGGCATCGACTGCGGCGCCCTGGACACCGCCGAGGTGGCCCGGCTGACCGGCCTCACGCGCGCCGACCTCGACGGCTTCGCGGCGCCCCGGCGCGGGGAGTTGACGGCCACGGCCGAGTAACAGCCGGCAACGGACCAGGCGCGGCGCGGTCTACGTCCGGGCGGCGACAACGACGCTCCGGTGCCGGGTCGGCCGGCTGCTGAGCCGGGCGCCTGGTCCCGGCACCGCCGGGATCAGGACATCGGGGGGCTGCCGCCCCGGCTGCGGCGGGGTCAGGACGGCGGGGGGGGACTACTCTCCGCCCGCGCGGGGTCAGGACGGCAGGGGACACGCTCCGGCCGCGGGAATCAGGACGGCGGCGGGGTGCCGCACCGGCCACACGGCGTCAGGACGGCGGCGGGCTGCCGCACCGGCCACGCGGCGTCAGGACGGCGGGGGACACGCCCCGGCGGCCGCGGGGTCAGGACGGCGGGAGGATCTCCCCCGAGCCGCGCGGGATCAGGACGGTGTCCAGCATCACCTGCGCCGGCTCCTCGTTCACTCCGTCCAGTCTGCGGAACAGCCGCTCCGCCGCCGTACGGCCCAGCGAGGCCGCGTCCTGGGCTATGACCGTGATGCCGAGCAGGTCGGCGAGCTCGATGTCGTCGAAGCCGACCAGCGCGACCGGCTCCTCGCGTCCGGCGAGGAGCCGGACGACGGTCACCGTGACGCGGTTGTTGCCCGCGAAGATCGCGGTGACCGGCTCGATAGCCTCCAGGATCGAGGTCACCGCCTCCTGGACGCGCTCCGGCGCCGTGGAGCCCAGCGAGACCCAGGAGTCGTCGATCTCCAGGCCTGCGTCCTCCATCGCCGCGCGATAGCCGCGCAGGCGCTCGACCGCGGTGTGGATACGCGGCTGGTCGCCGATGAAGGCGATGCGCCGGTGGCCGTGCGCGATCAGATGCGCCACGCCCGCGCGTGCCCCGCCGAAGCTGTCGGACATCACCGTGTCCGCCTCGATCCGGCCGGCCGGACGGTCCACGAACACCGTGGCCACGCCCGCCTTCATCTCCGGCTCCAGGTAGCGGTGGTCGTGACCGGCGGGGATCACGATGAGCCCGTCCACCCGGCGTGCGCACAGGGCGAGCGCCAGCTCCTGCTCGCGGTCGGGGTCCTCGGCACTGGACCCGTTGATCAGCAGGGCGCCGTGCGCCCGGGCGACCTCTTCCACGGCCCGGCTGAGCGGCCCGTAGAACGGGTCGGCGAGGTCCTCGAGCACCAGGCCGATGGACGCGGTGCGGCCCTTCCGGAGCACCCGCGCACTGTCGTTGCGGCGGAAGCCCAGCGACTCGATGGCCTCCTGCACCCGCCGCTCGGTGTCGGGTGTGACGCCCGGCTCGCCGTTGACCACCCGCGAGACGGTCTTGAGACCCACTCCCGCGCGCGCCGCCACATCCTTCATCGTCGGCCGATTTCCGTAGCGGGGCTCGGGACCTCGGGTGCTTCCCGGCAACTGCGGGGGGCGAGTCGTATCGGCCACGGTGAGCTTTCTGTCGGAGGCAGACGGTCACGTTCGATGGTATGGGATGGTGTGGCGTCGGGCATAGGGCCTGGACAACGTTGTCAGGGCAATGGAGACTTGTCCCCGAAGCCGCAGGTCCGACAGTCTCCCCGGGGGATCGCACACCGATGCATACCAGCCTCGTCGCCGCTCTCGACATCGGCGGTACCAAGATCGCCGGCGCGTTGGTGGACGGGGGTGGTGCTCTTCTGCTGCGTACGCAGCGGCCCACGCCGGCCCAGGAGAGCGGTGACGCGGTGATACACGCGGTGGAGGGCGTCCTCGCCGAGCTGACGGCGTCGCCGCTGTGGCCCGGCGTGCGGGCGGTGGGCATTGGCAGCGCGGGGCCGGTGGACCGCTCGGCCGGTACGGTCAGCCCGGTCAACGTCCCCGGCTGGCGGGACTTCCCGCTGGTCGAGCGGGTGTCACGGGCTGTTGGCGGCCTGCCCGTCGAGCTCGTCGGCGACGGCGTCGCGATGACGGCGGCCGAGCACTGGCTGGGCGCGGCCCGCGGATACGACAACGCGCTGTGCATGGTCGTCTCGACGGGCGTCGGCGGCGGTCTGGTGCTGAACGGCCGGCTCCACGCGGGCCCCACCGGCAATGCCGGCCACATCGGCCACATCAGCGTCGACCTGGACGGTGACGCCTGCCCCTGCGGGGCACGCGGCTGTGTGGAGCGGATCGCCAGCGGCCCCAACATCGCCCGCCGGGCCGTGGAGAACGGCTGGCGCCCCGGTGCCGACGGCGACGCGACGGCCGCGGCCGTCGCCGAGGCGGCGGGCGCGGGCGACCCGGTCGCGACCGCCTCCTTCGAGCGCGCCGCCCAGGCACTCGCCGCGGGGATCGCCGCGACGGCGACGCTCGTCGAGATCGACGTCGCCGTGATCGGCGGCGGGGTCGCGGGCGCGGGGGACGTGCTGTTCACGCCGCTGCGGCGTGCGCTGCGCGACTACGCGACCCTGTCGTTCGTGCGGCGCCTGAAGGTCGCGCCCGCGCGGATGGGCACGGACGCCGGCCTCGTGGGCGCGGCGGCAGCGGCGACGCTGGGCCCTTGGGCGGGCGGCGAACCGGGTTACGCCCCCGGGGTCGCGGCACCCGTGCGCGTCACGCCCTTGTGACGGGGCCGCGCTTCTCGGGCGTGGCCCGTTCCGTGCGCGTGGCCCTCGGGCGGGCGGCGAACCGGGTTACGCCTTCCGGGGGCCGCGGCGCCCGTGCGCGTAGCGCCCCTTGGGCGGGCCAGGCTTCTCGGGCGTGGCCGACCCCGTGCGCGTGACGCCCCCTCCCGCGCCGGGCTTTCCGGGCTGGGCCCGGTCCGTGACGGCAGCGTCGGGCCGCTCCGGGGCTCGCATTCGGGACTGCTTTCACGAACTTGCGTTGCGGTATCTCACGACGCCTTACGTCCCGAACACGACCCCTGCGCGTCCCTACCCCTGGCTCGAACCCTTGTGGTGGCTGTGAGTGGGCAGCCGCCCGCACTTGCCCCCGACGGGCGGCGATGCCGTCCCGGGGGACGACCACCAACCGGTACTGCCGTACCGGGGCAGGGGTCGGGGTCGGAAAAGAGGGGTGCCCGGACGTAAGGCGTCGTGAGTTACCGCAACGTCCGGTAGCTGGAAAGCAGTCCGGGTACCCCACTCCGGAGGCCCCGGCCCCCGGCACCACCCCCGGACAGGGGCACCCCGGGAGCACCCCCGGGCAGGGGCACCGGGGGGCGCCACGCCCCCCCCGGGCTCACCAGGCGCGGTCGGCGTGGGCTTGTTGAGGGACCACCACCAGGAACGCGTCCGACTCCAGGTCCATCACCACCTCCGCCGCCAGCCCCTCGTCCCGCCGGTGCCGGGCGTACTCCTCGGCGGCCCAGCTGCCGCGCGGATCTCCCGCCGGAAACTTCTCCAGAACAGTGCGGCGCATCGCGCACCCCCTCCTCTCTCCCGCTCCAACGACGGCCGCAGGCAGGTGTCACGGGCAACGGCCCGGCCACAGTTCCGCCCCCGATCGGCCAACCCGTTCCGGCCGGGGGTTTCCGTGGCAGGGTGATGCGGGCAAGCCACTGTGGGCAACGGAAGAGGGGGACCCGTGATCGTCTGGATCAACGGTGCGTTCGGAGCGGGCAAGACGACTGCCGCACGCGAACTGATCGATCTGATCCCCAACAGCACCCTGTTCGACCCCGAACTCGTCGGCGCGGGCCTGCGGTACGTGCTGCCGCAGAAGCGGCTCGACGACGTCGGGGACTTCCAGGACCTCCCCATCTGGCGGCGGCTCGTCGTGGACACCGCGGCCGCGCTCCTCGCCGAGTTGGGCGGGGTGCTGGTCGTGCCGATGACCCTGCTGCGCCAGGACTACCGCGACGAGGTGTTCGGCGGGCTCGCCGCGCGGCGCATCCCCGTCCGCCATGTGCTGTTGCGCCCGGATGAAACGATCCTGCGCGCACGGATCGCGGGCCGGTCCGTGCACGGGACCCCGGACGGCGACCAGCGCGTCAGGCAGTGGTCGTACGACCACATCGAGCCGTATCGCGCCGCGCTCGGCTGGATCACCGCCGACGCGCACGTGATCGACACGAGCCGTATCGACCCGCACGAGACGGCCCGCCGGATCACCGCGGCCGTACGGTCCGGAGCCGCGGCCGCCTGCGACATCGTCCAGACACCCGAACCCACCGCCGAGACCGTCGCCGCGGGCGTGCTGCTCTTCGACGACCAGGACCGGGTCCTGCTCGTCGACCCGACGTACAAACCCGGATGGGAGTTCCCCGGCGGCGTCGTCGAGCGGGGGGAGCCGCCGGCCCGCGCGGGGGTACGGGAGGTCGCGGAGGAACTCGGCCTCGAACTGGCCGATGTCCCACGGCTGCTCGTCGTCGACTGGGAGGCCCCACGGGCGCCGAGCTTCGGCGGACTGCGGCTCCTGTTCGACGGCGGCCGGCTCGAGGACGGCGACGCGGGACGCATACGCCTGCCCGGCCCGGAGCTGCGCGACTGGCGGTTCGTGGGCGAGCAGGAGGCCGCGCACCTGCTGCCGCCCGCCCGCTACGAACGCCTGCGCTGGGCGCTGCGCGCCCGCGAACGCGGCACCGTGCTCAACCTAGAGGCCGGCATCCCCGTCGGCTGACGCCTCCGCCGCGTCGAGCAGCGCCGCTGCGGCGTCGTGGGTCAGCGGGTCGCCGTGGCCGAAGCAGACCGTCGACGGGGCGAGCGAGGCCAGCCGGCGCATCGACACCTGTGCCGCCGCCCGGTCCACGTTGAAGACCCCCAGCATCACCTGCCCGACCCCCGCCACGCAGTCCCCCGTGAACAGCACCCCGTGATGCGGCAGATGGAGGCCGATCGAGCCGTCGGTGTGACCGGGGGAGTGGACCACGCGCGCGCCGCCGCCGAAGTCGAGCACGTCGCCGTCCGCCAGCTCCCGGTCCACCCGGGTCGGCGGCGCGGGCGGCACCGTGAGCCCGTGCTCGTACAGCGGGATCTCCCAGTCCAGCAGTACGGGCTCGGGCACGGGCGCCTCGCCCCGTACGACCGGGGCGTCGAGGTGGTGCGCCAGCACCTCGGCCCCGTACCGCGCGGCCAACTCGCCCGCCGCGCCCACGTGGTCGCGGTGGCAGTGCGTCAGCACGATCCGCCGCAAGTCCGCCGGGTCGAGCCCCGCCCCCCGGATCGCCTCCTCGATCAGTGGCGCGGCGTCCCGGTGACCCGCGTCGACGAGCGTCAGCTCGTCGCCGTCGCGCCACAGGTAGGCCTGGCCGATGGGGAAGCGGAACATGTGCAGCTGCGGCAGTACCGGGATGACGTCCATGCGGCGACCGTACGCACAGGGGTACGCCCGCCGCCCGGAACTACGCTGCCCGCGATCTTCGCCGAGCGCGGAATCGGCCAGCCGGCAGCCGGTCAACCCCGCTTGGACTCGGCGTAGTTCACCAGGAACAGCGCCTCGGCGACCGACAGCCGCTCCAGTTCCTCGGGGGACACGCTCTCGTTCACCGCGTGGATCTGCGCCTCCGGCTCGCTGAGCCCGATCAGCAGGATCTCCGCCTTCGGGTACAGCGCGGCGAGCGTGTTGCACAGCGGGATGGAGCCGCCCATCCCGGACGCCTGCATCTCCTCGCCCGGGTACGCCACACGCATCGCCTCGGCCATCGACGTGTACGCGGGGCTGGTCACGTCCGCCTGGAACGGCTGGCCCTGGCCCACCTGTTCCAGCGTCACGCGCGCGTTCCACGGGGTGTGCTTCTCGATGTGCGCGAACAGCAGCTTCGTCGCCTCCGCGGCGTCCTGGCCGGGCGGCACCCGCAGGCTGATCTGGGCCCGCGCGCTCGCCGGGATGGACGGCGTGGCGCCCGCGACCGGGTGGCAGTCGATCCCGATGACCGTGACGGCGGGGCGGGCCCAGATCCGGTCCGCGACCGTGCCGTTGCCCGGCAGGCCGACACCGTCGAGGACCTTCGCGTCCTTGCGGAACTCCACCTCCGGGTACTGCAGTCCGTCCCACTCGGCCTGCGCGGGGAGGCCGTCGATCACCGTCGAACCGTCCTCGGCGCGCAGCGAGTCCAGGACCCGGATCAGCGCCGCCAGTGCGTCGGGCGCGGCCCCGCCGAACTGGCCCGAGTGCAGGTTCCCCTCGAGCGTGTCGACCTGGACGCGGATCATGGTCATCCCGCGCAGGGTCGCCGTCACCGTCGGCAGGCCCACCCGGAAGTTCCCCGTGTCGCCGATCACGATCGCGTCGGCCGTCAGCAGGTCCGGGTGCTCCTCCGCGTACCGCTCCAGGCCGCCCGTGCCCTGCTCCTCCGAACCCTCGACGACGACCTTCACCGAGACCGGGATGCCGCCGTTCGCCTTGAGGGCGCGCAGTGCGAGCAGGTGCATGATGAAGCCGCCCTTGCAGTCGGCCGCGCCCCGTCCGTACCAGCGGCCGTCGCGCTCGGTCAGCTCGAACGGCGGGCTCACCCAGGCGGCCTCGTCCAGCTTCGGCTGCACGTCGTAGTGCGCGTACAGCAGGACGGTCGGCGCGCCCTGAGGGCCGGGCAGCAGCCCGTACACCGACTGCGATCCGTCCGGGGTGTCGAGGAGCGCGACGTCCCGGAACCCCTCCGCGCGCAGCGCGTCCGCCACCCAGCCGGCCGCCGCCTCGCACTCGCTGCGCGGCGCCACCGCCTCGTCCGCCACCGACTGGAAGCCCACCAGCTCGGTGAGCTCCGCCTTGGCACGGGGCATCAGCGAGGCGACGGTCTCGGCGATCGGATTCGCGGTCATGGGCACGCTCCTTGCGGGTGCGACGTTGTGCGATGTGTGTACGGCGAATGCGTGGTCGATCCTCCCACAGCGGGTCGGAGAGGCCCGCGCCGTAGGATGCGGTCGAGAGCATGGGCCATGGGTCGGATCGGGAGCAGAAGTACATCGTGAGCAGCGAGAACGATGCCACCGGAGCAGAGGCGGCACAGGAGCTTGGCGGGGGTCCCGCGTGGGACGTCGTCGTGGTCGGCGCAGGACCCGCCGGAGCCTCGGCGGCGTACGCGGCGGCGGTGAGCGGTCGTAAGGTGCTGCTCCTGGAGAAGGCCGAACTGCCCCGCTACAAGACCTGCGGCGGCGGCATCATCGGCCCGTCGCGCGACAGTCTCCCGCCCGGCTTCGAGCTGCCCCTGCTCGACAGGGTGCACGCCGTCACCTTCTCGCTGAACGGGAAGCTGGCCCGCACCCGCCGCTCCAAGCGGATGCTCTTCGGTCTGATCAACCGCCCGGAGTTCGACGCCGGCCTGGTCGAGCAGGCGGAGAAGGCGGGCGCGGTGGTGCGCACGGGCGTCACCGTCTCCCGTGTGGAGCAGCACGGCCCCGCCGTCCCCGACCGGCGCACCGTCGCCGTCGTGCTGTCGGACGGCGAGACGGTGCTGACCCGTGCGGTCGTCGGGGCCGACGGCAGCGCCGGCCGGATAGGCGCTCACGTCGGCGTGAAGCTCGACCAGGTGGACCTCGGCCTGGAGGCGGAGATCCCGGTGCCGGACACGGTCGCCGAGGACTGGGCGGGCCGGGTGCTCATCGACTGGGGCCCGATGCCCGGAAGTTACGGCTGGGTGTTCCCCAAGGGCCGGACGCTGACGGTCGGCGTCATCTCGGCGCGCGGCGAGGGCGCCGCGACCAAGCGGTACTTGGAGGACTTCATCGCGCGCCTGGGGCTGGCGGGCTTCGAGCCCGCCGTCTCCTCCGGGCACCTGACGCGCTGCCGCAGCGACGACTCGCCGCTCTCGCGCGGCCGGGTGCTGGTGTGCGGGGACGCGGCGGGGCTTTTGGAGCCGTGGACTCGGGAGGGCATCTCCTTCGCGCTGCGTTCCGGGCGGCTCGCGGGGGAATGGGCGGTGCGGATCGCCGAGGCGCACGACGCCGTGGACGCCCGCAGGCAGGCGCTCAACTATGCGTTCGCCATCAAAGCGGGGTTGGGCGTGGAGATGGCGGTCGGCCGGCGCATGCTCGCCGTCTTCGAACGCAGGCCCGGGCTGCTGCACGCGGCGATCACCGGCTTCCGGCCCGCCTGGACGGCCTTCACCGACATCACGCGCGGGGCGACGACGCTCGCGGGGCTGGTGCGCACGCACTCGCTGGCGCGGCGCGCCCTGGACATGCTGGACAAGCGCGCGTAGGGGCGCGTACGGGCCGCGCACATGCCCATGCGGCGGACGGTGCCGGCCGGCCCGCGCGGATGCGGGCGCGCAGCTCGGCCCCGCGGCACCGGCCGTACTGCACAGGGAGTACGTGCGACCGCCACGCCGGGGTGACGTCGACGTGCCGCGCCCGGGTCTAGCGTGGCCGGTATGGAACAGCAGCGCCCGCGCAGATGCGGTGGTCCCCCCTGGGCACGGGGCGGGCCACCGCTGATGCGGCAGTGGGAGGAACGGCGGGACCGGGGCCGGATCCCTTGGGTGTCGACCGTGGCGCTGGCCGTCTTCGTCATGATCGGCACCGGCTTCGCCGCCGAGGGGCAGCCGGCGCGGGAGCCGCTCGACGCCTTCGCGCGCGTCCTGCTTCTCCTCGGCCCCGCGCTGCTCCTGCTGCGCATCCGGTACCCGGTCGTCGCGGTCTCGGGCGTGTGTGCGACCGCGTTCGTGTACTTCGCGGCCGGCTACCCGTACGGACCGGTCTTCCTCACCATCGCCGTCGGCTGCTTCTCCGCGATCGTCGCCGGTCACCGCCGCGCCGCCTGGTGGTCCATCGGTCTGCTGTGGGCGGGCCACCTGCTGATCGCGCACTGGCTCTACCGCTATCTGCCCCCGGGCGGCGACGCCGCCGCCCCCTGGGGTCAGGAGGTGTTCGTCACCGCCTGGGTGGTCGCGGTCGTCGCCGCCTCCGAACTCGTCCGCGTACGGCGCGAGGTGTGGGCCCGCGAGCGTGCCGAGCGCGCGGCCGCCGAGAAGCGCCGCGCCGACGAGGAACGGCTGCGCATCGCCCGCGAACTCCACGACGTCCTCGCCCACTCCCTCTCCGTCATCAACGTCCAGGCGGGAGTGGGCCTCGCCCTCCTCGACTCCGACCCCGGACAGGCGCGGACCGCGCTGACCACCATCAAGGCCGCGAGCAAGGAGGCCCTCGGGGAGGTACGCCAGGTGCTGGACACCCTGCGCACCCCCGGCGACGCCCCCCGCGCGCCCGCCCCGGGCCTGGCGCGCCTGCCCGAACTCGTCGAGCAGGCGGCGAGCACCGGACTCGCCGTCGACGTCGAGACGGCGGGCACCCTGCCCGCACTCCCGCCCGGCGCCGACCTGGCCGCCTTCCGGATCGTGCAGGAGGCGCTCACGAACATCGTCCGGCACTCGGGTTCGCGTACCGCCCGGGTGCGCATCGCCTACGCCGTGGGCCGGCTCGACCTGCGGATCGACGACGACGGGCCCGCCACCGGTTCCGACGCCGGGGGCAGCGGCAACGGACTGGCCGGGATGCGGGAGCGGGCCGCCGCCCTCGGTGGCACCATCGAGGCGGGTCCGCGGCCGGACGGCGGCTTCCGGGTCCACGCCGAACTGCCCGCGCGGCCCAAGGAGACGACGTGATCCGCGTACTGCTCGCCGACGACCAGTTGCTGGTGCGGGCCGGTTTCCGGGCACTGCTCGACGCCCAGCGGGACATCGAGGTCGCGGGGGAGGCGTCGGACGGCGAGGAGGCCGTGCGCCTGGTGGGCGAACTGCGGCCGGACGTGGTCCTGATGGACGTCCGTATGCCACTGCTCGACGGCCTCGCCGCGACACGCCGGATCACCGGCGACGAGCGGCTGAAGGACGTCAGGGTGGTCATGCTCACCACCTTCGAGCTGGACGAGTACGTCTTCGAGGCCATCCGCTCCGGGGCCTCCGGCTTCCTCGTGAAGGACACGGAACCGGAGGAACTGCTGCGCGCGGTACGGGCGGTGGTGGCGGGCGACGCGTTGTTGTCGCCGGGCGTCACGCGGCGGCTGATCGCGGAGTTCGCCGCCCGGTCCAAGGCCCCGGCGAAGGCCGAGGGGCTCGACGGGCTCACGGAGCGCGAGCGGGAGGTGATGGCGCTGGTCGGCATCGGCCTCACCAACGAAGAGATCGCCCGCCGCCTGGTCGTCAGCCCGCTGACCGCCAAGACGCACGTGAGCCGGACGATGGTGAAGCTGGGCGCCCGCGACCGGGCCCAACTGGTGGTGCTCGCCTACGAGTCGGGCCTCGTACGGCCGGGCTGGCTGGGCTGAGCCGCAAGCGGTGCAGTGGCCGCAAGCGGTGAAGCGGCCGGCGGGCAGGTGCCCGCCGGCCGCGTCCCCCGTGGCGGTGCGGCTCTCAGTCGCCGACCTTCACCCGCTCCGGCTCCGCGGCCGGCACGGACGTGGCGACGACCATGGACTCCCCGGCGGCGCGCCGCGTCGCCCGCAGTCCGGTGAGGGTGATCAGCAGTCCCGCGGCGGCGATCGCGGTGACGACCGCAAGACCCGGCCGGAAGCTGTCCAGCACCTCCTGTGCGGAGTGGCCGGTCTCGCCGCCCGCGGTGATCACGGCGGTGACCACGGCCAGGAAGATGGCGCCGCCGACCTGGATCGAGGTGTTCAGCAGGCCGGAGACCATGCCCTGCTCGTGGTCCTCGACACCGCTCGTGGCCTGGATGTTGAGCGACGGGAAGACCAGGGCGCACGCCGCGCCGAGCAGCAGCATCGACGGCAGGATCACCGCGGCGTACGTGGGCGTCAGGTCGATCTGGAGGAACAGCGCGTACGCGACGACCAGCAGCGCGAAGCCGGTGGCGATCACGCGGGGCGTACCGAAGCGGTCCACGACCGAGCCGATCTTCGTCGCCGACAGCGCGACCAGCGCGCCCGCGGGCAGGAACGCGAGGGCGGTCTGCAGGGCCGACCAGCCGAGCAGTGACTGCATGTACTGGGTCACCAGGAACTGGAAGCCCACGTACGAACCGAAGAAGAACGCCGCGCCGAGGTTCGCCCTGATCTGATTGCCCGAGCGCAGCACGCCCAGCCGGATGAGCGGGTGCGCGCTGCGGCGCTCGATGGTGACGAACGCGGCGAGCAGGACGGCGGTGGCGGTGAAGGAGAGCAGGGTCTGCGCGGAGGCCCAGCCCACTTCGGGCGCCTGGACGACGGTGAAGACGAGCAGCAGCATCGACAGTGTGCCGGTGACGGCGCCGGGCAGGTCGTAGCCCTTGCCGGAGTCCTCGCGGCTGCTCCTCGGGATCAGCCTGATGCCGGCCACGAGGGCGATCAGGGCGATCGGCGCGGGCAGCAGCATGGTCAGCCGCCAGCTCATCTCGGTCAGCAGCCCGGAGAGCACGAGGCCCATGGAGAAGCCGGTGGCGGCGCAGGTGGTGTAGATCGACAACGCGCGGTTGCGCTGCGGGCCCTCCTTGAAGGTCGTGGTGATGATCGACAGGCCGGCGGGAGCCGTGAAGGCGGCGCTGAGGCCCTTGATGAAGCGGCTGGCGATCAGCAGCGGGCCGGAGTCGACGAGGCCGCCGAGCAGGGACGCCAGCGCGAAGACGGCGAGGGCGACGAGGAAGACGCGGCGGCGGCCGAGGAGGTCGGCGGCGCGGCCGCCGAGCAGCAGCAGGCCGCCGTAGCCGAGGATGTAGCCGCTGACGATCCACTGCAGGGTCGAGGTGGACAGTTCGAGATCGGTGGCGATCGAGGGCAGCGCGACGCCGACCATCGAGACATCGAGGGCGTCGAGGAACATCGCGGCGCAGAGCACGAGCAGGGTGCCCCACAGGCGTGGGCTCCAGCGGTCCTGCGATGTGGGGACGTCGATCGGAGAGGTCATGCGGAGCACACTACATGCACATGCATTGACTGCAAGTGCATTTAATTCCGGTGCAACAAAGTGCGTCGTTTCTGCTAACGTGCGGTCATGGCTGCGACGAAATCGGAGCGCGTACTCGTGCAGGAGTGGCGGGACGTCCTCGCCCTGCACGCGCGCACGATGTGCGAGCTCGATCGTGAGCTGCACAGGTTCGGGCTGGGCGCCAGCGACTTCGAGGTGCTGGACGTGCTCGCCGAGTTGAGCGACGGGGACGCCGCGGATGCGGGCGACTGCTCGTCCCGTGTCCAGGAGCTGGCCTGCCGTGTGCACCTCAGCCAGAGTGCGCTCTCACGCCTGATCGCCCGCCTGGAGAAGGACGGTCTGGTGACCCGGGGCATGTGCGCCGAGGACCGCCGCGGGGTGCGGGTGGCGCTCACGGACCAAGGCCGCGCGCGCCACGCCGAGGTGAAGCCACTGCAGCGCGCGGTGCTGTCGCGCATGCTGCCGGGTGCGACGGACTGACCACGGACAGAACACGCTGACGTCGAGCGCACGGTACGTGACAGGGCGGGCACGTCGCCGTGCCGGCGGCCCTGTACGTACCTCACAGGTGGCGCGCCTCCGGGCCGGCGGCCCGAAAGTGCCCGTTACCAGGTGATGGCCGACGTCTCGCGCCACAGGCGGGCGAGTTCCGCATCGCCGGTGACCGACACGGCGTCCAGGGGCAGCCTGTTCCACAGCGTCAGATAGAGCCGCTCCGCGGACCCGCTCAGCTCGCCGTCGCACGGTCCCTCGCCGCCGAGCTCCGTGCGCGCCGGCTCCTGCGACAGCCGTACGGTCCACACGTCACCGGTGTCCGTCGCCGTTACGCGCAGCACCTTGGGGGTCGCGGTGCGCACCCGGCTCTTGTGCCGTGCGTGGAACGCCGTCAGTAGCTCGTCGATCCCGTCGGCGGCGAACTCCGCGGCGACCGGCCCGGGCTTCCCGCCCGACGCCGACTCGGCGTCCGCCCGGTGCACCGCCGTCTCGTGGGCCTGGCGCCGCGCCCAGAAGGCCAGCGGTGAGGGGGCGGGCAGGAAGGACCAGCACGCGAGGTCGGCCGGGGCCTCGCTCAGCGCCGCCACCAGCAGCCCGTGCCCCTCGCGGAACCATTCGAGCAGTGCGTCGCCGTCGAGATCGGGCTCCCCGGCGGCCGGTACGTACGAGCTGTGTCCCTCGGTGACGAACGACGTCGCCCAGCGGTGCACCATGCCCGTGTGCCGCAGCAGGTCCCGCATCCGCCAGCCCGGGCACGTCGGCACGGGGGCCGTGGGGCCGGCCGCGTCGGCGGCCGCCGCGAGCAACTGGCCCTCCCGGACCAGGGACTTGATGTGCACCGAGGTCTCCATGGCGCAGATTCTGCCAGCGCGGCGGGGCCTGCTCCAGGGTGCCCCGTGGCCCCTGGGCGTCAAACCCTGTGCGGGCGTGCGGTCTGCGGTCCGCCGCGCAGCAAGCGGACGAACAGGCCCAGCGCGCAGGCCTGTACGAGGACCGCGACGACCAGTGCCGGGTAGAGGAACGCGGCGGACTCGGCCACGCCCTCCCCGAACAGAGAGCCCAGCGCCATGAGCGCGAAGATCGTCGGCGCGGTCAGCAGGAACAGCCATATGCCGGCCAGCGACGCGTCCTCGTGATGGACGAACAACGTGTCGACGGCCACGAAGAGGGCCGCCGCGGCGACCAGTGCCAGGTAGATCCTGGACGCGAGGTCGCCGAAGGTCAGTCGTGCGAGCGAGGTCAGTCCAGCGTGCATGGCCGTCTCCCTTGGTGGTCGTCGTCCTCCCAGGCTGCGCCGGTCCGGGTGCCCGCACCTGAGTACGACTACTCAGCCGCCATGGGCGAAACGGCCCGGTCCCGTGAGTCCCGGGCATCCTCCGAGCGCCCCGCGGACCGGTCGCGCCGCGCGACCTCGGTGCCGGGGGCGGAGGCGTGACGTGCACCGTACGCGATGAATGCGGCTCCTCCGGCCAGCGCCGCCACCGTCGTCAGCGCGACGGGCAGCGAGAACCAGTCGGCGAGGAAGCCGATGGCGGGCGGGCCCAGCAGCATGCCGCCGTAACCGAGCGTGGAGGCGGCGGCGACACCGGCTGGCCCGGCCAGCGCGCCCGCCCGGCCGACGGCCACGGGGAAAATGTTCGCCAGGCCCAGACCGGCGACGGTGAAGCCCAGCAGCGCGAGCCACACGGTCGGTGCGAGCGCGCCGAGCAGCATCCCGGCCGCGGCGGTGGCGCCGCCGGCGACGAGCGTACGGGTCTGGCCGAGCCGCTCCAGCAGCAGCGTGCCGGTGAGGCGGCCCGCCGTCATGGCGAGGGCGAACAGCGAGTAACCGGCAGCGGCCACGCCCGGGTGCGCGTGCAGATCCTGCTCCAGGTGCAGCGCGCTCCAGTCGGCCATCGCGCCCTCGCCGTACGCGGTGCACAGCGCGATCACGCCGAAGAGGACGACCAGATTGCGGGTGCGCCCCGTCAGGCGCGCGGGTGCGGTCGCGGTCGCGGCGTCGTCGGCGGCCGGCGCCGGGTGCGCCAGGAGCACCGGTCCGGCGACGGCGGTGACCAGCAGGCCGAGCCCGGTCAGCGCGAGCAGGTGCACGGTGGGCGACAGGCCGCCGGCGACGAGACCGCCGAGTCCCGCGCCGAGCATGCCGCCGAGGCTGAACGCCGCGTGGAAGCCGGGCATGACGGGCCGGCGCAGGGCCGCGACCAGGTCGACGGCCGCGCTGTTCATGGCGACGTTGATCCCGCCGTACGCCGCGCCGAAGACGAGCAGCACCAGACCGAGGGCGAGTGCGGAGTGCGTCAGCGGAGGCAGCGCCATGCTCAGCGAGAGCAGCACCGCACTGCACACGGTCACGGCGTGGCTGCCGAAGCGGCGGCACAGCCGGCCGGTCAGCGTCATGGTGACCACGGCGCCGGCGGAGACGCCGAGCAGGGCGAGGCCGAGGTCGCTCGCGGAGGAACCGGTCTGTTCCTTGATGGCGGGGATGCGGACGACCCAGCCGGCGAAGAGAAAGCCGTCGAGGGCGAAGAAGACGGTGAGGGCGGTGCGGAGGCGGGACAGGGAGAACGCGGCGGTGTTTCCGCCGGGCCCCCCTGAAGCGGCCGTCCGGAGTTTGTTTAGAAGCGGCACAAAGTCAGGATAGGGGCTCGCGGCCGTTGCGTACAAGGCGGCTGCTCACTGTCCGGATCATGGGACACTCACGTGCATGAACGGCAAGGCGACGAGCAACCGGACGAGACTCGAAAGGGGCCGCAGCGCCCTCGGCCCGGCACTGGAACTGGTGCACACCGGGCGGGCGCCCACGCGTGCCGTCCTCACCGCCGAGCTCGGCGTCACCCGCGCCACCGCCGGAGCCGTCGCCGCCGAGCTCGAAGCGCTCGGCCTCATCCGGGTCGACTCCCGGCCCGGCGCCGCCGCCGGGTCCCAGGGCCGCCCCTCGCACCGCCTCGCCGTCGACGACACCGGCCCGGTCGTGCTCGCCGCCCAGGTCCACGCCGACGGATTCCGTGCCGCGCTCGTCGGCCTCGGCGGCCGTACGGTCGCCACGGCGCCCGGCTGCGTCACGGTCCAGGCGGATCCGGCACAGGTGCTCGGCGAGGTCGTCGACGCGGGCGCCGCGCTGCTGCGCGAGAGCGGCCGCCGCTGTGTCGGCGCGGGCCTCGCCGTGCCGTCCGCGGTCGCCGAACCCGAGGGCACCGCCCTCAACCCCCTGCACCTGGCCTGGCCGGCCGGCGCTCCCGTACGCGACATCTTCGCCGAACGCGTCGCCGCCGCGGGCATCAAGGGGCCCGCCTTCACCGGCAACGATGTCAACCTCGCGGCACTGGCAGAGCACCGCCACGGCGCCGGCCGCGGCGCCCAGCACCTGCTGTGTGTCGCCACCGGCCACCGCGGCGTCGGAGGGGCGCTGGTACTCGACGGCCGCCTGCACACGGGCAGTTCGGGCCTCGCCCTGGAAGTCGGCCACCTCACCGTCAACCCGGAGGGCCGCCCCTGCCACTGCGGCAGCCGCGGCTGCCTCGACGTCGAGGCCGACCCCCTCGCCTTCCTGACCGCCACGGGCCGCGACCCCGGCCCCGAGGTCTCGCTGCTCCAGCAGTCCAGGGACCTGCTGCGCGGGGAGTACGACGACCCGGCCGTCCGGGGTGCGGCGGAGGCACTCATCGACCGCCTCGGCCTCGGCCTCGCCGGACTGGTCAACATCCTCAACCCGGACCGGATCATCCTCGGCGGCCTCCACCGCGAACTCCTGGAGGCGGACCCCGAGCGCCTGCGCGCGGTCGTGGCCGACCGCAGCTTGTGGGGCCGCAGCGGGGGAGTCCCGATCCTGCCGTGCACTCTCGACCACAACTCTCTCGTGGGCGCCGCGGAACTGGCCTGGCAGCCCGTCCTCGACGACCCTCTGGCGGCGCTCGCCTGACGCACCGACGGGCATGGCCGGCCACCCGTCCGGAGGACCGCCCGGCGGCCCGCGCCGTGCTTGCGGGTAATCGACGACACATGACCCACACGCCCCCCGGGCCGCACCGCGCGCACCCGTTCGCGCACCTGCACCGCAGAGTGCTCGAATCACCCGTCGGGCTCGGCTGGAACCGCGGCCGGGAGATAGAGCTCATGCACCGCGCCATGGGCTTCGCCGCACTCGGTTTCGTCACCCTCGTGCCGCTGCTCGTCGTCGTCGCGGCCGCCGACCCCGTCAGCGCCGAAGGCTTCGCCCGCTGGCTCGGCCAGGGGCTCGGCGTCTCGCGGGAATCCGAACAGCAGGTCGAGGAACTGTTCGGCGTGCCCGGACAGGCACTGCAGCGCACCACGGCGTTCGGTCTCGCCGCGCTCGTCGTCTTCGGGCTCACCTTCGGCTCCGCGGTGCAGACGGGCTACGAGAAGGTGTGGGACCTGCCGACTGCCCGCTGGCACACCATGTGGCGCCATGTGGTGTGGCTGGGGCTGCTGATCTTCTTTCTCGTGGTGTTCTTCAATCTCCCGGAGCCGGACTCCTTTTGGGTCAACGCGGTCACCACCGCCGGCGACCTGCTCGGCACGGTCCTGTTCTTCTGGGTGTCCCAGCATCTCCTGCTCGGCGGCCGCGTCCGCTGGCGGGCCCTGCTGCCCGGTGCCGTGGCCACCGCCCTGTCCCTGCTCGGGCTGCGGGTCTTCTCGCAGCTCGTTTTCTCACCGCTGATCGCCTCGAACACCGTCACCTTCGGTCCGTTCGGCACCGTCCTCGTGATCCAGTCCTGGCTCGTGGGCGTGGGCGTGGTCGTCTACGGCGGGGCGCTCGCGGGACGTCTCGTCCACGAGGAGCTCACCAGGCGCAAGCTGCTCCGCGCGATCGAACACGACGTCCTCTAGCGCGCCGTCCCCTCACCAGTGCCGTCCCCTCACCAGTGCCGTCCCCGGCCCAGCGCGCCGCGCTCGGGTGCCGAGACGTGGAGCACCTCGTAACGTTCGCCGGGTACCGCGGGCGCATCGTGGTCCCACAGGGACACGTACATCAGCTCCCAGCGGTACGGGTCGACACCGAGCGCCGCGCACACAGCGCCCTCGCGCAGCGCGAGCCGTGCCGTCTCGGCCGCCGCCTCCTCGACGAGCGGGCCGGGCCGGACCCCCGGCGGAATGTGCTGCGTGTGCCGGACGGCGGTGCGCGCCCCTGCCGCCGCCGAGGGCGCGTTGTGGTACGCGGCACCCGTCCAGTGCTGCACCTGCGGGCGGCCGAAGTCGTCGACGATGCCCTGGAAACCGGGCCCCCACAGAAAGCTGTTCATGCCCTCGGGCGCGGTCCACAGGTACAGCGGCGCGTACTGGTTCACGGGCGAGCCCGCGGCGCGTTCGCGTATCAGGTAGGCCTTGAGGCCGAGGCCGGGGAAGCCGTCCAGCAGATGCCCGCGCCGCGCCACGCGGTCGCGGATGATGCCCATGTCGTAGTCGGCGGGCAGGGTGATCTCGTACTGCATCGCGTGCACGGTCGGGTCAACTTCCCTGGGCGGTCGGGGATGCGAGGAGGGCGAGCAGGCCGCGGACACCCGCGTCGAAGGCGGCCGTCGAGCCGGAGGCGCGGGCCAGCACGTAGCCACCCTGCACGGTCGCGACGATCGTCGCCGCGACCTCGGACGGGACGAGTGCGGCACTCAGCTCGCCGCTCTCGCGGCCCTCGTCGACGACGGTCGCGAGCCTGCCCCGCAGCCATGCGAGCGTCTCGTCGACCGGGGCCCGCAAGGCGTCGTCGGCGATGACGTCCGGATCCGTCGTCAGCCGGCCGATCGGACATCCGCGCAGGACGTCGCGCTCGCGCAGGAGATACGCGGCGATGCGCTCGTGAGCGGTGCCCGGACCGCCGAGCAGCGCCTCGGCCGTGGCCCGCATCTCGTCGGCCGTGCGCCGGATCGCGGCCAGCGCCAGGTCGGGCTTGCCGGAGAAGTGGTGGTACATGCTGCCCTGGCCGACGCCCGCCTGCCGCTGGATCGCCTTCGGGCTGGTGCCCACGTACCCGCGCTCCCACAGCAGTTCGCGGGTCGCCTCGATCAGACGTTCCGAGGTGCTCATGAGAGGACTGTACATACTAGTAGGTACAGACTCCAGCCTTCGTTCGGGACGGGATGGAGCAGCTGCCCCGAATTCGCTTGTTCCCGGATGGTAGGCGCGCCGTCAGCCGGCGACGGCCGACCGGGCGGTGGCGGTTGCGGCGTCGGCCTCCGCCTCGGGGACCTCGGAGAACGGACCGGTGGTCGTCGCTCCGTACACCGCCGGGTACCCGGGCAGCATGATCGCCGGGCAGGTCGCGGGCAGCGTGAACCAGACGACCTTGCCCGCGTCGCCGCGCGGCCGCACGCCCCAGCTCTCGCTGACGGCGGCCACCAGTGCGAGCCCGCGCCCGTGGGTCGCGGAGGAGTCCGCGTCGTGGACGGTCGGCAGACGCGGATCGTGGTCGTGGACGGAGACCGTGAGCCGGTCGAGCAGCAGCTCGACGTCCACGGTGCAGGTTTTGTCCGGATGGGCGTGCCGGTGCACATTGGTCAGCAACTCGGTGACACCGAGCGCGGCCGGGTCGATCAGGGGATCGAGATGCCAGTAGCGCAGTTGCGCCGAGATGATTCTGCGGACCTGACCGATCCGCGACGGCAGGGCCTGGAGCTCCACCGTGCAGTGCCTGCTGGGCTGGCTGATCACGGCTGCGACTCCCCGAAATAGGTCCGGAAGAAGACGAGACAAGAGATCCAGCAGTCGGCCGCCTGCTGAACATACCGGCGGGGCTGGATCTCAGCGTGACCGCCGGTGAACCCTGGGTGATGTGGAACCAGCGTGCAGCATGGCCTGGGGGGCCGCAACTCGCGGCATTCCCGTGCCCGTTCTCAACTCCTGTTGCCGCCCGCCCCGCGCACCGCTTCCAGGAAGCGCCCCGCGAGGGCCTTTCCGTCGGGCCGCCGGCTGCGCTGACCCATGGTCAGCCGGTACCGCTTGCCGTTCAGCGTCGCCACCGTGCTGTCGTCACCCGCGAACCAGGGCCGGCCCGCGGTGACGGCCCGCACGGGCGCGCTCTCGATCACGCGGCCGTAGCTCGTCATCAGTGCCAGCCGGCCGTCCTTGATGAGCACTTGCCCGGCGCGGGTCAGTGAACGCGGCCAGCGCTCGATCCGCACGCCCGTGGCACTGAAATCCGGCTCCGCCGTTGCCATCGTGTCCGCCCCCTTCACAGCGACTCCTGTGGGAAGTCTGCACACTTGGGTCGCCGTGCACCAGTGCGCCTGGTCAGAGCCTTGCACAAGCGACTCCTATGGATCCCCAAAGTGAACGTTTGCCCAGGTGGGGGGCTTACTGTTGCGGGTGGGCACACATCGTGGACCAGTGGCGGGCGAGGCGAGGACGGCACTCATGAGCACGCGTGAGAAACCAGTGGTGGGCGAGGCGGGCGGCGTGTCCGCCGAACGGGTGAGACCGGATGCTGACCCGGCCCCGGCCACGGCCGGGGCGGTCGCGACCGTCGACGTGGACCGCAGCGACCCCGCCTACCGGGCCTGGCTGAAAGAGGCCGTGCGCAAGGTGCAGGCGGATGCCAACCGTTCCGCCGACACCCACCTGCTGCGCTTCCCGCTGCCCGAGGAATGGGGTATCGACCTCTACCTCAAGGACGAGTCCACACACCCGACGGGGAGCCTCAAGCACCGCCTGGCCCGCTCGCTGTTCCTGTACGGCCTGTGCAACGGCTGGATCCGGCCGGGCAAGCCCGTCATCGAGGCGTCCAGCGGCTCGACCGCCGTCTCGGAGGCGTACTTTTCGAATCTGATCGGCGTCCCCTTCGTCGCCGTGATGCCGCGCACCACGAGCCCCGAGAAGATCCGGCTGATCGAGTTCCACGGCGGACAGTGCCACTTCGTCGACGACTCGCGCCGGATGTACGAGGAGTCCGCCGCGCTGGCGGAGCGGACCGGCGGCCACTACATGGACCAATTCACCTACGCGGAGCGGGCCACCGACTGGCGGGGCAACAACAACATCGCCGAGTCGATCTACCAGCAGCTGCGGCTCGAACGCTATCCGGAGCCCGCCTGGATCGTCGCCACCGCCGGCACGGGAGGCACGTCGGCGACCATCGCCCGCTACGTGCACTACATGCAGTACGACACCCGGATCTGCGTCCCCGACCCGGAGAACTCCTGCTTCTTCGACGGCTGGACCCGCGGCGACCCGGAGGCGAGCAGCGACTGCGGCTCGCGCATCGAGGGCATCGGCCGGCCCCGCATGGAGCCGAGCTTCGTCCCCGGCGCCATCGACCGCATGATGAAGGTGCCCGACGCGGCGAGCATCGCCGCCGTACGCGCCCTGGAGACGGCCATCGGCCGCAAGGCGGGCGGCTCGACCGGTACCGGCCTGTGGAGCGCGCTCAAGATCGTCGCGGAGATGGTGGACAGGGGCGAGAAGGGCAGCGTCGTCACCCTGATCTGCGACCCGGGCGACCGCTACCTCGACAAGTACTACTCCGACGAGTGGCTGGCCGAGCAGGGCTTGGACATCCTCCCGTACGCGGCCGCGATCGAGTCGTTCCTGGGCACGGGCGCCTGGCCCTGCTGAGCGCGGCATGGGGGTGATGGGCCGGTCGCGGGCCCGGCATGCCGCGCACGGCAGGGCGCAGTGGGCCCGGTCAGCCGGCGATCAGGGCGCACCGGGCCCGGCGGTCAGGGCGTACCGGAGCCGGCCAGCCGGCGGTCCAGATTGCGCACCGCGTCTTTGAACGCACGTCCCAGTCCCCCTCTGCCCAGCCGCAGCGCGAGGCGCAGCGGAACGGGGCCGTCGGCGGCGAAGGTCCACTGGATGCGTGACCCCGTCGCCGTCGGCGTGATCCGCCACTCCTCCAACAGGGCACGCAGACCAGGGGCGTTGGTCTGCTCGATCCGGTACGCGTAGCGGCTGTCCGGTTCCTTCGCCAGGATGCGCTCGGTGAACACCGTGCCGCCCTTGAGCCTGACCTCGCGGCCGGCACCGCCCTCCGTCGACCGGGCCGCTGTCACGGCCGTGAACCACTCGGGCAGGTGCTCCACGTCCTCGGCCAGCGTGGCGTACACGGCGGACGGCACGGCCGACACCGGGGCCGAGAACACCAGGCGTATCGGTGCGTTCTCCACGAACTCCAACTCGACCGGGCGTAGTTGACGTGCCATGGTCCGGACCTCCAGTGGCGGCGCAGGTGTGGGGACCGCACACCCTAGCGGCGGCGCCGCAGGATGTCCGCCCCCGCGGCTTTCGCCATGAGCGCCCCGTCCCGGCCTACGCCTCGGTTTTGTCCCCGGCCTACGCCTCGCACGAGCGGTCCGCTCACGCCGTGCGCCTCGCCCGCAGGTGACCAGGCTCCCGGCCTACGCCTCGTCCTCGGCCCGCGTCTCGCGTGCGAGCAGCCCGTCGAGCGCGCGGCCGAACGCCAGCCGGCCCACCCGGCCCACCAGCCCGTCCAGCAGCCCCGGCAGCACGGCGATCCGCAGCTCCTCCACCCACACCACCGCCGAGCCCGTGCCCACCGCGCGCACCTCGATCTCGGCCCAGCCCGTGATCAGCCGGCCGCGCTTGACCAGCCGGCACCGCCCCGGGCGCCCGCCCACGGGCGGCTCCCAGCGCACGACCTCCATCGGGTCGTCGAAGCCGAGCCGGCCGACGCCGCTGCGCGCCACGAACACCGTGCCCACACCCGTCGGCCCGCCGCCCCTCACCGACACGGACGTCAGGGGCACCGACGCCGCGTGCGCCTGCCAGTCCGTCACCCGCCGCCAGCACGTGGCGGCAGGCAGCGCGGTGGTCCGGCCGATGCGGAACAGGGCCATCCCGGATCAGCCGCCCTGTCCTTGGGCCACCTCGTCCTCACCCGCCACGACCAGGCCGGGCAGGTACTCGCCCATCTCCTCGCGCGCATCGGCCGACAGCCCCGCGTCCGTCACCAGCGTGTCCACGTCCGACAGCCGGGCGAACGAACTCAGGCCCACCGTGCCCCACTTGGTGTGGTCCGCGACCACCACCACGCGCCGCGCGGCCTCCACGAGGCGGCGGTTCGTCTCCGCCTCCGCCAGATTCGGCGTCGACAGACCCGCCTCCACCGAGATGCCGTGCACACCGATGAACAGGACGTCGAAGTGGAGCGACCGGATGGCCTGATCGGCCACCGGCCCGACCAGCGAGTCCGACGGCGTACGCACGCCGCCGGTGAGCACCACCGTCGCGGCCCCCGGCCGCGGGCCGCCCGCGGGGCCCGTGCCCCGGGCCGAGTGGAAGACGTCGGCGACGCGCACCGAGTTGGTCACCACCGTCAGGTCGGGCACGTCCAGCAGATGGTGGGCCAGCGCATACGTCGTCGTGCCGCCCGACAGGGCGATCGCACTGCCCGGGACCGCGAGGCGCGCCGCCGCCCGCGCGATGTCCTCCTTGGCGCTCAGCTCCAGCGCCGACTTGGCCTCGAACCCCGGCTCGTGCGTGCTCGCCTCGACGACCGGTACGGCTCCGCCGTGCACCTTCGCGACGACGCCCTGGCGGGCCAGGGCGTCCAGGTCGCGGCGCACCGTCATGTCGGAGACGTTCAGCCTGCGGGTGAGTTCGTTCACCCGCACGCCGCCGCGGCGTCGGACCTCGTCGAGGATCAGGGCGCGCCGCTGCTCCGCGAGCAGGTTCTGGTTGTCGCTCACCGCCGGGGGACCGGTCCTTCCGTGACGTCGCCGCGTCGGGTCGCGGCGCCTGTCGGCCAGGGTTCTCATCCTCGCACGCCTCCTCGGGGCCGGGCTCGGGGAGATTCCGTAAGTGCCGTGCGGCGAACCGCCATGATCCGGGATTCTGGTCACGAAACGCGGCACGGCCGCGCACCCGCTGCTGCTCCCACCGCCCCTGCGACGAGAGAGAGTCACCTCTGTGTCCCCTGCCACCCCGGCACCGCACGGCGAAGGGCCCGCGCTGGAGCTGCTGGTCCACGGCGTCGGCGGAGCCACTCCGCAGGACATGCTCAAGGACCCGCGCACCGTCCGGATCACCGGCGACGACAAAGCCGCCGTGTACCGGCGCGCCGACGACGCCGAGGCGGAGCGGCACCCCGAGGAGTACCTCGACCGGCCCGTCCCCGAGGCGTACTGCTGGTCCAACCTCACCTCGGGCAACGGCGCGCGCGCCCTGTGGCTGCTGCTTCTCCCGTTCATGGTCGCCAACCTCGCCCACTGGACGCGTCCGAGGGCGAAGGGCAGCCGGCGCACCACCCGGCTGTACGGCGCCCTCGTGCGGCTCGTCGCGCTCAGTCTCACGATCCTGCTGACGGCCGCGGCCTGTGAGGTCGCGCTGGACCTGCTGGCGTGGCAGTGCGCGGGCTCGGCCGCGTGCGGCGGGGAACGGGCCTGGCTCGGGTTCCTCTCGGCCGAGCAGGGCGGCTGGTGGTCCCAGCCCGGGCGGCGGCTGGCGCTCGCGGCCGTGGTGCCCGTCGCACTGGTGGTGCTGCTGTGGTACTTGTCCAACCGCACCTGGAGCGCGTACGAGTCGCAGCGGCCGCCCACCGCCGCCGACGGGTGCGTCGCCGGCGTCGACTCCGACCACGGTGACGGCGCGGATCACGATGACGACTCCCACCACGGTGACGGGGCCGACTTCCAGGACAGCGACGCCGACGACGCGGATGACGGCGCGTCCGAGGGTGCCTCCCGCGATGCGGAGCGGGACAGTGCGCGACCTCGCGCGCCGCGCAGGCCTTTCGTGCGGCCGGCGCTCGGCAGGCCCGGCTTCTGGTACGGCCGCAGGCTCGTCGCCCGGCTGCGCGCCGCACACACCGCGGCGGGATTCCTGACGGTCGCCGCCGCGGTGGCGGGCGCCGCCGCCCGCCACGACCGCTCGGCGGACGACACCCTGCTGAAGGTGTGCGGCGTACTGCTCGAAGCGGCACTGGCCCTCGCGGGCGTCGCGGTGCTGTGGGTCGTGCTGCGCAGAGGGCGGAGCGAGAAGCGGGTCGACGCCCGGCTCGACCGGGCCGTCGTGCGGTATCTGCCGGGCACCTCCCTGGCGTTGCTCGCCCTCGCGCTCCTCTACGCCGCCTGGTCCCGGCCGGCGTGGGAGTCCGCGGCGACGCTCCCCGGCGACGTCACCTTCCGGGTGATCGCCCTCGCCCAGGGCACGCTGGTCGTGGCCCTCGCCGTGGTGGCCCTGCGGCTGCACAGCCGGGCACACCACGCGCGTGTCGTGCTCCACGGCCTGGGCGGGCCGGCCGTCGCCATGCTCGCCTGCGCGCTCGGCGGCGTGATGACCGGCGGTGTGGCCCAGCGCGTCGCCGACTGGCTCGACGGGCCCGGCACACCCGGCATGGACGGGCACGGCGCCATCCCCGGACCGCCCGTCCTGCTCAGCTGGCAAGCCGCCGTGATACCGGTGCTGCTCGTCGTCCTGCTGCTGCCCGCGCTCGCCCTAGCCGTACGGACCTGGCTCCTCGGGCGCCGTCTCGGCCCCGCCGTCGAGGCCGAGTACCGCGAGGAGCGGCCGGATCCGGTCCGCACCCGGCGGATCGCCGGGACCAGGGCCAGGGCCCGGCTGACCGACGACGCACCCCTGTTGGTCGGCCTCCTGGCCGGGGCCACGCTCCTGCTCGGCATCGGTGCCGTCATCGGCGCATGGGTGAGCGGCGAGGTGCCCGGCCGCGCCTTCGGCGACAGCGGCGGCCTGACCGAATCCACGGCCGAGGCCGCCCAGGCGCTCGGCTCCTGGCTCGTCGGGTTCGGCTTCATCCTCTTCGTCACCATGGGGCGGCGCGCCTACCGCGACGCGTCCGCCCGCCGCACCATCGGAATTCTGTGGGACGTCGGCACGTTCTGGCCGCGCGCCGCCCACCCGTTCGCGCCGCCCTGCTACGCCGAGCGGGCCGTGCCCGACCTCACGTGGCGCATGTGCACCTGGACGGAGCGCAGCGGGGGCCGGCTCGTCATCTCCGGGCACTCCCAGGGCAGTGTGCTCGCCGCGGCGGCCGTGTGGCAGCTGCCGGAGGCCACCCGCCGCCGCGTCGCCCTGCTGACGTACGGATCACCGCTGGAACGCCTCTACGGCCGTTGGTTCCCCGCCTACTTCGGACCGGGCGCGCTGCGCGAGCTCAACAGCCAGATGGACTGCTGGCGCAACCTGTGGCGGACCACCGACCCCATCGGGGGGCCGGTGCTGGTGCCCGCCGCGGGCGGCCATCCCGACGTCGACCGCGACGCTCTCAAGGACCCGCTGGTCCACGGCCGTTCGGGCCGCTACCCGCTGCCGGAGCCGATCCTCGGTCACTCCGACTACCAGGCCGACCCGTCCTTCGCCAAGGAACGCGCGCATCTGCTCGACCGGCTCACCCCGGTCGTGCCCGCGCAGGCCGGCGTCGCAGAGCTCTGACGGAGCCGCGAGGGCTGTCCGGCCACGTCCGCCGGACAGTCATCGTGCGCAGGCCGGGCAGTCCGCCGGGCAGCCTCGCGGGCTGGGGCGGGCAGCCCTCCAGGGCAGGTGGGGCCGGTCCGCCGGACGCCCTCGCGGGGCAGGTCCGCCCGGTCCACCGGGGCAGCTCCTCAGGGCAGGTCGGGCAGGTCCTCGGAGTAGAGCAGCGTCAGATCGTCGGTGCTCACCTCGGCGAGCTCCGCCACCCGCACCGCGTGCCGCTCCACCATGGACTCGAACGTCTGGCGCGCGGTACGGCCGTTGCCGAAGGCCGGCCCCTTCGGCAGCGCCGTGAAGTACTTCAGCAGGGCCTCCGCCGCCCCCTCGCCCAGCCGGTACTCGTGCTCCTCGGCCTGCTGCTCGACGATCCGCAGCAGCTCCTCCGGCGCGTAGTCGGGGAAGGTGATGGTCCGCGAGAAGCGCGATGCCACACCGGGGTTGACGGTCAGGAAGCGCTCCATCTCGGCGGTGTATCCGGCGACGATCACCACGACCGCGTCGCGGTGGTCCTCCATCAGCTTCACCAGCGTGTCGATGGCCTCCTTGCCGAAGTCGCGGCCGGAGTCCTCGGGGGACAGCGCGTACGCCTCGTCGATGAACAGCACACCGCCGCGCGCCCGTTCGAACGCCTCCTGGGTGCGGATCGCGGTCGAGCCGATGTGCTCGCCGACCAGGTCCACCCGGGACACCTCAACCAGATGGCCCCGCTCCAGGACCCCGAGCGAGGCCAGGATCTCGCCGTACAGCCGGGCGACCGTCGTCTTGCCGGTGCCGGGGGAGCCGGTGAAGACCAGATGGCGGCGCACGGAGGCGGCCTTGAGCCCTGCTTCCTGACGGCGCCTGCCCACCTCGATCATGTTCGTCAGGGTGCGCACCTCGCGCTTGACGCTGTCCAGGCCCACCAGCGCGTCCAGTTCACCGAGGACGGCTCCCGAACTGCGCGCCGGCTCGGCGGCGGGCGCGGGCGGTTCCGCTGCTCCGCCGGCGGCCGGGGGAGCGGCGCTCCGGGCGGCGGGGACGGCCGACAGCAGGCCGGGGGACTGCGGGGCGGCGGTCAGCACGGCCGTGGCGCGCTCGGCGCCGGGCCGCATCGTGCCGCTCTCGTCGCTCGTGCAGTCCTCCACGATCGGTCCGTCGTCCTCACCGAGCTCGTAACCGCCGCGCGTGCAGCGCTCGGTGCGGCAGCGGCTCAGCATCGTGCGGCAGCCGTCCATGACGTGGAAGCCGTAACCGCCGCTGCCCGTCACCCGGCAGCCGCGGAAGGTGCCGCGGCCCTCGGCCGACACGTAGAAACCGGCCTCGGCGGGCGAGGTGACGGTGCAGCGCTCGATCAGCGGGTCGGCTCCCTTGGTCACGATCACGCCGGTCTGCGCCGCGTCGATCGTGCAGCCGTTCAGCGTGCCGCCGCTGCCGTGGTCGCGGAACCAGGCGCCGGTGGACACCTCCCGGATCCGGCAGTCGTCGAGCTGGGCGGTCGCGCCGTCGCTCACGGAGACCGCCGTGTTGCGCACCTGGGAGACGTCGCTGTCGACGACGTCGGCGCGCGAGCCGCGGTCCAGGACGAACAGGGCGTCCGGGACGTCGTGCACCCGGCAGGAGTCGAGCACGGCGGTCGCACCGTCACTGACCCACACCGCCGGGTAGTCGCCCGTACTGTCGTGGATCTCGCACTGGTTGGCGTCCACCCGTGTGCCCGGGTCCCACACCGACAGGCCGTTGCGCCCGAAGCGGCGCACCGTCGTGCGGGTGAGGGTGAGCACCGAACGGGACCGCAGGTCGATCGCGTTCTCCGGGATGTCGTGGATGTCGCAGTCGGAGAGGGTGAGCACCGCGTCCGTGTCGAGCGTGACGCCGTCCGAAGTGGTGCGGTGCACAGAGGAGTCGATCAGATGCGCGGCGGCCCGCGAGGCGACCTGCACACCGCTGCCCTTGACCTCGTAGATCTCGCAGCCGACGGCCTCCAGGCCGCTGCCCTCGCCGGTCACGGCCACGCCCGCGCCGGAGGCGTGGTGGACCCGGCACCGGTCCAGGCGGGGATGGGCACCGCCGCGCACCGATACCCCCGACTGACCGGCGGCGACCACCTCGCACTCCTCGAACACGCCGCTCGCGCCGTCGAGTACGGCGATGCCGACACCGGCCGGGTTGTCCACGGTGCAGCGGCGAACCGTGGGCCGTGCGGCACCGCGCACCTCCAGGCCCGCCGCCGAACGGGTCACGATCCGCAGGTCCGTGAGCTCGGGCGTGCCGTCCTCCACGAGCAGCGCGGGGACCGACGAGTCCTGGCCCTCCACATGCAGGTCCTGGACGGTGGCGGACGCGCGCACGGTCAGCGGCACCCCGTCCACGGGCGCTATCCGCACCGAGCCCACCGCTCCCTCCGGCCCGCGCAGTGTCACGGCCCGCTGGACCACGAGATTCTCGCGGTACGTCCCAGGGGCCACGGTGAGGACGTCGCCGTCGCCGGCGGCCTCCAGGGCAGCGGCGAGGGACGCGTACTCACCCGTGCGGCGCCGCCACCGCGATGTGCCGGTGTGCGTCACCTGGACCGTGCCCTGTGCCATGGCGCTGCCTAGCCCCCACCTCGTGTTCTCGTGCATCGCCGCGCCGCTGACGGGGACGCGTCCCGCACCCCGCGTGGGGGGTCGCACCACCGTAGCGCGCGCGGCGGGCGGGAGTTGACGGGACCGGGCGGGTCAGCTGCCGGCACCGGCCCGTCCCCAGTCCGGACCCACCGCCGCCCAGGCCCGGTCCAGGTCGGCGAATCTGCGCCGCACCAGCCGCCACAGCACGATGCGCCTCAGGCATTCGACGAGCAGGCCGAAGGCGAGCGCGGCACCGATCCCGGCGAGCGCCGCATGCGCGCGAGCCGTACCGGGGTCCATGGGGCGGGGCACTATTCGGCCGGAACCGTCCGTCCAGACCGTGAACGTCGCACCCTTGCGCGGGGACCACAAGCCGGTCGTCACGCGCCCGGTGCGCCGGGTCCCGTCGGGGGCCGTCCATTCGGCCGACACCGCCCGGCGCTGCTCGCTCGCCGCGGTGGACCCCGGGTCGAAGGCCGCGGGGCCCGCCACGGTGGCCGGCGCCAGGACCGTGGCCGTCGTGGGGTGGCGCTGCTGGCGCTGGATCCGCACGGACTGCCGCAGCGACTCGTCGGCCAGCGTGCCGGCGATCCAGCCGACGACCGGGGCGGCCGTGACGAGGAGAAGCGCCGCGACGAGGGCCACCCACGCCTCGGCGAGGTCCGTCGCACGGCGCAGGGGATTGTGCCGCCAGCGCCAGATCCCCGCGGCTGCTCGCACTGCTGGCCACCCCCCTTCTGTGTCCGTGATGGCCCGATACGGCACGGAACAAGCGCGGGTCGCGCGAGGAGAGAGTGAGGTCACCCCCTCCCGTCGGCCCCCGCGTCCGTCGCGGGGATGTCCCCGCGACCGTTCCAACGCGGCGCGCTCCGCGAAGGGTTCCCGCCGGGCAGGGATTTCCACGGAAAGGATGCCGTCGGCTCTGAGGCGTACTCAGTCGAGGCGCGGACCGACTCCGGTGCGGCGAGGCGTACCGGCGCGCGGACCTCTCGGCAGAGCGCACCGGCGCGGCGGCCCCCTCGGCAAGGCGCGGGGCCCCTCGGTAAGGCGCGGGGCCCCTCGGCAAGGCGCGCCGCGGCAGTGGACCGCTCAGGGACGTCACTGACATGCGCCATGACGGTCCGTAACACGCCTGGCCGCGCAGTCGCACCGCGCCAGACCGTTGGGTCGGCATGCGCCACGACGCCACGACGGTCTCCGTACAGGGCGCAGCGGAGCGGCATACGGGGCAGTGGCCCGCCCTGCGAGGGGGCACCCGCCTTGCCAACACCCTTCTTCGAGCGCCCCCTTGCACGGGAGCCCCGGCCGACGAGTCGGCCGGGGCTCCACCGGTGGTCTCCCCGCATCCCCCGCGGCTCCGCCACCGTGCGCCGGTCCTGTGCGCTCTCTGCCGTGCGCCGCAGAGCGGCCCGGCAGAGGGCACGCCGTCACCGGCTGCCGTCACTGTGCCGTCAGTACCCCCGTCCCTGATACGGGCGGTTGTACGGATCGTCGTACGGCGCGGGCGAAGGCGCGGGCCGCGGCGCGGCCGGGCGCATGGCCTCGTACCCGGTGGCGACCGGACGCGGCTGCTGCGGCTGGCCCTGGTACTGCGGGCCGGGGTACCCGCGAGGCGCCGACGCCTGCTGCGGGATGTACGGCGCGGGCGCGTGCTGCAGCGGTACGGGTTGCGGCGTCTGCTGCGGGTAACCGTAGGCAGGCGACGGGGACGGTGCCGCCGGGAGGGCGGGCAGGGCCGCGGGGAGCGCCGGCAGGTAGCTGCTGCCGGTGTCGTACGCGGCGGGCACTCGGATCGGCGCGATCTGAGGCGTGCCCCGCTCCGCGACAAGGGAGTCGTAGATCGGGGTGTCGGGGAACGACGGCGCGGAGTAGTAACCGCCGCCGTAGGTGGCGCGGGGGGAGGTCATGGCACATAAGTTAAGCCCACGATGTGCTGGTTGGGGAGCCCGATAAGCGGGTTGTTTCGACAGCTCTGAGTGACTACGGATCCTCAATTCGAGCGAATCAGGTGAAAAGGGTCGACCTGGCGTCTCGCTCTCATGTAAAGGGCAAGGGCAGAGCGGGTTACCGACGGGTCGGACCCGATCAGGTGGACGTATGCGGAATAGGTTGACGAGAAATGAACTTCCGGGCGCAGGAACCGGTGAGGGGGCGGTCATGTCGATGCTCAAAGGAGCCAACACCGCGGTGCGGGCTGAGCGCGTCCGTGTCGAACTGGGGTGGCGGCCCGGACCGGGCGTTCCGGACATCGACGCCTCGGCGCTCCTCCTGACCGGCGGCAGGGTCCGCTCCGACGCCGACTTCGTGTTCTACAACCAGCCCGCGCATGCCTCGGGAGCCGTGCGTCACGAGGGGAAGCGGACGGCGCAGGGCGCCGCCACCGACGTGGTCGCCGTCGACCTCGACCGCGTCGAGGCCGGAATCGACCGGGTCGTGCTCGCCGCCTCCGCGGACGGCGGCACCTTCGGCCAGGTGCCAGGACTGCACATCCGCGTCCTTGACGCGGCGTCGGGCGCCGAACTGGCCCGCTACGACAGCCAGGACGCCACCGTCGAGACGGCGTTCGTCCTCGGCGAGCTCTACCGGCGACAGGGCGCGTGGAAGTTCCGCGCCGTCGGCCAGGGATACGGCACCGGACTCGAGGGTCTCGCCACGGACTTCGGCATCTCCGTCGACGAGCCCCAGCGCCCGGCGGCATCCGCTGCGACCGCGTCCTCGCCGCCTTCCGTCCCGGCTCCCGCGGCCCCCTCGCCCGCCGCGGCTCCACCGCCGCCTCCCGCCCCGCCCGCAGCGCCGCCCGACCCGGTACGGCTCACCAAGATCACCCTGACGAAAGAGGTCCCGTCCGTCTCGCTGACGAAGCAGGGCGGCACCTCGGGTGCGATGCGCGTAAATCTGAACTGGCGGGTGCGCAAGCAGTTCCAGGGCTGGGGCGCCAAGCTCGGCCGCGCCGTCGCCGTGCACGGCGACCTCGACCTCGACCTGTGCGCCCTGTACGAACTCACCGACGGACGCAAGGGCGTTGTCCAGGCGCTGGGCAACGCCTTCGGCGCCCTGCACCAGCCCCCGTACATCCACCTCGACGGCGACGACCGCACCGGCGGCACACCCGGCGAGAACCTCACCATCAACCTCGACCACAAGAGCGCCCTGCGCCGGATCGTCATCTTCGTGACCATTTACGAGGGCGCACGGAGCTTCGCCGACCTCGACGCGACGGTCACGCTCCAGCCCCAGCACGGCGCCGCCATCGACTTCTCCCTCGGCGAGTGCACCGTGCCCTCCACGGTCTGCGCCCTCGCCCTCATCACGAACACCGGATCGGACCTCGTCGTCCAGCGCGAGGCCCGCTTCCTCGTGCCCGAGCGGGGGGTCAGCCCCCAGCGCACCATCGACCATGCCTACGGCTGGGGCATGAACTGGACGCCGGGCAGGAAGTGACGCCCGCCCGAGGGGCGTTCATCGGTCCACGGGCGTCGGGCCGGGGTTCAGCGGACGCGCCGAGTACTCAGCGGTCGGGCGCGGCCTCGGGCCGGGCGTAGGTACGCCCCTTCCAGGCCGCCCCCCGGCCCCGGTAGTGCTGGACCGCCGAGTCGACGGTCATCAGCAGGTACAGCAGCGCGGTGAACGGCAGGGTGGGGGCGAGCAGCAGAGACAGGCGGTAGTAGCGAAGCATCGGCGCGTACGTCCCCGCCATCACCGCCCAGGCCAGTCCCGCCACTCCCACGGCCACCGGGTCGCCCGCCACCGTGGCGGCCACCAGCACGACGGGCGGCGCCAGATACACCAGGGCGAGCCCCGCCACCGTGGCCGCCAGCACCAGCGGGTGGTGCCGCAGCTGCGCGTACGCACAGCGCGACACCATCCGCCACAGATCCGCGAACTTCGGATACGGGCGCACGCTGTCCACCCGCTCCGCGAGCCCGAGCCAGATCCGGCCGCCCGCGCGCCGCACCGCGCGCGCCAGCGAGACGTCGTCGATCACCGCCTGCCGGATCGACGCCGGGACGTCCGCCCGCACCGCGGTGGCGGTGCGCAGCAGGACGCACCCGCCGGCCGCCGCGGCCGTCCGCGCGCCGTCCGCGTTGATCCAGCGGAAGGGATAGAGCTGGGCGAAGAAGTACACGAACGCCGGGACCACCAGCCGCTCCCAGCCGCTCTCGACGCGCAGCCGCGCCATCTGGGACACCAGGTCGTACCGGCCGGCGTCCCCGTCCGCCGAGCCGCTCCCGTGGGCGGCGGCCACCAGCTCGCGCAGGCTGTCCGGCTCGTGGGCGATGTCCGCGTCCGTCAGCAGCAGGAACTCCGGACCGTTCGCCCGGGCCAGGGCGATCCCGTGCCGCAGCGCCCACAGCTTCCCCGTCCAGCCGGGCTCCGGCTCGCCCGGGGTCACGACCCGCAGCGGCAGGCCGCCGTGCCGCGCGGCGAGCGAGTGCGCGACCTCGCCGGTGCCGTCGCCGCTGTTGTCGTCCACGAGCACGATCTCCGCCCGGCCCGGGTACCGCTGGCCGAGCAGGGAGGGCAGGCTGTCCGGCAGGACCGCGGCCTCGTCCCGCGCGGGCACCACGACGGCGACATCCGGCCACACCGAGGGGTCCTCCCGTCGCGGCAGGCGCTGGTCGGTGCGCCAGAAGAACCCCTGGCCGAGCAGCAGCCAGCACCATGCGGCCAGCGATCCGAGGGCGGTCCACGCGAGGGCGCTCATGCGCCGCAGTCTGCCCCAGCCCGGGGGGCCCGGAGCGGCGGTCGACTATGGTGACCGGGTGAAGATCGCGCTCATGGACTCCGGAATCGGCCTGCTCGCGGCGGCCGCCGCCGTACGCCGACTGCGACCCGATGCTGATCTGGTCCTCTCCTCGGCTCCCGACAGCATGCCTTGGGGGCCGCTCACGCCGGCCGACGTCACCGAGCGCGCGCTCGCCGTGGCACGGGCGGCGGCCGCCCACCGGCCGGACGCGCTGATCATCGCCTGCAACACCGCCTCGGTGCACGCTCTGCCCGCGATCCGTGCGGAGCTGGAGCCGGACCTCCCCGTCGTGGGGACCGTGCCCGCGATCAAACCCGCCGCGGCAGGCGGCGGCCCGGTGGCCATCTGGGCCACGCCGGCGACCACGGGCAGCCCCTACCAGCGCGGACTCATCGCGGAATTCGCCCACGCCGTCGACGTCACCGAGGTCCCCTGCCCCGGTCTCGCCGACGCCGTCGAGAGCGCCGACGAGGCGGGGATCGACCGGGCCGTCGCCGCGGCGGCAGCCATCACGCCGCAGCATGTCAGCGCCGTCGTCCTCGGCTGCACCCACTACGAACTCGTCGCGGAACGCATCCGCGCGGCCGTCGCGTCCGACGGTGACGGCAGCGCCCTCGCCCTTTACGGCTCCGCGGACGCGGTCGCCGCCCAGGCCCTGCGCCGCAGCGGTGCCGCCCCCGCGCCCGATGCCGCGCCGAGCGGCCGGATCACGGTCCTGCTCAGCGGCCGGGAGTCCGAGCTGCCCGACGCCGCCCTCGCCTACGCCGAGGGGCGCCTGTTCCAGGCGGTCACGCCCGCGGTCTGACGCCCGCCACAGCCGGCCGGCGCGCCGTCCCGCCGGTGATCCTTACTCTCGGTCACGCCTGGACCGTGCTGTGTACGCCGATGCTGGGTACCCTCCCAGACATGAGGCACCGTCTGCGCCACCTGGGGCCCGCGAGCGAGCCCCTCCCCGAAGTCTGGACCGGCCGAGCGACCAACCGCCTGCAGTGGGTGCTGGCTGCGGCGGGTGCGGCGTGCCTCGCGCTCGGCATCAAGCTCGCCGTCTCGGCCAACTGGGAGACGGCGATCACGGCCCTGCTGATGGCGGTGATCGGCTGCGTCGCGGCCGGCCTCCTGATGCTCTACGGCACGCTCGCCTTCGTCCGACTGGAAGTGACCATCGACCGGGAGGCCCTCGAAGTGCGCTGCGGCCACGTGGGCTTGCCGCGCAAGCGCATCCTCCTCAGCGAGGTCGTCGAGGCCGACTACGACCCGAAGATCACCCCGTACCAGTGGGGCGGCTGGGGCTGCCGCTGGCGTCCGGAGAAGGGCACGGCGTGGCTCGTGCGGCGCGGCGAGGGAGTGGTCGTCACGCTGGCGGGCGGCGAGACGTTCACGGTGACCGTCGACGGTGCCGAGATGGCCGTGCGCGTCATCCGGGACCGCCTCAGCAGGTCGAACAGCGACCCGGTCCCCCAAATCTGAGCCGGCGCCGCCCCGCGCGGGACCGCGTTGTGCCGTCCCCGAGCGCTGCGCCCGACTCGACTGAGCCTGGGCCGGCCCGCACGGGACACGTTCGTGCCGTGCCCGAGCGATGCGTCCCCGCAGGTCTGAGCCGGAACGGCCACCGCGGGGCAAGGCCCTGTCCCCGAGCGACGCCGTCTCGCCCCGTCTGAGCCGGGGCTGCCCCACGGAACGCCCTCGTGCCGTCCCGGTCACGAACGGTGACCGCACTGCCGGGCGCACAGGTCACCGCCGTAGACTCCGGCAGGTGAGCGCCACCATCGCCCCAGTCGACATCCCGCAGCCCGCCCGCGTGGCCGGCCGCCCGCTGATCCGGCGGTTCGTACGGCCCGGAGCCGCGGCCCTGTCCGGGGTGCTGCTCTATCTGAGCTTCCCCCCGAGGCCCCTGTGGTGGCTGGTGCTCCCCGCTTTCGCGCTGCTCGGCTGGACCCTGCGCGGGCGGCGGCCGCGGGCGGCGCTGGGCCTCGGCTACCTGGCGGGCCTGGGCTTCCTGCTCCCCCTGCTCGTCTGGACCGGCGAGGAGGTCGGCGCGGTCCCGTGGCTGGCGCTCGCCGCAGTCGAGGCCCTGTTCGTCGCGGTCGCCTGCGTGGGCATGGCCGCCGTCTCGCGCCTGCCCGCGTGGCCGGTGTGGGGCGCGGCGGTCTGGATCGCCGGGGAGGCGGCCCGTGCCAGGATGCCGTTCGGCGGCTTCCCCTGGGGGAAGATCGCGTTCGGACAGGCGGACGGCCTCTTCCTGCCGCTGGCCGCCGTCGGCGGCACCCCCGTGCTGAGCTTCGCAGTCGTCCTGTGCGGTCTGGGGCTGTACGAAACGGTGCGCCAGGCGGCGGCGCACCGCCGCACCGGCACCGTGCGCAGCGGGACGGCGGCCGCCGCTCTGCTGGCTCTCGTGCTGCCGCTCGTGGGCGCCGTGTGCGCCCGGCCGCTCGTCGACGACGCCGCCGAGGACGGCACCGCGACCGTCGCCGCGATCCAGGGCAACGTGCCGCGCCTGGGACTCGACTTCAACGCCCAGCGCCGGGCGGTGCTCGACAACCACGCGCAGCGCACCGAGCAGCTGGCCGACGACGTGGCAGCGGGCAAGGCGCCGAAGCCGGACTTCGTCCTGTGGCCGGAGAACTCCTCCGACCTCGACCCCTACCGCAACGCCGACGCCCGCCTCGTCATCGACGACGCCGTCAGGGCCATCGGCGTCCCCACCGTCGTCGGCGCCGTGCTGACCCCCGAGACGGGCACGCTCCGCAACACGCTGATCGAGTGGGACCCGCGCCACGGCCCCGTCGACACCTACGACAAGCGCCACGTCCAGCCGTTCGGCGAGTACATCCCGCTGCGGCCGATCGTACGGATCTTCAACTCCGACGTGGACCGCGTCAGCCGCGACTTCGGTCCGGGGTACGAGGTCGGCGTCTTCGACCTGGCGGGGACGCAGGTCGGGCTCGTCACCTGTTTCGAGGCGGCGTTCGACGACGCGGCCCGTGACACCGTCACCCATGGCGCGCAGCTCATCTCCGTCCCCAGCAACAACGCCACGTTCGGCCGCAGCGAGATGACCTACCAGCAGCTGGCCATGTCGCGCGTGCGGGCCGTGGAGCACAGCCGGTCCGTCGTCGTCCCCGTCACCAGCGGCGTCAGCGCCGTGATCATGCCGGACGGCGAGATCGTCCAGGAGACGCGCATGTTCACGCCCGACGCGCTCGTCGCCGAGGTGCCCCTGCGGTCCTCCCTCACGCCCGCCACCCGGCTCGGCGTCTGGCCCGAGGTGGCCCTGCTGCTCCTCGCGGCCGCCGCCGTGGGCAAGGCCGTCACCGATGCCGTACGCGAACGGCGCGGGCGTGCGGACGCCGCAGTGGAGCAGGGAGCCGGGGCCTGACCTGTCCGACCGGTGTCGGCCGCCGCCCGTTAGGGTCGCGGGCATGGGTACGCCTGACTTCATCCGTGAGATCCGGGCCACCGCGGGCCACCAGCTGTTGTTGCTGCCGGGGGTGAGCGCCGTCGTCCTCGACGACGAGGGACGTGTGCTGCTCGGCAGACGGGCGGACACCGGGAAGTGGTCGATCATCGGCGGCATCCCGGAGCCGGGGGAGGAGCCGGCCGTGACCGCGGAGCGCGAGGTGTTCGAGGAGACGGCCGTACGGTGCGTTGCCGAGCGGGTCGTCCTCGTGCAGGCGCTGCCCGATCCGGTCACCTATCCCAACGGGGACCGCTGCCAGTACATGGACATCACGATGCGGTGCCGGGCGGTCGGCGGCGATGCCCGGGTCAACGACGAGGAGTCGCTCGAGGTGGGCTGGTTCCCGATCGACTCACTGCCGGAACTCAAGGAGCCCGACCTGTTCCGGATCAAGCAGGCGCTGGCCGAGGGACCAGCATGGTTTCACCCCACCATTACGCCGTGAAGTATGGGCGCTGACCACATCGGTCGGGGGATGATCGCTGCCTAGGGTGCACACCATGACCGCGCCCATCACCTCAGGTCCCACAGCGCCCTCCGTCTCCCTCGACCTCGGCGGCCGCACCGCCCTGGTCACCGGTGCCGCGGGCGGCATCGGCCACGCCTGCGTGCTGCGACTCGCGGCCGCGGGCGCGAAGGTCAGAGCCGTCGACCGCGACGCCGAGGGGCTGGCGGCGCTGGTGGAGCAGGCCGACGGACTCGCCGGCGCCGTCGAGGCGCGGGTGCTCGACCTCACCGACCTCGACGCCGCCGAGGCCGTCGCCGCGGGCGCGGACATCCTCGTCAACAACGCCGGACTGCAACTCGTCCGCCCCATCGAGGAGTTCCCGCCGGACGTCTTCCACACCGTGCTCACGGTCATGCTGGAGGCGCCGTTCCGCCTGATCAGGGGCGCGCTGCCGCACATGTACGCGCAGGGCTGGGGGCGGATCGTCAACATCTCCTCCGTGCACGGACTGCGGGCCTCCCCCTACAAGTCCGCCTATGTGGCCGCCAAACACGGACTGGAGGGCCTGTCCAAGACCGCGGCCCTGGAAGGCGCTCCCCACGGTGTGACGTCGGTGTGCGTCAATCCGGGCTATGTGCGTACGCCCCTGGTCGAGAAGCAGATCGCCGACCAGGCCGCCGCACACTCCCTGCCCGAGGAACGCGTCCTGACCGAGGTCCTGCTCAAGGACTCGGCGATCAAGCGCCTCATCGAAACGGACGAGGTCGCCGAGGCCGTGCTGTACCTGTGTTCGCCGCAGGCCGCGTTCATCACCGGCACCTCCCTCGCCCTCGACGGCGGATGGACCGCCCACTGACGGCGGGCGGCCCCTTGACGGCGGGCGGAGCGGCCGACGGCGGCCGCCCGGTTGTCCACAGGGCTGGCGCGACCCCGGCCGCGCCGGGTAATCCTGTGTCCATGTCCCTGGATCAAGCCGCCTACCTGGAGCTCCTCGCCCGCGGCGCCGCAGTCGAGGCCTACGACAGGCCCGTCCTGCTCGCGCGGGCCCACGGCGCCGACGCCGCGTCGCTCGCCGCCACCGAGCACGCCAAGCAGCTCGCGCTGCGGGTCCGTGCCGAGCTGGAGGGCCGCAGGCGGCGCGAGGCGGAGCTGTCCGCGCTCTTCGAGACGGCGCACGACCTGGCCGGGCTGCGCGACCTCGATGCCGTGCTGCGCGCGATCGTGCAGCGCGCCCGCTCCCTGCTGGGCACCGAGGTCGCCTACCTCAGCCTCAACGACCCCGTCGCCGGCGACACCTACATGCGGGTCACCGAGGGGTCGGTCTCGGCGCGCTTCCAGCAGGTCCGGCTCGGCATGGGCGAGGGCCTCGGCGGCCTCGTCGCGCAGACGGCCCGGCCCTATGTGACCGAGAGCTACTTCGAGGACGCCCGGTTCGAGCACACGGGGCCGATCGACGCGGCGGTCAGGGACGAGGGGCTGGTCGCCATCCTCGGCGTGCCGCTGATGCTCGGCAGCCAGGTCATCGGCGTGCTGTTCGCCGCCGACCGCCGCGCCCGCGTCTTCGAACGGGAACAGGTCGCGCTGCTCGCCTCGTTCGCCGCACACGCCGCCGTGGCCATCGACACGGCGAACCTGCTCGCCGAGACGCGCTCCGCCCTGTCCGAGCTGGAGCGGGCCCACGCGATCATCCAGGAGCACAGCGGTGTCATCGAGCGCGCGTCGGAGGTGCACGACCGGCTCACCGAACTGGTGCTGCGCGGCGGCGGCGTCGACGACGTGGCCGCCGCACTCTCGGAAGTCCTGGACGGCACGGTCGAGTTCACCGAGCACGGCCCCCGGCTCACCGCGGCGGACGGACGCGCGGGCCGCCACGGCGACGACTGGGTCGCCGAAGTCTCCGCGGGCGGCGAGGTGTTCGGCGCCCTCGTGCTGCGCGGCCACCCCGATCTCGCCCTCGTCGACCAGCGCACCCTGGAGCGGGCCGCCATGGTCACCTCGCTGCTCCTGCTCGCCCGCCGGTCGGCGCACGACGCCGAACAGCGCGTACGGGGCGAGCTGCTGGACGACCTGCTGGACGCGCAGGACCGCGACCCCCGCCTCCTGCGGGAGCGCGCGGCGCGGCTGCGCGCCGACCTGGACGTGCCCCACGTCGTGCTGGCCGCGCGGATCGACGGCCACCCGGACCCCGGCTCCGCGGCCGGCCCCCAGTCGGCCGCCGCGCGCGAGAGCGCGGACCGGCAGCGGCTGTGGTCGGCCGCCTCGCACATGGCCGCGACCCGTTCGGGCCTCGCCGCGGCCCGGGACGGCGGCACCGTGCTGCTCCTCCCGCTCGGCCCCGACGACACCCCGGCCTCCCTCGCCCGCCAGACCGCCCGCCAACTGGGCGGCACACTGCGCGAGTCGGTGACCGTCGGAGCCTCGTCCCCGGTGGCCTCCCCGGCCGGCGACCCCGCTCCGATATCCGGCGCCTACGAGCAGGCACGGCGGTGCCTGGACGCTTTGCGCCTGCTCGGCCGCTCCGGACAGGGCGCGGCCGCCGAGGACCTGGGCTTCCTCGGGCTGCTGCTGGCCGACCCCGGCGACATCGACGGCTTCGTGCACCGCACGATCGGCGAGGTCGTCGCGTACGACAGGCGCCGGGGCACCGACCTCGTCGGCACCCTCGACGCGTACTTCGCCAGCGGCATGAGCCCGGCCCGTACGAAGGACGACCTCCACGTCCATGTGAACACCGTCGCCCAGCGCCTCGAGCGCATCGGCCGGCTCCTGGGCCCCGACTGGCAGACGCCCGCCCGCTCCCTGGAGATCCAGCTGGCCCTGCGGCTGTACGGGATGTCCTCGGCGGCGCACCGGGATTGAGGCCGACACCTCCCGCCGCCGTTCCGGCCGGGCCGTGCCCCGCACACGAAGCCACGCGGGACCCATGAGGTCCCGCGCGGCTTCGGCGTGGTGCACAGGGCGCTGCTCAGGCGGTACGGGCAGCGTCCGCCGCCGGGGAGGACGCGGGGTCCGTGGCGCCGTCGGAGCCGGGCTCCACGTCGTTGAGGTTCCGGTGCCTGGTCTCCCTGGCGCATGCGATGGCCACCACGGTGAGCAGGGCGGCGGCGATGACGTACAGGGCGATCGGCGTCGACGAGCCGTAGTCCGCGAGCAGGGCGGTCGCGATGAGCGGCGCGGGGGCCCCTGCGGCGACGGAGGAGAACTGCGCGCCGATGGACGCCCCGGAGTAGCGCATGCGCGTCGCGAACATCTCGGAGAAGAACGCCGCCTGCGGCGCGTACATCGCCCCGTGCAGCACCAGACCGACGGTCACGGCCAGCAGCAGCGAACCGAAGCTCCCCTGGTCGATCAGTGCGAAGAAGGGGAACATCCACGCGCCGACGCCGATGGCGCCGATGAGGTAGACGGGCCTGCGGCCCAGCCGGTCCGACAGCGCGCCCCAGAGCGGGATCACGGCGAAGTGGACGGCCGAGGCGATGAGTACGGCGTTCAGCGCGGTCTGCTTGCTCATCTCCACGGCGGTCGTCGCGTACACGAGGATGAACGCGGTGATCACGTAGTAGCTGATGTTCTCCGCCATGCGCGCGCCCATGGCGACCAGCACATCGCGCCAGTGGTGGCGCAGCACGGCGACGAGCGGCATCTTCTCGACCTGGCCGGCGGCGGCCTTGCGCTGCTCGGCCTGGGCCAGGGCGGCCTTGAAGACGGGCGATTCGTCGACGGAGAGACGAATCCACAGACCGACGATCACCAGGACGCCCGAGAGCAGGAACGGGATCCGCCATCCCCATGAGGTGAACGCGGCGTCGGAGAGCAGCGCGGTGAGCGCGGAGAGCACACCGGTCGCCAGCAACTGCCCGGCCGGAGCACCGGTCTGCGGCCACGACGCCCAGAAGCCGCGCCGGCCGGCGTCCCCGTGCTCGGACACGAGCAGAACGGCCCCGCCCCATTCGCCGCCGAGGGCGAAGCCCTGCACGAGGCGGAGGACGGTGAGCAGCACGGGCGCCGCGGTCCCGATGGTCGCGTGCGTGGGCAGCAGCCCGATCGCGAACGTGGCCCCGCCCATCATCAACAGGCTCAGCACCAGCAGCTTCTTGCGCCCGAGCCGGTCGCCGTAGTGCCCGAAGACGAGCGCTCCGAGCGGCCGGGCCGCGAAGCCGACGGCGTAGGTGAGGAAGGACAGCAGGGTGCCCACGAGCGGGTCGGACTCGGGGAAGAAGAGCTTGTTGAACACCAGCGCGGCGGCCGAACCGTACAGGAAGAAGTCGTACCACTCGATGGTGGTGCCGATGAGGCTGGCTGCGACGATGCGCTTGAGGTTCGACGGAGTGGGTGGAGCGCTTGCGGGCGACGACATCGGCACCACTTCCTGGCGTTCGACGGGGACGTATGCGTATCGCCACACCGTAGGAATGGCCAGGTCAGAGGCGTATGTGGTGGGACACTATAGTTCTGGGCGCTGGAGTGCGCGTGCCCACCATGGAGGCACTTCTTGGATCTCCGTGACGGTCTTGACAAGGCCGCGAAGGCATCTGTCCGAGTTGCACTATTCGGGCATGATGTGGAGGTGCCGTGCTGACTCCCGTGCTGACTTGGTGCTGACTACGCTGCGTATTCCACAGCACGACGGCGTTGAGGACGAGACTCGGACTGGCGCGCTGGTCCTTCTGGCCGTCGCGGTATGCCTGCCGGATCCTCGGCGTGCGTTCACGTCTGCCCGTACAGGAAGCTGCGGAACTCTCGCCCCACTTCAGGTCGCTGAAGTCCGGGTAGCTGAACCGCTTCCGAATTTTCTGCGCGTGTTCGTACACCGTCATCAAAGCCGACGGCTCACCCGCAATCACCCGAACCCGCGTGGCACATGACTTCGCAGCAGACGCTATCTCCGGGACGAAACGCTCTTCTGGTGGCGGTGGTGCCTTGCAGGAGCGATTCGCCACGGCACTGACTGACGGGAACGCAGCATCTTCCCTACCAGTTCAGTCCCGCCGCGTCAGTGGCACACGGGCGCTGTCGTTATTTCAGGTGAAGGCCCCAAGGCGGCATGCGCATTGAGCGAAGGATCGTCCTACCCTTTTATCGCACTCGTTTTGCAAGGGTTTGTGTCCGCCCTCCTGAGCCGGGTCACTCCGGGAGGTTCGCATGGTGCCAGGATTAGCCGGTCGAGGCGGTTCGACCCGCGTCGCCCGTATCGGCTGGCCGCACGGGGCAGGGGCGCGCGAGGCCCTGGGTGTGGGCTCTGCGGCAGCTGCAGCCGTGGGAGGGTGCGTCACCGCGGCAGTGGTGCTGGGTGCCTGCGTAGGGGTGGCAGCTGCGCATGGGGTAGCCACTCTCTCGCTCTACGCGCGTGCCCGAACCGTCATGGGAAGGGTCCGCCTGCGCCTGATTCTGCTGGCGGTTTCGGTGGCAGCAGGTGGTCTTCACCACCTTTTGGCCAGTCAACGCCCCACAGCACAGGCAGGATTTGCCGGCGTTGTCCAATCCGTGATCGAACTGCTGACAGTCGCCGGGATCTTGGTTTCTCTGGGGTTGGGTGTCGCCGGACTGGTCGTGGCAGCTGCGGACAGCGGCACGACGCTGATCTGGTTACGGCGGCTCCTGGACGGCTGGATGACCGCAGGCTCGCTGTTCATGCTGAGCTGGGTGCTTCTGTTGCATCGCGTCGACAAAGGCGGTGACGTATCGGGATCGCTCATGGCTCTCACCCGTGTGGCGGCGGACATCCTCGTCCTCGGGTTACTGGTCGCCTTGCGCTTCTGCCGGAGATCCGGGGAGCGCGCAGCGGTCACTCTGGCGGCCGCGGCCGTCGCCGTTTTGGCCGTGAGCGACATGCTGGCCATTCTGTTGCCCGCTCCAGGCGCCTGGTCCGGGATTCCTGTCACGGCGGCCCTTTCGATGGCCGGATTGTTCCTCGTGGCCCTCGCGCCCTGGCTGTCCGGCGGTGCCAGCATCATGGGCGCCGACCGGCGCGAGTTGCCTGTCGCCGGGGTGGTCGTCGCCTTTGTACCCGTGGTCGTCTGCGCTTTCGCCATGGCTGCGCATGTACTGGCCGGTGGCCACCCCGATGTGGTGATGCTCGCCCTGGCAGGTTCTGTGCTTCTCGGGCTCAGCGCCCGGCAAGGCGTTGCTCACGCCGACCACTTGCAGCTCACTCGAGAGGCGGCAGCCCGGGAGGCCCATTACCGCACGCTGGTCGATGGCTCGAGCGATGTGATCACCATCGTCGGCCTGGATGGTCGCGTGCTCTACATCAGTCCGGCCGTCCGTGAGGTCTTCGGATACCGCCCTGAGGAACTCGTAGGCGCCCGCCTGCCCCTGTACAGCCACCCGGACGACGTGGCGCCGCTGATGCAAGCCGTCGAGACGCTGCGGCGGGAAGCCGAGTCAGGCACCCGCGGTCCGGGCCGCTGCGTGTCGTGTCGGGTTCGGGCGGCGGACGGGCAATGGCGCCACGTCGAGTCGACGATCAGCCACCACGCCGACGGACTGATCTTCAACAGCCGCGATATCACCGAGCGAGTCACATTGCAGGCACAACTCGAGCACCTGGCATTCCACGACGTGTTGACGGGCCTGCCCAACCGCGCGTTATTCGCCGACAGGGTCAAACACGCGCTGCAGAAGCGGACCGCCGACGCCACGCCGCCCGCGGTGATCGTCCTGGACCTGGACGGCTTCAAGGCCGTCAACGACTCGGCCGGTCACGCGGCAGGTGATGGCCTGCTCGTCCAGGCTGCCCGTCGGCTCGAGGCATCCGTGCGGGCCGCGGACACGGTCGCCCGCCTCGGCGGTGACGAGTTCGCCGCGCTGCTGGAGGGAAAGGCAGGAGCATGCCCTTCCCGGGCCAGGGAGGTAGCGGAGCGGATCTTGTCGGCCCTGATGAAGCCGTACCGCATCGGCAGCACCGATGCGGTGGTATCGGCTTCCATTGGCATCGCGGTAGCCACTCCAGGGATCACGCCGGATGAACTCCTGCACAACGCCGACCTGGTCATGTACGAGGCCAAAGCCGCGGGAAAAGGCCGCATCCGCATGCACGGCGCGCAGCCGCAGAGCATCAGTTGCGAGACTTCTTCCACCGTTATCACCACCTGTGTCTGCAAAGACACTGCTGTACCAACGGCCAACACAGTGGGTTGAGTTGTTCGGCGGCGCCGTTCGCGGGTGTCCGGCAGGGGCGACTGTCCGGAATGCTGGAGGGCTGAGACGCACGCGGATCAGGCCGTACCCCGATGGTCCCAAGGTGTCAGGCCACGCCCTCCGTGCGGGCGTGGGCGAGGGCCGACGGGGTCAGCCGGCCGACGATGGCCGGGGCCTCCCGGACGAGGGCGTCGTCCTCCACCGCGTCGACCATGAAAAGGGCGAAGTCCACGCGACGGGTCAGGTTGCTCGCGAGGACGGGGTCGCCGACATGCCGGCTCCACACGGGCAGGCCCTGGCTCTCGCCCTCCTCCAGGTCGCTGCCGCGGACGACCGTCCATTCGGTGTCGCTGGAGAATATCCTTCGGCATGCCTCCACCTGGTCGTCCAGGTCCGCCACGCGAGCCAGTCTTGCCAACCGCCCGAAGACCGCCACGAACGTTTTGAGTTTCCGGGTGTACACGTCCTTCCCGTCGCGGGTGATGTGCCAGCCGCAGGAGAACACCAACCGGGCTCCTGGTGGCGCCTGGTCGAGCACGGTCTGGGCCGTACCGGAGGAGTAGTGGTTCATCCCCCATGGCACCAGCACCGTGAGCACGGCCTGGCACCCGTCCACCGCCCGTGCGATGACCGCACGGTCGTCGGTCGCGCCGGGGATCACCGTGATCCGCCCCTCGAACTCGGCGAGCTTGTCGACGCTCTGTTCCCGGCACACGCCCACCACCTCGTAGCCCCGGTTCAGCGCGTGGCGCACCATGTACCGCCCGAGCTTTCCGGACGCGCCGACGACGCACACCCTTTTCCCTGGGCCCCGTGTCCGGGCCTCCTGCGAGCCGATCGGTTCCATGACCTTCGCCCTCCCTCTCCCCACCCGTCCTTACGGCGTAAGGGTGTGCCTTACGTAGTAAGGTTGTCAACCGATGAAGCCCGCCCAGGGAGGATTCCGTGTCCACCGAGCCAGCCCCCGTGTCGGCGTCCCGCCGCCGACCGCTCAGCAAGGAGACGGTGCTCCGCTCGGCGGTCGCGCTGGCGGACGAGGCCGGCACCGGCGCGCTGACGATGCGCAAACTCGCCGCGCGGCTTGGTGTCGAGGCCATGTCGCTGTACCACCACGTCCGCAACAAGGAGGCGATTCTCGACGGCATGGTCGACCTCCTCTTCGGTGAGATCGAGCTCCCGCCGAAGGACCTCCACTGGCGGGCCGCGATGCGACGGCGCGCGGTTTCGACACGCGACGCACTGCTCCGCCACCCGTGGGCGATCGGCCTGATGGACTCGCGGAGCAACCCCGGCCTCGCGACGCTGCGCCACCACGACGCCGTGATCGGCTGCCTGCGATCGGGCGGCTTCACCCTCGCCGGTGCGGCACACGCGTTCTCCGTACTCGACAGCTACGTCTACGGGTTCACGCTGCAGGAGCTCAGCCTGCCGTTCGAGTCGTCCGCCGACATCGAGGACCTGGCGGACTCGATCCTGGAACAGATGCCCCGCGACGAGTTCCCCCACCTGACCGAGATGATCGGCCACCATGCCCTGAAACCCGGCTACGCGTACGCTGCGGAATTCGACATCGGACTCGACCTGATTCTCGACGGATTGCAACGACAGCGCGAAAGCTGGCTGTGACCAGTCACCGGACGCGTACACGTGCCCCCTCACTCCTGCCGCAGCGCGAACCACAGCTCCATCCGAACGTGCTCGTCGCCAGGGTCTGACTCCAGCCGTGCCGGGCCGCGCGTGATGCACTGGCGAACCGTGTTGCGGTGAGCTTCCGGCGCCGTGGCCGTCCCGCCCCAACTGCCACGGGCCGGCGGAGATCAGGCGGATCTGCTCAGTCAGATGCCGAGGTGGTTCGACGCGCCCGTCGACTGAACGCGCACTCGGGGCCCGAGGGCGGGCCGTTGTGACGGGATGCGCGACATCATGCGCTCGATCTGCCCGGCCACGGGCGGACGGCGAAGAACATCGCGCCCATGCCGTTCTGGTCGTAGATGCCGCTGAACGGGCTGGTGAGGAGTTCGAGCCGGGATACCGCCGGCCGGGAACTCGGCGAAAACCAACGCGGCGGCGTTGCGTGCGGCCGACCTGCTGGGGTGGCAATCCCGCGGCGCGCGGAGGAGGCGATGGCCTCCCGCCTGGCACCTGGGCGTCGGTGATCTCCTTGGCGAAGCCGTCCTCGCCCGGCAGGCTGACCGGTTTCGGGTCGGTGGTGTCGAACACCAGGTGCTGGACGGGTTGTGGGAGTTGTTCCAGCGGGTGGTGCCGGAGGCGCCGATACGGCCCCAGGGCGGTGGCCGACGCCAGTACGGTGACCGTGAGGTGCCGGCCGGGTTGCCTTCATGGAAGCGCGGCTCGAGCCTGCCCCGGGGACGGACCGGGCACATGATGGAGACATGGCCGACGACACACAGAGGGGCAGGCCGGGGGAGACCGGTCACCGGACGGTCCCGCACACGGCCGACGTGCGGATCGAGGCATGGGGGGCGAGCCGGGAGCAGTGTCTGGCGGAGGCTGTGCTCGGGATGGTGGGGTGCTTCGCGGACGTCTCCGGCGTGCGGCCGACCGCGGTGCGGCAGGTGGAGCTGGCCGAGGCCGACGACGACGATCTGCTGATCGCGTCCCTGGACGAGGTCATCTTCCGGCTGGAGGTGCACGGCGAGGTGCCGGTGGACGTGGAGGCGGAGGCGACAGACGGGGGACTCGACGTACGACTGGCCGTGACCGACGTGGCGGCGGTACGGATCATCGGCGCCATCCCCAAGGCCGTGTCGTGGAGTGATCTGTACCTTGCCCCGGATCCGTACGGCTGGTCCTGCGCTGTGACGGTCGACGTATGACGGGCTGATTCATGACGGTCTGACCTACCCCTTCACCACGCCCAGCGGGACCAGCCGGACGACCTTGCGGCACAGCCCCGCTCCCTCGCTCGCCTCCACCACGGCGGAGACGTCCTTGTACGCCTCCGGTGCCTCCTCTGCCAGGCCCTGCAAGGACGCAACGCGTACCGCGATCCCTTGCGCCTCCAGGCGTGACCGCAGCTCCCGGCCGCGCACCGCACGCACGGCCGCGTGCCGGCTCAGGACCCGGCCGGCCCCGTGGCAGGTGGAGGAGAACGCGTCGCCGTCGGGGACCCCGGTCAGGACGTACGAGGCGGTGCCCATGGTGCCGGGAATGAGCACCGGCTGCCCGACCCCGCGCAGGTCGTCCGGCAGATCGGAGTGGCCGGGCGGCAGTGCCCTGGTGGCGCCCTTGCGGTGGACGCACAAGGTACGAGGTTCCCCCCGCACGAGATGGGTCTCGATCTTGGCCAGGTTGTGGGACACGTCGTAGACCAGGGAAAGACGGGCCCCCAGCTCACGGCGGAAGATGCGGCGGGCCGCCTGGGAAAGAAGCTGACGGTTGGCGCGCCCGTAATTGGCCGCGGCGCCCATCGCGCCGAGATACGCGCGCCCTTCCGGCGAGTCGACCGGGGCGCAGGCGAGCTGCTTGTCGGGAACGGTGATGCCGTGCCGCGGCATGGCCAGGTTCATCATCCGGACGTCATCCGTGCAGACCTGGTGCCCCAGCCCGCGCGAGCCGCAGTGGATCATCACGCAGATCTGGCCGAGTGCGAGTTCGAAGGCGGCGGCGACCGGCTCGTCGTAGACCTCGGCGACCTGCTGTACCTCCAGGAAGTGGTTGCCCCCGCCCAGGCTGCCGACCTGCGCGAGCCCCCGTTCCATCGCCCGCTCGCTCACCTGTGTCACGTCCGCGTCGGGTACCGCCCCGTTGTCCTCGCAGCGGCTCAGGTCGCGCGGCTCTCCGTGGCCTTGGTCGACCGCGTACCGGGATCCTTCCGCCAGTACCCGTTTGAGCTGAGCCGTGCTGCCCAGCTGCCAGACCGCGCCGCGTCCGGCACCACGCGGGGTGTCCCAGCCCAGTCCGTCCATCAACGCGGACAGCACAGGCGCGAGGTCCTGGCGGTCGCAGTCGGCGGCCAGCAGTCGTACACCGCAGGAGATGTCGAACCCGACACCGCCGGGTGAGACCACCCCACCCTCCTCGACATCGGTCGCGGCCACCCCGCCGATGGGAAAGCCGTAGCCCCAGTGAACGTCCGGCATCGCGTACGAGGCCGTCACGATGCCCGGCAGCGTCGCCACGTTGGCGACCTGCTCCAACGCCTTCTCGGCGTCCCGCAGCAGCCCGCGCGAGGCGAACACGATCCCGGGCACCCTCATGTCGCGCCGCGGATCGATGCGGTAGCGGTACGGGCGCTCCTCTACGATCTCCATGGCAGCCTCCAGGGTTCTGTCTTCCAGGATCCGCCGTTTCCCCGGTCCAGGCCCTGCCGTCTTCCTGGTCCCCGCCGCCGAACCGGCCCCGGGCGCGAGTGCCCGCGACCGCGCCGCGGGATCCGCTGCCACTACGCCAGCACCGCCGCCGAGCTCGCGGTCATCGGCCCGCACACGGAGTGGCAGCTTCCATCCTGGCCATCGTGCTCGTCTCCCCAGTGCACAAGCCGACCATGCGCGGGCCGGCGTGCGCGGCGTCGGCGGCGGCGAGGTCCCGCCAACTCACCCCAACAGCCGCTTGATCATTTTCGGACGCGACTGAAAACTGGCAATGAAGGCAGCGTCCGTCTCGGCCTCGTGGCGGACATCCGAGAGGAGACCAACAGTGACGACCGACACGAAAAGCAGAGTGCGTTTGAAAGAGGAAGACGCCGTGCGAATGCGTCGGCTGCATGAAGAGATTTCCGGCCGCGTCGAGGAAATGGCACTCATCGCGGCGCGGAATCTCAAGATGAAGCTGAACGGTGAGGGTGTGCGCATGTTCCACCCGGTGCGGAATGAGAAGGCGAGGCGGATCGAATTCGAGGGCGTCGAAATCATCTGTTACCCGAACGGTGTGTGCGCTTGTTACGACTACGACTCCGGCGAGTGCTACGAGTGCTGACGGGGAACGCCGAGTGAGGCAGCGCGGCAAGCCGGACTTGGCGCCTGGTTCATGGCAGAGGAGATCACATGGCATCGAACAAGCGGCAGGAGTTCCGCGTCGAGATCGACGGACTCGACCTTGCTGAGGAGGTGGTGCAGCGGATCAATGACGCCGTGCGCAGGGTTGTACTGCACGAACTGGCGGCGATCAGTCCGGCCGGAAGCAGCAGGAGCGTTGATCTGTTGGGAAAGGGATTCACGGCCCGTGGCATCGAGCATGGTGGCACTCAGGGAATCCGTGTGCGCTCAGCGGAATCGGAATGACCGACCCCCAGTCGGAGACGCGCGAATCGCTCGCCACGGAATCGCGGACAACCCCGGTCTGCCCCAGTTCGACCTGCCATGAAGGCGCTGTTGTCATCGGCGTACTGGGAGAAAGCGGCCGCCTGGGCTACATTCGGCCTCCCGTCCCCGTCGACTCGCACTTCGCCGAAACCGCCGGCCGGCACGGCGATCCTGAATCGCGTTTCCGTTTCGCCGACAACTGCGTGCGCCATGCCTGTGAACACTGGACCGGCCGGCAGTGCGGGCTCATCGGCCGGCTGGTCCACTCTGCACATGCTCAAGAACTTGAGCTTGCCACAAACCTGCCGAGATGCGCTGTCAGAGCCGACTGTCAGTGGTTCGCCCAGAACGGACAGGAGGCATGCGCCGTCTGCCCTCTAGTTGTGTATCGCCCCAAATAGGGTCGTATTGCCCTGCCGGTTCAGAGATGCGTACGCATGTCCGATCTGCTCAGTGTCTTGACGCAGCGGGCTCAAGTCGGCACGCTCCGTTGCGGACAACAGCGGGGACGAGCGCATCGGCGTGCCCGTCCCGCCGCTTGGATTCCTAGGGGGGAATCAATGCACGCGTTATCGACGCGCCTGCGCACGCCCATGCCCATACGGACACTCCTGGCCGGATTCACAGTCCTGGTCCTCGCTCTGACCGGCCTGGTCGCCTTGGCGCCCAGTGCCGCGGCGGCGCCCGTGCCCGACGCCTCGGCCGGCCCCACGGCCGTCGCCCGGTACGGCACCTCCACCGTGAAACTCAGACTCGACGGCGAGTCCAGCACTCAGTCGACACCGACCGACCTCGTGCTCGTCCTCGACGAGTCCGGCAGCATCGACGGCACCGAGTGGGGCCAACTGAAGGACTTCGCCAAGAGCGTGGTCAACGGCGTGGCGGCCCACGGGCTGTTCACCAACGGCGGCAGGATCGGCGTCGTCGGCTTCGCCAACGGCGTGACACCGCCCGTCAGCGCCCTCAGCGGCGACAAGGATGCCGTCCTGAACGCCATCGACACGAACCCCAAGCAGGACACAGGCACCTGCATCGCCTGCGGCCTGGCCGAGGCCAACGCCGTAATGGGGCCCGACGACCCGGCCCGCAACCAGCTGGCGATCGTGATCACCGACGGTGAGGCGACCAGCGGCGACACGGCCGCCGAGGCAGCCGCCCTGCAGGCCGAGGCCACCGTATTCGCCGTCGGCGTCGGCGGGGGGATCCAGCAGGCCACCCTTGAGGTCATCGCCAGCGGCCCGGGCTCCGACAACACCTTCTCGGCCGGTGACTTCGGCAGCCTCGACACCCTGCTGAAGGAGATCGTCGAGGCGGTCGTGGTACCCGGCGCCATCCACCCGTCGATCGCCGTCACGCTCGACGCGCCCTGGCAGCTCGTGGCCGGCACCGTGACCGCGAACCTCGCCGGATCGGCCGTGAACGACGTCACCGCCGACGGGTTCACCTGGTCCCGGGCCGAACTCGGGGACGAGGACCTGGAGATCACTTACCAGGTCAAGCACCGCGGCGCCCCCTGCGGGCCGCTGGACGTCAACAAGTCCGTCGTCTACCACGACGACCAGAGCGCTTCCGTGACCTTCCCGAAGGTCATCGTCACCGTCAACTGTCTGCCGCCCGTCGCCGATGCCGGCCTCGACAAGACCGTCGACGAGGGCTCCGCGGTCATGCTGGACGGCTCCGCCAGCCACGACCCGGACGGCACCGTCGTCTCGTACGCCTGGAGCGGCGCCGACGCCGGCATCGGCACGCTGGCGAACGCCGGTGCGGCGGTCGCCACGTACAACGGTCTCGACGACGGCGATGACGCCGTGACGCTCACCGTGACGGATGACAACGGCCTCACGGACGACGACTCCACCACCGTGACGGTCAAGAACGTCGCCCCGAACCTCACCCTCACCACCTGCCCGGTCGACCCGCACGCGGTGAACACGGACGTCTCCTTCGGCGGAACCTTCACCGACCCGGGCACGCTCGACACCCACACGATGTCCGTCGACTGGGGCGACGGCACGACGACCGACGTGTCCGGCGTGAACTCCCCGGTGGGCAGCACGCATCAGTACCCGGCCGCGGGCATCTACGACATCGCCGTCACCGTCACGGACGACGACGGCGGGACCGACACCCAGCACTGTGGCTTCGTGGTCGTGTACGACCCCGACGGCGGCTTCGTGACCGGCGGCGGCTGGATCAACTCTCCGGCCGGCGCCTACCCGGCAGACCCGGGGGCCACCGGGCGTGCGAACTTCGGCTTCGTGTCGAAGTACAAGAAGGGCGCGGCCGTTCCCACCGGCAGCACGGAGTTCCAGTTCAAGGCCGGAAACCTGAACTTCCACTCCGCCGACCACCAGTGGCTGGTCGTCGCCGGTGACAGGGCCATCTTCAAGGGCACGGGCACGGTCAACGGCGTCGCAGGGTACTCGTTCATGCTCAGCGCGACCGACGGTACGCCGGACACCTTCCGGATGCGGGTGTGGAAGACCGCGGACGACACGCTCGTCTACGACAACCAGATCGGCTCGGCACCCGACGCGGACCCGACGACCGCCCTTGCGGGAGGGTCGATCGTGATCCACAAGAGCTGACGCCACAGGCCCGGCCGGCGGCTCACCCGACGCCGGCCGGGCTGCGCGGTCCCTTCGCCTGCGCTGATTCGGAGATGTGCCGAGCCCATCGGGCGCACCCAGGGCGCCACCGGCCGCTCACGCGGGTGGCTGCACCACCCAGCTGAAGGACGAGGTGGCGGCCTTCGGCCGGCCGGTGTCGACGGCGCGCTCGTCGTGAAGTTCCCCCTGCCGCCCGGTTCGCTGCCCACCCTCTGGAACGACGACGCCCGCTTCGTCGCCTCCTACCTCTCCACCTGCGACGGCTACTACCTCACGGGCGACAGCGGGCACATCGACGAGGACGGCTATGTGTACGTCATGGGCCGCACCGACGACGTCATCAACGTCGACGGACACCGGCTGTCCACCGGCAGCATGGAAGAGGCCCTGGCCACGCACTCCGATGTCGCCGAGTGCGCCGTGATCGGCGTCGCGGACGCCCTCAAGGGGCAGGTCCCACGCGGCTTCGTCGTCCTGAAGGCGGGCACCGCCCGCGACCCGAGGGAGATCGAGGCCGAACTGGTCCGGCTCGTACGCGAGCGCATCGGTGCCGTCGCCTCCCTCAAGGAGGTGGCTGTCGTGGCCGCCCTGTCCAAGACGCGCTCGGGGAAGATCCTGCGCAAGACGATGCCCGGTATCGCCGACGGCCTCGACGAACCCACCCCGTCCACGGTGGACGACCCGAGCGCCATCGAGACCCTGCGTCCGGTTCTTCACCGCCCCGATCACAGCGTTTGAGCACGCTGCCGAACCGGCGGTCGGTCACGCCTGGACGCCAACGCGGGGTTGCGCGGAGCTCACGGTGGGCGGGTGACGTGCGAGGGCGCCGCGGCCGTACCGGACCGTGGGGGCTGGGGCGTGTCGGCTCATCTTCCGGTGCTGCATGCCCTCCCTCTGCGCGATGTGATCCACCGACGTCAGGAAGCCGTCGGTGACGGCCCCGGATATCGACACGCACGCCGCGCGACAACGTCGGCGCCCAAGACCATAACCAGGTCTTGGGCGTCGCTGTCCCGCGTGGGCTCGAATTTGGCCAACAGCGTCGGGGGCTCGGCAGGGCGTCGGTGTGGGCGGGGTGCGGGCGCACTGCCGTGCCGTTGTCCCGACCCGTGGCCGTAGCCGGCATCGGCCACGATCACCGGCGCGGAAGACAGCCAGCCGGCCGGTCAACAGGCCAGCGGCAGATGGTATTTGGGCGCATTTCTGACGCCATCGGGCCCCTGTGGCCGGCTCACCTCGCACCGTACTGACGAACTGCTGCAGGGCATGCACCCCCTCCGGCCGCCGCCTGATCCAGCCATCCGACATGCTCCCGATCAGCCCCGATGAACACACTGACGCAGTCCGGAGAACTCCCCGTCATCACAGGTCACAAGGCACGCCTTCGTCGCCAACGCGCCCGCAGGGCGGTTACGGCTGCGTGGATCCATCTTCAAATCTTGAGCGCAAATTGCACACATCGTCTCTTCAGATGGGCCTCGATGGTCTAGATTGACCGTGCTTCACATGCGGCACGCAAGGCGTCAAATGATGATCTATGGGTCAGACGCTATGCGAAGCCGGCAACTGCGTCTTCGGCCTCAGACGTGCGGGTGATCAACTCTTTGAGCCCGAGAGGGGTTTTGGGTGCGGGGAGCACCCGAGATTTCGACGGGTTCCGGCGCACCTCGAGACGCGGGCGGGGCACATGAGTCCGCTGCGGCCGGGGCGGGTTGTTCACGTAGCGCTGAAGTAGCCGGGATGCCATATGCGGGGGCAGGGGCCTCCCGCGGGGAGGAACAGCGCGGGGCGGGGGCCTCCCGCGGGGAGGAACAGTGTCAGGCGAACACGTCGTACCACTGGGGACCGGGGGGGTTCTGTGCGGCAGGGGGGATTAGTCGGCCCTTTTTCGTCGGCGTGCGGGGGTCTGACGAATGGGGCGATCAGCAGGCCCGCGATCGACTGGGAGCAGCGGTACCGCCGTACGGTGATCACCAGCGATACCGTGGCCACCGCCTTGGTGGTGGCGGCGATCGGCAACTTCTTCGGGGTTCGGGACGCAGCCAACTGGCACGAGAAGTGGGGAATTCTCGCGTTCGGCACTGAGCTGCTGGTACTGGGAGCGCTTGCGGTGAGCCGGTCGTGGGCTCCGGCCGTGCTCGGCCAGGGCGCCGAGGAATTCCGCCGACTCGGACGCTCACTGTTCGCGGCGACCGTCGTACTGGCGCTCGGCGGTATCGCCCTCGCCTCGCGCAACATCAAGCTCTGGATATTCGTCGCGATCCCCGCGGTCGCGCTCGTCACCATGACCGCGCGGTATCTGCTCCGCCTCTGGCTGCACAAACAGCGCAAGGAAGGACGGTGCCTGCGACCGGTGCTCGCTGCCGGGAGCCCGGCCACCGTGCGCGACCTGATCACGCGAACCCGCAAGTTCCCCCACATCGGCTGGCGGGTGGAGGCGGTGTGCACGCCGGACGGTCGCGGGCTCGAGGGCGACCACCTCGACGGAGTGCCGGTCGTCGGCCGGATGACGGACGTCGCCAAGCATGTACGCCACGACGGCTACCGTGTCGTCGCGGTCACACCGGACCCGCACTGGTCACCGGACCGGCTGCAGCGGCTGGCCTGGAACCTCGAAGGCAGCGATACCGAGATGGTCGTGGCCCCCGTGCTGATGGAGGTGGCCGGCCCGCGGCTGCACGTCGACGCGGTGCTCGGGATCCCGCTGCTGCGGGTCAGCATGCCGACCTTCACCGGGGGCCGCCGGGCGATCAAGGGGGTCGTCGACCGGGTAGGCGCAACGTTTCTGCTGATGTTGTTCGCGCCGCTAATGGTGCTCGTCGGGCTGCTCGTGGTGCTGGACAGCCGGGGTGGGGTGTTCTACCGCCAGCGCAGGGTCGGCAAGGACGGCCGTGAGTTCAACATTCTCAAGTTCCGCACCATGGTCGCCGGGGCCCACGGGGCACGGGCCGAGCTGGCCGACCGCAACGAGGGCGCCGGCCTGCTGTTCAAGCTCCGCCGGGATCCGCGGGTGACCCGGGTGGGAGCAGTACTGCGCCGGTACTCGCTCGACGAGCTGCCGCAGCTGTTCAACGTGCTCACCGGATCGATGTCGCTGGTCGGACCCCGGCCTCCGTTGCCGGAGGAGTGCGCCGCGTACGACCCGGACATCCGGCGGCGGCTCCTGGTCAAGCCCGGGCTCACCGGCCTGTGGCAGATCAGCGGACGCAGCGACCTGCCGTGGGAGGAAGCGGTCCGGCTCGACCTGCGGTACGTGGAGGACTGGTCGCTCGCCCTGGACACAGTGATCTTGTGGAAGACGCTGCGTGCGGTGCTCCACGGGCAGGGGGCCTACTGATGCATGGGGGGCGTCGTTAGGCCGACGCGCGAACGGCAGGCCAGGATTTTTTGGGGGATCGCAGGCCACAAGGACCTGCATGCGGCGACCGCAGGCCACAAGGGTCTGCCTGGGGGAGAGACGGGTCATGAGAGTCAGCGTTTTCGGGCTCGGCTACGTGGGCTGCGTGTCGGCCGCGTGCCTGGCCAGCATGGGGCACGAGGTCATCGGGGTGGACGTGAACCAGGTGAAGGTCGACCTGGTCAACGACGGCAAGGCCCCGGTGGTCGAGGAGCGGATCGGCGAGCTCATCGCCGAGGTCGTGCGAACCGGAGGGTTACGCGCCACCGGCGACGTCCGCGAGGCGATCACGGGCAGTGAGGTGTCGCTGGTCTGTGTGGGCACGCCGTCGGAGCCCAACGGCAGCCTGTGCACCACGTACTTGGAGCGGGTCACCGAGCAGATCGGCGCCGCGCTGGCCGAGGGGGCCAAGCAGGGGGGCCAGCACACCGTCGTCTTCCGCAGCACCATGCTCCCGGGCACCTGCCTGAACCTGCTGGTCCCGATCCTGGAGAAATACCTCGGCGGCACGGCCGGGGTGGACATCGGAGTCGCGGTCAACCCTGAGTTCCTGCGCGAGGGCACGAGCGTGCGGGACTTCTTCGACCCGCCCAAGACCGTCATCGGCGAGCTCGACCCGGCAAGCGGCGACGCGGTGGCGGCGCTGTACGACGGCTTGCCCGGCGAGGTGTTCCGGGTGCCGGTCGCGACGGCCGAGGCGATCAAGTACGCGGACAACGCGTTCCACGGCCTCAAGATCGGCTTCGCGAACGAGATGGGCGCGGTGTGCCGGGCGCTCGGGGTGGACTCACACCAGGTGATGGACGTGTTCCTGGCCGACCGCAAGTTGAACATCAGCCCCGCCTACCTGCGGCCCGGTTTCGCCTTCGGTGGCTCCTGCCTGCCCAAGGACCTGCGCAGCCTGGTCCACGCGGCGCGGCGGGCCGACGTCTCGGTGCCCATCCTCGCCCACGTGCTGCCCTCCAACTCCGACCATCTGCAGCGCGCGGTGGAACTGGTCGAGCGCACCGGCAAGCGCCGGGTGGGTCTGTTCGGGCTCTCCTTCAAACCCGGCACCGACGACCTCCGCGAGAGCCCGCTCGTCGAGCTGGCGGAGAGACTCTTCGGCAAGGGCTACGACCTCAAGATCCACGACGCCAACGTGAGCCTGTCCCGGCTGGTCGGCGCGAACCGCGAGTACATCGAGACCCGGCTGCCGCACCTCGCGCAGCTGCTCGCCGACTCCGTCGACGAGGTGCTCGAGCACGCAGAGGTGTGCCTGGTCGGGACCAGGGATCCGGCCGTGCTGTCGGCGCTGCCACACGGTGACGGCCCGGTGATCGTCGACCTCATCCGCCTTCCCGACGCCGAGGCGCGCCGGGCCGAACCGGGATACGTGGGCCTTGCTTGGTGACATGACCGGCGGCGACCGGCCGGGCCGGCGCGCGCTGATCCTGGTGGAGAACCTGTCGGTGCCGTTCGACCGGCGGGTGTGGCAGGAGTGCACGACGCTGCGCGACGCGGGCTGGGAGGTGCGCGTCATCTGTCCACGGGGGGAAAAGCGGGACAGGGAACCGGAGGCGCTGATCGACGGAGTGCGGATCCACCGCTACCCGTTGCGCGCGGCCACCGGAGGACCGGCCGGCTACCTTCGCGAGTACGGATCGGCGTTGTGGCACACGGTCCAGCTGGCCCGCGAGGTCGGCCCGGTCGACGTGGTCCACGCCTGCAATCCGCCCGACTTGCTGTTCCTGCCCGCACTGTGGCTGAAGAGGCGAGGCGCGCGGTTCATCTTCGACCAGCACGACCTGGTGCCCGAGCTGTACCTCTCCCGGTTCGACCGTGGCAAGGACCTGCTCTACCGCGCCGTGTGCGCGCTGGAACGGCGGACCTACCGGGCCGCGGACATCGTGCTCGCCACGAACGAGAGCTACCGGGACGTCGCGATGCGCCGCGGCGGTCGGCGACCGGAGGACGTTTTCGTCGTGCGCAGCGCACCCGCCATCGACCGGTTCCAACCGGTGCCGCCGGAGCCGCAGTTGAAGCGCGGCAAGCCCCATCTGCTGTGCTACCTCGGCGTCATGGGCCCGCAGGACGGCGTCGACTACGCCCTGCGCGCCCTCGCGAAACTGCGCGACGAGTTCGGACGGACCGACTGGCATGCGGTGTTCGTCGGCGCCGGCGACGCCTTCGACGCGATGGTGGAGCTGTCCCGGCGGCTCGGGCTCTCCGAACAGGTGCAGTTCACCGGGCGCATCCCGGACGCCGACCTGGTGCGCTACCTGTCCACTGCGAGCGTGTGCCTTTCCCCCGACCCGCGCAATCCGCTCAACGACGTGTCGACCATGAACAAGGTCCTGGAGTACATGGCGATGGGCCGGCCCATCGTCTCGTTCGACCTGAAGGAGGCGCGCGTCTCCGCCGGTGACGCCGCCGTCTACGCGCCCGCCAACGACGAGGCCGCATTCGCGGGACTCATCGCGTTGTTGCTGGACGATCCGGAGAAGCGGGCCCGGATGGGCAAGATCGGCCAGGAGCGGATCAGCGGGCCGCTCTCCTGGCGGAACTCGCAAGAGTCGCTGCTCGCCGCCTACGCCGCTGCCTGCCGTGACCGCACTCCGATGTCGGCGGGCGACCCGGTCCGCACGGGGAAGAGGCAGCGCCGTTGAGCAATGACACGATCCGCTTGGTCACGATCGGCCGGATTCTCCGTCGGCGCCGGCGGCTTCTCGCCATCCTCGCCGTGGTGGGCGCACTCGTCGGCTACGGCGTCTCGGTGGTGTTTCCGCCTCGCTACACGACGACGGCATCGGTCCTGCTGCCGGGGCAGTGGGAGGAGCGCGAGCTGCTGACTCAGGTGGACATCGCGACCAGTTCGACGGTGCTCGACCGCGTGGGTGCCGCGCTCGGCTGGACCGGTGTCAGCGGCGCCGAGCTGCGGGATCGAGTGAGCGCCAAGGCCGCCGACGGGAACATCATTGACATCTCGGGTACGGCCGACACCCCCGAGCGCGCGCAGCAGCTCTCCGACCAGGTCGCCCAGCAGTTCGTCAGATATGCCGCGCGGATCACAGGCGGCGGCACCGACGCCGCTGCGGCTACGGGGCTCGAGGCGCTGCGGCAGAAGGTCCAGGAGACCGACCGCCGCATCACCGACCTGGCCAAGGCGGCCGACCCGGGGACCGTGGAAGGCGTGCAGGCCCGCACCGCGCTGGAGAAGCTGCGGACCTCGCTCGAGGAGGCCATGACGAAGCTGGACCAGGCCGATCCGGCGACCACCATGGCCGGCATGGTCGTCATGGGCCCGGCGGCCCGGCCGACCGGCGAGGCGCCGCCGACGAGGATGCAGCTCATCGTCGCCGGGGCACTGCTGTTCTTCCTGCTCGCGATCACCGGCCATCTCGTCGCCGCACGGGTGAATCACCGACTGCGCGCCGGACCGGAGATCGCCGCGGCGCTGGGCTCGGCGGTCCTCGGCACCGTCGACGTGCCCGATGAACGGCGCCCGCACCGGCCGGCGGACAGTGGCCCACGGGCCTCCGTCCGCCGACTCCTCGGCGTCCACACCAGGTGGGACATACCGGCCCCGCTCAGGTCGGTCGACGAGGCCGGCAGCCGGATCCACCACCGGCGGCTGTGCACTCGCCTTCGGCAACAACTGCCCGCCCCCCGGAGACTGTTGGCTGTCGTGCCGGGCGGCGACGAGATCGCCCGCCGGGCCGCCGGGCAGCTCGTCGCCGCGGCCGAGGGCGATCCTCTGCTGCGGGTGGTGGAGGTGTCGGTGGACCGGCCGATGGTGCCGGACCGCGACACCGAGTCCGGTGCCCTGGTCGTCCTCAGCGCGGGCAGCTGGACCGCGGAGGAGCTCACCGGCATCGCCGAAGCGTGTGCGGACGGCGGACATGAGGTCGTCGGCATCGTCGTCGCCGACACGGTACGGGCCCGTCCGACGCGATCTGCCGGCCGTCCTCCGGATGACGCCGCTCCCGCGCTCGCGGTTCGCGGCCACGCGACGGGGTGTTCAACATGACGACGAGCACGACTTCGGAGTCGTCGGCCGCCACTCCGCTGCTCGACCTGCAGGCGCTGGTGGTCGCGGTCCGCAGGCGCCGCCGCCTCTGCTGCGCCATGGCGCTGCTGGGACTGCTGGTCGGGACGGCCGTGGCCGTCCTGATGCCGCCGCCGACCGCGGTGACCAAAGTGCTGGTCGTGCACAAGGAGGACCAGCCGAACGACACCGGAACGCTGATCCGCACCGACGTCGAGCTGCTGGGGACCACGCGGATCGCCAGCAAGGCCCTGCAGTCCCTCAAATCCCGGGAGAAACCGGAAGACTTCATGCGGGACTACCGGGGCACCGGTCTGACCAACAACCTGCTGCAGATCACTGTGACAGGTGACAGCGACGAGGAAGCGGTGGCCCGGGCCAGGGCACTGGCCGACGCGTTCGTCGCGGACCATGTGCGGCGGATGCGGGAAACCGCGGAGGCCGAGGCTGACGCCCTGCTCGACCAGCGTGACCGCATGCGGGACGAGCTCGACCAGGTCAACAAGGCGATCGGAGACCGATCGCCGGACAGCGACCCGAAAGCGTCGGCGAGCATCGAGTCGCTCTTCGCCCGCCGGGCCGAGCTCAACTCACGGATCGCCGATTTCGACCAGCGCGCCGCGGAGGCGCGTACCGGCACGCCCAAGGTCGTCGCCGGCACGCAGATCGTGGACGCCCCGCGGGCGGTGCGGCACTCCCTGCCCAAGGCCGCTGCCACCAACGCCGCGATCGGGCTCGTCCTCGGGCTCGTCCTCGGGCTCGCGCTGGCCGCGGTCGGCACCGTGGTGGCGGACCGCCCCGTGCTGCGCCGGGACATCGCGGCGAACCTGGGCGCCTCGGTCATCGCGGAGCTGCCCCGCCGCTCGGGCAGGCCGTGGCAGCGCCGACGGACCCGGGCGGTACGCGAACGGCTCACCGCGACCCTTGCCCGCACCGTGCGCGGCTCCGTGGAGCCGCTGTCGCTGCTGGAACTGGGCTGTGCGCGCAGCACAAGCGTGATCGCCCTGGACCTGGCCAGAGCGATGGCGGCGGACGGACCATGGGCTGTCATCGACGGTCTGCCCGGCCCGCAGCTCGCAAAGCGGCACCTGAAGCCAGGAGACCCCACCGTGGTCAGCGGCCGGCGTGCCGCAACCGTGTCGCATCAGGAGCGCCGGCTCGGCGTCGGCTCGGTGGCGCCCGGCACGGCGTGGACCGACCTCCGGTGCCTCGGCACACAGACCGTGCTCGTCGTGCGTGCCGGGCACGGCAGCGCCGCGTGGCTGCACACCGTGGCGCGGCAGCTCGCTGACCAGCGCATTCCGGTGATCGGTGTGGTGCTGATCGACCCCGATCCGCGTGACCGGACCGACGGGACCCTGTGGGACGGCCTGCACACCGCGCTGCGCGGCCGGAGCGAACGGCCGGCCCGGCAGAACGGGACGGGCCGGCCGCGGACGGAGCAGGCGTCATGGGCCGTACGGGGCGCGGACAACGACCAGGAGGCGCGGTAGGACATGTGTGGCATCGCGGGCACTTACCGATGGCCGGACGGGAAGGTCGTGACCGACCGGCTCACCGACACCCTCGCCCACCGCGGCCCGGACGGGGCGGGCCGGTACGGCCACCCCGTCGGTGACGGCGAAGTACAGCTCGGGCACCGCCGGCTGGCCATCATCGACCTGTCCGAGACCGGCGCCCAGCCGATGGTCTCGGGCGGCCTCGCCCTGACCTACAACGGCGAGCTGTACAACGCCCCCGAACTGCGGGCCGAACTGGTCGCCGCCGGGGTGCGCTTCCGCGGTACCTCCGACACCGAAGTGCTGCTGGGGGCCTGGCGGCGCTGGGGCACGGACTGCCTGCCCCGCCTGCGCGGCATGTTCGCGTTCGGCATCTTCGACGAGCGCACCGGTGAACTGGTACTGGCTCGCGACCAGTTGGGCATCAAGCCGCTGTTCCTTCTCCGGCGCGGCGAGGGCCTGGTGTTCGCCTCCGAGCTCAAGGCGCTCGCCGCCGCGACCGGGGGGACGCTGGAGGTGGACCATGCGGCGCTGGTGGCCTCACTGCTCTATTACTGGGTGCCGGACTCACGGTGCGCGTTCCGCGGGGCGGAGAAGCTGCCGCCAGGGAGCTGGATGAAGTTCCGGCCCGACGGCCGGGTGGAGCGCGGCCGGTTCTGGCATCTGAAAGACGTCGCCGCCGAGGGCCGGGAGCGGGCACAGGCCGGCGAGCGGCCGGACATAGCCGCCATCGTCGAGGAGTCGACCCGGCGCCACCTGCTCTCCGACGTACCCGTGGCGACCTTTCTCTCCGGCGGCCTCGACTCCAGCTACCTGACCGCGCTGGCGGCCCGAGCCCGACCCGGCATCTCCGCTTACACGATCGGATTCCGCGCCGAGGACGCCAGGTTCGAGGCGATGCCGGACGACCTGCGCTACGCCCGTCAGGTGGCCCAGCGGTTCGGCGTCGACCTGCACGAGATCGAGATCGCCCCGAACGTGCTCGACCTGCTGCCGCAGATGACCTACCACCTGGACGAGCCGATCGGCGACCCCGCCGCGATCAACACGTTCCTGATCTGCTCGGCCGCCCGGGAGGCCGGGGTCAAGGTGATGCTCTCGGGGATGGGTGCCGACGAGCTGTTCGCCGGGTACCGCAAGCACCTGGCCAACCTGATCGCGCTGCGCTACCAGCGCGTCCCGAGGCTCCTGCGGCGCGGCCTGTCCAGGGCCGTGGACCGGCTGCCGGTCGCCACGTCCCGCCGGGGGTACCGGTCGGTGCGCTTCGCCAAGCGGTTCCTCTCCTTCGCCGATCTGCCGGAGGAGACCGCGTTCCGGCGCAGCTACACCATGTACGACCAGGACGAACTGCTCGCCTTGGTCGATCCGGACCTGGCCCAGGCGGTCGAGGACGTGCTGACCGAGCACGCTGACGTCTACCAGGACAACGACCTCGACGACTTCGTCAACCGCATGTGCCTGGGCGACGCCCGGATGTTCCTGCCGGGTCTGAACCTCACGTACACGGACCGGTCGAGCATGGCCGCGTCGACCGAGGTGCGGGTGCCGTACGTGGACGTCGAGGTGGTCAAGGCAGCGTTCGCCGTGCCCGGCGACCGCAAGATCGCCGGACGACAGGGCAAGGCCGTCCTCAAGGAGGCGGCCGGCTCGATCCTGCCCCGGGAGATCGTGTACCGGCCCAAGGGCCTGTTCAGCGCACCGCTGCGGGCCTGGATGAGCCGGGATCTGGCACCGCTGGTGCGCGAGGTGGTCAACGACGGCGTGCTCGTCCGCTCCGGGTTCCTGCGCCGGGACGCACTTCAGCGGCTCGTCGCCGAGGACGCCGCCGGACAGCGGGACTTCTCCAAGCATCTGTGGCATGTGCTGACCCTCGAGTACTGGTATCGCGACGCGACCTCTGGGTCCGGCCAGAGCACTCGGTTAACGGTTTAGGAATCAGAGGAGTTCGGGTGAAGCAGGTTGTACAGAACTACAAGAGCGGCGAGCTGGCGGTGCTCGACGTTCCGGTGCCGGGGTGCAAGCCGGGCGGTGTGCTGGTCCGCAGCGCCTACTCGCTGATCTCCACCGGGACCGAGCTCATGAAGGTGTCCGAGGCCGGCATGTCGATGCTGGGCAAGGCCCGCTCCCGCCCGGACCAGGTGGCCAAGGTCGTGCAGAGCGTGGCCACCAACGGGGTGCCCGCCACCTACCGCAAGGTGATGGGCAAGCTGGACTCCTACACGCCGCTGGGCTACTCGCTGTGCGGGGTCGTCGAGCAGGTCGGCGCCGGGATCGACGATGTGAAGGTCGGCGACCTCGTGGCCTGCGCCGGCAACCAGCACGCGCTGCACGCCGAACTGAACTGGGTGCCGAAGAACCTCTACACCCCGGTGCCGGACGGCCTCGCGCCGCGGCACGCGGCCTTCGGCACCGTCGGGTCGATCGCGCTCCAGGGTGTCCGCCAAGGCGAGCCGCAGCTCGGCGAAGTCGCGCTGGTCATCGGCCTCGGGCTGATCGGGCAGCTGGTGGTGCAGCTGCTCGCCGCCTCGGGAGTCCGCGTCGTCGGGGTCGACCCGGACCCGGCGCGCTGCGAGCTCGCGGAGAGCCTGGGCGCCGCGGCCTGCGGCGATCCGGCCTCCGCGGCCGTGGAAGCCGCCGTCGCCGAATTCACCGGCGGCCACGGAGTGGACCAGGTGTACCTGGCCGCCGGCGGCGGCAGCAACCAGCCCGTCGAGCTGGCCGCCCGGCTGAGCCGGGACCGCGGCCGGGTCGTCGACATCGGCAAGTGCCGCCTGGACCTGCCGTGGAACGCGTACTACGAGAAGGAGCTCGACGTCCGGTTTTCCCGCAGTTACGGCCCCGGGCGCTACGACCCGGAGTACGAGCTGGAGGGGCGGGACTACCCGATCGGCTACGTGCGCTGGACCGAGCGCCGAAACCTGGCGTGCTTCCTCGACCTCGTCGCCCGCCGCTGCGTCGACGTGGAGCCCTTGGTCTCGCACACAGCCGACTTCGAGGACGCCGTGGAGACGTACCAGCGTCTGAAGGACGGCGACCTGAAGGCCGTGGCCGTGCTGTTCCGGTACCCCGAACACGCGGCAGAAGCGGGGGAGTCGCAGGCCCCGGCGGTGGCCGTGCCCGCGGTGAAGCGACCCGGCGGCGGAGCGTCCACGCCGGCCCGGGCCGCCAAGGCGCCGGTGCGGCTAGCGTTCGTCGGCGCGGGCAACTACGCGACGTCGATGCTGCTGCCGCACCTGGCACAGCGCGACGACGTCGAGTTGTCGACCGTCGTCACCACGACGGCGCTGTCTGCGGCCAACGCGCAGCGGAAGTTCGGCTTCGCAGAGGCGACCACCGATCTCGACGCCGTGCTCGGCGACACGTCGATCGACGCGGTGTTCGTCGTCACCCGGCACAGCTCGCACGCCGAACTGACCCGCAAGGGGCTGCTCGCCGGCAAGACGGTGTTCGTGGAGAAGCCCCTGGCCCTCACCGAGGACGAGCTGGCCGGCGTGCTCGGGGCGGTGGAGGAGTCCGGCAACGACCGGCTGCAGGTGGGTTTCAACCGCCGGTTCGCGCCATTGCTGCGGGAGGCTCGGCAGCGGTTCGGCGCCCGGACCGGTCCGGCGAGCCTTCGCTACCTGGTCAACGCGGGCCGGCTGCAGCAGGGCAGCTGGTACCTCCAACAGGGCACCGAGGGCTCGCGGTTCGCCGGCGAGGGCGGACACTTCATCGACACCGCGAGCTGGCTGCTCGATGCCGACCCGGTCTCGGTGTACGCGGTCGCCACGTCCGGCAGCGAGGACCTGCAGGTCGTACTGCGCTACCCGAACGGGTCCACCGCCACGATCAGCTACGTCACCACCGGCGCGGCCGGCTTCCCCAAGGAGACGCTGGACCTGGTCGCGGACGGCAAGGTGCTGCGGCTCAACGACTTCGTCCGTGCCGCTGTTTACGACGGCCGCCGCAAGCGGTGGGTCGGTTCGCGGCTGCCCAAGGCCCGGGACAAGGGCCAGAACGCCGAGCTGGCCGCGTTAGTCAAGGCCGTGCGGACCGGCGGACCGATGCCGGTGCCACTCGAGTCGCTGGTCGCCACCACGGCGGCCACCCTCGCCGTGCAGGCCGGCCTGGCGGGCGGTGCGCCGGTGACGTTGGCGAGGACGCGATGACCATGAGCGCGGGCTGGTACCTGCGGCGGTTGTCCCGGATGGGACCGCGGGAGGTCGGCGGCCGGGTGGGCGACGCAGTGCGCAGACGGCGGTGGCGGTCGGCGCCGCCGGACTGCCCGAGCGTGACCGGCGCCCGGTTCACCGCCGTACTGCCCGCCGGGACGATCGCCGCGGTTCCACCGGACGCCGCGAAACGTCTCATCGCCGAGGCGGACCGGCTCATGGCCGGGCACGCCGAGTACTTCGGGGTGGTGCGCGACGACCTGGTGGACCCGGACTGGTGGTACGACCCGAAGACCGGGCGCCGGGCTCCGTGGGGCTACGCCTTCGGCCTGCCGTACCGCGACGAGGACGCGGTCGGGGACATCAAGCAGATCTGGGAGCCGTCCCGGCATCAGTACCTGACCGTGCTAGCCGCCGCCTACGCGATCACCGGCGACGAGCGGTACGCCGAGCGAGTGGCCGAGCACCTGCGCTCGTGGTGGGCGGCCAACGCGCCGCTGCACGGCGTGCACTGGATCAGCGGCATCGAGCTGGGGATCCGACTGCTGTCCTGGGTGTGGATCCGCCGCCTGCTCGACGGCTGGCCGGGCGCGGCCGGACTGTTCGAGGACAACCCTCAGGCACGGAACCAGATCTGGCACCACCAGCGCTGGCTGACCGCCTTCCCCAGCCGGGGGTCCTCAGCGAACAACCACGTCATCGCCGAGGCGGCCGGGCAGTTCGCCGCGGCCTGCGCGTTCGGGTGGTTCCCCTCCTCGGCGCGTTGGCGAGCCGACGCGCTGCGGTCGCTGGAGCGGCATCTGCGCGGCAACACCTTTCCCTCCGGCCTCAACCGCGAGCTGGCCACCGAGTATCACGGACTGGTCCTTGAACTCGGCCTGGCCGCGGTGGCCGAGGCGGACGCCGCCGGCGTGCCCGTCCCCGCGTCGCTCCGGCTGGTGCTGCTGCGGATGACCGACGCGCTGGCGGCGATCGTGGACAGCCACCTGCGGCCGCCGCGCCAGGGAGACGCGGACGACGGACACGGTCTGGTCGTGGACGGCGCGGGCACCGACCGGTGGGCCTCGCTACTGGCCACCGGGGAAGCCGTGTTCGGCCGGCTCGCCTGGTGGCCGGCGGTGACCGGCACCGATGTCCGCACCCCGCTGCTGGCCGCGCTCATCCGGCCGTACAGCGGAACCGCTCCGGCCGTGACCCGCCCGGCAAGCCGACCAGGCCACTTTGCCGACGCGGGCATGACCATCCTGCGTGGTCCGGGGGAGATCTGGTGCCGCTGCGACGGTGGTCCGCACGGCTTCCTGTCCATCGCCGCGCATGCCCACGCGGACGCGCTGTCCGTGGAGGTCAGGCACGACGGGGTCGACGTGCTGGCTGACCCGGGGACGTTCTGCTACCACGGGCAACCCGAGTGGCGGCAGTACTTCCGGTCGACCCTCGGCCACAACACCCTGCAGGTGGACGGCGGTGACCAGTCCGTCTCCGGCGGCCCGTTCCTGTGGACCAGGCATGCCCGCAGCCGCGCCCTGGCCGTGGACACATCCGACGGGGGAGTGGCCCGCTGGTGCGCAGAGCACGACGGTTACCTGCCCTCCGTACACCGCCGCAGGGTGGAGCTGGCGGCCGCGAGCCAGGAGCTGAGGGTGGTGGACGAGGTCCGCGGCCAACACAGCCCGCGCCGGGCCGTGCGCCTGGCGTTCCACCTCGGCCCGGCGATCTCCGCGGACCTGGTGGGGAACAGGGCAGTGCTCACCTGGATCCGGCACGGCGAGGGGCGCTCCGCCGTGCTCGACCTGCCGGAGCAACTGGCCTGGCAGGCGCATCGCGGCGAGACAGACCCTCCGCTGGGCTGGTACTCCGCCGGCTTCGGGCGCAAGGAACTCACCACCACGCTGGTCGGCACCGGTTTCACCGACGGCGCGGAGGGGTTCACCACCGTGCTCAGGTTCCACGGCTAGGGGGGGCGCGTGGAGAGCAAGAGGGAGGACTGGGCGTGGGCGGCGGCACCGCTGACGCTGGTCCTGCTGGCCGCGACCGGCTGTGACAGCACGTCGGACGCCGGGGCGAAGCCGACCGCCGCGCCGTCGTCCACGCCCGTGGCCCGGGTGTGCGCCAATCCCGCGGCCGGCCCTGCGAAGGCGCCGGCGGGCGCGGTGACGGTCGACCCGGCGGTGGTCGGTGACCTCGCGGCGAAGACCAAGAGCAACCCCCCGAACACCACGTTCTGGCTTCGACCGGGCAAGCACCGGCTCGACCCGGACCGCTACGCCCAGGTCATCCCCAAGAAGGGGAACAGCTACGTCGCCGCGCCGGGCGCGGTGCTCGACGGCCGGAAGACCAACCAGTACGCGTTCGGCGGCAGCGCCCGCAACGTCACCATCCGCCACCTGACCGTGCAGGGCTTCGTCGCGCCGCACGACGAGGGCGTGGTCAACCATGACTCGGCCGACGGGTGTGTGATCGAGCACGCGACGATCCAGAACAACTCCGGCGCCGGACTGATGGCCGGAGCCCGCCAGCGGGTCCGCGCCGGCTGCCTGCGCGACGACGGTCAGTACGGCATGAACGCGTACAAGGCCACCGGCCGTATCAGCGGCCTGGTGGTCGAGGACAACGAGGTCGTGGGCAACAACACCGGCGACTGGGAGCGGCGGCGGGAGGGCTGTGGCTGCACCGGAGGCATCAAGTTCTGGGCCGTCGACGGCGCCGACGTACGCGGCAACTGGGTGCACGACAACCGCGGAACCGGGTTGTGGGCGGACGGCCCGGCCAACACCTCGTCCGGTGACTGCACCTTGCTGGTGAAGGACACCGACCGCTGCGCGAAGCCGGCGATCGCTACCGCACCGCTCTACGCCGACTGCCGGTGGAAGACCCAGCGGGTGGACATCCACGACAACCGCTTCATGCTGGACAAGTCCGTCGTCGAATGCACGGCGAAGTGCGATCGCATGGCGGTGCTGGCCAACTACGGCACCTACCCGGACTGGTCGCCGTACCAGGGCGAGCGGGTCGCCGAGGCGATCACTCACAAGCAGCACAACCGCTGGCACGACAACGTCTACGCCGGACCGTGGAAGTTCGTCGCCCACGACCCGAGCCGGGTGCTCGACTTCGGGCAGTGGCAGAGCAAGCGGTACCGGCAGGACGCCGGCAGCACCCTCGACCCACGGGCCGGTGGTTGAGATGGGCGAGAACCTGCGGCACGGCGGGCAGCCGGGCGCACCGGACACGGTGGGCACGCAGCCCGGCGCCGAGCCGCGCCCTGCCGGCACACCGAAGATCGTCGGGATCGCCTGGGGGTTGCTGGTCCTCAACACGCTCGGCTCCGCCGGGGCGAACACCATCGTCCCGCTCCCCCGCTCCCTCATCCAGATATTCACCATGGGCGCGCTGGCCGCCGCGTTCGCGCTGGCGCTCGCGGCCAATCTCCGGCTGCGCATCCGCGCGAGCGCCTACGTGTTCCTGCTGACCTTGCTGCTGGTGCCGAGCGTGATTTCCAGCGCGAACCTGGAGTCCGGGTTCGGTGCACTGTTCCGCTGCGCCCGACTGACCCTCTTCGTCACCACGCTGTGGCTGCTCAGCCGCTGGTGGGACGGTGGCCTGACGTTCGTCCGGCATCACATCCGGATGTACTTCGCGGTGCTCGGGTCGGTGGCCGCCGGCCTGGCTGTCTCACCGGGAGCGGCCATGCCCGAGCTGTACGGCGGGCGGCTGGTCGGCGCGCTGTGGCCGCTCACCCCGCCGCAGATCGGGCAGTACGCCGCGGTGATCACCGGACTCACCGTGCTGCTCGTTCTGGGCCGCCGGACCGTCAGGACCGGCGCGGCGGTGGTCATCGTGCCGGCACTCGTCCTGCTCGCGCTGACCCATACCCGGACGGCCACGCTCGGCCTGCTCATCGGCCTGGTGTTGGCGATCGGGTCGCTCATCATGACCAGCGCCGCAGCCCGCCGGTTCTTCACCTGGGCGGTGCTGTGCGCCACGGTGGCCGTGGTGGGGTTCGCCTCCGCGCTGCAGGCGTGGTTCCTGCGCGGACAGAGCAAGGAGACCTTCTCCAACCTCACCGGTCGGGCCAAGGTCTGGGACGCCCTGCTGGCCGAGCCCCGGTCGACGACGGAGAAGTTGTTCGGCATGGGCCTGGGCGACAAGTCGTTCGGCGGGCTGCCGATCGACAACAGCTGGCTGGCCGTGTACCAGGAACAGGGCCTGATCGGCGTCGCGTTGGTGGCGGCGATCATCATCGTGCTGGGCGGCGTGGCGTTGCTGCGGCCACCGTCGCTGCAGAGAGCCTGCGCGATCTTCCTGACCAGCTACTGCGTGATCGCGTCGTACACCGAGGTCGGTCTTGGCGACGCCTCGCCGTATCTGCTGCATCTGGCCCTGGCCGCCTCACTCCTGGCGGCACCTGCCGCGGCCGCTCCCGACTCGACGCCCCAAGCCCCTCGCCTCTCGACACCCGAACTCCCTCGACATCACATCCCGCGCTGGGCCCGGACATCAGAGGTGACCTGAGCATGCACGTCCTCGTGGTGCACAATCGCTACGCCTCGGCGCAGCCGAGCGGGGAGAACAAGGTCGTCGACCAGGAGGTGGAGCTGCTACGCGAGGCCGGCCATCGGGTCGAGGTGTTCGAGCGGCGCAGCGACGACATCGCATCCCGGTCCCTCCTCGGCAAGGTGGCGGTACCGCTGCTGGTGCCGTGGAACCCGCCGGTCCGCGCGGAGCTCGCCGCCCGGCTTCGCGCCGAGCGCCCGGACGTGGTCCACGTCCACAACGTCTTCCCGCTCCTGTCGCCCGCGGTGCTGGCCGCCTGCGCCGACGCCGGTGTGCCCGCCGTCGCCACACTGCACAACTACACCCAGGTCTGCCCGCCCGGCACGCTGCAGCGGGACGGCCGGCCGTGCACCGAGTGCGTCGGATCGACGCCGCTGCCCGCCGTCCGGCACGGCTGCTACCGGAGCTCCCGCCTTGCGACGGTGCCGCTCGCGGTCAGCCTGTCGGTCAACCGGCAGCGGTGGTGGTCCGGCGTGGAGCGGTTCTTCTGCATCTCCGCGGCGCAGCGCGACGTTCTGGTGCGGTCCGGCATGCCGGCCGAGCGGCTGGCGGTGAAGCACAACTTCGTGCCCGACCCGGGCGCCTGCCGAGTGGGCGGGGGAGAGCATCTGCTCTATCTCGGCCGGCTCGCGGAGGCCAAGGGCGTGCGGCTGCTCATGGCCGCGTGGGACGAGATCGCAGCGGGCGGCGGTGTGGGCGTGCCGCTCGTGATCGCCGGCGCGGGGCCGCTGGAGCGAGAGGTGACCGCCTGGGCGGCGGGCCGGGACGACGTGCGCTACGTCGGCCTGTACGACCCGGCTCAGTGCCGTCGGGCCATCGCGGGGTCGGTCGCCGTGGTGGCTCCCTCGACGTGGCTGGAGGCGTTCGGCCTCGTGGTTGTCGAGGCGATGGCGGCCGGGGTCCCGACCGTCGCCGCCGGCCACGGCGCCTTCGTCGAACTCGTCGAGGACGAGGTGACCGGCCTGCTGCACCGGCCGGGCGAGCCCGCCTCGCTCGCGTCCTGCATACGCCGGATCGCGGCCGATCCGGCCCGCAACCGGGAGATGGGGCAGGCGGCCCGGGGCCGTTACGAGCAGGGTTTCAGCCCGGCCGTCGGCCTTGACCGCCTGGTGGAGGGGTACCGCACCGCGATCGCGGGTCGGACGAAATCAATGGGGGGCAGTAAATGACACAATGCCGACTCTGCGGCTCGGCGGCGCTGGCGAGCGTCGTCGACCTCGGGGCGACGCCACCGTGCGAGAGCTTTCTCGCCGCGGACCAACTGGACCAGCCGGAACCCGCGTACCCGCTGCACCTGCGGGTCTGCACCGACTGCTGGCTGGCACAGATCCCGCCGCTGATCACGCCCGAGGAGACGTTCAAGGAGTACGCGTACTTCTCCTCCTACTCGACCTCCTGGGTGGAGCACGCGCGTACGTTCGTCGCCGACGCCGTTCAGCGCCTCGCCCTCGGCACCGACGCCTTCGTGGTGGAGGTCGCGAGCAACGACGGGTACCTGCTGCAGCACATGGTGGGCCGGGGGATCCGCTGCCTGGGCATCGAGCCGTCGGTGAACGTCGGCGCCGCGGCGCGGGAGAAGGGTGTGCCCACGCTCACGGAGTTCCTGAGCCCGGACACCGGCTCGGCCGTCCGCGCCGAACACGGCCCGGCGGACCTGGTCGTGGCCAACAACGTGTACGCGCACATCCCCGACGTGATCGGGTTCACCGAGGGGCTGCGCGCGCTGGTCGCCGACGACGGCTGGGTCTCCATTGAGGTGCAGCACCTGCTGACCCTGATCGAGGAGAACCAGTACGACACGATCTACCACGAGCACTTCCAGTACTACACGGTCGCGTCCGCGACCCGAGCCCTCGCGAGCGGCGGACTCGCACTCGTCGACGTCGAGTTGCTGCCCACGCACGGCGGCTCCATCCGGCTGTGGGCCCGGCCCGCCGAGGTGGCCGGCGAGCCGTCGCAGAGGGTGGCCGACGTGCTGGCCCGGGAGAAGGCGGCCGGGCTGCAGGAGCTGTCCGGGTACACCGAGTTCTCCGCACGGGTGGCCAAGGTGCGCCGGGACCTGCTGCGGTTCCTCATCGAGGCGGCCGAGCGCGGCGAGACCGTCGTCGGCTACGGCGCCCCGGGCAAGGGCAACACCCTGCTCAACCACTGCGGCATCCGGCCCGACCTGCTCCCGTACACGGTCGACCGCAACCCCTACAAGCACGGCAGGTTCACGCCGGGCACCCGCATCCCGATCCGGCCGCCCGAGCAGATCGCCTCCGACCGACCGGACTACGTCCTCGTCCTCCCGTGGAACCTGCGGGCCGAGCTGGTCGAGCAGCTGTCGTTCGTACACGACTGGGGCGGCCGACTGGTCTTTCCCATCCCGGAACTGAGCATTGTCGAGGTCGCGTCTTGAAAGGTCACAGCATGAAGGTCGTTCTGTTCTGCGGCGGTTACGGGATGCGGATGCGGAGCGGCGCCGCGGACGACGTGCCCAAGCCGATGGCGATGGTCGGCCCCAGGCCGCTGATCTGGCACGTCATGCGCTACTACGCGCACTTCGGGCACAAGGAGTTCATCCTGTGCCTCGGATACGGGGCCCACCACATCAAGGACTTCTTCCTCAACTACGAGGAGACGACGTCCAACGACTTCGTGCTGCGAGGCGGGCGGACCGAGCTGCTGTCCACCGACATCGCGGACTGGACGATCACGTTTGCGCAGACCGGCATCGAGTCCCCGATCGGGGAGCGGCTGCGCCGGGTGCGGCACCACCTGGACGGCGACGACATGTTCCTCGCCAACTACGCCGACGTACTGACCGACGCCCCGCTGCCGGAGATGATCGACCGGTTCGCCCGGCGCGACGCCGGTGCGTCGATGGTGGTGGTGCCGCCGCAGTCCTCGTTCCACTGCGTGGACCTGGGCGAGGACGGCCTGGTGGGGGGCATCACCGCGGTGAGCGACCTGCCGCTGTGGGAGAACGGCGGCTACTTCGTGCTCCGCCAGGAGATCTTCGACCACATCCCGGAGAACGGGGACCTGGTCGCCGACGGATGCGCCCAACTGGCCAAGCGGGGCCGGTTGCTGGCGCACCAGCACCGCGGTTTCTGGAAGCCGACCGACACCGTGAAGGAGCGGGCCGCGCTGGACGAGGCCTACGCCCGGGGCGACCGGCCGTGGGCCGTATGGGAACGGGCCAGCGCGGGGGTGCGTGCGTGATCCGGCTCAACACCCGACGCCTGAACCGGATCGTCGCGGTGGGCGCGCACTGCGACGACATCGCCATCGGCGCGGGCGGCACGCTGCTGACGATGTGCCTCGCGCGGCCGGGGATCCGCGTCGACGCGCTGGTGCTCTCCGGCGGCGGCAGCGAGCGCGAGCAGGAGGAGCAGGCCGCGCTCGCCGCCTTCTGCCCCGGTGCCGACCTGCGGCTGACCGTGCACAAGCTGCCGGACGGCCGCCTGCCCGCGAACTGGGAGGAGGCCAAGTCCGCCGTCGAGGAGCTGCGCGCGCAGACCGACCCGGATCTGGTCCTCGCCCCGCGCACCGATGACGCGCACCAGGACCACCGCGGTCTGGCCCAGCTGATACCCACCGCGTTCCGCGACCACTTCGTCCTCGGCTACGAGATCGTCAAGTGGGACGGCGATCTCGGCCGGCTGGCGGCGTACCAGCCGCTCTCACCGGAGACCGCCGAACAGAAGGTGCGGCTGCTGCAGGAGCACTACCCCTCGCAGCGCCACCGCCCCTGGTACGACCGGGAGGCCTTCCTCGGCCTCGCACGCATCCGCGGAATCGAATGCCACGAGCGCTACGCCGAGGCGTTCGCCGTCACCAAACTCACGCTCGACCTGGGGGATTGAACCTTGCGCGTACTGCTGACCGGACACCAGGGCTACCTGGGCACCGTGATGGCCCAGGTACTGGCCGCCGCCGGACACGACGTCGTCGGCCTCGACTCCGGCCTGTTCGCCGACTGCGTCCTCGGCCCTACGCCCGCGGATCCGCAGGGCCATCGGGTGGACCTGCGCGACATCACGGCCGACCACGTGGCAGGGGTGGACGCCGTGATCCACCTGGCCGCGCTGTCCAACGACCCGCTGGGATCCCTGGCACCGGAGCTCACCTACGACATCAACCACCACGCGTCCGTACGGCTGGCCCGGCTGGCCCGCGACGCCGGCGTGCGGCGCTTCCTGTACGCGTCGACCTGCTCGGTCTACGGCGCCGCCGGCGGCGACGACCTGGTGGGCGAGGACGCCCCGCTGCGCCCGGTGACGCCGTACGCGGAGTCCAAGGTGCGGGTGGAGGACGACCTGCACGCGCTGGCCGACGGCGACTTCACCCCGGTGTTCATGCGCAACGCCACCGCCTTCGGCTACTCACCCCGGCTGCGCGCCGACATCGTGCTGAACAACCTGGTGGGCCACGCGCTCCTGTCCGGCGAGGTCCTGGTGCTCTCCGACGGCACCCCCTGGCGCCCGCTGGTGCACGCCGCCGACATCGCACGGGCCTTCACGGCCGCGCTGACCGCGCCACGGGAAGCGGTGCACGACCGGGCGTTCAACATCGGCAGCGAGATCAACAACGTCACGGTCGCCGCGATCGCCGCGCAGGTCGCCGAGGCGGTGTCCGGCGCGAAGGTGGTGATCACCGGGGAGACCGGTGCCGATCCGCGGTCGTACCAAGTGGACTTCTCCCGGTTCCGCGCCGCGATACCCGGCTTCGACTGCGAGTGGACGGTGAAGCAGGGCGCACTCGAACTCGCCGACGCCTACCGGAAACACGGGCTGACCCGGGAGGACTTCGAGCGACGCTTCACCCGGCTTGCCGTGCTACGCGCGGCGTCCGAGGCCGGTGCCGTCGACGACACCTTGCGGTGGCGCCGATGACGGCGGCAGGCGACGAGATGTACGCGCTGGTGGAGCGGCTGTACCCGCTCTGCCGGAGCATCACCGGCGACGGGGTACGCGCCACCCTGGACATCGTCGGCGAGTACCTCCCGCTGCAGGTGCACGAGGTGCCGACCGGCATCCAGGTGCTCGACTGGACGGTGCCGCAGGAGTGGAACATCCGGGACGCGTACATCGCCGACTCCGCCGGTCACCGGGTCGTCGACTTCGCCGCGTCCAGCCTGCACGTGCTCGGCTACAGCGTGCCGGTGTCGGCGACCATGCCGCTGGCCGAGCTGCGGGAACACCTGCACACCCTGCCGGACCACCCGTCCTGGGTGCCGTACCGCACCAGTTACTACAAACCGGAATGGGGGTTCTGCCTGGCCCAGGAGACCTTGGACGCGATGCCGGACGGCGAGTACGAGGTGTGCGTCGACTCCACCCTCGCCGACGGCCACCTCACCTACGCCGAGCACGTGGTCCCCGGGCAGGTCCCCGACGAGGTGATCGTCTCCTGCCACGTCTGCCACCCGTCGCTGGCCAACGACAACCTGGCCGGCATCGCGGTGGCCACGTTCCTGGCCCGGGCGCTGGCGGAGCAGACGCCGTACTACACCTACCGGTTCCTGTTCGCGCCCGGCACCATCGGGGCGATCACCTGGCTCGCCCGCAACGCGGAGCGGGTGGAACGGGTCAAGCACGGGCTCGTGCTGGCCTGCGCCGGTGACCCGGGCCAACTGACGTACAAGCGGAGCAGGCGCGGCGACGCGGAGATCGACCGGGTGATGGGGCACGTGCTGGCCGCCTCCGAACGCCCGCACCGCGTCGTCGAGTTCACTCCGTACGGCTACGACGAGCGGCAGTTCTGCTCCCCGGGGTTCGATCTGGGCGTGGGCTCGCTCACCCGGACCCCGTACGCCGGTTACCCCGAGTACCACACCTCGGCGGACAACCTTGACTTCATCTCCCCGGAGGCGATGGCGGACACGCTCGCCGTCTGCCGCGAGGCATTCGCCCTGCTGGACCGCAACCGGCGGTACGTCAACCTCAGCCCCTACGGCGAGCCACAGCTGGGCCGACGCGGGCTGTACGACGCGCTCGGTGGCCGCAGCGACACCAAGCACGCCCAGACGGCCATGCTCTGGGTGCTCAGTCTCTCCGACGGCGAGCACAGTCTGCTGGACGTCGCGGAGCGATCCGGGCTGCCGTTCGAGACCGTCGCCGACGCGGCCGACGCCCTGCACGGCGCCGGGCTGATCAAGGCATGACGCCGATGACCACCGAGGGGGAGAAGACGAGGCCGAAGGCGGCGACCGCCAGGCGGGCCATCGTCGGGCGGCTGTCCTGGGGACTGGCCGACCAGGCGGCCTCCAGCATGACCAACTTCGCGGTGGGGATCTACGTGGCACGCTCGCTCGGGCTGACCGCGTTCGGCGTGTTCAGTCTGGCCTGGGTGACCTACGGCGTGGTGCTCAGCGTCTCCCGCGGGCTGGCCACCGACCCGCTCGTGGTGCGCTTCAGCGGCGTACCGGACTGGTCCTGGCGCGGGGCGGTGGCGCGGTCGTCGGGTACCGCGCTCGGCGTCGGTGCCGCCATCGGCGCGGCGTGTCTGGTGGTCGGCCTCGCTGTCGGCGGCAGCGTGGGGCCCGCGTTCGCCTGTCTCGGCGTCATGCTGCCGGGGCTGCTGCTGCAGGACGCCTGGCGGTACTCGTTCTTCGCCGCCGGTGCCGGGCGCAAGGCGTTCGTCAACGACCTCGTGTGGGGTGTCGCGCTCGTCCCGGCCATGGTGATGGTGGCCCGCGTGGGCAGCGTGGCCGCTTTCGTGCTCGCCTGGGGCGGGTCCGCCGCGGTGGCCGCGGTGTACGGCTGCCTCCAGTCCGGGATCCGGCCCCGGTTGACCGGAGTGCGCGAGTGGCTGCGCGAGCACCGCGACCTCGGCACCCGGTACCTGGTCGAGAACTCATGCGTCAGCGGCGCGAGCCAGCTGCGGGCCTACGGACTCGGCGCGATCGTCGGGGTCGGCGCGGTGGGCGTGGTCCGGGGCGCCGAGCTGCTGCTCGGCCCGTTCCTCGCCGTGCTGATGGGGCTGTCGCTGGTCACCGTCGCGGAGGCGGCACGGGTACTGCGGCGGGCCCCGCATCGGCTGGCCAGGTTCTGCCTCCTGCTCGGCGCCGGGCAGGCCGCCGCCGCGCTGCTCTGGGGCGCGGCGCTGCTGCTGGTGCCGGACCGGGTCGGCGAGCTCGTACTCGGCGGCGTCTGGCACTCCGCCGCTGAGCTCATCGTCCCGGCCACGCTCGGCGTCGCGGGCGCCGGCCTCGGCACCAGCGCGGCGGCCGGGCTGCGCGCGCTGGGCGCTGCCCGGCGCAGTCTGCGCAGCCAGTTGTTCGCCTCCGCCTGTTACGTCATCGGCGGGCTCGGCGGGGCGCCCGTGGCCGGCACGGTCGGCTCGGCCTGGGGCGTCGCCGCGGCGACCGTCAGCGGCTCGGCCGTGTGGTGGCTGCACCTGAGGTCCGCCCTGCGCGAGCGCCACCACAACCCCATCACCGAAGTGAGGACGCCATGACCCCGCACCCCCGGCTGAGCATCGGCCTGCCCGTCTACAACGGCGAGGAGTACCTGGCCGAGTCGCTCGACGCCCTGCTCGGCCAGACCTACGAGGACTTCGAGCTGGTCATCTCGGACAACGCCTCGACCGACGGGACCGAGGACATCTGCCGCAAGTACGCGGCTCAGGACTCCCGTATCCGGTACGTCCGGCTGCGCCGGAACATCGGCGCCGCACCGAACCACAACTACGTGTTCACCGAGTGCCGCGGCGAGCTGTTCAAGTGGGCCTCGCACGACGACCTTTACGCCCGCGACCTGCTGCGGCGTTGTGTGGAGGCGCTGGACGAGCGGCCGGACGTGATCCTCGCCCACTCCGACCAGGCGGTCATCGACGGCGACGGCCAGGTGAAGGTCCCGTACGAGTACGGGCTCGCCACCGACTCGCCGCACGCGCCGGAACGCTTCCGCAGCCTGCTGTTCGAGCCCGGTGGCGACGACTTCTACGGGGTGATGCGGGCCGACGTGCTGCGCCGGGTGAAGCCGCACGACAGCTACCACCACGCGGACCGCACGTTCGTCGCCGAGATCACCCTGCACGGGCCCTTCCACCAGGCGCCGGAACTGCTGTACTTCCGCCGCGACCACCCCACCCGCGCCGAGCGGGCGAACCCGTCCAAGCGCTCCCGGTGCGTCAACCTTGACCCGCGCCGGGCCGGCCCGCTGCACCCGACGCCGCGGCTGCTCGCCGAGTACGTCTGGGGCTTCGTCACGGCGATCCGGCGCGCGCCGCTGTCCCCGGCCGACCGGCGCGCGTGCTACGGCCACCTGGCCGCGTGGATGACCAGCAGGGCCCGGCCGGGCGCCGGCGAGCGGGTCGAGGACCGCCCCCCGGTCGACCCGGAACGGCTCACCGTCTCCGTCGACGCCCTCGTCGCCGGACGCGAGGGAAGGCGGGCATGACGTCTGATGGACGCGCGACTCCAGTGCGCGTAGGCGTGTTCGGCCTGCTCGGCTCCGGCAACCTCGGTAACGACGGGTCGCTGGAGGCCGTGCTCGGGTACCTCCGCGCAGAGCACCCGGAGGCGGTCGTGGACGCACTGTGCGGCGGACCCGAGGTCGTCGCGACCCGGTACGGGATCCCGGCGACGCGGCTGCACTGGTACCGCGGGGAGTACCGGACCGCATCACGGGCGGGCGCGATCGCGGCGAAGGGGCTGGGTAAAGTCGTCGACGCCTTCCGCACCGCTATCTGGGTGCGCCGGCACGACGTGGTGATCGTGCCGGGCATGGGCGTCCTGGAGGCCACGTTGCCGCTGCGGCCTTGGGGCTTCCCGTACTCGCTGTTCCTGCTCTGCGTGACCGGCCGGCTGTTCGGCGCCAAGGTCGCGCTGGTCGGCGTGGGCGCGGACGCGATCAGCGACAGGCCGACCCGGGCCCTCGTGCGCTGGTCGGCGCGGCTGGCCGCGTACCGGTCGTACCGGGACGCCCTGTCCCGCGACGCGATGCGGGCGATGGGCGTCGACACCGCGCGCGACGAGGTCTACCCGGACCTCGCCTTCGCCCTGCCGACGCCGTCGGCGAGCGCGCCCTCGGGCCACCCGGGCCCGCCCGGCCCGGTCTGCGTCGGCGTCATGGCCTTCCACGGCGGCAACGACGACCGAGCCCGGGCCGAGGAGATCCACCGGCGCTACCTCGACGGGACGACCCGGTTCGTCCGCGCGCTGGTGGAGGACGGCAGGCCGGTCCGGCTGCTCACCGGCGACGAGTGCGATGCTCCGGTGGTCGCCGCGATCCTCGACGCGGTGGACTCGCCGCTGGTCACCGCTGCCGAGGCGGCCTCGCTGGCCGACCTGATGAAGGAGACGGCGGCTGCCGGCACCGTGGTGGCGACCCGGTACCACAACCTGATCTGCGCGCTGAAGACCGGTACGCCGACGCTCGCACTCAGCTATGCGGCGAAGAGCGACGCGCTCATGGATCGGATGGGTCTCGGCGCGTACTGCCATCCGGCCCGCGAGGTCGATACCGACCGGCTGCTCGAGCAGTTCCGGGCGCTGGAGCGGAAGTCGGCGCGGCTGCGGCGGACCCTCGCCGAGCGGAACCGGGTGGCTGCCGGGCAACTCCGGGATCAGTTCACCGCCTTGACCTCGGCCCTGTTCCCGGCGGCCGACCACGTGTTTCGGGAGGCTCCATGAAAGCGATCCAAGTTCCGGAGATCGCGGGCGCTTACCTCTTCGAGCCGACGCCGTACGCCGACGAGCGCGGCTTCTTCTGCCGCACCTTCGACGCCGACGTGGTCCGCTCGGTGGGCCTCGACCCGGACGCCTTCGTCCAGGACAGCCTGTCCCGCTCGGTCCGGGGCGTCCTGCGCGGCCTGCACCTGCGCTCCGGTGCCGGCGAGGCCAAGCTGGTGCGGTGCTCGTACGGGAGGATTTTCGACGTCGTGGTGGACCTGCGGGCGGACTCGCCGACGTATCTGGGCCGGGCCTTCTTCGAGCTGTCCGGCGAGACGCAGGTGACGCTGTACATCCCGGCGGGGTGCGCGCACGGCTTCCAGGCACTCACCGACACCGCCGACACCTCGTACCGGATCGACCGCCCGCACGATCCGTCCGAGGACGTGACGATCGCCTTCGGCGATCCGGAGCTCGCCATTGACTGGCCGCTGCCGGTCACATCGATGTCCCAGCGGGACCGGGAGGCGCCGAGGCTCGCCGAGGTCCTGAAGCAGAGAGAGAAGTGAGGGCCGGCGTGGACACCGAACACACCGAAGTGGCCGAAGAGACCGAGGAGTTCCGCCTGCCCCGGTCGCGGCAGGCGAACGAGCGGCTGCACGCCATGATCCCTGGGGGCGCGCACACCTACGCCAAGGGCGACGACCAGTACCCCGAGAACCTGGCCCCGGTCGTCAGCCACGGCCACGGTGCCCACGTGTGGGACGTCGACGGCAACCGCTACCTCGAGTACGGCTCCGGCCTGCGGTCGGTCAGCCTCGGCCACGCCCACGCCCGCGTGATCGAGGCGGTGCGGCGCGAACTCGACCGAGGCAGCAACTTCGTCCGGCCGTCCATGGTGGAGGTCGAGGCCGCGGAACGCTTCCTGGCCACGGTGCCGACCGCCGAGATGGTGAAGTTCGCGAAGAACGGCTCCGACGTCACCACGGCCGCGGTGCGCCTCGCCCGCGCCGTCACCGGGCGCCTGCGGGTGGCCATCTGCGCCGACCATCCGTTCTTCTCCGTCGACGACTGGTTCATCGGCACCACGCCGATGTCCGCCGGCATTCCGGCGGCGACCACCGAACTCACCGTGGCGTTCCCTTATGGGGACCTGGCCGCCACGGAAGAACTGCTCACCCGGTACCAGGACGAGGTCGCCTGCCTGATCCTCGAACCCGCCACCCACACCGAGCCTCCGCCCGGGTACCTCGCCGGCCTGCGCGAGCTGGCCGACCGGCACGGCTGCGTACTGATCTTCGATGAGATGATCACTGGACTCCGCTGGTCCGAGGCGGGCGCCCAGGGCCTGTACGGCGTCGTCCCCGACCTCTCCACGTTCGGCAAGGCGCTGGGCAACGGGTTCGCCGTCTCCGCGCTGGCCGGGCGCCGCGACCTGATGGAGCGGGGCGGGCTGCGTCACTCCCGCGACCGGGTGTTCCTGCTGTCCACCACGCACGGTGCGGAAACGCACTCCCTGGCAGCCGCGATGGCCGTGCAGGCCACGTACGTCGAGGAAGGCATCACCGCGCGACTGCACGCCCTCGGGGAGCGGCTGGCCGCCGGTGTCCGCGACGCCGCGGCGAGCATGGGCGTCGGCGACCACATCGTCGTCCGGGGCCGGGCCAGCAACCTGGTCTTCACCACCCTTGACGACAACCGGCAGCAGTCGCAGCAGTACCGCACGCTGTTCCTGCGCCAACTCCTCGCGGGCGGGGTGCTGGCCCCGTCGTTCGTGGTGAGCAGCGCGCTGAGCGACGCCGACATCGACCGCACCGTCGACGTGGTGGCCCAGGCATGTGCGGTGTACCGGAAGGCACTGGACGCCGCCGACCCCAACCCCTGGCTGGCCGGGCGCCCGGTGCAGCCCGTATTCCGCCGCTTGGCATGACGTGACGTCAGCGGTGTTCCCGCCGACCGGCGTCGGCCGTGCGATCGACCATCCGGTCGACCAGCCACGCGGTCGCCGGTGTCACCGCCAGTGCGGTGCACCAGCCGCCGAGGACGTCGGTCGGGTAGTGCGCGCCCAGGGCGACCTGCGCCCAGCCCATGGCGGCGCCGGCCACCAGCGCCGCGGCGAGCACGAGTGACGTGCCCGCCGTCCTGCCGAGGCCGAGCCGGCCGGTCGCGAGCAGCGCCACCATGATGCCGAGCGCGGTGAGGAAGGCGGTATGGCCGCTCGGGTAGGACAGGTGCCCGCCGTGGATGGAACGTCCCACCAGGGGCTTGAGCACCGTCGTCGTCCCCACGGCAACGGCGGCGCCGGCGACGATGAGCACCGCCGCGCGAGGACGCCGAAGCAGCAGGCAGCCCGCCACGGCGGCCACGACCGACATCGCCGCTCCGGCGGGCTCCGCCAAGAAGTCCGTGGCCAGAGCGACGTTCCGCCACGGCGGCCGCATGCTGTCTGCCGTCGGCTGGACGATCCACCTGTCCACCTTGCCGGGCTCGCTGTGGCCGGCGTACAGGACCCCGAGCACGACGACCACCAGCGCGGCGAGGGCCGCGATCAGCCCGAGCCCCGCGCGCAGCGACGGGGCACCGCGGGCGCCGGCCGGCCGGTCACACGCCCACCGCGTTCGGTCGACCCGCGGTGGTGACCTTCTCGTCTGCCGTGCGCGGCGTCGGGCGTTGCGGGATCACGTCGCCGCCCCCGCCGCGGTGCGGGCCCGCGTCAAGGGCATCGCGTTTCGGGCGCTGCGCGGCTGGACCGGACGGGATGACAAATCTGCCGAGCACCAACTGGCCCCGGCCGACCTCCAGTTCCGCTCCGGCCAGGCGATCCAACGCGAGCCCCCCGTCGTGTCCGCGCCCCCACCCTCCAGCGGCCATGACCGCCCCGCGGGCACCCGGTCCTGGCCTGGACGACTCCGCGGGAGTCGTCAGCCGCGCGGCCCCGAACTCGCCGACCCGGTCACCTGGCCACGTCGCGAACGCCTCGACGTCGCCCCACTCGGCCTTGCCGGACGACATGTCGTCCGGTGGCATCCGGCTGTCGCCGCCGTCACGTCGGGGTCCTCGGGTCGGCAGCCTCTCCGTCCGGGGGCGTGTCCGCGTCGGCCGGTGCCGGGACGGGCTGCCGACTGATCTCGGGCAGGGCCAGTTCGGCCCAGATTACCTTGCCCTGCGGGATGTACCGGGTGCCCCAGCGCTCGGCCATCTGCGACACGAGGAACAGGCCCCGGCCGCCCTCGTCCGTCGTCGCGGCGTACCGCAGATGCGGTGAGGTACTGCTGGCGTCGGCCACCTCGCAGATCAACGTACGGTCGCGGATCAGCCGCACGTGGATCGGCCCGGCGCCGTAGCGGATGGCGTTGGTGATCAGCTCGCTCAGGATGAGCTCCATGGTGAAGCCGAACTCCGACAGACCCCACGCGTCGAGCCTTTGCGACACAGCGTCGCGCATGCCGGCGACGGCGGCCGGGTCCGCTGGTACGTCCCAGTCGGCGATCCGGTCGGGCGGCAGTTCCCGCGTGCGGGCGACGAGCAGGGCGACGTCGTCCTTGGGACGCCCGGGGAGCAGGCTGGCCAGCACGTCCTGGCAGGTCTCCTCGGGCGGCCGGCCGGGGTGGCCCGTCAGCGCGTCGCGCAGCAGTTCCATGCCCACGTCCAGGTCGCGCCTGCGGTCCTCGATGAGGCCGTCGGTGTAGAGGACGAGCTGGGTTCCCTCCGCGAGGCACAGCTCCGCCGTCTCGAACGGCATGCCGCCGAGGCCCAGGGGCGGGCCGGGAGGCACGTCCGGGAAGGTGACGGTGCCGTCAGGCTGGACCAGGGCGGGTGCCAGATGCCCCGCACGCGCCATGACGTAGCGGCGCGTCACGGGGTCGTAGATCCCGTACAGGCAGGTGGCGCCCACGACGCCCGCCGCACTCTCTGCCGCCTCGTTCTGGTCGATGCGGCCGACCAGGTCGTCCAGATGGCTCAGCAGCTCGTCGGGTGGCAGATCGAGGGTGGAGAAGTTGTGCACCGCGGTCCGCAGCCGTCCCATCGTGGCGGCGGCGTGCAGGCCGTGGCCGACCACATCACCGACGGCCAGCGCCACCCGGCTCCCCGGCAGGGGAATCACGTCGAACCAGTCTCCGCCCACGCCCGACTGGGCGGGGAGGTAGCGGTAGGCGATGTCGAGGGCGTTCTGCTCGGGCATGGCCTGCGGCAGCAGGCTGCGCTGGAGGGTGACCGCCAAGGCGTGCTCGCGGGTGTAGCGGCGGGCATTGTCGATGCTGATCGCGGCACGGGCCACCAATTCCTCCGCCAGCGACAGGTCTTCCTCGTCGAAGCCCTCGTGCTGCTCGGCGCGCCAGAAGTTGGCCATGCCCAGCACGACGCCACGGGCCTGGATGGGGGCGGTGATGAGGGAGTGGATGCCGTAGTCGATGATCGCCTTGGCGCGCTCCGGGTCCTGCACGCGCCAGCCCGTGGCGGTCGGCAGATCGCTCACCAACTGGGAGCGGCCGCTGCCGTAGCCGCGCGCCTGGGGCGTGGAGGGAAGATAGTCGAAGAGCCGGCCCTGTTCGGAGAGCGGATGGTCGTCCCGGATACCGCGCACGGCCGCGCGTCGCAGGTCCGTCGCCGTGGGCGCCGGCTCCTCGCCGTGCAGGACGGCGTCGGCCAGATCCACGGTGACGAAGTCCGCGAAGCGGGGAATGGGGACGCGCGCCAGCTCGTCGGCGGTGCGCAGCACGTCCAGGGTGGTACCGATGCGGAGCCCGGCGTCGTACAGCAGCCTGAGCCGCTCCCTTGCCACCTCCGCCCTGCCGGTCACCGCCTGCAGTTCGGTGGAGTCGCGTAGCGTCACCACCGTTCCCTCGGGGCCTCCCTGGCGATCCGTGGGGCGTTGGTTCACCGCGAGCAGCCGCTCTCCCGCGAGGTGGACTTCGTCGGTGGCCTCGCGCCCGGAGGCGAGCAGCGCCTTCGTCTCGGGATCGAGGCCCGGCAGGTCCGAGACGAGCCGTCCCTCGACGTCCGGGGGCAGCCCAAGCAGTCGTCTGGCCTCGTCGTTCGCCAGGATCAGCCGCCCGTCGGCGGCCACGATCAGCACCCCTTCCCGAACGGAGTGGAGCACCGTGTCGTGGTGCTCGTACATCAAGGTCATCTCGTCGGGGGCCAGGCTGTGTGTCTGCCGTCGCAGCCGTCTGCCCACCAGTGCCGTCACGCCCGTGGACAACGCGAGCGCTCCGGCGCCGGCGCCCAGGATGATCGGTAGTTGCCGGTCCACCTGACTCTCGACGTTGTTGACCTTCATCCCGGCCGAGACGAGGGCCACCACCTCGCTGTCGGCGTTCTCGATCGGCACCGTCGCCTGCACCTCGCGGCCGAGCGGGCCGTTGACGCTCTCCACGTAGACCCTGCCCGCCAGCGACGGCTCGATCTCGCCCACGAACCGCTTTCCGATCCGGTCCGGCAAGGGGTGCGTGTAACGGATGCCCTCGGTGTCCATGACGACGATGAAGTCGACGCCGGCGGCACGGCGTGCCGCCTCGGTGAGCGGCTGGAGGATCTTGCTCGGATCCGAGGTCTGCAATGCCGCCAGGACGCCCGGTGCGTGCGCGAAAGTCTCTGCCACGGCCGTGGAGCGGCGCCTGGCCTCGGCGCCGGCGTCCCGCTCCGACTGCAGGATGAGAGCGAAGACGCCGCAGGCCACGAGCAGCACGACCAGAGCGACCTGGAAAACCAACACCTGCCCGGCCACGCTCCGCGTGCTCGTCCTGATCAGGTGCTTGACCGATAGGTGTCGAAAACGGGCGAAACGATTCGCCATGCGACCTTTCTAACATTGGTGATCCCGGGTAGCCAGGGCCCGCCCGATCCTGGGCCGGCCGGCCTCGGGCCTCCGGGTGGCCATCTGCCGCATGGCCTCGGCTTCTCCGGGTACGGCCGTCCGTCGCGCGTTCTCGCGTGTGCGGTGCGTGATCATTCCCTGCCGGATGCCCGAATAGGTCGATATGATGCTTTTGTGATCATGCCTGCACGGCTGCGGCGCCGTCGCCCGGCCTACAGCGGTCGATGGAACGCTGCCCGGCTGTCACCTCTGGTCGTCACCGTTGTCGTCGCCGGCCTGGCGTTCTCCACACCCAGGGACATCGCCTTCAGCCGCCTTCTGCCTGCCGCGCCCGCCCTCGCCGCCGCGATGTGGCCCGTGCTCCCCACGATCTTGTTGGGGGCGTTCTGCCTGCTGCTCATGATCATCCTCAGTCTCTTCCACACCGATCTGGGGACGCAGTACACGTCGGCCGCGATCATCGCGGTCACCTTGGCGGCCGCCTACGGGAGTCATGTCCGACTGCAGCGGGAGGCGATTCTTTTCCATGTCCGGCTCGTCGCCGACGCGGCCCAGAAGGTACTGTTGCGCCCGCTGCCGCGCCGCATCGAGGGCGTCGAGATCGAGTCGCTGTATCTGGCGGCCCAGGAACAGGCCCGGATCGGCGGCGACTTCTACGAGGCGCTCGGTACACCGCACGGGCTCCGGCTGCTCATCGGCGACGTACGGGGCAAGGGCCTGTCCGCGGTGGGGGCGGCCTCGGCCGTGATCGGTTGCTTCAGGGAGGCGGCGTACGACGAGCCCGACCTCCAGGGCATCGTCCACCGCCTGGAGACCACCGTCACGCGCCACAGCGCTGCGTTTCCCGCCCAGGACCGGCCCGAGCACTTCGCCACTGCTCTCCTCGCCGAGATCCCGCACGGCGGCGGCCACGTACGACTTCTCAACTGCGGGCACCCCCCGCCGCTGATCGCGCACAGCGGGGAGGTCCGGGTCCTGGAGCCCGCCCTCCCCTCCCCGCCCCTCAACCTCGCAGCGCTCATCGGGGACCGCTACTGGGTCGACATCGTCGCCTTCACTCCGGGCGACCAGCTGCTGCTCTACACGGACGGCGTATCGGAGACCCGGGACCACACCGGCCAGTTCTTCCCGCTGCCGGACTGGATGCGGCGGCAGGGCCTGGAGCAGCCCCGTGAGCTGCTGGACCAGCTGCACCGGGATCTGCTCCAGCACAGCGGCGGCAGGCTCGACGACGACATCGCGGCCCTCGCGCTGAGGTGCTCCGACGCGCAGGATCGGGGAGCCGTCGGCGCAGAGGCCTGAGGATGCACGGGGGCGCTGGACACCCGCCCGAGCCGGCATGTCTATGATCACAACCCTTGCCGCGCCCGGGACAGCCGGTCCGGCCGGCTCGAGCTCGCTGCACTGGTGAGGGGGGCGTTCGGCGTCGAGTGGCCCGGGTGACGGACTTCGGCGCACGACATGAGAGGCACAGCGCGATGGTGAACCACGACGACCTGGCACTCGACGACCCGGTGGGCCAGTCACTCCGCGGCCACCACGCGCAGTTCGCCCGCCGGCTGGGCCGGGCTGCCACGTACCTGCCGGGAGTCGCGACCTTCTCCACGGTGTCCGCCGACCCGGACACGGCGGAATGGGCCGACCTGGCTCGGCTGCTCGGCCGGGGCGAACTCGCCGACATGTTCAGCTCCCCGGCCACTCCGCCGTCGGCCTGGGAGCCGGTCTTCCATCTCGAAGGCCGGCAGATGATCTGGCCCGGTCACCTGCGAGCCGACACCGACACCGACACCGGTGTGGTCGAACTGGGCGCGGACAGCGTGCCCGAGATGCAGGACCTCGTCGCGCGGACCGGGCCCGGCCCGTTCTGGCCGCGCACCCACGAACTCGGTACCTATCTCGGCATCCGCGACAACGGCACCTTGGTGGCGATGGCGGGTGAACGGCTACGGCCCCCGGGCTGGACCGAGATCAGTGCTGTCTGCACCGCTCCCGCGGCACGCGGGAAAGGCCACGCCGCCCGTCTGATCAGTGCGCTCGTCGCGCGCATCGTGGCTCTCGGTGAGCGTCCCTTCCTGCACGTGGCCGAGGCGAACACCGGCGCGATCGCCCTCTACGAGCGGCTCGGCTTCGAGGCCCGCAAGCACGTGACCTTCCAGGGGTTCCGCACTCCGTGACGGTCAGACGTCGCGCGGAAGGCGCGGTGTGGGGGGCTGAGCGATGACAACAGCAGGGCATCGTGCCCCCTGCCGTGGCTAGCATCCAGCCATGGCAAACGACGCGACCCACCGTGACCGGGCACGACAGGACGTCTCCGCGGGAACCAAGGGATCCGTTTTCGACACCGTCGTGGACCGCAGGCATTCCAACTCGATGAAGTGGGCCTACGCCCATCAGCTCCTGGCGGCCGATGAGGCCGCGGCCGATCCGCAGCCGATGTGGGTCGCCGACACCGACTTCAAGGCCCCGCAGGCCGTGATCGACGCGCTCCACGAGGCCGTGGACCACGGTGTCTTCGGGTATCCCGGCGGCGCGACCGACAGCTACCTCGACGCCGTGACGGGCTGGCAGGCCAAGCGGTTCGGGTGGGAGGTGCCGCGGGAGTGGGTGCTGCAGACCGCGGGCGTCATCACCACGCTCAAGACCGTGGTGCAGGCGTTCTCCGCGCCGGGTGATTCGGTCCTGATCCAGCCGCCGGTCTACGCCCACTTCCACCACGACGTTCTCCTCAACGGCCGCCACCTCGCGTTCGCGCCGCTGGAGCGGACCGACGACGGCTACCGTTTCGACGCCCGAACGTTCGAGGCCGCGATACGCCCCGACACCAAGCTGTTCATCCTCAGTCACCCCCACAACCCCACCGGGAACGTCTGGACCGAGGACGACCTGAGGGCCATGGGGGAGATCTGCGCCCGGCACGGCGTCCTGGTCGTCTCCGACGAGATCCACCAGGACCTCATCATCAACCCGGACAAGCAGCACATCCCGTTCGCCTCGCTCGGCCCGGAATTCGCGCGGAACAGCATCACGTGCACGGCTCCCAGCAAGACGTTCAACCTTCCCGGCCTGCAGAGCGCCAACGTCTTCGTCCCCGACGGCAGGCTGCGCGAGGAGCTGGCCCGCCAGTACGAGCGCAATGTGTTCCCGCTGGTCAACGTGCTGGGCATGATCGCCGCCGAGGCCGCCTACGCGCACGGCGAGCCGTGGCTGGAGGAGCTGCTCACCTACCTGCGCGGCAACCACGCGCACTTCGCGCAGGAGGTCAACAGCGCCACCTCGAAGGTGCGGGTGCTGCCGGCCGACTCCCTCTACCTGGCGTGGATGGACTGCCGCGGGCTCGGGATGGACGTGGAGTCCCTGGACACGTTCATGCTCACGAAGGCGCGCCTGTGGCTGGACAAGGGACAGAAGTTCGGGACCGAGGGCCACGGCTACATGCGGGTGAACCTGGGCTGCCCCCGCTCCACGGTCGACGAAGCCGTACGACGACTGATCACGGCCGTCGGGGACCTGTGAGCGTCGGGGGCACAGCCACGTCGCTCAGGGAGCCCCAGCTGCCGACAGGCGTCCCCGTGCACGAGGCCGGTGCGTCATACAGCCAGGGCCGCGACCGTGAGCGCGTAGATCGCGATGAGCAGGACGCCCTCGAAGCCCAGCCTCCCCCAACCGCGCCGCTGCCGTACCAGCAGTCCGCCGAGCAGGACGGAGGTCATCACCAGCGCGCCGGTGGTCAGGAACAGCTCGTCCGGCTGCGCCGCGTGGTACAGCGATCCGCCCCGGTAGGCCACGTCCCCGACGGCGAGATTCAGGACGTCGAGACAGTTGCCGCCGACCACCGCCGCGATCGCCAAGGTGAGAGCGCCACGCCTGACGGCGGCGACCGCGGTCACCGTCTCCGGCAGGGCGTTGACGATGCCCATGAACACCGCGCCGACGAGCCCGGCCTTCAAACCGGTGGCCGCCACCAGACTCGCCGCGGCGTGCGCCACCGCCCAGCCGCCCGCCACGACGACGATCGCCACGCCCGCGAACTCGGCCCAGATGCCCGCGGTACGCCGCCGGGCGGACGCGGGGGAGTGGTCGGGGACGTCCGTCACGGTGTCCTCGGTGCGCACGGCGCGCCACATCGGCTGCTTGGTGCTCCGGATCAGTCGCACCCCCGCGAGGTAGAAGGCGATCAGCACCGCGGAGGCCGGATGCACCCCGAGGACCGTCGCCTCGGGGCCGAGGGAGGCCATGAGCGCGATGCCGAGCAGGGCCACGAGCAGGCAGCCGAACAGCAGGTTCCGCGAGGATGCCGCCGCGTGTTCGAGATTCGCTCCCCGGTAGGCCGCGTCCGCGACGGCGACGGCGAGGGTCTGGGCGGCGATGCCGCCGACGGCGTTGCTGTAGGCCAGTTGGGGATGTCCGTCCGACGCGCTGACGGCGGTCATGACGATGCCGGACAACGACGTCGCCAGCCCGAAGAACACCGCCCCGAACAGGGCCTCGCCCCAGCCGGTCCGGTCCGCGAGCGTGTCCCCGAGGGCGGTGAGCCGCACACCGCAGACGACCGTGGCCGCGCCGGCGATGACGAACGCCGCGATGCTCCAGCCCACCGACCACTGACCGGTCACCTGGTCGAGCACTGAGAAGTCCCTTCCGCGCGCCTCATGCCTCCATGGTCATCCGGTTCCGTTGCCGCGCAGTCGGCGACGTTGGGCGAGACGGGTGATGTCGTGTGCGGTGATGATGCCCGTGAGACGGCCGCCGTCCAGGACGAGGACGGGCAGGCCGGTGGGCGGGCGGAGCTTCTTGAGCACGTCGTCCAGGAGGTCGTCCGGTGCGCAGGTGGCGTACTGCGAGACGGGAGCCGCCACGTCGCGAAGGCGTACTTCCTCCCGCTGCCGCACGGGGATCCTCGCGAGCTGTGGCAGCCGGAGCAGGCCGCTGGGGTGTCCCTCGAAGTCGAGCAACGGCAGCGCAGAATGGCGGGTGTCGACCGTCGGTCCGTCGACGAAACGCTGCACGGTGATCCAGTCGGGGGCGGTCTCGACAGGGCTGGACATGGCGTCGGCGGCTCGCAGTCCGCTCAGGGCTGCCGCAAGGAACGCCTGCTGCCGCTCCGCATTGGCGACGATCATGACGAAGAAGCCGATGAGGGCCAGCCACAGTCCGCCCCACACGCCGCGCAGGAAGGCGATCCAGCCGAGGGCGATCAGCAGGAAGCCGAGGACCTGCCCGCTGCGGCCGGCCGCCTGCTCGGCGCGCTCCCGGTCCCCGGTGCGCCACCACATCACGGCCTGAACCACCCGTCCGCCGTCGAGCGGTGCGGCGGGCAGGAGGTTGAAGACTCCCAGCAGAACGTTCGCCCATCCCAGCCATACCAGCACGGCCGCCGGCAGCGTCCAGCCCGGACCCGCGTCCAGCCCCATCCCTGCACCGAGCGCCGCTCCGCCGACGACCAGGCTGGTGAGCGGCCCGCTCACCGCTACGAGGAAGGCCGCACCCGGGGCGGGTGGTTTGTCCATCTCGGTCACGCCGCCGAGGGCCCAGAGGGTGAGGTTGTGGACGGGGATGCCCTTGCGCCGGGCCGCGATGGCGTGCGCGGACTCGTGGGCCAGCAGGCTCAGCACGAGCAGCAGGGCGCCGGCGAGCCCGGCGACGGTGTAGGCGGTCGTCGACTGTCCCGGGATCCAGGCGGGCAGCGTCGCGCTCGCCAGGCTGTAGCCGAACAGGAACACCAGCAGCGGCACCGTCCAGTGGACGCGCAGGGGTACCCCGGACACCTGGCCGATCCGCAGCGAGTACTTCATCACGACTCCTGACCGTGCGTCATCCGCCGCCGCCGCCGTCAGCCCGGCCGAGCAGGCGGGCCGGCTCCCCGGCAGACCGCTCGACCACCGCGTGAAGGGCTTCGGCCGTGGGTCGCAGGCGGACAGGGCCGCGTACGGTTGTGGGCCCAGCGGCGACTCGCCGGCCGGAACGTTCAGGGCGGGCCGGACGATGGCGTGCACGACGCGCAGCGCGGCTCCCCTCACCAGCGCCTCGTGCGCCGCGGCCGCTGCGGCGGCCGCAGCCGAGGGTGAGCCGTCGCCCCTTACCACCACCGGCCCGTGCACAACGCTGCACTCTCCTCGCCATGGTGCCCCGACGCGGGCCAAGGCCCGGCGTCCTGCTCTCCCAGCCTCTCGTACTGCTCATACGGGTGCCACCAGGCGCAGGCCCGGCCCACCGCCTGACCTGCACAACACAACCGTCGTCAGCCGGCCCGGCGGTCGACTGCCGAGCGGGCCGCGCGGAGGAGGGCCGCCCCGGCCAGGAAGCCCGCCACGGCTGCGGTCGGCAGCCCGAGCGGGCCGTGATCGGCGGGACCGGCGTCGGCGACACCGAGCAGGCCGAGCACGCAGGCGGCGTAGCCGACGGTGGTCGCGGTGGCCCGCAGTCGCGGTCGGCAGAGCGCCCTCGGCGTCCACCGACTGCGGGAGGGCACAGCGCCGCGCCTTTCGATCCGGCCGAAGACGGCCACCAACGCGCCGAGCACCATCAGGAGCACGGCCAGCCACGGCAGCTTCCACAGCACCCAGGCGACCGTGTCCCCGGGGGGCCGGGGCAGCGGGAACAGGCCGGACGCGTTCACGGCCGCGGCGACGAGCGCGAACGCGCTCATGTGCCACAGCAGCACCGTGAGGATCACCGAGTTCACGGCGATCACGGCCATCCACGGCCCGAGCCGTCGCAGCCGCCGGTTCCCGGAGTCGCGCAGCAGCAGCAACAGCCCGAGCTGAGCCGTGGCCAACGCCAGGAGCGCGAGCGTCGGCGGCGAGAGGTTGCCGAACGGCGCGCCGGGGATGTCCACCATGCTCACCGGGTACGGACCGGCCACCGTGAGCAGCACCGCCACCGCCGCACCGCCCACCAGCAGCGGCACGGCCACCACGGGCCGGTCCGGCAGCGTTCCGTCCTGCCAGGCGAAGCCGATCTGGTGCACCGCCAGCCAGGCGAACAGGAAGTTGCCCAGCTGCAGCGTCGGCGCGTCGAACGCCAGCCGCGCCACGTCCCCTGCGGCGACAAGCCCCACCAGCGCCAGCGGCACGGCCGGCCCCGCCCGCCGGTGCAGGCGGTGCATCAGCGGCGTCAGGAAGACCACCACGAGGTAGACGAGCAGGAACCACAGCGGGATCGACGCCAGCCACACCATCCGGCCGATCTGGGCGGGGTCGACGCCCGCCCACCGGGCGATCAGCGCGGCGGCGCCAAGCGTCACCAGCAGCGCGGTCGTCGGCCGTACGAGCCGCGCGCTGCGGTCGAGCAGCCAGTCCTGGACGTCGCCGCCCCGACGCCCGTGTGAGGTCAGCGAGGCGGCGTTGGCGAATCCGCCCACCATGAAGAACACCGGCATGACCTGCGCGAACCAAGTGATGGGGCGGCCCCATGGCAGCACTTCCAGGGCGCTGAAGCCGTTCAGGCCGCGGGCCCCGCCGGTGACCACGACGACCATCCAGTGGCCGAGCACCACGATGAGGATGGCGAGCGCCCGCAGCAGGTCGACGTAGCGTTCCCGCTGCGGCGGTGTGCGCTCCGCGAGCTCGCGCAGGCCGGGCATGTGGCCATCATAGGAACGGGTGGCCGACCGAAGATTCTCACAAGAGGTTCCCCGGCGGGAGGGCACCACGGTCACCTGCTGACCGCATCGCCACGCGCGTCCTGACCGGGCGCCGTGCGACCGCTCGGCGTGAGTCGGCGCGGCCAGGTGTCAGCGCTCGCTTCGGTGCCAGGGTGCGTCGGGCCTGGTGGCATGGGCGTGGGCCGCGAGCCTCAGGGCGTACACCGGCCGCGTCTCGGTGGTGACGCGGCCGAGGTAGTGATGGCCCGTCATGTGGCACCACGCGGGCAGGTCGAGCGGTGCGGCCGGGTCGGTGGCGATGACGTGGACGACCGTGCCTGGCGGCGCGCCGGCGATCTCCTTGCCGAGGCGGAGCAGGAGGGTGACGCAGAGCAGGCCGGTGCCGTCGACGGTGATGTCCGGCGCGGGGGTCAGGGGCTCGGTCACTGTGCCGTCACCGCCTGGACGAGGCCCGTCACGCGAGGTCCCCGGCGGCGACGGGCATCTCGGCCAGGCGCCACTCGAGCATGCCGTCGTTGAGACGGATCGCATGCCGTCCGCGCCCGGTCAGCAGCCGCACCGCGTCGTGGGCGAGCACGCAGTACTCGCCGCGGCAGTACACGACGATCTCCCTCTCCTCGGGCAATTCGCTGATCCGCTCGGCCAGTTCCTCCACCGGGATGCAGACGGCGCCCGGGATGTGCCCGGCGAGATATTCCGCCACGGGCCGCACGTCCAGCACCACGGTCCGGCCGTCCTGCACGCGGGCCACCAGCTCCTCACGGGTGATCTCCTGCGCGCCGTCCTCGCCGAGATAGGCGTCGCGAGCGGCCGGAACGGACGCGTGGTGGGCCTCGGCGACCTTGCGCAGCAGCGCGAACAGCCGGGCGACGTCGTCGCCGGCGAGCCGGTAGTGAATGCGGACGCCCTCGCGCCGCGTGGTGACGAAGCCGGCCTGCTTGAGCGTCTGCAGATGAGCCGAGGCCGTCGTCAGGTTCAGGCCGGCCGCCTTCGCCAGCGCGTCCACGGTGCGCTCGCCCTGAGCGAGCAGATCCAGCAGCTCCAGCCGCTTTCCGCTGGCCAGCGCCTTGCCGCCGGCCGCGAACGCGTCGTACAGCCGCGACTTCGAACGGCTGGTGGTCTCCGCCATGACATCCTCCATAAATCCATGGAATAGTGTAGACGAACGTCGGGGGATGACACACCCTGCGTGGAGCACCGACTTGGAGGCAACGCCATGGGCTTCGCCGATGACCTGCTCGTACCGCTTGTCGACGCAGGGCTGGGCAACAGCGCCTACCTCGTCGACCTGGGCGACGGCCGCGCCCTGGCCGTGGACGCCAGCCGTGACCTGCGAAGCCTGAACGCCGCCGCCGAACGGCGCGGGCTGCGCGTCGCCTTCGCCGCCGACACCCACCTGCACGCCGACTTCCTCTCCGGCGCCGTACAGCTCGGCCACGACCAGGGGGCCACCGTGCTGGCCTCCGCCGCGGGCCGCCGCGCCTTCGACCACCGGGGGCTCGCCGACGGTGACGAGGTCGACCTGGGGGGACTGACCCTGCGCGCCCTGGCCACCCCCGGCCACACCGACGAGCACCTGTCCTTCCTGCTCCTGGACGGCTCGCGTGAACTCGGCGTGTTCAGCGGCGGATCGCTCATCGTGAACTCCGCCGCCCGCACCGACCTCCTCGGCGCCGAACGGACCGAGGAACTCGCCCGCGCCCAGTACCGCTCCCTCAAGCGGCTGACCGCGCTGCCGGACGAGACCGCGGTGTGGCCCACGCACGGCGCGGGCTCGTTCTGCTCCGCCCCGTCGGGCGCCGAGCGCACCACCACCATCGGCGCGCAGAGGCAGGCCAACCCCCTGCTCGCCGCCCCGGACGAGGACGCCTTCGTCCGCCGGCTGGTCGCGAGCCTGAGCTCGTACCCGGCCTACTTCGACCGCCTCGCCGAGGCCAACCGGCGCGGCCCCAGGGTGCTCGACACCGCACTGCGGCTGCCCGCACTCGACGCCGGCCAGGTCAAGGCCCTGCTCGCACAGGGCGGACACGTCGTCGACGTCCGGCCCGCCGCCGCGTACGCGGCCGGCCACATCCCCGGGGCCGTGTCGATCCCGCTGCGCGGCCAGTTCGCCACCTGGCTCGGCTGGCTCCTGCCCGACACCGCCCCCCTCGCCTTCGTCACCGGCGAGGGCCAGGACCTGAGCGAGATCGTCTGGCAGGCGTACAAGATCGGCTACGAGCGCCTGGCAGGCCGTCTCGCGGGCGGCATGGACGCCTGGCTCGCCGCCGGCGGAACCCGGAGCACCACGCCGTTCGTCACCGCCGACCAGGCCGGTGGGGGACCGGTCCTCGACGTCCGGCAGAGTGCGGAGCACACCGCGGGCCACATCCCCGGCGCCGTCCACATCGAGCTCGGCGAGCTCGCCGCCCGAGCGGCCGACGCCCCCGCGCACGCTGTCGTCCACTGCGGACACGGCGAGCGCGCGATGACCGCCGCCAGCCTGCTGGAACGCGCCGGACGCAGCGACCTCACGGTCCTTGACGGCGGCCCCGACCAGTACGCCGCCGCACACGACCTGCACCTCACCGACGCCGCCGAGGACACCGGCCCGTGAAAGCCGCCCCCACCCCGCCGACCGACGCCTCCGGCCGGCTCGTCCGGCTGGGCCTGCGGGAGAACTGGCCGCAGTTCACCCTGCTCGTCGTCGTCAACATCTGCGTCGGCGGCCTCGTCGGCCTCGAACGCACCACCGTCCCGCTCATCGGCACCGACACCTTCGGTCTGACCAGCGACCTCGCCGTCTTCTCGTTCATCATCGCCTTCGGCCTGACGAAGGCGATGACCAACCTGGCCGCCGGCGCGCTCACGGCCCGCTTCCGCCGCAAGCAACTCCTCGTCGCCGGCTGGCTGATCGGCGTCCCCGTACCCTTCGCCCTCGCCTGGGCCCCGTCGTGGGGCTGGATCGTCGCCGCCAACGTCCTGCTCGGCCTGAACCAGGGCCTGACCTGGTCGATGACCGTCAACATGAAGATCGACCTCGTCGGGCCCGCCCGCCGGGGGCTCGCCACCGGCCTGAACGAGGCCGCCGGCTACACGGCGGTCGGCGTCACCGCCCTCCTCACCGGGTACCTCGCCACCTCCTACGGCCTGCGCCCCGTCCCGGAACTCATCGGCGTCGTCTTCGTCGCAGCCGGCCTCGCCCTGGCGCTGGTCGTCCGCGACACCGCCGCCCACGTCGCCCTCGAACTCGCCCAGCACACCAGGCCCTTGCCGGCGGGCGAGAACAACGGCCTGGCCGCCACGTTCGCCCGCACCTCCTGGTGCGACCGTTCGCTGCGCGGCGCCAGCCAGGCCGGGCTGGTCAACAACCTCAACGACGGCCTCACCTGGGGTGTCTTCCCCCTGCTGTTCACCGAACACGGCCTCGGGCTCGCCGCCGTCGGACTGATCAAGGGGCTCTACCCGATCCTGTGGGGCATCGGGCAGATCCCCACCGGCCACCTCGCCGACCGCCTGGGCCGCAAACCCCTCATCGTCACCGGCATGCTCGTCCAGGCCGCCGGATTCGTCCTCGCCCTCGCCCTGCTGGACACCCCGCTGCTCGCCGGCGTCCTGTCCGCCGTCGCCCTCGGCATCGGCACCGCCATGGTCTATCCGGCGCTCATCGCCTCGGTCTCCGACCACGCCCATCCCGCCTGGCGCGCCAACGCCCTGGGCACCTACCGCTTCTGGCGCGACGTCGGCTACGCCGTCGGCGCCCTCGTCGCCGGCCTCCTCGCCGACGCCTTCGGCCTGAACGCGACCGTCGTCGCAGCCGCTGTCCTCACCGCAGCATCCGGCCTGCTCGCCGCTCACTGGATCACCGAACACCCGCGCCGCACTCCGTAGGAACGCCGCCGTGACGAGCACCGATGTCAGGGGTCTGCCGTACGGTCGGCGCATGAGCACGTCCGAAGAAGTCCGTGAACTCGCCCTCGCCCTGCCCGAGACGACCGAGAAGGAGGCATGGGCCATGCCCACCTTCCGGGTCGCCGGGAAGATGTTCCTGACCCTGCCCGACGAGGAGACGTCGATGGCCGTCCGGTGCCCGAAGGAGGAGCGCGACGAGTTGGTCCTCGCCGAGCCCGAGAAGTTCTGGGTCGCGGACCACGAGGCGGCCTTCGCCTGGGTGCGGGTGCGCCTGGCCGCCGTCGACGACGCGGACGAGCTGCGTGCGATCGTCGTCGACTCCTGGCGTCAGGCGGCTCCGCCCGGGCTGCTCAAGGCCCACCCCGACCTGGCGCGCCAGGCATAGGGGCTGTTCGCGCGGGACGGGGGAAGCCTCATGTCTCCAGCCGTGCCGCCAAGTCCCCGGGGAGCGCATCGCGGTTCCGTGCCGTCACCTGGATCACTTCGATGCCGGCGCGCCGCTTGAGGGCGTCGGTGAACGGGTCGTGGTGGGCGTGCACGGTGGCCACGAGGTCGACGTCGGCCGTGAGCAGTTCGCCCACGGCCTCCCGGAAAGCGGGGCTGGACAGCTCCATGCGGCCCAGTTCGTCGATGAGCGCGAGAGCACCCGGTGCCGGGTTCCGTGACAGCGGGGCGAGGGCCGACAGCGCCAGGTCGTCCATGACGTGCGGATCGACACCGTACCGGCCGACGCGCGGCGGCCCGGGGAAGGTGACATGCGCGAGCACGGCCCGCCTGCCGTCCAGCGTCTCCAGCGCGAAACCCACTCGGGCGCTGCCTTCCCGGATCTCCTCCGTCGTGAAACCGACGGGCGCGCGGGTGTGCAGCAGGGTGGCCAGCCGCCGCACGGCGGTGGTCTTGCCCACGCCGGGGCGTCCTTCGAGCATGATTCTGGTGGGCATCGCGTCCTCCGGGCGTTGCGTTCATCCGCGTCCCCGCGATCCTCGCCCGGGCGAGGCCGCGGGACCGCCAACGTCTCCGCGTCCGGTGGAGCGACGGACCGCGCAGGTGCCGCTCCCGTCGGGAAGGCCGAGGCGCACCCGGTCGGAGCCGCGCCGTCGGAAACGGCCCGGCCCTTCGCGGCAAAGGAGCCGGCCCACCCCGGGACCGTCCGGGGTGGGCCGTGTTCTGGGGGCGCCGGCCGTCAGGGGCGGCTGGTCAGGTAGCCGCCCATGGAGGTGAAGTACTCCGTGGCGGGCATCTCCCGGCCGTCCTCGGTCCGCACCCGGGTGATCGCCAGGCCGTGGTTGCGGCCCGTGCGGGCGTCGGCGCCGGCGACGATCGCCACGCCCTCGCCCTCCCGGTAGAAGATGCGGCCCGGGGTGCCGCCGTAGCGCCCCTCGGACACGACGGCGGAGAGGATTTCGAGCCGCTTGCCCTTGTGGAAGGTGAAGGCGCTCGGGTACGGGGCCGACTGGGCGCGGACCAGGCGCTCCAGGACCTCGGCGGGCCAGTCCCAGTTGATCCGGATGTCCTCTTCGGCCCGCTTGTGGAAGAAGGTGGCCTGCGAGCGGTCCTGCTTCGTGAACTCGGTCTGTCCGGAGGCGATCAGGTCGAGGGCGCCGATCGTGACCGGGGCGATCAGGTCGACGGTCTTGTGGAACAGGTCGGTGGTCGTGTCCGTCGGCCCGACGGCGACCGCGCGCTGCATGACGATGTCGCCGGCGTCGAGCTCCTCGTCCATCATGTGCGCCGTCACGCCGACTTCGGGCTCGCCGTTGATGAGGGCCCAGATCAGGGGCGAGAACCCGGCGTACTTGGGCAGCAGCGAGTCGTGGACGTTCAGCGTGCCGTGCTTCGGCAGGGTGTAGATGCGCGGAGGGATCCAGGTGCGCCAGTTGTTGGCCACGATGATGTCCGGGTCGGCCTCCTTGAGCTGCTGGAACAGCTCGTCGTCGTCGGGCCGGTTGCGGATGATCACGGGGACGCCGTGCTCCTCGGCCAGGTCGGCGACGGAGTCGCTCCAGATCTTCTCGTAGGCGTGCTCGCTCTTCGGGTGCGTCACGACCGTGACCACGTCGTGCTCGGAGTCCAGGAGCGCCTGCAGGGTGCGGTGGCCCCAGGTCTGATAACCGAACATGACGACCCGCATGGGGTTCCTCCTCAGAAAAGCGATTGACCGGCGCTAAGTAAAGCAAGGCTTACCTAAGGATGCAACGGGCCCCGATTTGAGCCCCAGTTGGCACGCCAACGGGCCCGGTGTCCGTTTTGCCCCGTCGACAGGCTGGCCAGATCAGGTTAGCTTTACCTAAGTTCCGCTCGACAGCCGGTTCACCGGCGTGCCAGGGCTTCGCCGTTCCCCACGCCTGACAGCACGCCTGACAGGCGGTTGTCCCGCACGATGGGAGTGACATGTCACAGGCTCTTCCTGACGACGCACCACTGATCCACGACCTCATTGGCATCGGCTTCGGGCCGTCCAACGTGGCCATGGCGATCGCGCTCAGTGAGCACAACGCACGCGTCGGAAGGCAGGAGGCGGTCACCGCTCACTTCTTCGAGCGGCAGCCCGAATTCGGCTGGCACCGCGGCATGCTCATCGACGACGCGACCATGCAGGTGTCCTTCCTCAAGGACCTGGTGACGCTCCGGAACCCGAGCAGTGAGTACAGTTTCCTCTGCTATCTGCAGAGCAAGGGCCGGCTCATCGACTTCGTCAACCACAAGAACCTCTTCCCGCTGCGCGTGGAGTTCCACGACTACTTCGAGTGGGCCGCGGCCAAGGTCGACGACATGGTCTCGTACGGCCATGAGGTCGTCTCCGTCGAACCCGTCGTACGGGACGGCGTGGTGGAGTACCTCGACGTGACGGCCCGCTCCGGCACGGAGACCGTCGTCCACCGGGCCCGCAACCTCGTCATCGGCACGGGCCTGCGCCCCCTCATGCCGGAGGGCGTCGAGCGGACCGACCGCGTCTGGCACAACTCCGACCTGCTCGCCAAGGTGGACGGCCTGGAGGGCACCGACCCCGCCCGCTTCATCGTCGTCGGCGCCGGGCAGAGCGCCGCGGAGAACGTCGCCTACCTGCACCGCCGCTTCCCCGAGGCGGAGGTCTGCGCCGTCTTCTCGCGCTACGGGTACAGCCCTGCCGACGACAGCAGCTTCGCCAACCGCATCTTCGACCCCGAGGCGGTCGACGAGTACTACACGGCGCCCGACGACATCAAGCGCAAGCTGATGGACTACCACGGCAACACCAACTACTCCGTGGTGGACATCGACCTGATCGACGACCTGTACCGGCAGGCCTACCAGGAGAAGGTCCTCGGCACCGAGCGTCTGCGCTTCCTGAACGTCTCCCGTCTCACCGACGTCACGGAGACGGCCGACTCGGTCAGCGCCACCATCACCTCCCTCGTCACCGGCGAGGAGAGCCGGCTGGACGCCGACGTCGTCGTGTGCGCCACCGGTTACGCCAGCGCCGACGCCCTCGGCCTCCTCGGCCCGGTCGCGGACCGCTGCCACCGCGACGACCGGGGCCGCGTCCGCGTCGAGCGCGACTACCGCATCGCGACCGACCCCGAACTGCGCTGTGGCATCTACCTGCAGGGCGGCACCGAGCACACGCACGGCATCACGTCCTCCCTGCTGTCCAACACCGCGATCCGGGTCGGCGAGATCCTCGACTCGATCCTCGACCGGGAGCCGAAGCTCGACCTCGTCGAGGTCACGCCGGTGGCCGACGGAGTCGGCACCGCCCGCTGAGCCTTGTCCGGCCGTGCCCCGCGCAGGGGACTCCCCTCCGGTCCAGCCCCCCCCACAGCCCGTCCGGTCCGCCGGTAGCGCCGTCGTACGCGGCGATCCGGGCACGCAGTACGCACCGTGCAACCCCCGTGAAAGGAACAACCGTGTCCACTGGTACACGCCCCGCGCTGACGCGGCTCGTCAGACACCTCCCTCGTGCCGCCGTGGCGGCCGTGGCCGCGTTCGCCCTGACCGCCTGTGGGGGCGGTTCCCAGGAGGCCGAGTCGAAGCCGTCCGGGAGCGCCGAGTCCGCTGCTTTCCCGGTGACGGTGGAGCACAAGTACGGCAGCACGACGATCGAGGCGGAGCCGAAGAAGGTCGTCACGCTGGGCCTTTCGGATCAGGACGCGGTGCTTGCGCTGGGTGTCAAGCCGGTGGGTTCGGTGGACTGGTTCAAGGAGCAGCCGTACGGCAAGTGGCCCTGGACGAAGGACAAGTGGGGTTCGACCCCGCCGCAGATCGTCGGTGAGCGTGACGAGTACAACGTGGAGAAGATCGCGGCGCTGAAGCCGGACCTGATCATCGCGCAGTACTCGGGCATGAAGAAGGAGCAGTACGACACGCTGTCCAAGATCGCCAAGGTCGTCGCGCAGCCCAAGGGCCACGAGGACTACCAGGCGCCCTGGCAGGACATGACGCGGCAGATCGGCAAGGCGCTGGGCAAGGACGCCGAGACCGAGAAGCTGATCGCCGGCATCGACGCCCGCTTCAAGGCCGTCCGCGACAAGCACCCGGAGTGGAAGGGCAAGACCGTCACCGTCGGCGAGCCCTACGAGCCGGGTAAGTTCTCCGCGTTCTCTCCGAAGGACCCGAAGGTCATCTTCCTGTCGGAGATGGGCTTCACCACCTCCGAGAAGTACCGCGCCGCCCTCGGCAAGGAGAACATCGCGGACCTCAGCGTCGAGCGCCTCGACGTCATGGAGGCCGACCGCACGGTGTGGCTGGGCACCCCGGACACCGAGAAGGCCATGAGGGCCGACCCGCTGTACAAGAAGACCAAGGTCCACCAGGGAAAGCGGGACCTGTTCCTCCCGTACGACAGTCCTGACATCGGAGCCGCGCTCTCCTTCAACACGGTTCTGTCCATCCCGTACGCCATAGACCAGGTCGTGCCGAGGCTCGAGGCCATCAAGTAAGTCCGGACCAGGTGCCGCCTCCCGTCGGCACCGCTCCGGCCGCTCCGCCCTCCCCCTCGGCGGCCGTGGGGGGACCTCCAGGTGGCCGTGCCCACCGGGCGGGCGCGGCCTGGATTCACCGTCCTGTCGATCCCCTGCGCCATCGACGAGATCGTGCCGCGGCTCACGGCCGGCACCGCATGACGACCCACCACTGACGCACCACCAGGGAAAGGCCACACGAACGATGTTTGACGCCGAGTCGGGCCGGGCAACCGCTGCCGGTACCCCCGTCACCGGCGGGCAATCCGGCATCTGGCTCGCCCAGCAGATCGAGCCGGAGAACTCGGCCTACAACATCTCGTTCGTCCTCGACCTGCGCGGAGACATCGACCTGCACCGCCTCGCCGCCACCGTCCGGCAGGCAGTCGAGGAGGCCGAGAGCCTGCACGTCCGGATCGTCGGCGACAACGGCGTACCGAGCCAGGTGGCATCGCCCGTCCCGGTCGACATCCCGACCGTCGACCTGCGTGGCGAGTCCGACCCTGTGGCTGCGGCCCACCGGTGGGCCGACGCCGACCGGGACCGCCCCACCGACCTCGCGGCCGCCCCGCTCTACGCCCACGCGCTGCTGCGCCTCGCGGACGACCGCGTCTGGTGGTACCAGCGCTACCACCACATCGTCGTCGACGGCATGGGCATCGTCGGGATCTCCCGCCGGGCCGGTGACCTCTATACCCACGGCGACCAGGCCGCGGCCCCCGACTGGTCGCTCTCCCGGCTGGTCGACGCGGACGCCGCCTACCGCGCCTCGGAGGAGCACCAGCAGGACCGCGCGTACTGGCTGCGGCGCATGGGCGACCGGCCCGAACCCGTGCGGCTCGTCGAACGGTCGTCGGGGACGACCAAGCGGCGTCTGCGCCGCACGACCGAACTCGCGGCGCCCGCCGCCGGGCGGCTCCGCGACGCCGCGGCCGCCGCCGGCGTGCAGCTCTCCCGCATCCTGCTGTCCGCCGTCGCCGCCTACCTGCACCGGACCACCGGGGAGCAGGATCTGGTCCTCGGCCTGCCCGTCACCACCCGGCAGGACCCGGCGACCCGGCACATCCCCGGCATGGTCTCCAACATCCTGCCGCTGCGCCTCACCGTCCGCCCCGACATGACCGGCGTCCAGCTCGTGGCGGCGGTCGGCACGGCGGTCGCCGAGACCGTCACCCACAGCCGCCTGCGCGCCGAGGACCTGGCCCGCGACCTCGGGCTCGTCGACGGTGTGCAGGAGCTCGTCGGCCCCACGGTCAACATCCTCCCCAGCGGTGAGCGGATCCGGTTCGGTGACCTCGACGCCGACCTCGCCCCGATGTGGCTCGGCCCGGTCAGCGACCTCGCCATCACGTTCGGCGACTTCCGGGGCGGCCAGGGCCTGCGCGTCCTGCTCGACGCCGACGCCGATGCGTGCGACGAGGGGAAGCTGATCGAGCACGAACAGCGTTTCCTCATGCTGCTCCACGCATTCGCGACCGACCTGACCCGTCGGGTCGGACATCTCGAACTCACCACCGGCGCGGAACGCGCGCAGCTGCTCGACGAGTTCGGCGTGGCACCGCGCGAGGTGGCCGAACTCTCCTGGCCCGCGGCCTTCGAGCGGCAGGTACGGAGCACACCGGACGCCGTCGCCCTGGTGTACGAGGACCGCGAACTGTCGTATGCGGAACTCAACGCCGCCGCGAACCGCCTCGCCCGGCTCCTCGCCGCCCGGGGCGTCGGCCGCGAGGACGTCGTCGCCGTGGCGCTGCCCCGCTCCCCGGAACTCGTGGTCTGTCTGCTGGCCGTGATGAAGGCAGGTGCGGCGTACCTGCCGCTGGACGCCGACCACCCGCAGGACCGGATCGCGTACATGCTCACCGACGCGGCCGCCCGGACCGTCGTGACCACATGCGAGCTGTCCGCGGACCTGCCCGTCGCGCCGGGCGTCGTGCACGTCCTGCTCGACGAGCCGTCCGTGGCCGCCGAGTGCGCCGGCCTCGACGACACCGACCCCGGTGTTCCCGTCGCCCTGGACCAGGCCGCGTACGTCATCTACACCTCGGGCTCCACCGGCCGCCCCAAGGGCGTCGTGGTCCCGCACGACGGCGTCGGCAGCCTCGTCGCCACCGCCACCGACCGCATCGGCATCACCGCCGACAGCCGCGTCGTGCAGTTCGCGTCCGTCGGCTTCGACGTCACCGTCTGGGACCTGATCATGTCGCTGTGCGTCGGCGGCCGGATCATCGTCGTCCCCACCGAGCGCCGCGTCGCCGGCACCGCACTCACCGACTACATCGCACGCCACCGCGCCACCCACATGATCCTGCCGCCGTCGCTCGTCTCGGCGCTCCCGCAGGACTGCGAACTCCCCGACGGTTCTGTGCTGATCGTCGGCACCGAAGCGGTTCCCAGCGAACTGATCGCCCGCTGGGCCGGGCATGTGCGGGTCGTCGTCGCCTACGGCCTCACCGAGGCGAGCGTCAACTCCACGCTGTGGGTCTCCGACCCCGACCGTCCCGGTCCCGCCCCGATCGGCGTCCCCGACCCCAACACCCGCGCCTACGTGCTCGACTCGGCTCTCCGCCCCGTGCCCGTCGGCGCCGAGGGCGAGCTCTACGTCGCCGGGCGCGGCCTCGCCCGCGGCTACCTGGGCCGGGCCCGGCTCACTTCGGAGCGCTTCGTGGCCGACCCGTTCGGCGAGCCGGGCGCGCGCATGTACCGGACGGGCGACCGGGTGCGCTGGGGCGCCGACGGCAACCTCGAGTTCCTCGGCCGCGCGGACGGCCAGATCAAGATCCGCGGCCACCGCATCGAGCCCGGCGAGATCGAGAGCGCCTTCATGGCCTGCCCCGGCATCGCCCAGGCCGCCGTCCTCGTCCGCGAGGACCACCGGAACGTGCAGCGGCTCGTCGCCTACCTGGTCGCGGAGGCCGGTGCCGGTGCGGCCACGGACCACAGCACCGGTACGGACGCCGAGGCCGCCGTGGCCGAGGCCCGCGCCCGGATTGCCGCCACCCTCCCGGACTACATGGTTCCGTCCGCCGTCGTCCGCCTCGACGGCGCCCTTCCGCTGACGCCCAACGGCAAGCTCGACCGCCGCGCCCTGCCCGCGCCCCGGTGGACGGCGATGGGCGGCGACGACGCGCCCACCACGCCCGCCGAGACCGCGCTCGCCGGGTTGTTCGCCGACGTCCTCGGTCTGCCGTCGGTGGGCGTCCACGACAGCTTCTTCGAGCTGGGCGGCGACAGCATCGTGGCGATCCAGCTGGTGAACCGCGCCCGCGCGGCCGGTTTCGCGCTCACGCCGCGCGATGTGTTCCGGCACCGGACGGTCGCGGCACTCGCCCGCCTCAGGGGAGAGGCGGTGGACACCCCTCACGCTCTGAACGGTGACGTGCCCGCCCCGTTCTCGCTCGTCACGCTCACCGACGCCGAGCGCGCCGAGTGCGAGGCCGCCGTTGCGGGTCTCGCGGACGCCGTTCCGGCCACTCCGCTCCAGGAGGGCTTCTACTTCCACGCCTCCGTCGACGAGACAGGCGCCGACGGATACGCCGTACAGGACACCGTCGAGCTGGCGGGTGACGTCGACCCCGAGGCACTGCGGCTCGCCGTCCAGGGTCTCCTCGACCGCCACCCGCTGCTGCGCGCCGCCTTCCACCAGCTCCCGGACGGCAGGATCGTGCAGCTCATCGGCGAGCGCGTCACCCTGCCCTGGCGCTTCGACGACCTGTCCGGCCGGCACCCCGACCAGCGCGCGGCGGCGGCCGACGCCATCGGGGCCGAGGAGCGGGCGGAAGGATTCGACCTGGCCGTCCCGCCCCTGCTGCGGGCAGCACTGATCCGCCACGGCGCCGACCGTTCCGAGCTGGTGCTGACGCTGCACCACATCGTCGTGGACGGCTGGTCGGTGTCGCTCCTCATGCGCGAGCTCCTTGGTGGCTACCGGCCCGGCGTCGAGGCTCCGCGGCCGGCAGAGGACCCGGCGTACCGGGCGTACGCCGGCTGGCTCGCCGCACGCGACCGCAACGGAGCGCTGGGCGCCTGGCGCGACGCCCTCGCCGGATACGACGGCCCGGCCAGGCTTCCCGTACGAGGTGCGGACACCGGTGAGCGCCGGACCGGCACGATCGAGCTGGAGCTGACCGCGGCGGACACCGCCGCCCTCACCGCACGGGCCCGCGCGCTGGGACTGACGCTCGGCAGCGTCGTCCAGGGCGGCTTCGGGCTCCTGCTCGGCGACGTCACCGGCACCCGGGACATGGTCCTCGGCAGCACCGTCTCGGGCCGCCAGGCCTCCGTCGAAGGTGTGGAGAGCCTCGTCGGCCTTTTCATCAACACCCTTCCCGCACGGCTGCGGTGGCGCCCCGAGCAGTCGCTCGTCGACGTCCTCTCGCGGTTCCAGGACGACCAGGCCGAGCTGCTCGACCACCAGCACGTGGGCCTCGCCGACATCCAGCGCGCCGTGGGACGCGGCGAGCTGTTCGAAGCACTGGTCGTCGTCGAGAACCTGCCCGAGACCGGCGAGCCCTGCGACCCGGCAGGACTGGTCCGGATCACCGGCTCCCACATCCGGGACGCCGTCCACTACCCGCTGGCCCTCACCGTCCTGCCCGGCGAACGGCTCCGGCTGCGCCTCGACCACGATCCGGCCCGACTCGACCCGGCGGCCGCCCGCCGGTTCGCCGACCGGCTGGCGGCCCTGCTCGACCAGTTCGTCGAGGACCCGCTCCGCCCGGTGGCGCAACTCGCCCTGCGCACCCCCGACGAGGACCGGGCCACCCTCGACCGGCTGGCCGGCGCGGACCACGCCCTGCCCGGCGACACACTGCACGCGGCCTTCGCCCGGCAGGCCCGCCGAACCCCGGAGGCGACCGCGCTGATCCACGAGGCCGGGCGGACGACCTATGCCGAACTGGACGCGCGCGCCGAGGCACTGGCCGCAGCGCTGCTCGCCCGGGGCGTGACACCCGAGTCCGTCGTCGCCGTCGCCGTGCCCCGGTCGGCCAAGACGCTGATCGCCATGCTCGGCGTGCTCAAGGCAGGCGCCGCCTACCTGCCGGTCGACGTCGACTACCCGGCCGACCGGGTGCGTTACCTGCTGGAGGACTCCGGGGCGCGGACCGTTCTGGTCACCGCCGCGTCCCGGACCCGGCTGCCCGCACTCGACGGTGTGACCCACGTCGTGGTCGGCGAGGAGACGGCGGGAGCCGATCCCGTGTCCGGTCGTGTGCCCGCGGCCGTCCACCCGGACAGCGCCGCGTACGTGATCTACACCTCCGGTTCCACCGGCCGCCCCAAGGGCGTCGTCGTCCCGCACCGCGCGGTCGTCGGTCAACTCCTGTGGACCGCCGAGCGGTTCGGGTACGGCCCGGACGAGCGTGTGCTGCACCAGTACTCGACCAGCTTCGACCCGTCCGTACTGGAGATCTTCACGCCGCTGCTCACCGGCGGCGCCGTGGTGATCGCCCGGCCGGACGGACACCGCGACCCGGCGTACCTCGTCGGCCTGATCCGCGACGAGCAGGTCACCGGCGTCGACCTCGTGCCCTCCCTGTACGGCGCGCTGCTGGCCGAGGACGAGGCGGGTCAGTGGTGGGTGAGCCTGCGCCGCGCCTTCAGCGGCGGTGAGGCGCTGCCGGTTCCCCTCGCCCGTCGTTGGCAGGAGCGCACCGGAGTACCGCTGTTCAACGTGTACGGACCCACCGAGGCCGTCATCCAGGTCACCAGCTGGGAAGCGGACCCGGCTCCGGACGGGGCCACCGTGCCCATCGGGCGGCCGGTGTGGAACACCCGCCTCTACGTCCTCGACCGCCACCTGCGACCCGTCGCGGAGGGCGAACCGGGCGAGCTCTGCATCGCGGGCGCACAGCTGGCCCGCGGCTATCACGCACGCGCCGCGCTGACCGCGGAGCGTTTCGTCGCCGACCCGTTCGGCGGTCCGGGAGCGCGGATGTACCGCACCGGAGACATGGTTCAGTTCAGTGGAGACGGTGTGCTCACCTACCTCGGGCGCACCGACCACCAGGTCAAGATCAGGGGTAACCGGGTGGAGCTCGGGGAAATCGAAGCCCGGCTGCGCGACGAGCCGGCCGTCGGCGACGCCGTCGTCGTGGCACGCGACGACGAGCGGGGCGTCAAGCAGCTGGTGGCCTACCTGGTCCCGGCCGCCGGTGCACGGAAGCTGGACACCGAGGCCGTACGCGCCGCGCTGAGCGACTCGCTGCCCGCGCCCATGGTGCCCAGCCACTTCGTACGGCTCGACGCGCTCCCCCTCACCCCCGGCGGGAAGACCGACCTGGGGGCCCTGCCCGCTCCCGAGGCACCCAGGCGGCGCCGCAACGCCAGCGCACGCGAAGGCTACGAGCAGCAGCTGTGCGGCATCTTCGCCGAGGTGCTCGGCACCGAGGGGATCGACGCCGACGAGGACTTCTTCGTCCTGGGCGGCGACAGCATCCTGTCCATGGCGGTCTCCAGCCGCGCCCGCAAGGCGGGGCTGCCGGTGACCCCGCGCGACGTCTTCGAGCACCGCACCCCGGCCGCCCTGGCGGCCACCGTCGCCGGTGCGGCGGCCGCGGTCCCGGCACCCGTCGCCGACTCCGACGGCGTCGGTGACGTACCGCTGCTGCCGATCGTCCACCAGCTCCGCGAGGACGGCGGCACGATCAGCCGCTTCAACCTCTCCATGCTGGTACAGGCGCCCGCCACCGCCGACACCGAGAAGCTGACGCGTGTCCTGCAGGCGGTGCTCGACCACCACGACGGCCTGCGGCTCACCCTCACCCGCATGGACCTCGGCCCGGCGATCCCCGCCCTGTGGTCCGCACGGACGCTGCCCGTGGGGTCCGTCGACGCGTCCGGACTGCTCCGCCGCATCGACGCACGCGGCCTCGACGAGTCCGCTCTGCGCACGGTCGTCCGCGAGGAGTCCGACGCCGCGGCGAACCGCCTCGACCCCGACGCCGGCGTAACGGTGCAGGCCGTCTGGTTCGACGCCGGTACGGATCGGCCCGGCCGGCTGCTGCTCGTCGTCCACCACCTCGTGATCGACGGGGTGTCCTGGCGCGTGCTCCTCGGCGACCTCGCCACCGCGTGGGACGCCGTCGTGCGAGGCGAGTCCCCGGAGCTCGAGCCCGTGCCGACCTCTCTGCGGAGGTTCGCCCGCGACGTCACCGAGCAGGCCACCTCCCCGCAGCGGCAGGCCGAACTGCCCTACTGGGCCAAGACGCTCGCGCCCGGAGCCGACCTGGTCGCCGGAGCAAGGCGTACCGGAACGGCCGGTGCGGCGGGGGAGCACGTCGTCACCCTGGCCGCCGAGGACACCCGCGCGCTGCTCACCGCCGTGCCGGCGGCGGCCGGCGCCGACGTCACCGAGGTCCTGCTCGCGGCGCTGCGGCGAGCCGTCACCCAGTGGCGCCCCGACGCCGACCGTGACCTGCTGGTCGACCTGGAACGCCACGGACGGGACGGCACGGACGCCGACCTCTCGCGCACCGTGGGCTGGTTCACCAGCCTCCACCCGGTGCGTCTGCCCGCCGCCGACGACCCGTTCGACACGCTCAAGCAGGTCAAGGAGGCCGTGCGGTCGGCCCCGGACTCCGGTGCCGGATACGGCATGCTGCGCTACCTCAACCCGCAGCTCGCCCCCGTCTTCGCCCAACTGTCCACCGCCCAGGTCCTGTTCAACTACTTCGGCCGCCTCCCCGCCGAGCAGACCCACGACTGGGCGCCCGCCGTCGAGTCCGACGCGCTCGCCGTCGAGCCCGACGCCGATCTCGCGATGCCCTACCCGCTCCAGGTCAACGCCGTCTGCGCGGAGACCCCGAACGGCCCCGAGCTGCGCGCCACCTGGACCTGGCCCGAGGGCGACGTGCTCACCGCGGACGACGTGCGGGCACTGAGCCGCGCCTGGACCGACGCCCTGCGCGACCTCGTCGCCCGGACCGCCGCGCCGGGAGCCCGGCCCTCCCTCACCCCCTCGGACGTGCCGCTCGTCGCCCTCACCCAGGCCGGCATCGAGCTGGTCGAGCGGGTGAGCCCGGCGCCGGTGGCCGACATCTGGCCGCTGTCGCCGCTCCAGGAAGGCATCTACTTCCACGCCAGCTACGACACGACCGCGCTCGACGTCTACACCGCGCAGGACACCTTCGACTTCGACCGCCGGCTCGACGCCGACCGGCTGCGCGCGGCCGTCGCGACCCTGCTGCACCGGCACCCCAGCCTGTGCGCGGGCATCGTCAGCGACGGCCTGCCCGAGCCGGTGCAGTTCGTCTGCCCGGCCGCCGAACTGCCCGTACCGCTCACCGAGATCGACCTGACCGGCCTGACCGACGCCGAGCGCCGGACCCGGCTCGCCGAGATATCCGACACCGACCGGCACCGGCGGTTCGATCTCGCCGCGCCCCCGCTGTTCCGGCTCACCCTGATCCGGCTCACCGACACCACCGACCGGCTGATGCTCAGCCACCACCTCGTCGCGTGGGACGGCTGGTCCCAGTCCCTCTTCCTCGACGAACTGCTCGGCCTGTACGCGGCGGCCGGCGACGACAGCGCCCTGCCCGCCGCCGGAAGCTACCGGGACTACCTGAGCTGGCTCGCCGGCCAGGACTTCGACGCGGCCCGCGAGACCTGGCGGGGCGCCCTCGCCGGACTCGACGAGCCGACCCTCGTCGCCCGCGAGCGCGGTGACGAACCGACTATCCCGCGCCGCCGCACCCTGGCCCTCGGACGAGCCCTCAGCGACCGGCTGCGCAGCTCCGCGCGCGAGCACGGGCTGACCATCAACGCGGTGCTCTCCGCCGCGTGGGCACTCGTCCTGTCCTCCACCGTGGGCCGTGACGACGTGGTGTTCGGCGCCACGGTCGCCGGACGCCCGGCGGACGTGCCCGGAGTCGACACGACGATCGGCATGTTCCTCAACACCGTGCCGCAGCGGATCACCCTCGACCCGGCGGAGCCGGTCGGGGACCTGCTGCGCCGCATCCAGACCGAGCGCGTCGCCCTGATGGACCACGAGTACCTGGGACTCGCCGAACTCCAGCGGGCCGGCGGGCACCCCACCCTCTTCGACACCCTGTACGTCCTGCAGAATTTCGCCGACGAGGGTGCCTTCCAGCAGCTCACCGAGCGCCATGGCATCACGGGCGTGGGCAGCGTCGACGCCACCCACTACCCGATGACACTGATCGTCAACCCGGCCGAGACGGTCCAGGTCAAGCTGGAGTACCGCCCCGACCTGGTCGAGGACGAGCAGGCCGCGGCCACGCTCGACCGCTTCGGCGCACTGGTGGAACGGCTCATCGGAGACCTGACGACCCGAGTCGGCGCCCTCGACCTGCTGCTGCCCGGCGAGCGGGAGACCCTCTCCGCCGAATGGGCGGGCAGCCGGGAGCCGGTACCGAACGAGACCGTCGCCGACATGCTGGCCGCCCAGGTGGCCCGTACTCCCGACGCGGTGGCGCTGGTGTTCGGCGAGCAGGCCCTCACGTACGCCGAACTCGACGCGCACATCAACCGGCTCGCCCGGCTGCTGCTCGCCCGGGGCGCGGGACCGGAGAAGGCGGTCGCTCTCGCGCTGCCGCGCTCCATCGACATGGTGGCCGCGCTGTTCGCCGTCCTGCGCACAGGTGCCGCGTACCTGCCGCTGGACCTGGACCACCCGGCCGACCGCCTGCGGCTGATGGTCGAGGACACTCGGCCACTGTGCCTGCTGTCCACGACCGCCGTGGCCCCGACCCTCCGCGGTGAGACCGGCCCCGCCGCGCCCGAACTTCTCCTGGACGACGAGGCCGTGGCCGCGGAACTGGCCGCTCTCCCCGGCACCGGGATCACCGACGCCGAACGGCCCGCGTTCGCCCACGACCGGGCCGACCGCCTGGAGCACCCGGCGTACGTCATCTACACCTCGGGCTCGACCGGCACACCCAAGGGCGTCGTCACTCCGTACCGGGGCCTGACGAACATGCAGCTCAACCACCAGAAGGAGATCTTCGACCCGGCCATCGCCGCGGCCGGCGGACGACGGCTGCGCATCGCACACACCGTGTCCTTCGCCTTCGACATGTCCTGGGAGGAGCTGCTCTGGCTCGTCGAGGGCCACGAGGTCCACGTCTGCGACGAGGAGCTGCGCCGCGACGCCGAGGCCCTGGTCGCCTACTGCGACCGGCACCGGGTCGACGTGGTCAACGTGACGCCCACCTACGCCCAGCTCCTCGTCGAGGAGGGCCTGCTCGACCAGGCCGACGACACCACAGCGGGGAAGCACCGCCCCGCACTGGTCCTGCTGGGCGGCGAGGCGGTGTCGGAGACGGTGTGGACGAAACTGCGCCGCACCGACGGCTGTTACGGCTACAACCTGTACGGCCCGACCGAGTACACGATCAACACGCTCGGCGGATCGACCGCCGACAGCGCGACCCCCACGGTCGGCGTGCCCATCCGCAACACCCGCGCCTACGTCCTCGACGCGATGCTGCGGCCCGTTCCGCCGGGCTGCCCCGGTGAGCTGTACATCGCGGGCACCGGTCTGGCGCGCGGCTACCACGACCGGCCCGGCCTGACCGCCGAGCGCTTCGTCGCCGATCCGTTCGGCGAGCCGGGAGGGAGGATGTACCGCACCGGTGACCTCGTACGCCGGCGTCCCGACAGCCTGCTCGACTTCCTCGGCCGCACCGACGACCAGGTCAAGATCCGCGGCTACCGCATCGAGCTGGGCGAGATCGCCTCGGCCCTGTCCGCACACCCCGAGGTCGCGCACGCCGCCGTGGTCGTGAACGAGGCCACCGGTAGCAAGCGCCTGGTCGGCTACGTCGTACCGGAGGACGCCACCGAGGCGGGGGAGGAACTGCTCCAGCGGCTGCGCGACCACCTGAAGGCCGGCCTGCCGGACTACATGGTCCCGTCCGCACTCGTCGCCGTGGACACGCTGCCACTGACCGTCAACGGAAAGCTCGACGTCAGGGCGCTGCCCGCCCCTGACTTCGGAGGCAGGGGCCCCAGTCGCGCCGCCCGCACGCCGCGGGAGGAGACCCTCTGCGCCCTCTTCGCCGAGGTGCTCGGCCTGCCCGAGGGCAGCGTCGGCATCGACAGCGACTTCTTCGAACTGGGCGGTCACTCGCTGCTCGCCACCCGTCTGGTGAGCCGCGCCCGCACCGCGCTCGACACCGAACTGGCCATCCGTCACCTCTTCGAGGCGCCGACCGTCGCGGAGCTGGTGGAACGCGCGGACCGCTCCGGCGGCGCCGCCCGCCCGGCGCTGACCGCCGGCGAGCGGCCCGAAGAGCTGCCGCTGTCCCACGCCCAGCAGCGGCTGTGGGTCGTCCAGCAGATCGAGTGCACCTCCGCCGCCTACAACTTCCCGCTGGTGATGCGGCTGCGCGGCGCCCTGGACATCGACGCGTGGACCGCCGCTCTCGCCGATGTCACGGCCCGCCACGAGGCCCTGCGCACGGTCTTCGCCGAGCGAGACGGCCAGGCGTTCCAGCGGGTCCTGCCGGCCGAGGAGGCCCGACCGGTGGTCGAGCTCGTGCGCGCCACCGAGGACGAGGTGCCCGGCCTCGTCGACGACGAGGCCAACCGGCCCTTCGACCTCGCCGCCGAACTGCCCCTGCGGGCCACGATCGTGGAGGTCGCGCCCCACGACCACGTCGTCATCCTGCTGCTGCACCACATCACCACCGACGAGTGGTCCGACCGCCCGTTCCTGCGCGACCTGGCCACGGCCTACGAGTCCCGCCTCGCACACGGCACGGCCCCGGACTGGGAGCCCCTGCCCGTCCAGTACGCCGACTACGCCCTGTGGCAGCAGCGTCTGCTCGGGGACCCCACCGGCACGGACAGCCTGGCCGCCCGTCAGCTGGAGTACTGGCACGCGACGCTCAGCGGGGCGCCGGAAGAGCTCGAACTGCCCGCCGACCGGCCCCGGCCCGCCCGCCCGGCGTTCTCGGGAGCCGAGCTGGACATCGACTTCGACGCCGACGTCCACGAGGGTCTCAAGCGGCTCGCCCGCGAGACCGGCGCCAGCATGTTCATGGTGGTGCACGCGGCCGTGGCCGCCCTGCTGCACCGTATGGGCGCCGGGACGGACATCCCCCTCGGCGCGCCCATCGCGGGGCGCGGCGACGAGGCGCTGGACGACCTGGTCGGCTTCTTCGTCAACACCCTCGTGCTCCGCACCGATCTCAGCGGTGACCCGAGCTTCACCGAGCTGCTGAGGCGGGTCCGCGAGACCGACCTGGCGGCCTTCTCCCACGCGGACGTGCCGTTCGAGTCGGTCGTGGAAAAGCTCAACCCGACCCGCTCGCTCTCCCGGAACCCGCTGTTCCAGGTGATGGTCGGCTACCACGCCCGCACCGGCGACGCACTGGAACTGGCCGGGCTCGACGTGGAGTACGTCCCCTTCCGTATCCGCTCCGCCAAGTTCGACCTGGTGTTCAGCTTCACCGAGCACACGGCCGCCGACGGCTCCGCGGGCTCCCTGGCCTGCCGCCTGGAGTTCGCCACCGAGCTGTTCGACCACGAGAGTGCCGAGCGGATCGGCGACCGGCTCCGGGCGCTCGTCACCGCCCTCGTCGCCGCGCCCGAGCGGCCCGTCTCGCAGGCGGAGATCCTCGCCGCCGACGAGCGTCATCTCGTCCTGGAGGGCTTCAACGGCACCCCGCGGCCCGTCCACGAGGAGACCCTGCCCGCGATGTTCGCGCGGCGGCTCGCCGAGCGGCCCGACGCGGTCGCCGTCGTGGACCGCTCGCATGCGGTGACGTACGAGCGGCTCGACGCGCGGTCCAACCGCATCGCCCGGCTCCTGGCCGCGCGCGGTGTGGGCGCGGAGAGCGTGGTCGGCGTGGCCGTGCCCCGCTCCGCCGACATGATCGCCACGGTGCTCGCCGCGCTCAAGCTCGGTGCCGCGTTCCTGCCGCTCGACCTGGCCCACCCAGCCGACCGGCTCGGCTACATGATCGAGAACTCGGGGGTGAACGTCGTGGTCGCCACTGAGTCCGTGGCCGGGAAGATCCCGGACGTGGCAGGGGTGCCGGCGATGCTGCTCGACGAGCCGTCCGTCGCCGCCGAGCTGGACGGTCTGCCGGAGACCGCCGTCGAGAGCGGACCGGTCGCCCTGGACCAGGCCGCGTACGTGATCTACACCTCCGGCTCGACCGGACGCCCGAAGGGCGTGGTCGTCCCGCACGAGGGCATCGCCTCTCTGGTGGCGACCGCCGTCGACCGGATGGGTCTCGAACCCGACAGCCGTGTGCTGCAATTCGCCTCGATCGGCTTCGACGTATTCGTCTTCGAGCTGTCGATGGCGCTGTGCCACGGCGGCCGGCTCGTCCTCATCACCGACGAGGCGAGGGTCGCCGGGCCCGCGCTTACCGACTTCCTCGCGCACCAGCGGATCAGCCACATGATCCTGCCCCCGTCCCTGGTGTCGGCGCTGCCGCCCGGCTGCGAGCTGCCCGAGGGCTCGACCGTCCTGGTCGGTACGGAGACCGTGCCGCCGGACCTGTTCGAGCGCTTCGGCACCACGGCCCACCTGATCTGCGCGTACGGTCTCACCGAGGCGACGGTCAACTCCACGCTGTGGTCCTCCCGCGAGCAGGGTGGTCCCTCCGGCCGAAGGTCAGGGGCAGGCCGGCCCACCGGCCGGGTCCCCATCGGTCGACCCGACCCCAACACCCGCTGCTACGTCCTCGACGACCACCTGCGGCCCGTCCCGCCCGGTGTCGTCGGCGAGCTGTACGTCTCCGGACGCGGCCTCGCCCGCGGCTACCTCGGCAAGGCCGGGCTGACCTCGGAACGGTTCGTCGCGGACCCCTACGGCCCGCCCGGCGGCCGCATGTACCGCACCGGCGACCGGGCCCGCTGGCGCGCGGACGGGAACCTCGACTTCCTGGGCCGTGTCGACACCCAGGTCAAGGTGCGCGGCTTCCGTATCGAGCTCGGGGAGATCGAGGCGGCGCTCGCCTCGCACCCGTCGGTCGCGCAGGCCGCGGTCGTGCCGGACCGCGACGGCGACATCGTCCGCCTGGTCGGGTACGCCGTACCGGAGGCGGGAGAGGCCGGGGAGGCAGACCCGCAGGAGCTGCGTGCCCATGTGGCGGGCGTACTGCCGGAGTACATGGTCCCGGCACTCGTCGTACCGCTGGACGGCCCCCTCCCCCTGACCCCCAACGGCAAGCTGGACCGCAAGGCGCTGCCCGCGCCGGACTGGTCCGCGATGACCGGCGACGCGAGCCCGGCGACCAGGACACAGGCCCGCCTGGCGGACCTGTTCTGCGAGATCCTCCGGCTGGAGAAGGTCGGCATCCACGACAACTTCTTCGCGCTCGGCGGCCACTCCATGGCCTCGATGCGGCTCCTGGGCCGTATCCGCACGGAGTTCGGCGTCGAGCTGAGCATCCGGGACGTCTTCGACGCGCTGACCGTCGCCGGTCTCGCCGGCAAGCTGGAGGGCGCGGCGGCCGCCCGCCCGGCGCTTCGGCCCGCCGAGGACACCGAAGACACTGCCGGCGCCCCGCTGCCGCTCGCCCCGGCCCAGCGCTGGGAGTGGGAGGCGCACCGCCGCACCCCGGGCTTCGACCACGCGCTGGCCCTGCGGGTACCGGAGGGTGGACTGGCCGCCGCCGCACTCGCCGACGCCCTGGCCGATGTGGTGGCCCGGCACGAGCCGCTGCGTACGGCGTTCACCGAGCGCGACGGTGTGGTGCTCCAGCGGCCTGCCGAGGCCCCGGGGCTCACGCTCGACCGGTGCAGGGACCTGGACGCCCGCCTGGCGGAACTCGCCGCGCAGGCCCCGGACCTGGAGCGCGAGGCCCCGCTGCGGGCGACGCTGCTGACGGATGCGGCCGGTCACCAGGCTCTCCTGCTGACCTCGCACTACCTGGCGGTGGACGAATGGTCGGTGGTGCCGCTGTTCCGTGACCTCACCACGGCGTACGCGGCCCGCACGGAGGGCCGGGCGCCCGAGTGGGAGCCGCTGCCGGTGACGTACGCGGACTACACCCGCTGGGCGCACCAGGTCCTCGGCGACCTGTCCGACCCGGAGAGCCGGGGTGGGCGGCAGCTCGCCTACTGGCGGCAGACGCTGGAGGACGTACCGGTGGAGCTGGCGCTCCCCACGGGCGCCCCGCGCCCGGGGGCCGAGGGCGGCGTCTGTCTGGGATTCGTCCTGGACGAGCAGTTGCACGCGGCCGTGGACGAGCTGGCCCGGGCCACCGGCACCAGCATGTTCATGGTGCTGCACTCCGCCTTCTCCGCGCTGCTCACCGCCCACGGCGCGGGCACCGATCTGCCGATCGGTACGATGGTCGCCGGCCGTGGCGACGACCAGCTGGCCGACCTCGTCGGCTGCTTCCTCAACACGGTGGTGCTGCGCACCGACACGGCGGGCGATCCGACCTTCGCGGAACTGCTGACCCGGGTACGGGAGACCACCCTCAGCGCCCTCGACCGGCAGGACGTGCCCTTCGACGAGGTCGTCCGGGCGACCGGACTGCCCCCGCAGGGCCCGCAGGTCATGGTGGTCCACCACGAACAGGCGGATCTCGGGCAGCTGGAGGGCGGCAGGGGCTCCTTCCACGCCGTACCGACCGGCTCGGCCCGGACGGAGCTGACCCTCAGCTTCTACGAGCCGCAGGGCGACGGACCGGTGCACTGCGAGCTGATCCACGCGGCCGGCCTGCTCGGCCCGGAGAAGGCCCGGCAGCTCGCCGAAGAACTTCAGACACTGCTGCGCACCGCGGCGGCCGACCCCGAGCAGCCGCTCTCCGAGCTGTTCACCGTAAAGTCCACGAGGAGTGACGACGCATGAGCACCAACCCGTTCGAGGATCCGCAGGGCCGATTCCTGGTCCTGGTCAACGACGAGGACCAGCACTCGCTGTGGCCCTCCTTCGCCGAGGTACCGGCCGGCTGGCGCGTCGCCTTCGGCGACGACACGCGCGAGGCGTGCCTCGCCTACGTCGAGACGAACTGGACCGACCTGCGCCCCAAGAGCCTGGTCGCCCAGCAGGGCTGAACACGCCGCAGCGCACTGTGCCGCCGCCCGCCGAGAATTCCTCTCGGCGGGCGGCGGCGTGCGTTCGACGGCCGACGTGCTCGCTGCCCGGCGCGGGGAGCATGCCTGCATCCGCAGCGAGAAGGGCATCCGCCGGGGGCGGACGTCAAGCACCTTCAAGGGGTTGCGCCTGTTTCCATGCCCGGTGCCGCTTCGCGTACGACCAGGTCACCGCGGTCATCAGTACCGGGATGGCGAACAGCGGGGCGAAGGCGAAGGCCCAGAGGGTCTGTGCTGTACCGCTCGACATGTACGTCTGGCTCTCGACGGTGAAAGCGACCACGAGTTGCCACAGTGCCACCAGGACCAGGATGCCCGAGGCGGTCCAGGCCGACGCGGCGAGGGCCCCTGGGCGCAGGCGGCGCCACCGGTCGCTGACGAGCAGCAGCGGTAACAGGGCGGCCAGCTCGGCAAGAACGGAGAGGCCGACGACATAGGCGATGCCCCAGCCCGGGATGTCGTACACGTCGCGCAGCACCTGGTCGCTGTACCCGACGTAGACGCCGGATGCCATGGCGATGCGCCACAAGCTGGACGGGAGCGCGCACAGAGGGATGGCATGGGCGGCGCGGCGAGCCCAGACGGGCGCGGCTGTGAGTGTGGCGGGAGGAACGGTCGCTGTCGTCATGAACACATGCTGGCCCCGGACACAGCAGCCGCGCTTCATCCGTCACGGCGCACCCTCTCCACCCCGCGGATGAGGGCGCAGCCGCTGAGGTAGGACCTGAGAAGGGGGGATCGCGCGAACCGCACACCCCGCTCCTTCTCTCCGGCTGCCGGGCGACGCGCCGACGTTCCGCGGCGACGTGAGCAGCCCGGGCGGCTCACGCCTCCCGCGGGGGCTCCCGGCGGCTGTCGGACCAGGCCGACCAGAGAGCGGCGTAGCGGCCGCCCGCCGCGACCAGTTCGTCGTGCGTGCCGGTCTCGGCCACCCGCCCCTGGTCGAGTACGACGACGCGGTCGGCGGAGGCGGCCTGGGGCAGGCGGTGGGCCACCATCAGGCCCGTACGGCCTTCCAGGGCCCGGGCGGCGGCTGCCTCCAGGACGCGTGCGCCGGCGCTTCCCGCGTCTGCGGTCGCCTCGTCCAGGATGGCGATCGGCGGGTCCGCCAGGACGAGGCGGGCCAGGGCCAGGTGCTGGGCCTGTGTCACGGTCAGCCGGTGGCCGCCCTCACCGACCACCGTCGCGAGACCTTCGGGGAGCGCTTCGACCCAGTCCAGGGCTTCCACCCGCCCCAGTGCCGTGCGCAGTTCCTCGTCGGTGGCCCCCGGGCGCGCCAGCCGCAGATCCTCGGCCAGTGGTCCCGCAAACACATGGACCTCCTGGCTGATCAGCGTCACGGCGCGCCGGACTCGGGCCGGACCCAACTCGCGGGCCTCGACCCCGCCGAGCACGATCGAGCCCGCGGACGCCTCGTGGACGCCCGCGACGAGTTTCGCCAGAGTCGTCTTCCCGGCGCCGCTCGCACCCACCAGAGCGACCCGTTCGCCGCTGCGGACCTCGAGATCCACGTCACTCAGGACCGGGTGGCCCTCGACGTACGCGTGGCTGAGCCCGGAGACCTTGACCGTGCCGTCCACGGGCTTCTCCTCGGTGTCCGGTTCGGGATTCGGCTCGACGGGCAGGTTCGACACCCCCACCAGGCGGGCGAGGCTCGCGCCGGCCGACTGCGCGTCGTCGATGAGGAACAGGGCGGCGTTGATCGGATTGAAGAGGCTGTGGAAGTAGAGCGCGGCCGCGGTCGCCGTGCCGATGCTCACGGAGCCGTCGTCCACCAGGAAGAAGCCTGTCACCAGGACCCCGGTCAGTCCGATGAACTCTGCCGCGTTGAGACGGGAGAAGAAGCCGGAGACCAGCCGGATGCCTTGCAGCGCAAGGCCGACGGCCTCACGGGACCGCCGCTGAAGTGCCTGCGCGTGGCTGCCGTTCAGCCGGAACGCGCGTACGGTGCGGGCACCGCCGATGCTGTCGAGGAGTTGGTGCTGCAGCGCGCCGCTCGCCACCCGGTGCCTGGCGTACACCGACGCGGCACGTGGGATGTACCAGCGGACCGTCAGTACGTGCACCGGCACGGCGAGCAGGACGGCGAGCAGGAAGCGCCAGTCCAGTACGGCAAGTCCCACGAGCGTCAGCGCGATGGTGAGGAGTGCCGTGGCGAACTCCGGCAGCGCCTGGCGCACCGCCTTCGCGATGATGGTGACGTCACCGGTCACCCGGGAGGTCAGGTCGCCCGAACCGGCCTGTTCGACCCGTTCCAGGGGCAGGCGCAGCGCCCGTCCGACGAACCGCTCGCGCAGGTCCGCGAGGACGGTCTCGCCGAGGCGGGCGACGAGCGAGTGGCCGATCGCGGTCGCCGTGCCCCGGGCCACTGCCACCGCCACGAGCAGCACCATCGGTACCGTCAGCGCGCCCGCCCCCCGCAGTTCGGCGACGAGGTCGACGATACGTCCGAGCAGCGGAGCGGTGAGCAGGCCGATGCCCGTGGCGGCGATCAGCACGGTGACCGCGAGTACGGTCAGGAGCCGGTGGTGCCGCAACAACGCCCGGACGGCCGCGAGCGTCTGTGGGCCGGTCGCGGTGGGCAGCAGCTCGCGTTCCCCGCTCGCGCCGCGGTCCGCCCTACGGGGTTCGGTCATCTCGGGTCCTTCGTCGTTCACCAGATCGTCGCTCGTGAGCTCTGTCATGCCAGCACCGCCGCACGGTATGCCTCGTGGGAGGCGACGAGTTCCTGATGGCGGCCGTCGGCGGTCACGGTGCCGTCGTCGAGCAGCACCACGCGGTCGGTCGCGGCGAGCAGCGTGGGGCTCGTGGTGACCAGGATCGTCGTACGGCCGTCCCGGAGCTGGCGAAGGCCGGCGGCGATACGTGACTCGGTGACCGTGTCGACCGCGGTCGTCGGGTCGTGGACGACGAGCACCGGGGGGTCGGCGGCGAGCGCCCGGGCCAGGGCAACTCGCTGGCGCTGACCGCCGGACAGGGACCGGCCGCGTTCGGCGAGGACTGTGGCCGTGCCCTCGGGGAGCGCCCGCGCGACGTCGTCGGCGGCGGCCACGGCCAGGGCGGGCGCGAGGTCGGCTTCCCCGGCGTTGGACCCCGCCCGCACGTTGTCGAGCAGACTGCTCTCGAACAGGTCGGCGTCGTGGTGGGCGACGAGGATGGCGCGGCGGGCGCTCCGAGGGTCCAACTCGGTGAGTGGTACGCCGTCGAGTTCGACGGCCCCTTCGGCGGGGTCGAGCTCCCTGCCCAGGCAGAGCAGCAGGTCGTGCGCCGCCGCCGGGTCCTTCGCGACGACGCCGATGACGGAGCCGGCGGCGATGTCGAGGTCGACGCCGCGCAGGGCGCCGTGTCCGAGCCCGCGCAGCCGGATTCCGCCGGGGACGGAGTCGGGGAGTACGGCCCGTCCGGTCGCGACGGCGGGCGACGAGGCGAGCACCTCGGCGATCCGGTCGGCGGAGGCACGGCCGAGCGCCAACTCGCCGTTGACGTACGTGAGGAGCTGGAAGGGGCCGAGGAGGTACTGGGCGAGTCCGACGGCCGCCACCAGTTCGCCCACGCTGATCGAGCCGCGCATGGCCAGATGGGCGCCGGCGAGGCCGATGGCCGCGATGAAGATGCCGGTGAGTGCGAGGATCGCGCCGTCGTGCCAGGCTCGGCTGCGGGCGGCCCGCAGTGCGGCGGCCAAGGAGTCCTGGCTCGTGCGCCGGTAGCGGGAAACGGCCGCGGCCTCAGCCCCGATACCCTTCAGCACCCGCAGGCCCGCGACGAGGTCGGCGGCGACGCCGGAGGCGTGCGCGGCACGCTCCTGCTCGATCTCGCTGCGCTCTTCGAGGGGGCGGCTGATCCGGTGGCCGAGCCACAGCAGGGGCGGGACACCGAGCAGGATGAGCAACCCGAGCGGCACCGAGACGCGGAGCAGCGCCACCGCGCTGACGATCAGCCCGGTGAGCGCCGACACCGCGTACGGCACGGCGGCCGCGACCGCTCCGACGCGTCTCGCGTCACCGGTGGCGACGGCCGTGAGCGCGCCGGGCAGCCGTCCGGCGTCGGCTCCGCCACGGGGATCGAGCACCCTGGTGCCGAGGTCGACGCGGAGTTGGTGTGCCGCGTGTTCGCCCGCCCCGTCGGTGATCCTCGCGGCGGTCCGGTAACACGTGGAGAGAACCAGGAAAAGGACGGCGAGGACGAGCAGCCAGCGCAGGAGAGCGGCCGAGGAGCCGGTGGACACGGCTCGGTCGATGACGACGCCGATCACGACGGGGACAAGCGCCTCGCACGCCTGGTGGGCCATGCCGAGGAGCGACGCCCCGACGACCCTTCGGCGCTGACCCCTGATCGTTCTCCGGAGGACGAGGCCCCCCGTCGGTCCCCCCTCGTTGGGTCCCCCCACGGGCATGCGGTACCTCCGCGAAGACGTCGATTAGTTAGGTAAGCCTACTCTAATCAGGTCGCTCGCCAAGGCTGTCGGCGGTGGTCGCCCCCGGTCGGCCCGTGACCGGCGGCCTCGTCGGGGGTCCACGCGTTGACCCTGCCGAGAGCTTCGGTTAGCCTCACCTAAGTCTGTGTCTGTTGTCACGTCACATGTGTTGTCTCGCGCGGGAGTCGCCGCCAGGGGGAGTTGTCGTTGTCGGTCGAAGCCCAAGCGGCGCCCAGGAGCGGATCGAGCGGTCCGGCCGGGCCGGGGGTCCGCCGGTCCGTGGCCGCCCTGCGCGGTCTGGGCCTGCTCGCGACCCTGGCGGCCCTGGTTCTCGTCGGACTGCTCAGCGTGTGGCTGGGCACCCGGGGCATCCCGGTCACGTCCACCTGGAACGCGCTGTGGCAGCCCGACGGGTCGGAGGCCTCGGTCATCATCCACGAGTACCGGATCCCCAGGACCGTCCTCGGGCTGCTCGTCGGTGTGGCCCTCGGACTCTCCGGCGCGCTCATGCAGTCGCTGACCCGCAACCCGCTCGCCGACCCGGGGCTGCTCGGTGTGAGTCTCGGCGCCTCCACGGGAGTCGTCGTGGCCATCGCCTTCTTCGGTGTGGGTACGGCCCTGGGCTATGTGTGGTTCGCGTTCCTCGGTGCGGCGGCGGCTTCGGTGCTCGTCTACGTCCTGGGCTCCTCGGGGCGGACGCTGGCGACGCCCGACCGGCTCGTCGTCGCCGGAGCGGCGGTGACGGCGGTGCTCTTCGCCTTCAGCTCCGCGGTACTGCTGCTCAACCCGCGCGCCTTCGACCAGTTCCGGTTCTGGACGGTCGGGTCCCTGGCGGGCCGGAACACGGACATCGTCCTCATCGCCCTGCCCTTCGTCGCCGTGGGCCTGCTCCTCGCGCTCGGCCTGGCCCCCTCCTTGAACGCCCTGGCCATGGGCGACGAGGCGGGGCGAGCCCTGGGCGTGAACGTCGGCCGGACCCGGGTGCTGGGCGCCGTCGCCGTGATGCTCCTGTGCGGCGCGGCGACCGCCGCGGCCGGCCCGATCGCTTTCGTCGGCCTGGTCGTCCCGCACGTCGCCCGGTTCGTCGTGGGTCCAGACCAGCGCTGGGTACTGGCCTATTCGATGCTGTTCGCACCTGTTCTGCTGATCGGTGCCGACGTCCTCGGGCGGGTCCTCGGCTCCCCGGGCGAGATCCAGGTCGGCATCGTCACCGCGTTTCTCGGAGCCCCGCTGTTCATCGCACTGTGCCGTCGCCGGAAGCTGGTCATGCTGTGAGTGGCACTCATGAGACCGCCGGGCCGCAGACAGGCCACAGAGCCGCACCTCCGCTCCTCGCGGGCGGAGACGGGGCTACCTCCCGGGCGTCGGCCCTGGGGGAGAACGAGGAGACCCTGTGAGTGCCGTACGGGAGTCAGAGGCATCCGCCCCCGATCAGCGACCCGTCAAGAACCGAGCGACCCCCGCGACGCCGCGCGTCGTCACCGGGATGGTCGTCCGTACCCGCAACGGCGGCCTCTCCCTGCGGGTCCAGGGCCGCGCCCTGGCCGTCACGGCCGTCCTGGGCGCCGCGCTCGTCCTGCTCATGGGTGTCACCCTCACCACCGGCGACTTCGAACTCTCCGTCGGCGAGGTCCTCCAGGCGCTGTTCGGCAACGGCTCCGGGGCCGCAGACTTCATCGTCAACACCCTGCGCATGCCCCGGCTGGTGACCGCCCTGTGCGTCGGCGCCGCCCTGGCCGTCAGCGGCGCCGTCCTGCAGAGCCTGACCGGCAACGCGCTGGGCAGCCCCGACATCATCGGCTTCACCAACGGCTCGGCCACCGGCGCCCTCGTCGTCATCGTGGTCCTGAACGGCAGCATGACCCAGATCGCCCTCGGGGCACTCGTCGGGGGACTTGCCACCGCCGCGGCGGTCTCCCTCCTCATGCTGGGCCGGGGCCTGCAGGGCTTCCGCCTGGTCGTGGTCGGCATCGGCGTCAGCGCCCTGCTCCTCGCCCTCAACTCGTACCTGATCACCCGGGCGAGCTGGCAGGAGGCGCTGGAGGCCCAGGCGTGGCTGATCGGCAGTCTGGGGAACCGCCTGTGGATCCACGCGAACACCATCGGCCTCGCCGTCCTGGTGCTGCTCCCGCTCGCCTTCTTCCTCGCCCGCCGCCTGTCCATGGTGGAGATGGGCGACGGCATCGCCACCGCCCTCGGTGTCCACGTGACCCGGACGCGGGCGGCACTGCTCGTCATCAGCGTCGCCCTGGCCGCCCTCGCCACCGCGGTGACCGGCCCCATCGTGTTCATCGCCCTGGCCGCTCCCCAACTGGCCCGCAGACTGACCCGCTCGTCCGGTCCGGCTCTCCTGCCGTCCGCCCTCATGGGCGCCCTGCTGCTCGCCCTGAGCGACCTCGTCGTGCAGCGCATCTTCGCACCGGCGCTCCTCCCTGTGGGCACGGCTACCGGGACCATCGGCGGGCTGTACCTCATCTGGCTGCTGATCACCGAGTCGCGAAAGAGCCGCGCATGACTGGAACGAACTCCCCGCAGCCCCGGCTGCGCGCCGAGGACCTCACGCTCTCCTACGACCAGCGGACGGTGGCCACGTCGCTGAGCGTCGACATCCCCGACCACTCCTTCACGGTGATCATCGGGCCGAACGCCTGCGGCAAGTCGACGCTCCTCGCGGCGCTCGCCCGGATGCTCAGGCCCAAGACCGGGCAGGTCTACCTCGACGGCGTGGCGATCGCCTCGTATCGCTCGCGCGAGGTCGCCCGCCGCCTCGGCCTCCTCCCGCAGTCGTCCACCGCGCCCGGCGGCATCACCGTCGGCGACCTCGTGGCGCGCGGCCGCTACCCGCACCAGCGGATGCTGAAACAGTGGTCCGCCGAGGACGAGGCGGCCGTGACCGCGGCGATGCGGCAGACCGGCGTACTCGAACTCGCCGACCGGCCCGTCGACGACCTCTCCGGCGGCCAGCGCCAGCGCGTCTGGCTGTCCATGGTGCTGGCCCAGCAGACGTCCATCCTGCTGCTCGACGAGCCCACCACGTTCCTGGACATCGCCCATCAGGTCGAGGTGCTCGACCTGTGCGCCGAACTGCACGCGCGCAAGGGCCACACGGTCGTCGCCGTCCTGCACGACCTCAACCAGGCGTGCCGCTACGCCACCCACCTCGTCGTGATGCGGCCCGGCGGTGTCATCGCCGCCCAGGGCGACCCGGCCACCGTCATGACCGCCGAACTCGTCGAGGACGTGTTCGGACTGCCCTGCCGGATCATCGACGACCCCGAGACGGGCACGCCGCTGATGGTGCCCGCCGCGCCCAGGCGGTACGAGACGCGGGCCGGGGCGCGCGACCCGCAGGGCGCCACGTCCGCCGCCACCGTGCTCGCCGAAACCTCCTAGAGACGGACGGACTTCGCCCATGATGCTGTGCACGAGGCTGACGAACGCGCGCATCCTCACCATGGACCCGGACCACCCCGTCGCCCACGACCTGGGTGTCTGGCGGGGCCGGATCGTGGGCCTGGACGAGGCCGTGACCTCCCTGCCCGCGCGCGAGGTCGTCGACCTCCAGGGCGCCACCGTGCTGCCCGGGTTCATCGACAGCCATGTCCACCTGGCGTGGACCGGGATGAAGGCCACCACCCCGACCATCGCACCGTGCCGGCGCGTCGAGGACGTGCTCGCCGTCGTGGCGGACGCCGCCTCCCGCAACGGCCGGCCCGGCGCCTGGGTCGACGTCATGGGATACGACCAGCGGACCCTGGGCCGCCACCTGACCGCCGCCGAGCTGGACCGGGTCAGCCACGGCCGCAAGGTCTTCCTGATGCACGACTCCGGACACGGCTGCATCGTGAACAGCGCCGTCCTGGACCTGCTTCCGGCCGGCGTCCCGCACGAGAACGGCTTCCTGGCGGAGAGCGCGATGACCGCCGCCCGGCGGCTGCGACTGCCGTACGCGCAGGAGGAACTCGCCGACGCGATCGAACACGCCGGCCGCGCCTGCCTCGCCGAAGGGGTGACCGCCGTGGCCGAGGCGGGCATCGGGGGCGGCCTGCTGGGCAACAGCCCGGTGGAGCTCGGCGCCTACCAACTGCTGCGGGACCAGGGCCGACTGCCCCTGCGGGTCCAGCTCATGGCGGCCGGCGACACGCTCCGGCCCGTCGCGGCCCACCGGAACGACGGGATCCCGCGCGCCCTGGACCTCGGCCTGCGCACCGGCTTCGGAGACGACTGGCTGTCGCTGGGAGCGCTGAAGATCTACACCGACGGCGGCATGATGGCCCGTACCGCCGCGCTCACCTCCCCATACGAGGGCATGACCCACGCCGGGCAGCTCCAGGACGACCCCGACCGGCTCGCCGGCCTCATCGTGGACGGGCACCTAGCCGGCTGGCAGCTCGCCGTCCACGCCATCGGCGACCGCGCCGCCGACCTCGCACTCGACGCCCTGGAGCGGGCGCAGGACCTGCGGCCCCGCCCGGACGCGCGCCACCGGATCGAGCACGCCGGGCTGATCCGTCCCGACCAGCTCCCGCGCTTCGCCCGACTGGGTGTCAGCGCGGTCGTCCAGCCCAACTTCCTGCGCTACTTCGGCGACGACTACGCGGCCGTGATGGGCGAGGAGCGGGCGCCCTGGATGTACCGGGGCCGGGGCTTCCTCGACCACGGCGTCACGCTCGTCGGCAGCTCGGACCGGCCCGTCGCCGACGGATCGCCGCTGCGGGCCGTCCAGTTCATGGTCGAGCGCGCCTCCGCCTCGGGCCGGCTGGTCGGCCCCGACGAGGGCATCACCGTCGACGAGGCCCTGCGCGCGTACACCGTCGCCGGTGCGTACGCCTGCCGGTGGGACGACAGCGCGGGCAGCCTCACGCCGGGCAAGCGCGCCGACCTCGTCGTGCTGGGCGACGACCCGCACGTCGTCGACCCCTCCCGGATCGGTGACATCGAGGTCGTGGCGACGTTCGTGGACGGACGCGAGGCGACGCAGGAGGGACACGGGTGACGACCCGACTTGGCCGTTGAAATAGGTAAGGCTACCCTTACCTTGACTCTTCACCGGGGCCGCGCGGCGATGCAACCGGCCCTCGCACACGGTGAAACCGAGGAAGGAAAGCCTTGATCACGGCCACACCGCGTCCCGCCACGCTGCCGGAACGCGCCCTCCCCTCACCCGACTTCCCCCGGTTCTCCGTCCGGTCCGCACGGCCCGACGACGCCGCCGCACTCGCCGCACTCTCCCGGCCGTTCGCGCGCTCGGGAGCACTGCGCGAGCGTTCCCAGGCCCAGTACGCCTCCCAGGCGCCCGACTTCCTCGTCGCCGAGGCCCCCGACGGCAGCCTCGAAGGGTGCCTGGGGCTGAGCGTCCACCCCGCCGGCACGCCCGCCGGCCGGCCCGCAGCCGGAGTCGTCTACAACTTCTGCGTCGCAGGGCACCGGCAGGGATGCGGCACGGGAGCCCGGCTGCTGCACGCCGCGCTGGCGAGGGCGCGAAACCGTTCGCTGCGGACCCTGTTCACGGCGACGACCGGCAGCGGCCGGCTCTTCCTCCGGCACGGCTTCCAACCGGTCTGCCCGAGCCTCGCACCGGCAGCCTGGACGCAGACCCTGGACCCCCGCCGCAACGCACGCGTTCTGGCCCGCGCAGTGTGAGGCCACGGAGTACGCGCGCGGGCCCGGGAGCCGAAACGGCTCCCGGGCCCGCACCCTGTGCGTGGCGCCTCAGGCGTCGAGGATCTCCGGCAGGCCATCACAGTTCATCGACCTGATCGTCCGTCACCCTCAGGGCGAGTGCCGGCCGCACGGTGCCCGGGCCCGCCGCGTTGACGAGGAACCCCGCGTCCTGCGCGGCCCGTTGGACGAGGGCGGCGACCGGCTCGGTGAGCACGACGCCCAGGAGAAGGCCGCGCCCCGCACCTCGGCGACCCTCGGGTGCTCCAGCGCCTCGATGCCCCGGCGCAGCCGCTCACCCACCCGCGCGACCGGCGCCCCCAGTGCGCCCGTGGAACCCGCGCTCCGTGGCGACCAGGTATGAACGCCCGTGCTGCCCTCGCCCCGGACCAGAGCCAGCGGGGGAGTGGCCTACGTGTCCATCATGACCGCGCGCCGGCGGTCGGTGAGCGGTGTCGCGAGGTCGCGGGTGGTCACGCGCCGTCCTCCCCGGCCTCGGGCCCGGGGTCGGGAACCACGGTCGTGCCCGGAGCGTGCTCGGCGAAGACGCTACGCAGCAGCGCGTGCGGTACCCGGCCGTCGATGACCTGGGCCCTGGCGACCCCCGCGCGTACCGCCCGCAGACAGCCCTCCATCTTCGGGAGCATGCCGCTCGTGAGCTGCGGCAGCAGCGCGTCCAGTTCACCGGCGGTCATGCGGCCGATCACCTCGGTGCTCCGCGGCCAGTCCGCGTACAGCCCCTCGACATCGGTCAGCACCACCAGCCGTTCCGCGCCGAGGGCCACGGCCAGCGCGGAGGCCGCGAGATCGGCGTTCACGTTGTAGACCTCCCCGTCCGCTCCGCGCGCGACGGGCGAGACCACGGGGATGCGGCCCTCGTCCAGCAGTGTGCGTACGGTGCCGGGTTCCACGGCCACGACCTCTCCGACGAGACCCATGTCCACCGGCCGGCCGTCCACCCACGCGGAGCGCCGCACGGCGGTCATGGTGTGCGCGTCCTCGCCCGACAGCCCGACGGCGAACGGCCCGTGGGCGTTGAGCGCGCCGACGAGTTCCCGCTGGACCTGTCCTGTCAGCACCATGCGGACCACGTCCATGGTCTCCGGCGTGGTGACCCGCAGGCCCGCCTCGAAGCGGACCTCCAGGTCGAGGCGGTCCAGCATGGCGCTGATCTGCGGTCCGCCGCCGTGCACGACGACGGGGCGCAGCCCCGCGTGCCACAGCTCCACGACGTCCTGGGCGAAGGTCCGGTGGAGCGCGGGGTCCACCATGGCGTTGCCGCCGAACTTGACGACGACCGTCCGGCCCTGGAGTTCCTCCAGCCAGGGCAGCTCGGCAGGGGCCGGTTCGGCGGCCGACTCGGCCGTGGCGCCGTCGGCGGGCTCGGCGGTGGCGTCGAGCCCGCTGAGGGAGAGCCGTCGGCCCGTCTGTGTCGTCCCGTGCCCGCTCATGAGCTGTACGCGCTGTTCTCGTGGACGTACTCGGCCGTGAGGTCGTTGGTCCAGATCGCCGCGGAGGACTCGCCCGAGCGCAGATCCACCGTCACCGTGACCCGGCGCCCCGACAGATCGACCTTGTCCCGCGACTCGCCCGCCGCGCCGTTCCGGCACACCCAGATGTCGTTGATCGCCACGTCCAGACGGTCAGGGTCGAAGGCGGCGGACGTCGTGCCGATCGCTGACAGCACCCGGCCCCAGTTCGGGTCCTCCCCGTGCAGCGCGCACTTGAGGAGGTTGTTCCGGGCCACGGACCGGCCCACCTCGACCGCGTCCTGCTCCGATGCCGCGCCGACGACCGTCACCTCGATCTCCTTCGACGCGCCCTCGGCGTCCGCCACCAGTTGCCGGGCCAGGTCCAGGCACACCGCGTGCACGGCCTCGGTGAATTCCTCCGGATCGGGTACGACCCCCGAAGCGCCCGAGGCGAGCAGCAGGACGGTGTCGTTGGTCGACATGCAGCCGTCCGAGTCCACCCGGTCGAAGGTGGTGCCAACCGCCGTGCGGAGCGTCGGGTCCAGTACGGCCGCGCTCACATCGGCGTCCGTGGTGAGAACGACCAGCATCGTGGCGAGACCCGGGGCGAGCATGCCCGCCCCCTTCGCCATGCCGCCCACCGTCCAGCCGGGCCCGGACACGACAGCGGTCTTGTGCACCGAGTCCGTCGTCTTGATGGCGACGGCCGCGTCCTCGCCGCCCTGTGACGACAGCAGATCTCCGGCGACGCCGATGCCCGCCATGACGCGGTCCATCGGCAGCCGCACGCCGATGAGGCCGGTGGAGCACACCGCGACCTCGTCCGGGTCCACGTCCACCACCCGTGCCGTGTGCTCGGCCATCAGCCGCGCGTCGACGGCACCCGCCTCCCCCGTACAGGCGTTGGCGCCACCGGAGTTGAGGACGACGGCCGATATGCGGCCGTCCTCCAGGGCACGCCGGGACCAGCGGACGGGAGCGGCCTGGACGCGGTTGGAGGTGAAGACGCCGGCGGCGGCGCGCGACGGCCCCCGGTTCACCACCAGGGCCAGATCGCGATCACCGGACTCCTTGATGCCGGCGGCCACACCGCTCGCAAGGAATCCCCGGGCAGCGGTCACACTCACTGTCTTTCTCCGTTCCCCCAGAGCTGATGCCTGGGTGGTTCCCCCAACGCCCGCGTACCGAGGAGGTGCGGGCATCGCTGTCGTCCGCGGGCCGGCGGCTGCGCCGGCGCCTGCGTCACTCACGGAGCCACTCCATTCGTGGGCAGGCCCAGCCCTTCCGGCAGGCCGAGGGCGACATTCAAGCTCTGCACCGCGCCACCCGCGGTGCCCTTCGTCAGGTTGTCGATGGCGCTCACGCAGATCAGCCGGCCGGCCTCCGGGTCCACGGCGATCTGCACCTGGGCGGTGTTGGAGCCGAGCACGGCGGCGGTCGAAGGCCACTGCCCGGGCGGCAGCAGCCGTACGAACGGCTCGTCGGCGTAAGCCGCTTCGTACACGGCGCGCACCTCGTCGGGCCCGGCGGCCGCCACGTCCGGGCGGAGGCGGGCCGAGCAGGTGGCGAGGATGCCCCGGGGCATGGGAGCCAGCGTCGGGGTGAAGGAGACCGTGACGTGTTCACCCGCCACCCGGGAGAGGTTCTGCGTCAGCTCGGGCGTGTGGCGGTGGCCGCCCCCGACTCCGTACGGGCTCATGGAGCCCATCACCTCGGCGCCGAGCAAGTGCGGCTTGAGCGCCCGTCCGGCGCCCGACGTCCCGCTGGCCGCGACGATCACGGCCTCCGGCTCCACCAGCCGGGAGGCGTAGGCGGGGAACAGCGCGAGGGTCACCGCCGTGGGGAAGCAGCCGGGTACGGCGATCCGCAGTGCACCCCTCAACTCCTCGCGCGTACCGGGAAGTTCGGGCAGTCCATAGGGCCAGGTCCCGGCGTGGGCGGAGCCGTAGAAGCGTTCCCAGGCCGCCGCGTCGCGCAGCCGGAAGTCCGCTCCGCAGTCCACGATCAGTGTGCCGGGGGCCAACTCGCGTGCGACAGCGGCCGACCGGCCGTGCGGCAGGGCCAGGAAGACCACGTCGTGACCGCCCAGGGCGGCCGCCGACGTCTCGTCGAGGACTCGGTCCGCGAGCGTTGCGAGCTGCGGCTGTACGGAGGCGAGTGACCGGCCCGCGCTGCTGTGCGCGGTCACCACGCCGATCTCCACACCGGGATGCGACTGAAGCAGGCGGAGGATCTGCCCGCCCGCGTAGCCGCTGGCACCGGCCACCGCGACCCTTACGGTCATGTTCTTCCGTCTCTCTCGGTACGTATGGCGGCTGCCGTCGCGGGGTGGGCACCGCGGGCCGCCGTCCCGGGGAATCGCGCCGAAGCGGGCGTGCATCCGCCCACGTTCAACCGGCCGCGGGATGCCGGTGGTGTCCGCAGCGGGGTGCCGTGAGGAGCCGCCGGACCTGCTCCCCGGCCTCGGCGGCGTCCCGGGCCGTGGCCGGGAACAGCAGGCGCAGGTCGCAGTGGCCTTCGCGGTACTCGCAGCGCAGGGTGATGCCGTGCCGGTCCACGGCGAGGGGCATGACCCGCAGCACGCCGTGCGGCAGTCGTGACCCGGCGAGGACGACCAGATCCGCCACCATGTCCTCGTGGGCGTCGGCGAGATGCGTCAGCATCGCGGCCTCCTCGACGGCGAGCGGGTCGGGTTCGGCGAGGGCGAACTCGTCCAGACCGACGTCCTGGGTTCCGGCGGCGGTCCGCAGCGTCACGCGCGCCAGGTCGAGGCGCAGCGCGTCGCCCTCCTGCGGCTCCGCGGGGGCGAGCCGGCCGGAGATGGTCACCCTGGCCCGCACGCGTTCACGGAGCGCGGTCGGCGCGATGTCGGTGAACTCCAGCAGGGCGGCGAGGCTTCCGTGCGGCGCGGCGGCGACCTGGGCGCGCAGCGGGCTGTCCGCCTGGGGATGGAGAGTGACCCGCCCGTTGACGTCCACGGAATGCATGCCGATCAGGTCGTCGGTCTGCCTGTCCGTGGTGAGCGACAGGGAGACTGCCCTGGCCAGTACGGAGCGGACGCGTTCCGCCGCCGTCTGCTCGGGCAGGGCGATGTCGGGGGCGGCACTCAAGGCAACTCTCCTCGGGGGCGGGTCGGTCGGGACGGCTCCGGTCCGAGGCGGCGTGAAACCATGCCCCCTCGTTGAGGTAAGGCTAACCTAACTTGTACGCCCTCCGTGCGTCCATCCCTCACAGCACGGCGAAGTGCCACGTGCGGGCGCCGGCCGGGCCGGCCCCTCGGTGAACGTTCATTCGCGGGGCGCCTGCGAGGCCGGATCTCGGCCGGAGATCACCCAGCTGCCGGGTGGGCGCTCTCACCCTCGCGGAGGGCCGTCCTGCCTGGGTCACCGGCGTACAGGTGGGCGCGGAGACGCACCAGGCGGATCTGGTCGTCGATACGGCCGGTCGTCGCTCGGCCGTTCCCGCCTGGCTGATCGCGGCCGGCTGCCGCCCGCCCGTGGTCGACAGCCACCGCACCGGGATCGCGTATCTGTGCCGCTGGTACCGCCTGTGTGCCGGCGGCCCGCGTGACCCCGGGCGGGTCAAGACCGGCTCGGCCGCACCGTTCGCGCTCGCCGGCGTCTTCCCTTCCGACAACGACACCTTCGCGCTGAGCCTGGTGCTCTCCACGGGTGATCCGACCCGCGGCGCGCTCACCGACCCCGCCGTGTTCGAGGCCGTCGCCCGCCGCTTCCCCGCCACCGCCGCCTGGCTCGACCTGGCCCCCCAACCACAGACAGCCGTCCTGGCGATGGCCGGCCTGGACAACCGCTGGACCTCCCTCGTCGACGACGACGGACCTGTCGTCACGGGCCTGGTCAACGCCGGGGACAGCCTCGTCCACACCAACCCCACCCTGGGCCATGGCGTGGCCCTCGGCCCGCGCGCCGCCCAGCACCTCGCCGCCCATGTCGAACAGATCGCCGCGGACCCCATCGGCTACCACACCTGGACGGCACAGGCCCTCCGCCCGTGGTTCGACGCGCAGGTGACGGCCGACCGCGGCAACGAGCAACGCTGACCGAGAGTTCACCGTCCTCGGACCGGCGGGCTGCTGCCCTGGCCGCCTGTGCCTTCGACGATCCCGTCGTCATGCGAGCCCGAGCCCAGGTACGCCATCTGCTGCGACCGGCCGATGACGCCTACGGCACCGACGAGGTGGACCGGCACGTCACCGCCTGGCTCGCCGCCCGCCCGGACTTCTCGCCCACGCACGACGGCCCGACCCGAGACCAGTGGGATGCACTCATCCCCGGCTGAGCGCCTGCCCGGCACCTCATCGCGCGGCGTGCCCCCGGAGCCCGTGCGTCGTCCCACGACCCGTGACGCCTCAGCGCGACAGCACCCAGCGGCCGCCCTTCGCCGCGGCGACCAACTCGCGCACCGTGGCCAGCTTGACCCGCGGCCGGCCGGCGCGGCGGCCCCGGGTCAGTTCGGCGCGCTCGATCGCGGCCAGGCCGCGGGCGTCGACGACCTGGCGGTTGCGGCGCCGGGCGAGGCGGTGGAACGCCTTCGGCGGGGCAGTCGGCGTGGGCAGCGAGCCCGCGACGGCATCGGCGAGGAGCGTGCCGATGGTCTCGGCGGCACACGTACGGTTCGCGCCGATCCCGCCCGAGGGCCCACGCTTGATCCAGCCCACGACGTACGTCCCCGGCCGGCCGGTCACCCGGCCCGCCTCGTGCGGGACGGTGCCGGTGTCCTCGTCGAACGGCAGCCCGGCGACCGGGACTCCGCGATAACCGACCGCCCGCAGCAGCATGCCGGCCGCGATCTCCTGCTCGCCGGAGCCACTCGTGACGCGCACGGCACGGACCGCCTCCTCGCCGAGCACCTCCGCCGCCGAGGAGTGGAACCGGAACACGATGCGCCGCCCCGGCGCGGGCGGAAGCGAGAAGTCGACACGGGCGCGGCTCACGCCCTGGAGCACCGCGGCCTTGTCCTGCGGCCCTGCCGCTTCGATCGACGCGCCGGTCCGCGCGTCGTGGTCGTCGACGACCAGCTCCACACCCTCCAGGTGCTTGAGCGCGAGCAGTTCGGACCTCGTGTACGCCGCGTCCTCGGGACCGCGGCGCCCCAGCAGCACCACCTCGCGCACCGAGCCCACCCGCAGGGCCGTCAGGGCGTGGTCCGCGATGTCGGTGCCGGCCAGCGCGTCCGGGTCCGCGACCAGGATGCGGGCGACGTCGAGGGCGACGTTGCCGTTGCCGACCACGACCACGCGCTCGGCGGACAGGCCGACCGCGTCGGGCGCGACCTCCGGGTGGGCGTTGTACCAGGCGACGAACGCCGTCGCGGAGATGCTGCCGGGCAGGTCCTCGCCGGGGATCCCCAGCCGGCGGTCGGCGGAGGCGCCCACGGCGTAGACGACCGCGTCGTGGTGCGCCGCGAGCTCCTCCACACTGATGTCCCGGCCGACGTCCAGGCCCAGGTGCATGCGCACGCGGGGGTCCGCGTGAAACCGCCTGAAGGTGTCGCCGACCTTCTTGGTCGCGGGGTGGTCCGGCGCCACCCCGTACCGGACGAGGCCGCCGGCCACCGGGAGCCGGTCCACCAGCGTGACCTCGGCGTTGGTGTGCCGCAGCAGGTCCTCGGCGGCGTACATGCCGGCCGGGCCCGTGCCGACGACCGCGACCCGGATCGGCGCGAAGTCGGACGGCAGGCCGCGGTCGAAGGACGGCTCGCCCCAGGAGTGGAAGTTCGGTCCGTCGTCGGCCGGTCGGGGCTCCTGGCCCTCGAAGTACTCCGCGTTGATCCGGGCGTACTCCTGCTGCGCGGCGGACAGGCTGTCCACCGGGAAGATCGCGTCCACCGGACAGGCGTCGGCACAGGCGCCGCAGTCGATGCACGACGCCGGGTCGATGTGCAGCATCTCCGTACCGCCGAAGGCGCGCTCCTGCGGCGTCGGGTGGATGCAGTTGACCGGGCACACGGCAACGCAGGTGGCGTCGCTGCAGCAGGTCTGGGTGATGGCGAAGGTCATGTCGTCAGCTCAGTTCGGCTCGGGTCGGCTCAGTTCGGTACGGGTCGGCTCGGGTCGGGCTCTGTCGGGCGCAGCTCGGTCCGGCGCGGTCAGATCAGGTTCGCGCGCTTGTAGAACATGAGGGCCGGCCTGGTGAGCAGTCGGGACGAGGCCAGGAACTCCATGAGGCCCGAACAGCTGGAGCGCATCAGGGACTTGTGGTGCTCGTTGGCCTTCGCCTCGCTGACGGCGCGCTTCCTGTCGAGCCCGGCGTTCGGGTAGACGTCCTCGTTCACCATGCTGGAGACGATGACGTAGGACGCGACCGCGATGACGAAGGCGTGGATCTGGCGGCGCAGCCACCCGGCCTTCGCGAGGTGCCTGCGCGTCTCGTCGCGGGCGAACTTCATGTGCCGCGACTCCTCGACGACATGGATGTTGTTGATGGTGCGGACGAACGGCACGACCCGCTCGTCGCGCATCCAGTCGCGCTGCATCACGTCGAGGACCTCCTCGGCGACCAGGATCGCGGCGTACGCGGCCTCGCCGAACGCGACGGTCTTGAAGACCCTGCCCAGTTCGACCGCGATCCGGTGCGGGCGGTACGCCGGCGCCCCGAGCTTCTTCGCGCCACGGGCGAACATGATCGAGTGCCGGCACTCGTCGGCGATCTCGGTCAGGGCCCACTGGAAACCCGCCTGCGTCGGATCCTTGGCGTAGATGTCCCGGAGCACCATCTGCTGCAGGATCATCTCGAACCAGATGCCGGTGCTGGCGACCGACGCGGCCTCCTGCCGCGTCAGTTCCTTGCGCTGAGCATCGGTCAGCTCCCGCCAGTACGCCGTGCCGTAGAGCGTGCTCCACTCCGGGCTCGCCCCGTGGAAGTCCTTGTCCAGCGGCGTCTCCCAGTCCACCTCCCTGACCGGGTCGTACGACAGCGTCGCGGCCGAGTCGAGCAGGCGCCGGGCGACGTCGTGGCCGCGGTCCTCGTCCCGGGCCCCGTCCTGGATCTCCGGCCGAACGGTGCTGCTTGCCATGGTGCGGCTCCTCGATGCGGTGGGTGTGTTCCTTGTTCGCTGGTGCGGGGATGCGAGGTGCGTCGGGGCGACGAGTCGGCTGTGTGGGCCGTCGGCCGCGTCTCGTGCGCGCGGCGACCGGCGGCCCGCGAGATCACCGTCGCCGCCGCTTGTTAGACGGACCGTATAGTAAGAGGGCCGCTGCGGCCTACCCCCGAGTACGAAATCGTCAACGGCGGCCCGCACAGGGGGAGTGAGGACCGGGGCTTCACCAGGACGTACGGCTCCATGGACCGCATGCCGACGCGGTGCCACCGGCCGGATGTCCGACACGAGGGCACGGGAACGGTGTCCGCGACGGCCGAGCCGCACTCCGCGCGGAGCCCCGGCCGGCCCGGCCGCCCGAGTCAGCCGGCGCGGTTGCTCACAGCGTCTCGCTCAGCGAGTCGGCCAGCCTCCGACGTGCCGTGCGCGTCGCGGGAACCGAGGCCGCCGCCACCGCGCCGAGCACCGCCGCGGCGATCAGCGCCGACAGCACCGGGAGCGGCGGCAGTTGCGCGATGCCCGCGCCCATGCCGCCCGCACCGCCCTGGGCGTCCACCAGACGGCGGCCCACCACGGCGCCCACCGTCGTCCCGAGAACGGCGGACAGCAGCGCGGTCAGCCCGGCCGCCGTCACGATCACCGCCCCGATCTGCCGGGGCGTCAGGCCGATGGCCTTGAGGGCGAGCAGGTCGCGGCCCCGGTCGCGTACGCCCGTACCGATCAGCGTCAGCAGCTCGATCAGGCCGATCAGCGCGAGGACCGCGATCAGCGCGGCGATCACCGCGCGCGCCGGTTCCAGCCGGTCCGCCGGGTTGGGCGTCTCCCGGATCTCCAGCGCGCCGCCCCCCGCCTCGGCGAGCTCCGCGCTCACCGCGCGCGGGTCGGCGCCGTCGCGCAGGACCAGCGCGTGGAAGGCGGGGCGCAGCCCGGGATCGCGCTCGCGCAGGGTGTCGACGGTCGTCGAGACGATCCGGCCGCCGGACTCCGGTTCGATGCTGCGGCCGACGATGTGGAGGATCTGCGGCCGTCCCTCGACCGTCATCCGCACCCAGTCGCCCACGCGTACGCCGAGCAGGTCCAGCAGCCCCTGTCCTGCGACCGCCTCGTCGGGGCCGTCGGGGGCCCGGCCCTCCACCACGGCCGACGGGAACGGCTCACGTGCGGTGCCGAGTCCGCGCAGCGTGATGGTGCCGGTCTGGCCCGGCACGAGGGCCGCCGTCTCCACACCGGGATGGACCGCGGTCACGTCGTCGACGCCGGCGAGGATGCGCTCCAGCTCCGCCTCGCTCGGACCGCCCGGCTGCTCGGCCCGTACGGTCAGGGCGGCCGGAAGTCCCACCCGGTCGGGGTGGCTGCGGAACTGGTCCAGGGTCGACCAGGTGACCAGCGCGACGGTGATCAGCACCAGCGGCAGGGCGAGGCGGAGCACCGCCGCCACCGCGCCGCCCCGGCGCGCGAAGGCGGCGCGCGTGCCGAGCACGAGGGCGGGCGGCACCCGCAGGCCGAGTGCACGCCTGCCGAGCGCGGTCATCGGCGCGGCGGTCGGCAGCGCCGCGCGCGCCACGGGGACCGGAGGCACACGTCCGGCACGCCAGGCCGCGAGGCCGGTCGCGACCGCGATGAGCAGCACCGCCCCGCACGGCAGCCCGATCAACAGGGCCGCGTGACCGGGCAGGTCCTGCCACAGGGCCACCGCGTCACCGATCCGGCCCGGTATCCGCGAGCCCAGCAGGGCGATCGCGAGCGTGCCGAGCGCGACGCCCAGCAGCGCGAAGGCGAGGTGCTGCACGAGGAAGCCGCGGACCACCTGGCCCGGTGTGAACCCCACGGCCTTCAGCACCGCGATGTCCCGGAGCTGGCCGCGCACCCGTGCGGCGATAGCGCCCGACGCGGCCAGAGCGGCGGCCAGCAGCGCGCCCGTCCCGAACACGGCGAACAGCTGGCCCAGCAGCCGGTCGTCGCCGCCCGCCTCGGCCCGCGCCTGCTGCCACTTGGTGACCTGGGCGACGCGGTCCGCGCCGAGGAGCGTCACGGCGCGCTGGACGGTGAAGTCGGTGTCGTCCGGGTCGTCCAGCCGCAGGCCCACGGTCTGCCCGCCGCTCTTGGGGGCGATCTCGTCGAGCGTGCCGGGCAGCACCCAGCCGATGCCCGGCTCGCCGCCCGGCCGGTAGTGCGGCTCCGCGGCCTCCGCGATGCCCGCGACCCGCAGGGTGCTCGTCGCACCTTCCGGTCCGGCGACCCGCAGGGTGTCGCCCGGCTCCGCCCACAGGGCCCGGGCGAGCGACGTCTCCAGTACGACGGCGGCCGCGCCGCCGTCGCCCGGCGGCGTGAGCCAGCTGCCCGAGGTGACGAGCGGCCGGGCGGTCTGCGGGGGCCGTGGGCCGGTCGCGCGCAGTTCGAGGCCCGCCCGTGCGCCGCGCGACTCGACCGTGGTGGTCGCGGTGCGGTACGGGCCGGAGAGCGCGGCCACGCCGTCGAGCCGGGACAGGCCGGTGGTGTCGGCCCCGGCGCGGGTGTGCAGCCAGATGTGCGCCCCCTGGGACTGGTTGAAGACCCGTTGCCAGGGGTTGGCGGCGTAGCCGAACAGGGCACCGGCCAGGAGCAGGGAGGCGATGATCCCGGCACTGGCGAGGACGACGAAGAGGGCCTCGCCGCGGTGTGCCCGGAAGTCGGCGTGCGCCCAGCGCAGGGTGGCGCGCACCGTCACTCCCTCAGTTCGAGTACGCCGGAGACGCCGCCGCCCGGGGCGCGGTGCCCGGTGTCGAGCACCGCGTCGTCGGCGACGCGCCCGTCGAAGAAGCTGATGACACGGTCGGCGGCGCTCGCCATCCGGGCGTCGTGGGTGACCATCAGGATCGTCTGTCCGCGCTGGTGGAAGCGGGACAGCAGCCGCAGCACCTCGCGGGTGCCCTTGCTGTCGAGGCTGCCGGCGGGCTCGTCGGCCAGCAGCAGCGCGGGGTGGTTGACGAGTGCCCTGGCGAGTGCGACGCGCTGCTGCTCGCCGCCGGACAACTCGCCCGGCATGGACTTCTCCCGGCCTTCCAGCCCGAGCTCGGCGAGCAGTTCGGCCCGGGAGGCGCGGGCCGACCGGGGCGACGCCCCGGCGAGCAGTGCGGGCAGTTCCACGTTGTCGGCGACGGTCAGGTTGGAGACGAGGTTGAAGAACTGGAAGACGATGCCGATGCTGCGGCGGCGCAGCACCGCCCAGCGGGCCTCCCGGTAGGTGTCGACCCGCTCGCCGCCGATCCACAGCCGCCCGCTGTCGGGCCGCTGCAGCCCGCCGATCAGATGCAGCAGCGTCGACTTCCCGGCGCCCGAGGGCCCCGTGACGGCGACGAACTCCCCGGGCCGTACGGTCAGGTCCACCCCGCGCACGGCGTGCACGGCGGCACCCTCGCCGTGGTGGGTCTTGGTCAACCCCTCAGCCCGCACGATGGGCGCGCACTCACCCGCGCGGGTCGCGTCTCCGACCCCTGCGGTGCGACGGCCTTCCGCGCGGGGCGCGGGTCCCTCACGTCCGCTGGGGCGGCCCGGCGCGCCCGCGTGCGCGGCACCGGCGTCCGTGTCGGGCTGGCCGCCCGGAGCGTCCGCGTGCGGCATGGGTCCCGCACCCGCGGCAGGGCGGCCCTCCGCGCGGGGCGCGGGTCCCGCACCCGCGGTGGCGCGGCCCTCCGCAGCGTCCCCGTGCGGCGAGCGCCCCTCGGCCGCGCCGGACGGCGCGTCGTCGCTCATTCCAGCTCCTCCTGACAGCGTTCCAGCCAGTCGAGGTCGGCCTGCAGATGCAGCATGGCTCCCTCGATCAGCAGCTGGGAGACCTTGTTGTCCCGGTCCTCGGACGCGGCCAGCTTCGACAGCTCCCGCATGGTGTTGAGGTACTGCCGCCGCTGCCTGTTGATCAGGACGATCGGGTCGGCGAGCCCCGACTCCGGCGCGAGCGCGAGCTTCATGAAGAACTCGTCCCGCACCCGCGGCTCGTCGGCGGTCTCCTCGAACCAGGCCAGCACGGCCTCGCGCCCGGCATCGGTGAGCCGGTACGTCCGTTTGTTGGGCCGACCCGACTGCTCGACGTCCTCGCCGTCGATCAGGCCGCTCTTCTCCAGCCTGCCGAGGGTGACGTAGATCTGGCCGACGTTCGGCTGAGGGTACGCGGCGCCCAGGAGCTTCTCAAGGTCCTGCTTGAGCTCGTAGCCGTGCGCGGGGCCACGGGTGAGGAGTGCCAGGAGCGGCAGCCGCACGCGCTCCCCCTCCCTCCCGCTGCGTAGTCTGCTGTTGGTGAGGCAGTGGGATGTCCGGACCGCCCGGCCGCCCACTCTGCCTGGGCCTCTAGTATCGCCCATGCCTAACGGGTATATATAGGCCACTATGGTCGGCGGCGCAGCCGGATCGTGCACCGGGAGGAACCTATGCGGTGGATGCGTGCCGCGGGTAGGGGACTCCTCGCCGCGGCGGTGGTCCTTGCGGGATACGCGGGGTTCGACGCGCGCGCCGGGGGAGCGGAGCCCGCCGGCCGGGGTCCCATGACTTTGGTGACGGCCGGCGACCTGACCGGCTACCTCCCGCCGCTGCTGGAGGACTGGAACGAGGAGCACCCCGGCGAACGCGTGGCGCTCGTCGAGCTGCCGGACTCGGCCGACGAGACCCGTGCCCAGATGATCAGCGAGCTGCGCTCGGGCAGCGACCGGTTCGACGTACTGAACATCGACGTGGCCTGGACCTCGGAGTTCGCCGCGGCGGGGTGGATCGCGCCGCTCGAGCGCGACCGCGTCCCCCTGGACACGTTCCTGCGTCCCGTGGTCGACACCGCGACCTTCGACGGGCGGCTGTACGCCGTGCCGTACGTGACCAACGCCGGGCTGCTCTACTACCGCAAGGACGTCCTGGACCGTGCGGGCGTGAAGCCGCCGCGCACCTGGGCGGAGTTGGCCCACCAGGCCCGCACCCTCGCGCCGCGCCACGGACTCGACGGATACGCGGGCCAGTTCCTGCCGTACGAGGGGCTGACCGTCAACGTCACGGAGGCGGTGCACTCGGCGGGCGGCTCGATCCTGCGGGACGACGGCGAACGGGTCACCGTGGACTCGGACGCGGCGCGGGCCGCCTTCTCCTTCCTCGCGGACGGCGTGCGCGAGGGCTGGATCCCCCGCGACGCCCTCGGCTACAAGGAGGAGGAGTCCCGCCGGGCGTTCCAGGACGGCCGGCTGCTGTTCCTGCGCAACTGGCCCTACGTCCACGCCGACGCGAGCGCGAAGGACTCGAAGGTGGCCGGGCGGTTCGGCGTGGTGCCCCTGCCCGGTCCCGACGGACCGGGCACCAGCGTGCTCGGCGGCTCCAACCTGGCGGTCAGCAGCCATGCGCGCCACCCGGAGTCGGCCGCGGACCTGATCGCGTACCTCACCAGCGAACGCGTCCAGCGGAAGGTGCTGACCGAGGGGTCCCTGCCGCCGGTGCGCGCCGCGCTGTACGAGGATCCGGCGCTGATCGCCGCGCATGCCTATCTGCCGACGCTGCGCCGGAGCGTGCTGTCGGCCGTGCCGCGCCCCAAGTCCGCGCGCTACGACCAGGTGAGCCTCGCCGTGCAGGCGGTGGCGCAGGACGTCATGGCACTGCGCCAGACGCCCGAGCAGGCCGTCGCGCGGCTCGCGCGCGAGCTGGGTGACATCTCCCGCACCGGCTGAGCCCATCGTCATCTCCCTCAGGAGCCTCTACTTACATGTTAAGTAGAGGCTCCTGCGTAGTGAAGTCCACATAGTCGGGCAAAAGCCCCCAGCTTTCCAGTGTTTACGGACGCATCGTTGACACCTCGGCGTCATGGCTACTTAACATGCATGCATAACAGCGCACCCGATCCGGGGCGCTCTCGCATTCAGCAGAAACAGGTCGACGCGAGATGCTCAGCACGCTTCCGGCCGGCATCGGCCACCCCTCCCGCAGCTCCGCCACTCCCGAACCGTGGTGGCGCGACGCGGTGATCTACCAGGTGTACGTCCGCAGCTTCCTCGACAGCACGGGGGACGGGATAGGCGACCTGGCCGGCGTCCGTGCCGGGCTTCCCTACCTGCGGAAACTCGGCGTCGACGGCATCTGGCTCAGCCCCTTCTACCCCTCGCCGCAGCACGACCACGGCTATGACGTCGCCGACTACTGCGACGTCGACCCCGTCTACGGCGACCTCGCCGAGTTCGACCGGCTGGTCGCCGACGCCCGCAGGCTCGGGCTCAAGCTGCTGCTCGACATCGTCCCCAACCACTGCTCCAGCGAGCACCCCTGGTTCCGCGCGGCCCTCGCCGCCGCCCCCGGCAGCCCGGCCCGCTCCCGGTTCCACTTCGCCCCCGGCCGCGGCGCGGACGGCGCCGAGCCGCCCAACAACTGGCGCGCCATGTTCGGCGGCCCCGCCTGGAGCCGGACCACCGAGCCCGACGGGACGCCCGGCGAGTGGTACCTGCACCTGTTCACCCCCGAGCAGCCCGATCTCAACTGGCGCGAGCCGGCCGTCGGCGACGAGTTCGAGCGGGTGCTGCGCTTCTGGCTGGACCGCGGTGTGGACGGCTTCCGCATCGACGTGGCGGCCGGTCTCTACAAGCACCCCGACCTGCCGGACTCCGACGACCCCGAAGCCGACGAGCGCTCCCGCGACTCGGTCAACCCCCTCGCCTGGAACCAGCCGGAGGTCCACGACGTGTGGCGCCGCTGGCGCGCGGTGTGCGAGGAGTACGCCGCACGCGACGGTCACGAGCGGCTGCTCGTCGGCGAGGTCTCCGTGCCGACCGCACGCGAGCACGCCCTGTACGTCCGGCCCGACGAACTGCACCAGGCGTTCTTCTTCGACCTGCTCAGCGCCCCCTGGGACGCCGAAGCCTTCCGTTCGACGATCGACGAGGCCGTACGCGACATCGCCGGCACCGGCTCCACCGTCACCTGGGTGCTCAACAACCACGACCAGGTTCGCACGGTGACGCGGTACGCGGGCGAGCCCGGCGTCGAGGGCAGCGGACTCGGCGCCGCACGCGCCCGGGCCGCCGCCCTGCTGATGCTGGCCCTCCCCGGCGCCGCGTACGTCTATCAGGGGGAGGAGCTCGGGCTGCCCGAGGTCCTCGATCTGCCGGACGAGGTCCTCACCGACCCGATCTTCCACCGCACCGGCAGCCGCAAGCACATCCGCGACGGCTGCCGCGTCCCGCTGCCCTGGTCCGGCCACGCTTCCCCGTTCGGCTTCAGCCAGGGCGAGGCCGGGGCCCGGCCGTGGCTGCCGCAGCCCGAGTGGTTCGCGGCGCACGCCACGGACCGGGCCCTCGCCGACACCCGCTCCTTCTGGCACCTGTACCGCGAGGGCCTGCAGCTGCGGCACAGCCTCCCGCAGTTGGGCGAGGGCACACTCCGCTGGCTCGACGCGCCCCCGCACGTGCTCGCCATGGTCCGCGGCGACGGGCTGGTCTGCGCGGTCAACTTCGGCACCGAGCCCGTCCCCGCCCCCGTGAGGGGCACCCCCCTGCTGTCCAGCGGCCCCTGCCCCGACGGTGTACTCCCCGGAGCGACCGCCGCGTGGTGGACCGCCGACCCCACCTCCTGACCCGCCCCACCCTCGGAAGGACATCACCATGCGACGACTCTCGAAGACGACCCGGCGGACGGCGACGACGGTCTCGGCGGCCCTCGCCGTCGCCCTGACCGCCACCGCCTGCGGCGGTACCACCGGCCCCGCGAGCGGCGGCGAACTCAGCGGCCAGACCGTGACCGTGGCCGGTGTCTGGACCGGCAGCGAGCAGAAGAACTTCAAGAAGGTGCTGGACGCCTTCACCGAGAAGACGGGTGCCAAGACCGTCTTCGTGCCCTCCGGCGACAACGTCTCCACCTTCGTCGGCAGCAAGATCGAGGGCGGCAACGCCCCCGACGTGGTGATGGTCCCGCAGGTCGGCGTGCTGCAGCAGTTCGCCGCCGAGGGCTGGCTCAAGCCGCTGTCGGACAAGACCGAGAAGTCGGCCACCGACGGCCTCGCCCCCGTCTGGAAGAACTACGGCACGGTCGACGGCACCTACTACGGCCTCTACTTCAAGGCGGCCCACAAGTCGACCGTCTGGTACAGCCCGGAGGCGTTCACCCAGGCCGGCGTCACGGAGCCCAGCTCGTGGAGCGGCCTGCTGGAGGCCGGCCGCACCCTCTCCGACTCCGGCCGCCCCGGCTTCGCCATAGCCGGCGAGGACGGCTGGACGCTCACCGACTGGTTCGAGAACGTGTACCTCTCGCAGGCCGGACCCGAGAAGTACGACCAGCTCGCCCAGCACAAGATCAAGTGGACGGACGACAGCGTCGTCAAGGCGCTGACCACCCTGGCCGAGGTGTTCAAGGACAAGCAGCTCGTCGCCGGCGGCGCCCAGGGCGCGCTGAGCACCGACTTCCCCGCCTCCGTCGAGCAGGTCTTCGGCCCCGAACCGAAGGCGGGCATGGTCTACGAGGGCGACTTCGTCGCGGGCGTGGCCAAGGACGAGTTCGGCCGGAAGCCGGGCGAGGACGCCAAGTTCTTCCCCTTCCCCGGGGTCGGCGCCGGGGAGCCGCCGGTGGTCAGCGGCGGCGACGCGGCGGTCGTCCTCAAGGAGGGCAAGAACGCCGAGGCCGGGATGCGGCTGCTGGAGTTCCTGGCGACGCCCGAGGCCGCGGAGGTGTGGGCCGGCGCGGGCGGCTTCCTCTCGCCGAACAAGGACGTCAGCCTCGACGCGTACGGCGACGACGTGACCCGCAAGACCGCCGAGTCGCTGATCGGCGCGGGCAACTCGGTCCGCTTCGACATGTCCGACCAGGCGCCCGCCGCCTTCGGCGGCACCAAGGGTGCGGGGGAGTGGAAGCTGCTCCAGGACTTCCTGCGCGACCCGTCCGACCCGAAGGCCACCGCGGCGAAGCTGGAAGCCGCGGCCGCCAAGGCCTACCGGAACTGAGGCCGCTTTCATGGCTGACACCCTCAAGGCCCGCGCCGCGGCGGACCGGCGGCGCCGGGCCCAGCGCAGGAAGCGCCGCCTCGCGGTCGTCTTCGTCCTGCCCGCACTGCTGCTCCTCGGTGCGCTCGTCGTCTACCCCGTCTGCTTCTCCGTCGGCCGCAGCCTGTTCGACGCGAGCGGGGACCGGTTCGTGGGCGCGGCGAACTACACCGAGATGTTCAGCGATCCGGCCACGCTCAGGGCCATCCGCAACAGCACCATCTGGGTCGTCGTCGCACCCGTCCTGCTGACCGGCCTCGGGCTGATGCTCGCCGTGCTCACCGAGAAGGTGCGCTGGGCCACCGCGTTCAAGCTGGTGCTCTTCCTGCCCATGGCCGTCTCCTTCCTCGCCGCGGGCATCGTCTTCCGGCTCGCCTACGAGCAGGACCCGGACCGGGGCGTGATCAACGCCGTCGTCGTCGGCGTCCACGACGCCTTCGAGGACCCGGCGGCGTACCCCACGGCCAGGGCCCGCGAGAACCAGGGCCTCGCCGGCGGCGCGGGCGGCCCGTACACCACCGAGGAGGCCGTGCACCCGGGACGGACCGTGACCCTCGGCTTCGTGGGCGTCGCCCCCGACGCCATGCCGGCCGGGGCGAAGGCCGCGGCCGTCAAGGAGCCGGGACCCGACGCGATCGGCGGAGTCGTCTACCTCGACTTCGCGCCGGGCGGCGGCGGTGCGCAGGGCAAGGTCGACCCGGCCGAGAAGGGCCTGCCGGGCATGACCGTCGAGGCCGTACGCGACGGGACGACCGCGGCCACCACGACGACGGCCGCGGACGGATCGTTCCGCTTCGCCGGCCTGGACGACGGCGCGTACACGCTCCGGCTGCCCGCGTCGAACTTCGCCACCCCCTACGAGGGCGTGAACTGGCTCGGCCCCGCCTTCGTGACGCCGGCGATCATCGGCGCCTACCTGTGGGTGTGGACCGGCTTCGCGATGGTGCTGATCGGCGCCGGCCTCGCCGCGATCCCGCGCGACGCGCTGGAGGCGGCCCGGATGGACGGAGCCACCGAGGGCCAGATCTTCCGCAAGATCACCGTGCCGCTGCTCGCACCCGTGCTCACCGTCGTCTTCGTGACCCTGGTGATCAATGTGATGAAGGTCTTCGACCTCGTCTGGATCATCGCGCCGGGACCGGTCCAGGAAGAGGCCAACGTACTGGCCACCCGCATGTGGCTGGTGTCGTTCGGCGGCGGCAACGACCAGGGGCTCGGCAGCGCGCTCAGCGTCCTGCTCCTCCTGCTCGTCGTCCCCGCGATGATCTTCAACGTCCGGCGGTTCAGGAGGAGCGGAGCATGAGCGGCCACAGCACCATCGAGCGCCCGCCCCTGGCCGAGGCTCCCGTCCCCACGGCGGTCCCGGCCGCGCCGAGCCGCCCCGGTCGGCGCGGCCGCCTGGTCAGGTGGCTGAACAGCGGGATCGTCCAGGCCCTGCTGATCGTCGTGGCCCTGGTCTGGATCACGCCACTGGCCGGGCTGTTCCTCTCGTCCCTGCGCTCGGAGCGGGACAACGCGTCCGACGGCTGGTGGACGGCGCTCGCCGACCCCTCCCAGCTGTCACTGGACAACTACACGGCGCTGCTGGAGGACTCCGGCATCACCGCCGCCTTCTGGAACACCGTCCTGATCTCCGTGCCCACCACGGTCCTGGTCGTCGGCATCGCCGCACTCGCCGGGTACGCCTTCGCCTGGCTCGACTTCCCGGGCCGTGACGCGATCTTCCTGGTGGTCGTCGGGCTGCTGGTGGTCCCCGTCCAGATCGGGCTGCTGCCCGTGGCCAAGCTGTTCGGCGCCATCGGACTGTTCGGCACGATCGCGGGCGTCGTCCTGTTCCACGTCGCCTACGGACTCCCGTTCGCGATCTTCCTGTTGCGGAACTACTTCGCCGAGATCCCGCGCGAGATGCTGGAGGCCGCCCGCATGGACGGCGGCAGCGAGTGGCGCATCTTCTCCCGCCTCGTGTTGCCGCTCGGCCGGCCGGCCCTCGCGAGCCTCGCCATCTTCCAGTTCCTGTGGGTCTGGAACGACATGCTCGTGGCGCTGCTCTTCGCCGACAGCGGATCCCAGCCGCTGACCGTCGCCCTGCAGTCCCAGATGCGGCAGTTCGGCAGCAACATCGGCGTGCTGGCCCCGGGCGCGTTCCTCTCGCTGGTGGTCCCGCTGGTGGTCTTCTTCGCCTTCCAGCGGCACTTCGTGCAGGGCGTGATGGCCGGGTCGGTCAAGTAGGACCGTCAGAGGCCGGCGTCGTCCGCCGCCGGGCGGACGACGCCGGCCCCCGCATGCGCCGGCCCCACGTGGGCGCGGGCGGATGGCCTCGGCCCCCGCGTGCGCTCGCCCTACGCGGGCGCGGGCCGGTCGGGACCGCCACCCTCCGGGGCGCCGATCACGACCGTGACGAGGCCCCTGTCGATCAGTGCCCGATCACGAGATATCTTGATGTCGAGCAATGTTGCAGACGTGGAGAGCGGAGCACCCGGTGACTGACTCGACCATCATCTATACGCACACTGACGAGGCGCCCGCCCTGGCGACGTACTCGTTCCTGCCCGTGGTCCAGGCGTACGCCTCGACGGCCGGTGTCACCGTGGAGACCCGTGACATCTCGCTCGCGGGACGGATCATCTCCCAGTTCCCCGAGTACCTCGAAGAGGGCCGGCGCATCGACGACGCCCTCGCCGAGCTGGGCGAGCTGGCCAAGACGCCGAGCGCGAACATCATCAAGCTGCCGAACATCTCGGCCTCGATCCCGCAGCTGAAGGCCGCCGTCGCCGAGCTCCAGGAGCAGGGCTACGCGCTGCCGGACTACCCGGACGACCCGAAGACCGACGAGGAGCGCGACATCCGCGCCCGCTACGACAAGGTCAAGGGCAGCGCCGTCAACCCGGTCCTGCGCGAGGGCAACTCCGACCGCCGCGCCCCCGCCTCGGTCAAGAACTACGCCAAGGCGCACCCGCACCGGATGGGCGCGTGGACCGCCGACTCGAAGACGAACGTCGCCACCATGGGCGTCGACGACTTCCGCTCCACCGAGAAGTCCGCGGTCGTCGCCGAGGACGGCACCCTGCGCATCGAGCTCAAGGGTGACGACGGCTCCACCACCGTGCTGCGCGAGTCCGTCCCCGTCCTCGCGGGCGAGGTCGTCGACGCGTCCGTCATGCGCGTCGCCGCGCTGCGCGAGTTCCTCACCGCCCAGGTCGCGCGCGCCAAGGCGGAGGGCGTGCTGTTCTCCGTGCACCTGAAGGCCACGATGATGAAGGTCTCCGACCCCATCGTCTTCGGCCACGTCGTGCGCGCCTTCTTCCCGAAGACCTTCGCGCAGTACGGCGAGGCGCTCGCCAAGGCCGGTCTCACCCCGAACGACGGCCTCGGCGGCCTCTTCAAGGGCCTCGAGGCCCTGCCCGAGGGCGCCGAGATCAAGGCGTCCTTCGACGCCGAGCTCGCCGAGGGCCCGGCCCTCGCGATGGTCGACTCCGACCGCGGCATCACCAACCTGCACGTGCCGAGCGACGTCATCGTCGACGCCTCCATGCCGGCCATGATCCGCACCTCGGGCCACATGTGGGGCCCCGACGGCCAGGAGGCCGACACCCTCGCCGTCCTCCCGGACAGCAGCTACGCGGGCGTCTACCAGGCCGTCATCGACGACTGCCGCGCCAACGGCGCCTACGACCCGGCCACCATGGGCTCCGTACCCAACGTCGGCCTGATGGCACAGAAGGCCGAGGAGTACGGCAGCCACGACAAGACCTTCGAGATCCCGACCACCGGCACCGTGCGCGTCGTCGACGCCGACGGCAACGCCGTGCTGGAGCAGGTCGTCGGCGCCGGCGACATCTTCCGCATGTGCCAGACCAAGGACGCCCCGATCAAGGACTGGGTGAAGCTCGCGGTCACCCGCGCGCGCGCCACCGGCGACCCGGCCGTCTTCTGGCTGGACGAGGGCCGCGCGCACGACGCGCAGCTGATCGAGAAGGTCACGGCGTACCTGTCGGAGCACGACACCGAGGGCCTGGACATCAGGATCCTGTCCCCGGTCGAGGCGACCAGGTTCTCCGTCGAGCGCATCCGCCGCGGCGAGAACACCATCTCCGTCACCGGCAACGTGCTGCGCGACTACCTGACCGACCTGTTCCCGATCCTGGAGCTGGGCACCAGCGCCAAGATGCTGTCGGTCGTCCCGCTGATGAACGGCGGCGGCCTCTTCGAGACGGGCGCCGGCGGCTCCGCCCCGAAGCACGTGCAGCAGCTCGTCAAGGAGAACTACCTGCGCTGGGACAGCCTGGGCGAGTTCCTCGCGCTGGCGGTCAGCTTCGAGCACCTCGCGACGACCACGGGCAACGCCCGCGCCAAGGTCCTCGCCGACACGCTGGACCGTGCGACCGGCACCTTCCTCAACGAGGACAAGTCGCCCAGCCGCAGGCTCGGTGGCATCGACAACCGTGGCAGCCACTTCTACCTGGCCCTGTACTGGGCGCAGGAGCTGGCCCGGCAGACCGTCGACGGGCGGCTCGCGGAGGCGTTCGGGCCCCTGGCCAAGACGCTGAGCGAGCAGGAGCGGACCATCGTCGACGAGCTGATCGCCGTCCAGGGCTCCCCGGCCGACATCGGCGGCTACTACCAGCCCGACCCGGCCAAGGCCGCGGCCGTGATGCGTCCCTCGGCCACCTTCAATCAGGCGCTCGCCACGCTCGGCTGACGCCGCCGCACCCCGATCCGCCCCGGCCGGCACCGCGCCCAGCCGGGGCGGACCCGTTGCCGGGCGCGGGCGGCTGTGCGCCTGCGACGGGGCGGCTCGTGCGCCACGACGGCGGCCGCACGACGAAGGGCAGCCGCACGACGAAGGGGCGGCCACCCGATGACCGGGTGGCCGCCCCTTCGTGACGGTGTCTCAGTAGCGTTCGACGAGCGGGGTACCGGCGTACTTGGAGCCCGACAGACCCAGCGTCGCGTCGTACGCCTTCTCGTGGTCGCCGCTCGCGTCGTGCGCCTCGATGGAGTCCGACACCGCGTTGCGCAGCGCCTTGTCGTCCTTGGCCATCCCGATGCCGTACGGCTCCTCGGTGAACGGGTTGCCGACGACCTTCAGCTTGTCCGGCGCCTGCGCCGCGTAGCCCATGAGGATGGCGTCGTCCGTGGTCACGGCGTCGACGTCGCCGTCGAGGAGCCGCTTGACGCACTCGCTGTACTTGTTCGTCTCGACGGTCCGGGTGTTGTACTCGGGCTTCTGGATCTCCCGCAGGGCGGTCGCGCCCTTGACCGAGCAGACCGTCTTGCCCTGGAGGGAGTACGGGCCGCCGATGGTGCGGTCGTCCTTGCGGACCAGCAGGTCGGCGCCGGCCATGAAGTACGGGCCGGCGAATCCGACCTTCTTCTTGCGCTCGTCGTTGATGGTGTACGTGCCGACGTACAGGTCCACCTCGCCGTTGGCGATGGCCGCTTCACGGCTGCGGGTGTCGATCGTCTTGAACTGGATCAGACGGGGCGCGAAGCCGAGGTCCGCGGCGACCATCTTGGCGATCTCGATGTCGAAGCCGGACCGCTGGCCGTTCTCGTCCTGGTAGCCGAGGAAGGGCTGGTCGTTCTTGACGCCGATCACGAGCTTGCCGGCCTCCTGCGCCCGGGCCAGGGTCGGGGAGTCGAACGAGACGTCCGTGGCGACCTTGTAGGTGGGCAGCTTGGGCTGGTCCAGGGAACGCGTGCTGCTGGACGGAGAGTCACCGGGGGAACTCTCCTCGCCGCTGCAGGAGGTGGCGGTGAGAGCGACCGCGATCACGGTGATCGCCGCGAACGTGGCCGGCTTACGGGACTTCATGGTGCGACATCCTCTGTTCCAACGATCCGGGGGAGCCTGTGACGCCCGTGGGGGCTGCGTGTTGCTCCCGCACCGAGACCGTGGTCCCTGATCCGCCGCTCTCGATTGTGAGGACCCTAGAGAAGGGGGTGCGGGTTCGTCACCACATCTGAGCTGAAATTGAGGATCACGGTCCGGACACGGCGGGGTGAAACCGGGGCGAACCGTGATGTCAACGGCGCGGTGGTCGGGGTCAAGGAGACGAGTCGCGCCATCCCGGGGAAAGCGCTGGTCGGAGGGTGTGGGCGGGGGGTGGTTCGCCCGGTTGTGGTGTGGCGTGTTGCGGCGGCGTCCGCCGGGCCCCTAAATGAGGCAAATCCCAAAAACCCCCGGATCGGATGGCTCATGGTGCTCACCCACACGCTCGACCGTGGCGTACTGGTCGTCACGCTCCACGGCGACGTCATGATCAGCGACCGCGCCACGGTGTCGCAGCAGCTCGCAGAAGTCGTCCGGTCCCATCTGCCGCGAGCCGTGGTGATCGAGCTCCGGACGTCCGTGATCAGCGCGGCGGCGCTCAGCGCCGTGCTGCGGGCGCACCGGCAGTGCGGCCAGGCGGGCATGACGCTGTCGGCGGTGGCCACGGTGGCGTCGGCGCGGCGGCTGCTCAAGGCCGGTACGGACGGCTCCGGCCTGCGCGTCTTCGCCCGCCGCGCCGACGCCGTCACCGCGGCGCTCACGCCCACCCTTCCCCCCACGCCGACGCCCCCGACGGCCACCCCGGCCCCGGCGTGACGGGCGGGGCCGGCGGGAGGCGATGCCGCGCCTCCGCCGCGACGCCGTCGGCGGCTGCCGTCTCCGTAGCCGCGCTGGGTGTCGTGGCGCGACCGTCGTGCGGCGGCCGCGCGGCCGACGGCGCGCGCGTCGGGGTCACAGGACCGGGCTGCCCGGTGTCGGGGGGAGCAGTTGCTCCGTCCACACCGTCTTGCCCTCGCGCGCATGCCGCGTGCCCCAGCGCTCCGTCAGCTGGGCGACGAGCAGCAGGCCGCGGCCGCCCTCGTCGGTGGAGCGGGCGCGCCGCAGGTGGGGGGAGGTGCTGCTCGGGTCGCTGACCTCGCAGATCAACCGGTGATGGTGGATCAGCCGCAGCGTCACCGGGCCCCCGGCGTAGCGGTACGCGTTGGTCACGAGCTCGCTGACGATCAGCTCGGTCGTGAACACCAGCTCCTCCAGGCCCCACACAGCCAGCTGGTCGGCCGTCAGCCGACGGGCCTTCGAGGGCGCCGTGGCCTCCGCGGTGAGCTCCCACGTCGCGACGAGATCCGGCGAAAGCCTGCTCGTGCGTGCCAGCAGGAGCGCCACGTCGTCACTCGGCCGGGCGGGCAGCAGCGCGTCGACGACATCCTCGGCCATGTCGTCCAGCTGCCGCCCGCCGGACCCGCCGAGCACCGCGCACAGGCGGGCGATCCCCGCCTCCATGTCGTGCTCCTCGCCCTCGACGAGCCCGTTCGTGTAGAGCGCGACCACACTGCCCTCCGGCAGCGTCAGTTCCGCGGTCTCGAACGGCAGTCCGCCGAGGCCCAGCGGCGGCCCGATGGGCAGCTCCGGAACGGTCACGGCACCGTCGGGACCCACCACCGCGGGCGGCGGATGCCCGGCCCGCGCGATGCAGCACTGCCGGGCCACCGGGTCGTACACCGCGTACAGGCAGGTCGCGCCCACCACTTGCTCCCCGGCCGCTCCCTCGTCGTCCGGCTCCTGCTCGCCGGCGAGACGGGTGACGAGGTCGTCGAGATGGGAGAGGACCTCGTCCGGTTCGAAATCCAGGTCGGCCAGGGTGTGCACCGCCGTACGCAGACGCCCCATGGTCGCGGCCGCGTTGATGCCGTGCCCCACCACGTCGCCGATGACGAGGGCCACCCGCGCACCGGACAGGGGGACCACGTCGAACCAGTCGCCGCCGACCCCGGCCGCGCCGCCGGCCGGACGGTAGCGATGGGCGACGAGGACCGCGGGATGCTCCGGCATTTCCCGCGGCATCAGCCGCCTCTGCAGGGCCAGCGCCGTCCTGCGCTGCTGTGTGAACCGGCGTGCGTTGTCGATGGACACGGCGGCCCGCGCGGCCAGTTCGCCCGCGAGCGTCAGGTCGTCCTGCTCGAACGGCTCGGGCAGCCGGGAGCGCCACAGGCTCATGCACCCGAGCACGAGACCGCGCGCGGTGAGGGGCACCACCATCAGCGAGTGCACTCCGCGCCGCGCCGCGGCCTCCGCGCGGCCCAGACCCGCCAGCGCCTTCGACAGGTCGACGAAGGGTTCGAGGACGGGACGCCGTCCGGACAGGCAGCGCGCCTGCGGTGTGCCCGGAGCGAAGGTGGTGAGCGTGCCCACCGGGAACATGATCCCTTCGGATTCGGGTTCGACGCTGTGCAGCGCCGTCCTGCGCACCGCGTCTCCCCTGCTGTCCGGAACCGGCTCCTCGCCGCGGCTGACCTGTTCCAGCAGGTCGACCGAGACGCAGTCGGCCAGTCCCGGCACGGCCGCCTCCGCGAGCTCCGAAGCGGTCGTCCCCACGTCCAGCGTCGTGCCGATCCCCGCACCCGCGGCGCTGAGCAGCGCCAGCCTGCGCCGGGCCCGGTAGCGGTCGGTGACGTCCTCGACCAGCTGGGTGACTCCGAGCACCCGGCCTGTGGAGTCCTCCAGGCGGAACGCGGACACGTCGACCATCCGCTCTCTGGCGGGCGCGGCGAGCAGCCGGCAGGACTGCTCGGTGAAGATCAGCGGCTCGCCGGTGTCCAGCACCTCCCGCAGCCGGTCGTCCACCGTGTCCGCGTCCGCGCGGACGAGGAAGTCCCCGATCCGGAACCCGCGCGCCTGCTCCGCCTCGATGCCGCCGATACGGGCGATCGCCCGGTTGATGCGCAGGATGGTCAGATCGGTGTCGTGGACCGCGAGCCCGATCGGGGACCTGCGGAAGAGGCCGTCCATCACCGAGCGGTCGATCTCCCACTGAACGACCTCGGCCGCCGGGGCACCGACCAGGAACCACTCCGTGTCCCCGCCGTCCCGCGTCACGAACCGGGCGCGGACCCCGAAACCGAGGGTGCGCCCCTCCTTGACGCGTACGGGCACCACCCCGAACCAGCCCCGGTCGCGCACGCACGCCGCCGCGCCCTCCAGGACGACCGCCTCGTCCTGAGGGTCCACCAGCAGTTCGACGGCGTCCCGGCCGAGGGCCTCGCGGGCCGAGTAGCCGAGCAGCGCCTCGGCGCGGTCGCTCCAGCCGGTGACCCGCCCGTGCGGATCCAGCACCACGGAGACTGCGCGACCCAGCGAGAACGGGTCCTCCGGGCTCTCACTGATCAGCGTCACGGATCCGGTCATCGCTTCCATCCTCCGCCGGGACCACGGGCCGCGCACTCGGTGACCCTTCCGGGAGGTCCGGCGGCGGGCGACGATGAGTTCCGGACGGCCGGGCGGTCTGAACCGTCACGGAACCGTCCGACCCACCCGGTCAGGAGAACGACATGCCCAGGATCACGCCCAATCTCTGGTTCGACACGCAGGGCAAGGAGGCCGCCGAGTTCTACGTCTCGGTCTTCCCCAACTCCCGGATCACCCACGTCTCCTACTACGGAGAGGCGGGTCCGCGTCCGGCCGGGACCGTGCTGACCGTGGACTTCGTGCTCGACGGCCAGCCGTACACCGCGATCAACGGCGGTCCCGAGTTCACCTTCGACGAGGCGGTGTCCTTCCTGATCGACTGCGCCGACCAGGAGGAGGTCGACTACTACTGGACCGCGCTGTCCGAGGGCGGGCAGGAGGGCCCGTGCGGGTGGCTCAAGGACAAGTACGGGCTGTCGTGGCAGGTGGTGCCGGCCGTGCTGGAGGAGCTGCTGAGGGACCCCGACGCCGAGCGCGCCCAGCGGGTGATGAAGGCGATGCTCTCCATGGGCAAGCTGGACGTGGCGGCCCTGCGCGCGGCGGCCGACGGAGCCTGAGCGCGGTCTCCCGGAGGCGCGCATACGCCGCACCGCACGGCGTCGGTACGGCGAACCGAGGGCGTGGGCCATCCTGGTCGTGAGCCCTTCCGGACGAGGGCAGGGGGCGACGGGGCCGCAAGGAGGACCGTGGACCTTCAGAGCATCCTCGACGAGCTGTACGGGCTGCGCCCGCAGGACTTCACCGCGGCGCGCAACGCGCGTGCGGCCGAGGCCCGCAGGGCCGGGGACGCCCGCCTCGCGCAGCGCATCAAGGCGCTGCGGCGCCCCACCGTCTCGGCCTGGGCGGGCAACCTCCTGGTGCGCCGCGACCCGGAACGGGTCCAGCCGCTGCTCGGCCTCGGCGAGGGCCTGCGCAGCGCCCACCGCGGCCTCGACGGCGAGCAGCTGCGCGAGCTGAGCCGGCAGCAGCACCTCCTGGTCGCCGCGCTCGCCCGCGAGGCACGCGACCTGGCCGCGGCGGAAGGGCAGCAGGTGGGGGAGGCCGCCCTGCGGGAGATCGAGGGCACCCTGCACGCCGTGCTCGCCGACCCGGCGGCGGCCGAGGAATGGGCGGCGGGCCATCTCGACCGGCCGCTGACGCCGCCCGTGGGATTCGCGGCCGCGGTGGCCGGCCCCGGCGTCGTGGCGGACCGCGCCCGCGCGCCCGAGCCGGGCGGGAAGGCACAGGCCGAGGCCGGGGAACGCACGGCGGGTCGGCGTGAGCGGGAGCGGCGCGCGGAACGGGACGAGGCCCGTCGGGCACAGGAGGACAAGGCCCGTCGCGAGGAGCGGGAGCAGGCCCGTAGGGCGGCCGAATCGGCTGAACAGGAAGCGCGTGACCGCGAGGCGGAGCACGCGCGGGCCGCCGAGGAGAGCGAGCGCGCGGAGGCACGGACAGCGGGGGCGGCCGAACGGGTCGAGGCGCTGACCGAGGAGCTGACAGAGGCCAGGTCTGACCTGCGCGCCGCAGAGAAGGAGGCCCGCGCGGCACGCGACCGGGCCCGTACGGCGGACGCCGCGGCGTCGTCGGCGCGCCACCGGGCCCGCCAGGCGTCGCGGGACCTGGAGCGCCTGTTGACGTCGGGCAAGGGATGAGCCCGGCCGTCCGGGCCCGCCCCGGCTCGCCGTCCGCCTCAGCGCTCGCGCATACGCCGGGGGCCGGGGCCGCCGGCCTCCTCGGACGCGCCGAGCCCGGCGTCGTCCGCACCCGGCTCGGGGTCGTTCGCCAGCTCGATGCGGGTGTGCTGCTGCCGTGACCGCAGGTAGTCCTGCACCTCGTGCTTCATCTCGTCGTCCTTGCGCGGGCTCACGCGGTTGCTGCCACGCTCCATGGAGAGCGCACCTCCTTCGTGCCGTCGTTCTCTGCCCGGCCCGTACCCCAGGGCGACGAACCCCGACGAAACGCCGTGGCATCTGCCGGCCGTACCGGGACCGGGGGCCCTACGCGGTACCCGCCGAAACGCCGATCATGCGCGTGTGCCGCGCGCATTTTCGACGCACCGGCGCGTCGCCGCGTTCGCCGAGCGGCGGCGGGGCCGTTGGAGTTCAATGAGAGGCGCGTGGCACGAGCGCAGAGCCGTCGCCGGACACCGGCCGGGACGGGGCGCCGCCCGAGGCCGGTCGTGCACCGGCACCGGGCAGGGACCGACGGCCCCCTGGGAGTGATCGACGAGTGAGCACCAGCGGCCATGGCCCCGGCAGCGGACCGGACCGCCCGGAGGACGGCGCACTGCTCGTGCTCGACGACGCCGGTACCGTGCTCGCCTGCACGGAAGCCGCCGCCGAGCTGCTCGCAGCCCCCGCAGCCGGGATCGGCGGACGCGACGTCGGCGTGCTCTTCACCGAAGAGGGCGACTGGACACGACTGCGGGGCACCACGCCCGACGACCGCCCCCGCTCAATGCGTGCCTCGGTCCGCGGCCCCGCCGGTCCGGTCCCCGTGCAACTCGATCTGCTGCCGATCGACGGGTCGCTGCCTGCGCGGTTCCTGCTGCGGATCACCGCCGCGGAACACGCCGACCGGCGCGAGGAGAACGAGGCCCTCGTCGGCGCACTGTTCTCCCAGACGGGCATCGGGCTCGCCATCCACGACACGGAGCTGCGCCTGACGCGCGTCACCCCGCTGCCCGGAGACGTGCGGTTCTCGTCGGCGCGGCACGATCCCTCCGGCGGCGCCCTCGGGATGCGGCTCGGGGAGCTGCTGGTGGCCGAGGACGCCGAGGTCGTCGAGGACCGGCTCCGCCGTGTCGCCACGACCGGCGAGCCGCTCGTCGACTTCGTCACCTCGGCGCGGTTCGCCGCAGCCCCCGAACGCGAGCGGACCATCTCGCTGTCCGCGGTCAGGCTGCCGGGCGCCGAGGGAGCCGTGCGCGGCGTCGCCGTGACGTTCACCGACGTGACCGAGCACGAACGCTCCCGCAGACGCGCGGCACTCGTCGCCACGGCGGCCTCCGCGCTCGGCCGGTCGCTGGAGGTCTCCCGCAACGCACAGGTGCTGGCGGACCTGCTGGTCCCGGCGTTCGCCGACCTGGCCGCCGTGGACATCACGGAGACCGTGCTGGTGGGCGAGGAACCGGGCGCCTTCGCGACGGGGGCGCCGCTGTGCCGGGTCGCGGCCGTCGCGGCCGAGGGCGGATGGCCCGACGAGCTGTACCCGCCCGGCTCCGTCATCCGCGTACGGGGCTACGAGAGCGACCGGCTGCGGCTCGGGTCCGCCGTCATCGTCGCCGACCTGGCGGAGCTGCGGCCCAGGATCGCCGACGACCCGGACCGGGTGCGTCTCGTGCTCACCGACCGTGCCGCCTCGTACATGGTGGTGCCCCTGCAGGCCCGCGGGCACGTCCTCGGCGCGATCTCGGTCTGGCGGAGCGGCGACCGGGTCCCGTTCGACGCCGAGGACGCCGCCGTCGCGGAGGACATCTGCTCCCGGGCCGGGCTCGCCATCGACAACGCCCGCCGGTACACGCGTGAACGCCGCACCGCCGAGACCCTGCAGCGCAGTCTGCTGCCGCGCCCGCTGCTGAAGGTGACGGCCGCCGAGACGGCGGGGATCTACGTGCCCGGCAGGACGCTCGCCGGCACCGGCGGCAGCTGGTTCGACGTGATCACGCTCTCCTCGTCGCGGGTCGCCTTCGTCGCCGGTCACGTGCGCGGCCACAGCCTCAACGCGGCCGCCGCGATGGGCAGCCTGCGCACCGCCGTGCGCACGCTCAGCGATCTCGACCCGCCGCCGGACGAGCTGCTGACCCACCTCGACGACCTCGTCGTACGGCTGGCGGAGGACGAACAGTCGGGCGGCACCGAGGGCACCGTCCGCGGGGCGAGCTGCCTGTACGCGGTCTACGACCCGGTCAGCGCGCGGTGCACGATGGCCAGCGCCGGTCACGTGCCGCCCGTGCTGGCCCGGGCCACCGGCGGCGCCGCGCCGGTCGAGCTGCCGGCCGGCCCCGCGCTGGGCAGGGAGGGCGCCCTCTTCGAACCGGTGGAGGTGGAGCTCCGGCCGGGCGACCTCATGGCGTTCACCGCCGGATCGCTGTCCGCGGAGGCAGGCGGCGCGGGCCGGGTGACCACGTACCTGTGCGAGGAGGCCGTCGACGGGGCCCGGGCGGTGCCCGAGATCGGCCGGGAGATGCTCGTCCCGTTCCTGGCCGAGCCTCCGGACGACGACGCCGCCCTGCTGCTGGCCCGGGTGGCCGTCACCCCTCAAGAGGCCGTCGCCACCTGGGAGTTCCCGGCGGACGTGAAGGTCGTGGCGGACGCGCGGGCACAGGTCGCCCGCCGGCTGGCGCGGTGGGGCCTCGACGAACTCGTCTTCACCACCGAACTGATCGTCAGCGAGCTGGTCACCAACGCCATCCGGTACGCGGGCGGACCGGTCGGCGTCCGGCTCATCCGGGACCAGCGGCTGGTGTGCGAGGTGTCCGACCCCAGCCAGACCCATCCGCATCTGCGGCGGGCGCGCCTCACCGACGAGGGCGGCCGCGGACTCTTCCTGATCGCCCAGCTCACGCACCGGTGGGGGAGCAGGTACACCGAGTCGGGCAAGACCCTGTGGACCGAGCAGCTGCTGCCGCCGCAGCCGAACTGAGCCCGTGAACCGGCCGGGACGCCGGCACCAGCCAGGTGCGGCGTTCGGCATGGGCAGCCCGAGCCGGGGCCGCGTCGGGCCGCGATGCCGCGTCGGGCCCGCGATGCCCGGCCGGACACGGGCCCCGTCAGGTCCGGACGGCCGGGCGCTGCATGATCATCCGGTGCATGCGGTCCGCCGCCGCCCGGCCGAAGGACGCGTCGTTGATGTCCGCGTCGATGTCGGTCACCGTGACCGCGCTGCCCCGCAGCCCGGTCACCGTGACCGCGCTGCCCCGCAGCCCCTCCCGCAGCGCGCCGAACAGGGCCGCGTCCGCCGCCGGGTCGTGGTACGGGCCGCCCGGGCCGCCCAGGGTCGACAGGCCGCGCAGCGGGACGCACCCCTCGGCCGGGCCCGCGGCCGCACGGAGCTTCGCGGCGACCCGCCGGCCCAGCTCGGCGCACTCCTCCGCCGTCGTGCGGACCACGGTGATCGACGGGTTGTGCACCAGGACGTGGCGGTCGCGCATCGCGGCCGGAAGCGTGTCCGGCGGGCCGAACTTCAGCATGTCCAGCGCGCCCAGGCTCACCACCTGCGGCACACCGTGGTGCCCCGCGGCGGTGAGCCGGTCGGGTCCCGCCGACAGGATGCCGCCGGTCAGGTCGTCCGCCAGCTCGCTCAGCGTCAGGTCGAGCACGCCGGCGAACAGCCCCTGACCGGCCAGCGACTCCAGCGTCCGCCCGCCGGCCCCGCTGACGTGGAACACCAGGACCTCGTAGCCCAGCTCGGTCAGCCGCGCCCGGGCCGCGTCGACGCCGGGCGTCGTCACACCCGCCATGCTCGTCGCCACCACAGGCCGCTCGCCCGCGGCCAGATCGGCGGGGCCCAACGCCCGGCGGCCCGCCGCGAAACCCTTCGCCATGCCCACTGCCGCGTCGGCGGCGTTCGCGAAGACCGGCGCCGAGACCGAGTTGATCCCGGCGATGTCGACGACGCTGTACATCATCGTGATGTCCGTGGTCCCCACGTACGGCGACACGTTTCCCGCCGCCATCGAGGAGACCATCAACTTCGGTACGCCCAGCGGCAGCCCGCGCATCGCACGGGTCGCGATGGAGGTGCCGCCGCTGCCGCCGATCGCCAGGACGCAGTGCAGCCGGCCCGACGCGTACAGTCGCGCGACGGCCTCGGCCGCCCCGCGGGCCATCGCCGTCACGGCCGTCCCGCGGTCCCCCTGTGCACGCAGCGCGGCCGGATCCGTCCCGGCGGCGCGCGCCACCTCCTCGCGCGGGACGTCCGCGGCGAAGCGTGGCCGGCCGACCACCCCCGTGTCGACGACCACCACGTCGACCCCGCCGTCGATCAGCCGCTCGCGCAGCCAGCCGTACTCCTCGCCCTTGGTGTCCAGCGTCCCCACCAGCACAACTGTCGCCATGGCACGTACTGTTCGGCGCAACGGGCCCAGGGGCAAGAGCGTGTTGCGGGCGGGCGGACCGGCGGCCCGGCGCCGGGCGACGCACCGCGTGTGCCGCCGTTCGGGCCGCAGGGGAATGGATCGACGCGTCGCTGCGCTGATGTAGCCGCACAAGATCGGGCGAGATGCGATCCTCGGAAACGGAACGCACTCGAAGCCGTTCGCTCAAGGAGGCCTGACCCTCATGTCAGAGAACAGCGGCTGGGCGAATCCGCTGCGGGACCCGCTCGACCGGCGGCTGCCCCGTATCGCCGGGCCCTCCGGACTCGTGATCTTCGGAGTCACCGGAGACCTCTCCCGCAAGAAGCTGATGCCCGCCGTCTACGACCTCGCCAACCGCGGACTGCTGCCGCCGGGCTTCTCGCTCATCGGCTTCGCCCGCCGGGACTGGGCCGACCAGGACTTCGCCCAGGAGGTCCACGACGCCGTCATGGAGCACGCGCGCACGCCGTTCCGTGAGGAGGTGTGGCAGCAGCTGGCCGACGGAATGCGGTTCGTCCAGGGAGACTTCGACGACGACGCGGCCTTCGAGCAGCTGAGGGCCACGGTCGAGGACCTGGACAAGGCACAGGGCACGGGCGGCAACTTCGCCTTCTACCTGTCGGTGCCGCCGAAGTTCTTCCCCAAGGTCGTCCAGCAGCTCAAGGACCACGGACTCTCCGACGCGCCCCGCGGCTCCTGGCGGCGTGCCGTCATCGAGAAGCCCTTCGGCCACGACCTCGCCAGCGCCCGCGAGCTGAACGCCATCGTGCACGAGGTGTTCGCCCCGGACGAGGTCTTCCGCATCGACCACTACCTGGGCAAGGAGACCGTCCAGAACATCCTGGCGCTGCGCTTCGCCAACACCCTCTTCGAGCCCGTCTGGAACCGGTCCTTCGTGGACCACGTGCAGATCACGATGGCCGAGGACATCGGCATCGGCGGCCGTGCCGGCTACTACGACGGCATCGGCGCCGCCCGTGACGTGATCCAGAACCACCTGCTCCAGCTGCTCGCGCTGACCGCCATGGAGGAGCCGGTGTCCTTCGACGCCGCTTCCCTCGTCACCGAGAAGCTGAAGGTCTTCAAGGCCGTCAAGGTGCCCGACGACCTGGGCAGGCACACCGTGCGCGCCCAGTACACGGGCGGCTGGCAGGGCGGCGAGCGCGTCATCGGATACCTCCAGGAGGAGGGCATCGCACCCCGGTCGAAGACCGACACCTATGCGGCGCTCAGGCTGGAGATCGACAACCGCCGCTGGGCGGGCGTCCCCTTCTACCTGCGCACCGGCAAGCGGCTGGGCCGCCGCGTCACCGAGATCGCGGTCGTCTTCCAGCGCGCCCCGCACTCCCCGTTCGACTCCACGGCCACGGCGGAGCTGGGCGAGAACGCCCTGGTCATCCGCGTGCAGCCGGACGAGGGCGTGACCCTGCGGTTCGGCTCGAAGGTGCCCGGCACCTCGATGGAGCTGCGCGACGTGACGATGGACTTCGCCTACGGCGAGTCGTTCACCGAGTCCAGCCCGGAGGCGTACGAGCGGCTGATCCTCGACGTCCTGCTGGGCGACGCCAACCTCTTCCCGCGCACGGAGGAGGTGGAGGAGTCCTGGAAGATCCTCGACCCCATCGAGCGGTTCTGGGACGCGAACGGCTCCCCGGCCCAGTACGCCGCGGGCACCTGGGGACCGGAGGAAGCCGACGACATGCTCGCACGAGACGGACGGAGCTGGCGCAGGCCATGAAGATCGACCTCACGGACACCACCTCCAGCAAGATCAACAAGGCCCTGGTCCAGGCCCGCCGCGCCATCGGCACGCCCGCCGTCGGCATGGTGCTCACCCTCGTCATCGTCACCGACGAGGAGAACGCCTACGACTCCATCAAGGCCGCCGGCGACGCCTCGCGCGAGCACCCGTCGCGCACGCTCGTCGTCATCAAGCGCCATGCCCGCTCCCCGCGCGACCGCCACGACACGCGCCTCGACGCCGAGGTCCGTGTGGGCGGCGACGCGGGAGCGGGGGAGACGGTCCTGCTGCGGCTCCACGGCGAACTGGCGGACCGCGCCGACTCCGTGGTCCTCCCCTTGTTGCTGCCCGACGCGCCCGTCGTCGTCTGGTGGCCCGTCGACGCGCCGCCGGTGCCTGCCAAGGACGCCCTCGGCGCGCTCGCCCAGCGCCGTATCACCGACGCGTACGCGGTCGAGGAGCCGCTGCGGGAGCTGGCCGCGCGCGCCTCCGGTTACGAGCCGGGCGACACCGACCTGGCCTGGACGCGGCTCACCCCGTGGCGCTCCATGCTCGCGGCGGCGCTCGACCAGGCGCGGGCGGAGGTCGTCTCGGCCGTCGTGGAGAGCGAGGCGGAGAACCCCAGCGCCGAGCTGCTCGCCCGCTGGTTCGCCGACCGGCTCGGTGTGCCCGTCGAACAGGTCGTCACCGCCGGCCCGGTCGTCACGGCCGTACGCCTGCGCACCGCCGACGGCGAGATCCACATCGACCGTCCCGAAGGGCCCGTGGCCCGGCTCTCCATCCCGGGCCAGCCGAACCGCGTGCTCGCCCTGAAAGTGCGCACCACGGCCGAGCTGATCGCGGAGGAACTGCGCAGGCTCGACCCCGACGAAGCGTATGCCGCAGCCCTGCACGCCCGGATCACCCCGGCTGCACCCGAGATCACCGCGGGCGGCTGATTTCCCTCGCTTTTCCCCACGCCGGGTCCACCCGGTCCGGCATATCCGAAAATGCACCGGCCTTATGAACCGTAATGGCCCGGTGATCCGATTCACCGTCCGAGGGGCGCGGCACACGCGCCGCGCCCCTCGGTGCGTGAACGCCGCGTGACGCCCCGTCAAGTGACCTTCCCCTGTCGCGAATCTGCACAGCGACTGCGCAGGCACCACACCGTCTACTCGTCGTCAGCCCCGCCCTGACCAGCGATTATCTGACTCTGTGGGGGAATGTCCCCTTCGTCGTCGCGGCAGGGAGCGCACGCGTCGACGTCCGGCGAGGCGATCAGGTGAAGAACGTGGCACCGATTCATGGAGGGGCGTGCACGCGGCGGTAATACGACGACCCATTGCGGCGGGATCCCGGCTCCCGGTCGTCACCGCGATTGGCCGCTCAACGCGCTTACGTGTTTTGATCCTTCGCACCGCGGGATTTCATTGGGTTCCCGGATCCGGGAATCTCCCCACCCCGCTGGGCGGCCGGCAACACGCTCATTCCGTGCGACCGGGCGCTGTCAATTCGAAATATCCATCCGAAGGGAAGCTTCTCATGAACTTCGTCCCCACCCAGGAGATCTCCGACAGCGAGCTGGACAACGTGGCCGGCGGTCTGCACAGCGCCACGGTGAGCAACGCCGTCGCCGCCCTTGACACCATCGCCCCGGTCTCCGGCACCGTTGCCACCGCCACCGGTGTCGTCGAGGGTGCCACCGGCATCAACGCCGCCGCGATCACCGGCCCGGTGAACGGCCTCGTCGCCAGTCTGTAAGACTTCTCAAGGCTCGCCGGCCCGCTCTGCCGGCAGTGCCGAGCCGTGTGCCCCGGAACGATCCAGGCTCCGGGGCGCACGGCCGTGCGCAGTTTCCGGCCCCCGGAAAGTCCGGGGACCCGTACCGTTCAGGCAGTTGAGGGAAGAGTGTCGTGCAGTTCCGCCAACAGGCCCTTTCCAAGCTGCAGTCACCGGAGGACATCGACCTCCCGGTGCGCTTCGCGCGACCGCAGGGCCTCCTCGTCCTCGCCGTGACCGTCGCCGTCATGGTCGCCGCCGCCGTCTGGGCCTTCGCCGGGACAGTGACCTCCACCGTCTCCGCACCCGGCATCCTCACCCACGGCCAGGGCAGTTACGTCCTGCAGAGCCCGGTCTCGGGACAGATCACCGAGGTGCTGGCCGAGGAGGGCGACCGCGTCGGGGCCGACGCGCCCCTGCTCAAGGTCCGCACCGCGCAGGGCGACGCCGTCGTGCGCACGATCGCGGCCGGACGGCTCACCACCCTCGTCGCCGCGATCGGCTCCGTCGTCACCACCGGCAGCGACGTCGCCGCCGTGGAACGAGTCGACAAGCCGGACGACCCGCTGATGGCCGTTCTCTACGTCCCCGCGCAGAGCGGCGCGGCCGTGTCCCTCGGCGCCCGCGTCGACCTCACCGTCCAGTCCGTGGCGGCGCAGGAGTACGGCGTGCTGCGCGGCCGGGTCAAGGCCGTCGGCCGCACCGCCCAGACCCGCCAGCGCATCACCGCATTCCTCGGCAGCAGCCAGCTGGGCGAGCAGTTCTCCAAGGACGGCCAGCCCGTGTCGGTGCTGGTCGAACTGAAGAAGTCCCCCGGCACCGAGTCCGGCTACGACTGGTCCTCCTCGCAGGGCCCTCCGTACGCCCTCGAGTCCATGACCCTCGCCGGCGGCAACATCCACCTGGCCGCCCAGCATCCGATCGATTGGCTGCTGCCGTGAGCACACACCGCGACACCGTCCCCGCCCAGCGGCAGCTGCCGCCCGCGGGCCGCCGCAGACACCGCCCCGAGCCGGCCCCCGGCGGACGGCGCGGTACGCGCAGGGCCGCCCCGCCGCCCCGCCGGCAGCAGAAGCAGAAGCCCAAGCCCGTCCGCACGCCGACCGTCCTGCAGATGGAGGCCGTCGAGTGCGGTGCCGCCGCGCTCGCCATGGTGCTCGCGCACTACGGACGGCATGTGCCGCTCGAAGAACTCCGCATCGCCTGCGGGGTCTCCCGCGACGGCTCACGCGCCAGCAACATCCTCAAGGCCGCCCGCAGCTACGGCCTGGCGGCCAAGGGCATGCAGATGGAGGCCACCGCCCTCGCCGAGGTGCAGCCGCCGGCCATCCTGTTCTGGGAGTTCAACCACTACGTCGTCTACGACGGCACCGGCCGCCGCCTCGGCCGCCGCGGCGTGCACATCAACGACCCCGACAAGGGGCGCCGTTTCATGTCCGTGGAGGACTTCGACACGAGCTTCACCGGCGTTGCCCTGGTCTTCGAACCCGACCGCACGTTCACCAAGGGCGGCCGCCGGCCCGGGATCATGAAGGCCGTGCCCGCCCGGCTGCGCGGCACCACGGGCACCCTGCTGGCCGCGCTGCTGGCCAGCCTCCTGCTCGTCGCCGTCGGCGCGGCGGTGCCCGCGCTGAGCCGCACGTACATCGACATGTTCCTGATCGGGGGACAGACCTCGCTGCTAGGGCCGCTGTTCGCCTCGCTGGCGGCCCTCGTGGCGCTCACCGCCGTACTGACCGGCCTGCAACAGGCGAACCTGCTGCGCGGGCGCATCATCTCGTCCACGCTGGGCAGCGCCCGCTTCCTCAGACATCTGCTGAGGCTGCCCGTCACCTTCTTCGCCCAGCGCAGCCCCGCGGACCTGGTCCAACGGCTCCAGTCCAACGACGCGGTGGCCGAGACCCTGGCCCGCGACCTCGCGGCGGCGGCCGTCGACGGCGTCGTGGTCATCCTGTACGCCGTGCTGCTGTGGACGTACGATCCCCAGCTCACGGTCGTCGGCGTGCTCATCGCGCTCCTCAACGTGGTGGCCATGCGCATCGTCGTCCGGCTGCGGGCCACCCACACGCAGAAACTGCGCGCCGACAACGCCCGGCTCACCAACACCTCCTACACCGGTCTCCAGCTCATCGAGACGATGAAGGCGACCGGCGGCGAGGACGGCTACTTCCGCCGCTGGGCCGGCCAGCACGCCACCACGCTGGAGGTGCAGCAGCGCCTCGGCGTGCCGAGCGCCGTGCTGTCCGTCGTCGCGCCCACCCTGGCCACCCTCAACAGCGCGCTGATCCTGTGGATCGGCGGCCTGCGGGCCGTCGAGGGCCACATCACCATCGGCCTGCTCGTCGCGTTCCAGGCGCTCGTCGCCCGCTTCACCGCCCCCATCACGCGCCTCAACGGCGTGGCCGGGCGCATCCAGGACTTCGCCGCGGACGTCGCCCGGCTCAAGGACGTCGAGAACTTCCCCGTCGACCCGCTGTACTCGCGCGACGAGCCCGACCCGAGCACCCGCAGGCTCAAGGGCCACGTGACGCTGGAGAACATCTCTTTCGGCTACAGCCCGCTCGACGCACCCCTGCTCAGCGGCTTCTCCCTCGCCGTCGGGCCCGGCCGGCAGGTCGCCCTCGTCGGCGGCTCGGGCAGCGGCAAGTCCACGGTCTCGCGCCTGATCTCGGGCCTGTACACCCCGTGGGAGGGGACGATCCGGATCGACGGCGAACGGCTGGAGGACATTTCCCGCAGCGCCGTCGCCGCCTCCGTCGCCTTCGTCGACCAGGACATCTTCCTGTTCGAGGGCACCGTCCGGGACAACGTCGCGCTGTGGGACCCCTCGCTCACCGACGAGGCGGTGGTCGCCGCGCTGGAGGACGCCGCCGTCCTCGACGTCGTCCGGCGCAGGCCGGACGGCATCCACAGCCGCGTCGAACAGGACGGCCGCAACTTCTCCGGCGGGCAGCGCCAGCGCCTGGAGATCGCCCGCGCCCTGGTGCGCCGCCCGAGCATCCTCGTGCTGGACGAGGTGACCAGCGCCCTCGACGCGGAGACCGAGCGCGTCATCATCGACAACATCCGCCGGCGCGGCTGTGCGTGCGTCGTGATCGCGCACCGGCTGAGCACCGTGCGCGACAGCGACGAGATCGTGGTGCTCGACCACGGCACGGTCGTCGAACGCGGCCGGCACGAGGAACTCGTCGCCGCCCAGGGCGCGTACGCCGAGCTGGTCAAGGAGCACTGACGTGTCATCCGCACACCCGGACGCAGGCCACACCGCCGCCGCGGGGACGCCGGAGACGACCGACGCGGTGGTCCAGGCCTTCGGGGACCTCGGCGCGCCCGTCGACTGCACCGGCCTGCGCAGCCTCCACCTCGAAGGCCCGCAGGTCCTGTGGCTGGTGCTCGGCGGCTTCCTCGACCTGTTCGCGGTGGACGCCGTCGAACAGGGCCACTGGCACTTCCTCGGCCGGCTCGAACCCGGCACGCTGCTGCTCGGCCCGGTGGAGGGACCGCGCCACACCCTCGTCGGGCGCCCCTCGCAGGAGTGCGTGCTGCGCCGCATCGCCCTGCGCGAGCTGTACCGGGACCCCTACGGCCAGGACCCGTACGCGACCCAGGCCATCCACGTGCCCGACCCGTACGCAGCCCATGACCCGTACGCCGCCCAGGACCCGTACGGCCACGGAGCCTGGAGCCCGTTGGAGCACGCCTTCGCCCTCGGCGTGGGACGCAGCCTCGGCGTCCTGTTCGAGGCCCCGCTCGACGGCCGTCCCGCCGACGCGGGCATGACCGACGAGGACGTCCTGTGGATGCCCGTCGACCCGGGCAGCGTCCGCTACGGCGCCTCCTACAGCGCGGAGGCGGCGGCCGACCTGCTCGTCGAGGGCGCGATGTGGCAGCGGATGGTCAACCAGCAGTACCGGCTGCTGTCCGCCGTCGACCAGTGGATCGAACAGCTGGAGCGTGCCCACGAGGACCGCGCGGCGGCCGGCATCAAGGCGGGCGAGGACGTCCGCGCACGGGCCGACGAGGCGCTGATCGCCTCCATCGGCCGGCGCGGCGGCGCCCGCCGCACGGCAGGCGGGGACAGCGACGACGCCGTGTTCGCCGTGTGCCGCAGGGTCGCCGAGGCCGCGGGGATCACCCTCACCGAGCCCCCGAGAACCACCGACGACGAGGAACGCGTCAGCCCCGTCGAGCGCGTCGCGATCGCCTCCCGCGTCCGTACCCGGCCCGTACGCCTCACCGGCGCCTGGTGGCGCACCGACAGCGGCCCGCTGGTGGGGCACCGCGCCGCGTCCGGGGCACCGGTCGCCCTGCTGTGGCGACGGGGACGCTACGAGGCCGTCAATCCGGTCACCGGCACCCGCACCCGCATCGGCAAGGAGAACGCCGACGACTTCGAGCCGCGCGCGGTCATGTTCTACCGGCCGCTGCCCGAACGGCCCGCGAGCCTGTGGCGCCTGATGCGCTTCAGCCTGCGCGGCACCCGCATGGACGTGCGCAACCTGCTGCTCGCCGGCCTCGTCACGGTCGGCGTCGGCGCCCTGGTGCCGGTGGCCACCGGAAAGGTGCTCGGCGTGTACGTGCCGAGTGCCGAGACCGGCCTGATCGTTCAGATGGCGCTCGCGGTGATGATCGCCGGCGTCGTGTCGGCCGCGTTCATGCTCCTGCAGAACCTCACCATCCTGCGGATGGAGGGCCGGATCGAGAGCGCGCTCCAGCCGGCCGTGTGGGACAGGCTGCTGAGGCTGCCGACCCGCTTCTTCACCGAGCGCTCCACCGGCGAGCTGGCGAGCGCGGCGATGGGCATCAGCTCGATCCGCCGCGTCCTGTCGGGAATCGGTCCGGTCGCCGCGCAGTCGAGCACCGTCGGCGCCATGAACGTGGTCCTGCTGCTGTGGTACAGCGTGCCGCTCGCCCTCGCGGCCATGGGCATGCTGCTGGTGATCGGTCTCTTCTTCCTCGGGATGGGCCTGTGGCAGGTGCGCTGGCAGCGGCGGCTGGTGGAGCTCGGGAACAAGCTCAACAACCAGGCGTTCCAGACCCTGCGCGGGCTGCCCAAACTCCGCGTGGCCGCGGCGGAGAGCTTCGCGTACGCCGCGTGGGCGCGGGAGTTCGCCCGGTCCCGCGAACTCCAGCAGCGCGTCGGGCGCATCCGCAACCTCACCACCGTGATGGACGCGGTCTACCTGCCGCTGTGCTCGCTCATCATGTTCATGCTGCTGGCCGGCCCGGCCCGCGGCAGCATGTCGGCCGGTGACTTCCTCACCTTCAACGCCGCCGTGACGATGCTGCTGACCTCGGTCACCCAGCTGACGGGCGTACTGGTCTCGGCGGTCGCCGTGCTGCCCGTGTTCGAGCAGGTGCGTCCGATCCTCGACGAGACGCCCGAGGTGCGGGGCGCGAGCGCCCAGCCGGGCGTCCTGTCCGGTGAGATCGAGGCGCGCAAGCTGTCGTTCCGCTACACCGAGGACGGCCCCGCGGTGCTCGACGACGTGTCGCTCCAGGTGCGGCCGGGGGAGTTCGTCGCCGTCGTCGGCCCCAGCGGCTGCGGGAAGTCCACCCTGCTGAGGCTGCTGATCGGCTTCGACCGGCCGGACGCCGGCTCGGTGCTCTACGACGGCCAGGACCTCTCCGCCCTCGACCGCGCCGCGGTGCGCCGCCAGTGCGGCGTCGTCCTGCAGAACGCCCAGCCGCTGACCGGTTCGATCCTGGACTGCATATCGGGCGCCGAGAGCTTCTCCCAGGAGGAGGTGTGGGCCGCCGCCGAGATGGCGGGACTCGCCGAGGACATCAAGCGGATGCCGATGGGGCTGCACACCGTGATCGCCAACGGCGGTGCGATCTCCGGCGGGCAGCGCCAGCGGCTGATGATCGCGCAGGCACTGGTCCGCCGCCCGCGCATCCTGTTCTTCGACGAGGCGACGAGCGCGCTGGACAACGAGACCCAGCGGACGGTGATGGACAGCACCCGCAAGCTGAGCGCCACGCGCGTGGTGATCGCCCACCGGCTCACCACGGTCATGGACGCCGACCGGGTGCTGGTCATGTCCGACGGCCGGATCGTGGAGGAGGGCCGCCCCGCGGACCTGCTCGCCGACCCGAACGGGCGGCTGTACGAGCTGGTGCGGAGGCAGATGGCCTGACGGCGGCGGGGCGGGACGCCGGTCGGCTGCGATTCCCGGCCGGGAGCCGCGGGGCTACGACGCGCGCTGAACGGGTGTGCGCCTGCGCGGCGCGGGAATGGTGCCCTCCGCGCGCAGCGCGTCGGTGACGAGCCTGACGCCGCGCGCCAGGCGGTTCAGCTGGTCCAGCTCGACGGCGTACATCCGGATGCTGTTCTCGATGACCGCTTCCGCGAGGCCCAGTGTCGGCAGCTCGGCACGGGCCGTCTGGAGCGCCACGTGCACGGTGCGCACCTCGTGCTGCAACTGGAGCTGCGCGTGGCGCGCGAGCAGGACGGGGTGGCGGGTGAGCGGCGAGTATCCCGCGTATCGGGCCGGCAGCAGGTCGCGGAGCCACCGGGCGGCCGTGCGCTCCCAGTCGCGCGTCCCGGGGGCCTTGACCTGGCAGGGCCAGTCCGGTCCGAGGGCGGGGAAGGTCTGGGACATCGTCGTCGCTTCCGGGTCATGCCGACGGGCTCTGATCGAGAGGCTTGTGGCGGTCCCGGCCCAGGGGTTGACCGGGACCGCCAGGGGCATCCGCGGTACGGCGGGTGCCCGGATTGAACACCAGAGGCCGGTGCGAGGAGGGAGCACCGTCTCGGGATGTTCGGTTCACGGGGCAGGGGCGTGCTCGTGATCGCGAGGACCCGCTGCCAGGAGTAGTAAATATATATACCGTCGAGTAAGCAAGGGTATGAAAAATTTCATGCAACGACGGTCGTGAAAATGTCCGGGAAACACACGGGTCACACGGAAAGTCGTCGCCCGCCGGGCCGTCAGTCCTCAAGGAAGAAGTCGTGCTGCTCGGCGACCTGCTCGTACCCCTCCAGACGGGACTGGGTGCGCTCCGGATCCGCGTCCGCCATCGCCTGGAGCACGGCCGCCGACAGCACGCCCGGCGCCGAGTAGGAGTCGAAGACGAGCCGAGAGCCGGTGCCCGCCGTCAGCGACACATCGGCCTCGTCCACGAGCGGACCGAGCGTCAGGTCCGTGATCAGCGCGACGCGAAGTCCCGTGCTGCGCGCGGCCCGCAGCGCCGCGAGCGTCTCGTTCGCGTGCCGCGGCATCGCGTACGCCAGCACCCATGTCCCGCCCGCCTCGCGCGACTGCAGCAGCGCGTCGTAGGCGACGCTGCCGCCACGGGTCACCAGCCGCACATCGGGGTGGATACGGCGTGCCGCGTACGCGAAGTACTCGGCCAGCGACACCGAGATCCGCAGCCCCAGCACCGTCAGCGGCATCGAGCGGGCCAGCTCCCGGCCCACGTCCAGGACCCGGTCGGTGTCGGCGAACACCCGGCGCAGGCTCTCCAGGTTCGCGATCTCCGCGTCGACGGCCGCCTGGAGCTCGTTGCGGCGGAGCTGCTCGCGCGTCTCCTGGGCGCCCGCGACCGCGCTCAGCGCGATCGGCTGGAGCGCCTCACGCAGCGCCGGGAACCCGCTGTAGCCGAGGGATGTGGCGAACCGGGTCACCGACGGCTGGCTGACGCCCACCCGCTCGGCGAGGTCCGTGATCGACAGGAACGCGGCCTCGGTCAGGTGGTCGATCATGTACTGCGCGATACGGCGCTGTCCCGGAGACAACCGGTGGCTTCCGAACAGGGCCCGGACCCTGTCCGCGGGCGCGGCCTCGGGCACCGGCGACTGCCGGCCCGGGGTGATGGCCGCCGCCTGCGCACGCGCCTGCTGCCCTGATGGCACCGTGTGCCTCCTTGTCGTCCGGATCGGGCTCAAATCTAGCTCAACCGCCCGGAACCCAGGGCTGTCGCGATCCGGCCGCCCGCCCGGGGGCCACGGAGATGCGCAGCACGGCCGTCGGGGAGCATCCTGGCAAGGTGACCTGGAACGGTGCGGGCAGGCGCCACCCGTCCGGCCGGGCCGGAGCAGTACCCGCGGCGGCGGACGGGGGCGGCCGTGCGCCGGGGGAGCTGTCCATGGTGCTGGCCCAGGCGGAGGTGAGCGCGATCGAGGCCGTCGGCGGCTTCGCCGGCGGTCTCTACATGCGCTCCCGCAGCCCCGAACTGCTGCGTCTCGCCGTGCTCGCCGGCCTGCCCGCGAAACTGTTCCAGCACTGGGGCCGGATGCACGTGAACCGGCCCTTCCCGCACTCCGACGTCTACCGTTCGGGCCGGCCCGTCTACCTCCACGACGCGGAGGAGGCCATGCGCCGCTACCCGCAGCTCATGGCCGGCCTGCCCTTCCCCTTCGCCTCGCTGTACGTGCCCGTCACCCACGAGCGGGAGACCTTCGGGGTGATCGCCGTGGTGCGCCCCGCCACCCCCGGCCTCCCGGTCGACGAGGGCGACCGCCGCCGCCTCCACGAGGTGGGGGAGACCCTCGCCGCCACCCTCGCCGCCATGGAGACGGCCGGGCCGCGCATCGAGTGGGACGACGAGCCGATGCCGGTCACCCTGCCCTCCCTCACTGCCCCACCGGTACGGATCGGCTCCTTCGACTGGGACCTGGAGGCCGGCACGGTCACGGGCGACGAGGGCTGGTGCGCGATCCTCGGCACCACACCCGACCGACTGCCGGTCACCGTCGAGGCGGTGGCCGCGCGGATCGAGCCGGAGGACGCGTACGGGCTGTGGGCCCTGGCCCGGCAGGCGGCCGTCTCGCACAGGCCGGTCAGCCGCCGGATGCGGCTGCAGGGCGCCGACGGACGACCGCATCTGCTGGAGATCACCGGCCGGCGCGGCCGCCCGCGGGACGGGCCGCCGGGCACCCACCTGACCGGCTTCCTCATCGACCTGGGTGCGGGACCCGTCGTCGCCGAGGCCGCGGACCGGCTCCCGCACGGCGTCTGCAACGTCGACCGCCTCGGCCGGGTCACCTACCTCAACCACCAGGCCGAGACCCTGCTCGGCCTGCCGCGCACCGCACTCGTCGGCCGCGTGCTGTGGGAGGCGGTGTCCTGGTTCGGGCAGGCCGCCTACGAGGACCACTACCGGGCCGCGCTGCTGTCCAGCGATCCCGTGCACTTCGTCGTCGACCGGGGCGGGGACTGGCTGTCGGTCTCCCTCTATCCCGGGGCCGACGGACTGACCGTGGCCCTCAGCCCCGGTGACCACCCCCCGTACGCCCCGGAATCCCTCGTCGCCCCCGGCACCGGACTCGGCTCCCCGGCCGACCGGGCCGTCGCCCTGTACCGCCCGGTCGCGCTCGCCATCGCGCTCACCGAGGCGGTCACGGCCCGTCAGGTGTCCGCCGTGGTCACCGAGGAGCTGCTGCCGGCCTTCGGCGGCCGGCAGCTCGCCATCTACCTGCTGAGCAGCCGTCACCTCTATCTCGCCTGGGAGACCGGATTCCCCCGCGGTTTCCTCGACCGGTTCGACGGCGTCGCCCTCGACGCCAGGCTTCCCGGTGTCGAGACGCTGACCTCGGGCCGGCCCCTGTTCTTCGAGTCCATGCAGCACCTGGCCGCCGCCTATCCCGGCATCCCCCTCGACGCCCATGTCGGGGCCCGCGCCTTCCTGCCGCTGATCGCCTCCGGCCGGCCGGTGGGCTCCTGCATCCTCGGCTTCGACCAGCCCCGCGGCTTCAGCCCGGAGGAGCGCACGGTCCTCACCGCCCTCGCCGGACTCATCGCCCAGGCCCTCCAGCGCGCCCGGCGCTACGACTCCGAGGCCGCTCTCGCCCGCGGACTCCAGGACGCGCTGCTGCCGCACCGGCTGCCCGTGGTCGACCACCTCGACACCGTCGGCCGCTACCTCCCCGGCACCCAGGGCATGGAGGTCGGCGGCGACTGGTACGACGTCGTCGAGCGGGCCAGGGCATCGCCATCGTCATCGGCGACGTCCAGGGACACGGCGTCTCCGCCGCCGCCACCATGGGCCAACTCCGCAGCGCCGTCAGGGCCCTGGCCGTCAGCGGACACCGGCCCGAGGAAGTGATGAGCGGCACCAACCGGCTGCTCATGGACCTCGACCCCGGCCAGTTCGCCAGCTGCTGCTACATCGTCCTCGACCCGGCCACGGGCATGGCCCGTGCCGTCCGCGCCGGCCACCTCCAGCCCCTGCTGCGCCACCCCGACGGCCGCACGGACGTGCTCGACCTGCCCGGCGGGGTGGTCCTCGGCGTGGACGCGGACGCCGCGTACCCGGGCACCGACCTGCGGCTCGCGCCCGGCGCCGTACTCGCCCTGTTCACCGACGGTCTCGTCGAGCAGCCCGGCACCGACATCGACCAGGGCATCGAGAGCCTGCGCCAGACCCTCTCGGACATGGGCGCGTCCCCGCTCGCCGACACCGCGGACCGCCTGATCAACGAGGCACGGCGGAACGCCGACCGCCCCGACGACATCGCCCTCCTCCTCGCCGCCCGCTGGTCCGAGCCGTCGGACGCGTCCCCTCGGCCGACGGCCCGGGGCACCTGGTGACTGCCCGGCACGGGCGGCCCGCGCCGGGGAACGACGACGCCGGTGCCCCGGACTTTCCCGCCCGTACCGCGCCGCACTGCGCCGGCCTCGGCGAACTCGACGCGCAGGTCGCACGATGCCGGGCCTGTCCGCGTCTGGTCGCCTGGCGGGAAGGCGTCGCCGAGGAGCGGCGGGCGGCGTTCCGGGAGTGGGAGTACTGGGCACGGCCCGTCCCGGGGTTCGGGCCCGCCGACGCGGCCCTCGCCGTCGTCGGCCTCGCCCCGGCCGCCCACGGCGGCAACCGCACCGGCCGCATGTTCACCGGGGACGACTCCGGGGACGTGCTCTTCGCCGCGCTGCACGCGGCCGGGCTCGCGTCACAGCCCACCTCCACCCACCGCGGCGACGGGCTCACCCTGCGCGGCGTGCGGGTCACCGCCCCCGTCCACTGCGCGCCGCCGCAGAACCGGCCCACCCCCGAGGAACGGGACACCTGCCGTCCGTGGCTCGCCACGGAACTGGGGCTGCTGACCGGGCTGCGCGGCGTGGTCGTCCTCGGTGCCTTCGGCTGGCAGGCGCTGATGCCCGTGCTCGCCGCCGCCGGACACCGGCTGCCGCGCCCGCGCCCCCTCTTCGGGCACGGCGCCCATGTGACGCTGTCCGCCGAGGACGGACCGCGCGAGCTCCACCTCTTCGGCTGCTACCACCCCAGCAGGCGCAACGTGTTCACCGGGCGCGTCACCCTGCCCATGCTCGTCGAGGTGTTCCGCCGTGCCGCCCGCGTCACCGGCCTGGACCCGGCGCCACCGGCGTCCGGTGCAGATGCGCCAGGACTTTGTCCGGAGTGAGGGGCGGCTCCCGCAGCCGTGCGCCGACGGCATGGTGGACCGCGTTGCCGATAGCCGCCGCCGTGCCGACGATGCCGATCTCCCCGATGCCCTTGCTGCCCATCGGGTTGAGATGCGGGTCGTCCTCCTCGACCCAGTGCGCCTCGACCGCCGGCACGTCGGCACAGACCGGCACGTGGTAGGAGGCGAGGTCGCACTCGGCGAAGTCACCGAAACGTTCGTCCATGGTGCTTCCCTCGGTCAGCGCCATGCCCAGCCCCATCGTCATGCCGCCGACGAACTGCGAACGCGCGGTACGGGGGTTGAGGATCCGGCCGGCCGCGAACACGCCCAGCAGCCGCCGCGTCCGCACCTCGCCGGTCACCGCGTCGGCCTGCACCTCGGCGAACACGGCCCCGAACGCATGCCGCGCGTACGGCGGTTCCTCGGCCGTCTCCGCCTTCGTGTCGGCGGCGACCGTCAGCCCCTCGGCCGGCACACCGCCCGGCAGCCCGGCCAGCCGCGCCGCGAGCTGCGAAGCGGCCTTGTGCACCGCCCATCCCCACGACGCCGTACCCGCCGAGCCGCCCGCGAGCATCGCCGCGGGCAGTTCGCTGCTGCCGATGTCGACCCGTACCGCGTCGAGCGGTGCACCGAGAGCGTCGGCCGCGATCTGGGCCAGCACGGTCCGGGCACCCGTGCCGATGTCGGTCGCGTTGACGGCGATCCGGTACGTGCCGTCGGCGGCCGCGTACGCCGTGGCGCGCGAGGGAGCGATGTAGAAGGGATAGGTGCTCGCGGCGACGCCCGTGCCGAGCAGCAGACCGCCCTCCCGCCGCACGCCGGGCCGCGGATCGCGATCGTGCCAGCCGAAGCGGCGCGCCCCCTCGCGCAGGCAGGCGACGAGACCGCGGCTGCTGAAGGGGCGGCCGCTGTCCGGCTCCGTCTCCGGCTCGTTGCGCACCCGCAGCTCCACCGGATCGATCCCGGCCGCCTCCGCGAGCTCGTCCATCGCGGACTCCAGCGCGTACATCCCGGACGCCTCTCCCGGTGCCCGCATCCACGACGGCGTGGGCACGTCGAGGGCGGCGACCCGGTGCACCGTACGGCTGTTGGGGGAGGTGTACATGATACGGGCGGGCACCGCGGCCTGCTCCACGAACTCCCGCACCCGCGAGGTGTGCGTGACCACGTCGTGGTCCAGCGAGGTGATCACCCCGTCGGGACCGGCTCCGATCCGCACCCGGTGCAGCGTGGGCGCGCGGTGCCCGACCACGGCCGCCAACTGCCGCCTCGGCAGGGCGACGGTGACCGGCCGTCCCGTGTGGCGCGCGGCCATGGCGGCGAGCACCACCTGGGGCCGGGGCGTGCCCTTGGACCCGAAGCCGCCGCCCACGTGCTCGGAGAACACCGTGATGTCGTGCCGCTCCACCCCGAACATCCCCGCCAGGACGTCGCGCACGGTGCCGGCCCCCTGGCTCGAGTCGTGCACGATCAGCCTGCCGTCGCGCCACTCGGCGGTCGACGCGTGCGGTTCCATCGGGTGGTTGTGCAGCGCGGTGAGCGTGTACTCGGCATCCACCCGCACCTCGGCCGCGGCGAACGCGCCGTCGGCGTCGCCGCGTTCACGCGTGCCCGGATAGCCGCCGTTGACCTCATCGGGCGTGTACAGGTCCGGACGGTCGCGGGTCAGCCGTACGTCGTGGGCCTCGGTGGCGTATGTGAGGCGTACGGCGGCGGCGCCGGCGCGGGCGTTCTCCAGCGTGTCCGCCACGACGAGGGCGACGTACCAGCCGCGGTGCGGCACGCGGGCGTCCTGCATGAGGGAGAGCGTCGGGTCGTCGGAGGGCGTCAGCCGCGGCGCGTTCTCGTGGGACAGGACGGCGAGGACGCCGGGCATCGCGAGTGCGGCGCTGCCGTCGAGCGCCGTGACGCGGCCGCGGGGCACACCGGCGGCCACGGGCCAGGCGTGCGCCCGCCCCGCCGGACGGGCCTCGGCCGCGTAGCGGGCCCGCCCCGTCACCTTGTCGCGGGCCTCCCGGCGGACGGTGTCCGCGCCCAGGGCGCGGGTGGACAGCTTCATGACGCCTCCTGTGACGGCACGAGGCCCGACAGCACGTCGACGCCGACGTCGCCGGCGAGCCGCACCTTGAACGCGTTGTCGCGCAGCGGCTCGGCCGCGTCGAGCTCCGCCTCCACCGCGTGCTCGAACGACGCCGCGGTGGCCGGCGCGCCCAGCAGGCGTTCCTCGGCCGTCCAGGCCCGCCACGGCCGGTGCGCGAGCCCGCCGAAGGCGAGTGCCGCATGCCGGATCCGGCCGTCCTCGACGGCGAGGACCGCCGCGACGGACACCAGCGCGAAGGCGTACGAGGCGCGGTCGCGGACCTTGCGGTACCCGGAGCGGGCGCCCGCCGGCGGGGGCGGCAGCTCCACCCCGGTGATCAGCTCGCCGTCCTCGATCACGGTGTCCCGGTCGGGCCGGTCGCCGGGCAGCCGGTGGAAGTCCGTGACGGGGACGGCACGTTCGCCGCCGGTGCCGCGCAGCCGGACCGAGGCGTCGAACGCGGCGAGGGCAACCGCCATGTCGGAGGGGTTCGTCGCGACACAGTGCTCCGAGTGCCCGATGACGGCCAGATCCCGGTGCACCCCCTCCCTGGCCGGGCATCCCGTCCCCGGCACCCGCTTGTTGCAGGGCTTGGACACGTCCTGGAAGTACGTGCACCGGGTGCGCTGCAGCAGATTGCCGCCGGTCGTCGCCGCGTTGCGCAACTGGCCCGACGCACCGGCGAGCAGAGCCTGCGACAGGGCCGGATAGCGGGTGCGCACGGCCGGGTGGGCGGCGAGGTCGCTGTTGCGCACCGTCGCACCGATCAGCAGGCCCCCGCCGGGCGTGTCGTCGACCGTGTCCAGCGGCAGCCGCCGGACGTCGACCAGCACGTCGGGTGCCGTGACGCCGAGCTTCATCAGGTCGACGAGGTTGGTGCCGCCGGCGAGGTACTGGGCGCCGGGACGGGCGGCATACGCCGCCACGGCCTCCTCCGCGCTGGTCGCGCGGACGTACACGTACGGCTTCACGGCTTCGCCTCCCCGACGACGTCCTCGACGGCGGCCACGATGTTGGTGTACGCACCGCAGCGGCACAGGTTGCCGCTCATCCGCTCGCGGATCTCCTCGCGCGTGAGCGGGACGGGGCCGCCGGTGTGGTCACGGGCCGTCACATGGGACGGATGACCGTCCGCGGCCTCGGCCAGCATGCCGACCGCGGAGCAGATCTGGCCCGGCGTGCAGTACCCGCACTGCAGGGCGTCGCGTGCCACGAACGCCTCCTGGAGCGGATGCAGCCGCCCACCGTCGGCCAGCCCCTCGGCGGTGGTGATCCGCGACCCGTCGTACGCCACGGCGGGCAGCAGACACGGCAGCATCCGCCGGCCGTCGACCAGCACCGTGCACGCCCCGCACTGACCGTGGTCGCAGCCCTTCTTCGGCCCCGTCACGTCCAACCGCTCGCGCAACGCGTCCAGCAGGGTCGTGCGGTGGTCGAGGGCGATGGTGTACGCGACGTCGTTGACATGAAGGGTGAGGACGGAGCTGTGGGTGTCCGCCGCACCGGCCGTCCCTCCGCCCCCCTGTGGGCTGCTAGGATCCACGCCTGGCACCTTTCCGTGTCGCGTCCGCCGCACCGCGGGCCGCCGGTCGTCGGTTCTTCCAGCCTGTGGCGGATCGCGCCGTCGCGCTCGCCGAGCGACGTCGAGGACGCGCTGCCCGTGCGGTCCGGCTCAGGGCTGCTCCGTGTCCTCGGTGCCCGGCGCGTGCGGTTCCTCCGTGCCGTCGGCGCCGGTGGTGCCCTCGATGTCGCGCTGTTCGAGCGGGCGTACGGCCGGACCCTGGAGCACCGACCCGTCGACGCCGAACCGGGAGCCGTGGCAGGGGCACTCCCACGTGCGTTCGACTGCGTTGAACGACACCAGACACCCCAGATGGGTGCAGCGGGCCGACACGGCGTGGCACACGCCGGTGTCGTCGCGGTACACGGCGCTGCGCCGCCCGGCGAGCCGGACGACCGCTCCGGTGCCGGGCGGGATGTCGTCGGCCGAGTCCACGTGCGTGGTGCGCAGCCGGTCGCCGACGAAGTGCTGGGCGACCTCGGCCTGCTGGGAGAGCATGGTCGGCGCCTCCCGCAGGGCGCTCCACAGCCGGCGCGGGTCGTACAGCCGCGTCCACGGGGGAGTGACGGCGCAGATCAGATCGGTGATCAGCCGTCCCGCCATGACACCGCTGCTCATGCCCCATCCGCCGAAGCCGGTCGCCACGAAGGTGTGGCGGGCGCCCGGGTGGAAGGCACCGACGAGCGGGACCGAGTCGCTGGGGTCGTTGTCCTGCGCGGCCCAGCGGTAACGCGTCTCGGTCACCGGGAAATGCGTGTGCATCCAGTCGTCCAGCCGGCGGAACCGCTCGGCCGCGTCGGCGGCGCCGGGCGTGAAGGACTCGCCGGTCACGATGAGCAGCCGATGGCCGTCGTCGAGCGGCGCGGTGCGCACCGACCGCTTGGTCCCCTCTTCGCAGATGTACAAGCCGCCCGGATCGCGGTCGGCCGGCACGGGACCGGCCACCACCAGCTCCCGGCGCGGCGACATCCGGGTGAACAGCAGCGCCCGGTCGAAGACGGGGAAGTGGGTCGCCACGACGACGTCGCGTGCGGTGACGGTGTACCCGTTCTCCGTGGTGACCTGGCACGGCGTGCCCTCCCGCAGCCCGGTCACACGCGTGCGCTCATGGACGGCGTTGCCGTACGCCGTCAGGTCCGCGGCCAGCGCGAGCAGGTACTTGCGGGGGTGGAACTGTGCCTGACCGTCGATCCGCACGGCGCAGGCCACCGTGAACGGCAGCCCCGTCGTCTCGACGTACGAGGCGTCCAGGCCGGCCGCCCGCGCCGCCTCCGCCTCGGCGCGCATCGCCGGGCGCTGCGCGCTGTCGCGGGAGTAGGTGTACGCGGGGAGGCGCTCCAGCTCGGAGTCGACACCCAGTTCCGCGCAGATCTCCGCCACGCGCTCGACCGCTTCCTGCTGCGAGCGTGCGTACAGCTCGGCGCCCTCCGCGCCGCGCGTGCGGCGGAGCCGGTCGTACCGCAGCCCGTGCTGGGCGGTGAGCTTCGCGGTCGTGAAGCCGCTGACCCCGGAGGCGATGCGGTCCGCCTCCAGGACGGCGACCGAGCGTCCCGCCCGCGTCAGCTCCCAGGCGGTGCTGAGGCCGGCGATCCCGCCGCCGACCACGACGGCGTCCACCGTGGTGTTCTTGGCCAGTGGCGGATACGACGTGCTGTCCGTGGTACGCAGCCAGTGCGACTCCGTGGTGCGCGGCGGAGAACTGGGGGGCGGGGTGCGGGGGTCGTTCGACATGCCGTGCGAGTGCCCCGGGCGGCGCGGCCGAAGCATCCCCTCCGCGGCCTTTCGCCCGCCCGTCACGACTGCCGCGCCGCGTTCCGGGTACCCGCAGGTCACACGAACGTGAGACACCGTTCCGGCCAGGTCGCCGGTAGCGAGGGAACAGAGGAGGTGTCAGCCGTGGACCCTCACGCCGACACCGAACCGATCAGCAGCGAGATCCCCGAGCACGAACGGGTGCGCACCTGTCTGCCCGCCGTCGTTCTGCAGGGCGCGGAGACGGAGCGGGGCGAGGGCGGCACCGAACTGACCATCGTCCGGGGCGAGGACTGACCGGGCCCCGGGAGAACCGACCTGACTGCGTTGGGAGGCGCGGGCCATGGACGGAGCCGGACTGTCGCAGCGGGAGCGCGCGATACTGGCCGGGATCGAAGAGCACCTGCGGGCCGACGCGCTGCTCGACCGCCGCCTCAGGACCATGCGCCCGGGGCTGTCGTTCACCGAGGCCCGGGGCGTGCTCCGCGGGCGTCTGCTCGCCGTCGGCACCGGTCTCGGGGCGGCCGTGACGGCGGTGCTGCTGGTGATGGCGGCATCGTCCTCGTCGCCCGCCCTGATCTGGGCGTTCGCCGCGACCTGGGTGGTGACGCTGACCGGGTTGGGTCTGCTGGTCTGCCGGTGGTCACGGGGGCTCGCCGCCGGTCACCAGGAGCCGGACCGCCCCGACGGCGGGAAGGACTGAGCCCGGAGCGGTACGGCTCCGGGCCTCGGCGTCAGCCCCTGACACCCGTCGCGCTCGCCAGCCGTCTCGCGTCAGCCCTCGACGCCTGTCGCCTCGTGGGACGACCCCACCGGCTTCGACTCCGGTGAACCCCGCTGGCGGAGATAGACCGACAGGATGACCATCGAGGCCACCGCCAGCAGCTCCGACTGCCAGTTCTGCAGGGTGCGGTCCCAGAAGTCGGCCGACATGACGTACTGGCCCCAGCTCATCGGCGCCTGCAGCCCGCGCAACTGCTCCTCGTTGAAGGCGACCAGGCCCGTGATCGACTGGGCGGCCCACGAGGCGATGAAGATCGTGCCCATGACCAGGCCGAGGGAGCGGGAGTACAGCGCCTGGCGCAGGTCCCCGACGAAGGCCGAACGGGGCGAGTCCGGCCGCGCGAAGGGGCCCATCCGCTGCTCCCGGTCCGATTCCGTGCCCGCCTTGTGGAGCTGCTTGGACTCCGGCGAGCCCAGCTGCAGCAGCCAGACGGTGAGGAAGATGAACAGGAAGAACTGCAGGTACTCCGACTGCCAGTTCTCCGTCACGTCCACCGCGAACCGCGACGAGGCGATGTACTGCCCGAGCCCGATCGGGTGCAGGTGCTCGGCGACGAGCTCGCTGTTGAACTTGGCGTGTCCCGCGAACGCCTGGCCCACCAGCGTGAGCAGGAACGCCGTGCCGAAGAACAGGGTCAGACCGTTCTGCTGCAGGGTCCTGAGGAAGGCGCGGCGCGCGGCGGCTTGCTGGGCGGTCAACGGTGCAGCACCCCCAACGCGATGAAGTACGCGAGCCCCAGCCCCACCACGGCGAGGCAGAGGACGAACAGAAACCGTGTCACCCGCTCATTCCCCCTTCACCTCGCAGCTGTAGGGCAGGCCGCCCGTCCGGGGCTCGCAGCCGGCCGCCGTGATCCGCCAGCCGTCGGGGAAGACGGACAGGAAGAGGGTGTCGTGCCGCAGGACCACCAGGGCCTGACGGCCGTAGACGTCGACACGCTCGACCGCGCCGCCCGCCGGCACCCCGGCGTCGCTCAGCGCCGCGGGGCACGCCGTCTTGGCGGAGTCCTCGAGCTCCGCCACGGTCCCGGGGGCGAGGACGGCGCACGCGCGCTCGGCCTGTCCCGCCTGGAGCGCCGCCTCGAACCGTTGGACGGCACGGGAGGCGGCGCTCTCGCGCTCGGTGACCGACGCGCACCCGCCCAGTACGAGGAGCCCCGCCGCCGCGGCGGCGGGGATCAGGAACGGCCGTCTCGGCACCGGGTCAGCCGCCGTGGCCGCCGCTGCCGAAGGCGCCACCGCTCTGGTCGGAGTCGCGCGGCGGCTCCTTCTCGGGCGCGAGCCTGGACGGCATGTTCCCGTAGCCGTGCAGTTCGTGGGGGGTCAGGCGCCCGGGAGCCTGGTGGCCCTGGGTGGGGTCCACCTCGTCCGGCTCGAGACGGCTCTCGTAGTGGGTCTGGTGCTCGGGCGGAACGGGCTGCTCCTCCCGTGCCGGGGGAGCGTCGCGCCGCCTTCTGGCGCCTACCTGCCAGACGATCCAGACCAGCAGGACCAGCAGGCCGATCACGACAAGGAGGAAGACGATGACCGCCACCGCTCCCTCCTCCGCGGCGAGCACCGTGGCGGCGTCCTGAGCCGTTTGCATGTAAGTGGCCATGACCATCGGGTACCCATTCTGGCTGTCTTATGAGCCAGTATGGACCCGGACGCCCTAATTGATGCCGCGGGGCGGAGCCCCTGTGTCAGGGCCCACGGGATGCGCCGGCTGTGACGGTCCGGTCGGCAGTCGGGGGCGTCAGCCGTGGACAGGAGCCGTGCTCTCGCGTTCGACCGGAGCCGTGCTCTCGCGTTCGATCAGCTCGGGCAGCGGCACCTGCACCGAGCGCGCCGTTCCGCCGTCGAGCAGCGCCGTCAGCTCCTGGGCCGCGATCCGGCCGAAGACGACCGGATCGCGGGAGAGGGCGGTGAGGAAGGGGTGCACCATGCGGCAGAGCACGGAGTCCTCCCACGACACGATCGACACGTCCGCGGGCACGGCCAGGCCCAGGCCCGCCACGACGGCGGCACCGGCGGCGGCCATCACGTCGTTGTCGTAGACCAGCGCCGTTGGCGGGGCCTCGGACGCCAGGACGCGCCGGGTGACGGCGGCGCCCTCCGTGTCCGAGTAGTCCGTGGTCACCGACCGCACCTCCGTCAGACCCCGCCGCTCCGCCTCGTCGCGCAGCGATCGGATGCGCCGGTCGGTGTGGGCCAGCGAGGGCAGCCCCGCGATGTGCACGATGCGGTGGTGGCCCAGCTCGTGCAGCCGGCCCACCACGTGCGCCATGGCGCCGCTGTCGTCGGCCCGCACCTCGGAGAGGTTCGGGTGCCGGTCGGGCAGCCCGCCGATGACGACGCCCGGCAGCCCCAGCTCGTCGAGGAGGGCCGGCCGCGGGTCGTCCGTCCGGGGATCGACCACGAGTACGCCGTCCACTCGGTGCTCGGCCCACCAGCGGCGGTAGACCGCGCACTCGGCGGTCACGTCGTCGACCATCTGGAACAGCAGGCCGAGCTGACGCTCCGCCAGTACCTCCTGGATGCCGGAGATCAGCTGCAGGAAGAAGGAGTCCACGCCGAGCGTGGTCGCAGGGCGGGCCACGACCAGGCCGACGGTCGCCGCGCCTTCCCCCGACAGGGCGCGCGCGGCGGTGCTGGGGCGCCAGCCGAGCTGCGCGGCGACGCGGCGGACGCGGTCGCGGGTGATCTCCGAGACGCCCGGGCGGTCGTTGAGCGCGAAGGACACGGCGCTCTCCGAGACACCGGCCCGCTGCGCGATGTCCTTCATCGTCGGCCGCCGGGCGGGAGTGCGCCTCGGCTGCGGAGTGTCCCCGGCGGACGGGGTGTTGGCAGCCACCCGGACCCCCTTCCCAAGTCTCCGTGCCCGCGGGGGCAGGCCGGTACGCGGGCATCCTATGGGCTGCGCCCGGGCCGGTCACAGCAGGTGCGGGTCGATCACTAAAGCGCTTGAGTCTCACTACTCTAAAGCGCATTAGTCAATCTCGGCAAGAAGGGCACTGGATACCTTCTGACCTGCTCTGATGTCCTCACAGTGGAATTTGTTCGACGAATCTGTTGACTTTCTCCGCCGCCCCCTGCAAGGTCTGCTGGGCGCGCAGCCGGCCGCCGTCTTCGAGCCGGCCGCCGTGTCCCTCATGCGTCTGTGCCGAGCAAAGGAGCCGTTCACCGTGCGCATCAACCGCAGGGCCTTCGCCGCTGCCGCCGTCATCGCCGTCGTCCTGCCGCTGAGTGCCTGCGGCGGCGGTTCCGGTCCGGGCGCGGCCGACGGCTCGGGCAGGATCGAGGGCAAGGTCGAAGGCGAGATCACCTTCCAGACCTGGAACCTCCAGGCCAACTTCAAGGACTACTTCAACGGCCTCATCGCCGAGTTCGAGAAGCAGAATCCGGGCACCGACGTCAAGTGGGTCGACCGGCCGGCCGAGGGCTACGCCGACAAGATCAGCGCCGACGCGGCCGGCGGCACCCTGCCCGACGTCGTCAACGTCTCGCCCGACCTGGTCGCCCCGCTCGCCAAGGCCGGCCTCGCGCTGGACCTCGACAAGGCGGCGCCGCAGTACAAGAAGGAGTACCTGCCGGGCGCCTGGCAGGCCCACGAGGTGCCGGGCGTCGCGGGCACGTACGCCTTCCCCTGGTACCTCAACACCGGTCCGCTCTTCTACAACAAGCGGCTCCTCAAGGAGGCCGGACTCGACCCCGAGAAGCCGCCGACCACCTACGGCGAGGTCTTCGACTACGGCCTGAAGATGGCCGAGAGGAGTAACGGCAAGGTCGCCACCCTCGCGAACGTGCCCACCATCGAGGACTTCGGCCGCTACGGCGTCCCGCTGATGAACCAGGAGGGCACCGGCTTCGCGTTCAACGACCCCAAGGGCGTCGAACTGCTCACCCGCTACAAGGAGTTGTTCGACGCGGGAGCCCTGGACGCCCAGGCCCTGACCGCGACCCCCGAGTCGGCCGGTCACAAGTTCCTCACCGAGTCCGTCGCCATGAACCCCGGCAGCGCGCTCGACCTCGGCAAGTTCAAGAAGGAGGCCCCGAGCCTCTACCGGAACATCGGCATCACCGACCAGATCACCAGCACCGGCAAGGCCAACATGTACGTCATGGGGGTGATGGTCAACGCCCGGACCGAGCGGAAGCCCGCCGCCGTCGCCTTCGCGCACTTCGTGACCGACGCGACCCGCCAGATGGACTTCGCGAAGCAGGTCGCCATCTTCCCGAGCACCGCCGGCTCGCTCGACGACCCGTACTTCACCGAGGAGGACGGCACCGACGAGACCCGGGTGCGGATCGCGGCGGCCAAGTCGCTGAAGACCGCGGTCAATTACACCCCGGTGCTGTTCAGCGAACAGATGAAGACCGAGCTGCGTAACGCCGTCGCCCGCGCCCTGCAAGGGAAGCAGAGCCCCCAGGAAGCGCTTGACAACGCTGTCAAGGCATGTGACCGGCTGCTCGCGCAGAGCTGACCGACCGAGCCGACCGACACCGCCATGAAGACTTCCACCGCCTGTGAGGCGATCTCGTCCGACCCGGCCGCGTCCGGCCCGGCGCCCGGGAGCCCCGGCTCCCCGGAGCGCCGGCCCGGGGGGCCCGTCCGCCGCCATCTGCCGTCCAGCCCCTGGCTGTTCGCGGCGCCCGGCCTGCTCGTCGTCGGCGCGTTCGTCCTCTATCCGTTCCTCAGCACCCTGGTCAACGCGTTCACCGACCGGCGCACGCTCGTCCCCGGCCGGTTCGTGGGTCTCGCCAACTTCCGCGAACTGCTCGACGACGAGATGTTCTGGATCGGCCTGCGCAACAGCACCCTCTACGTCCTCGGTGTCGTGCCCGCGCTGGTGATCCTGCCGCTGCTCCTGGCGATGCTCGTGCAGCGCCACATCCCCGGCATCACCTTCTTCCGATCCGCCTTCTACACCCCGGTCGTCGCCTCCATCGTCGTGGTCGGCCTCATCTGGGTGTGGATGCTGGACGACCGCGGGCTGGTGAACGCCGTGCTGGAGGCGGTGGGCGTCGGCCGGATCGGCTTCCTCAGCGACCAGTGGCTCCTGCTGCTGAGCGCCATGGCCGTCACGGTCTGGAAGGGCCTCGGCTACTACATGATCATTTACCTGGCGGCGCTGGCCGACGTCCCGCGCGAGCTGCACGAGGCCGCCGCCGTCGACGGAGCCGGGCCCGTACGCCGCTTCCTGTCCGTCACCGTCCCCGCCGTCCGCTCCACCATGGTCCTCGTCGGGGCGCTCTCCGCCGTCGCCGCCTTCAAGGTCTTCTCCGAGGTCTATCTGATGGCCGGGCCCGCCGGCGGACCCGCGGGCGAGGACACGACCCTCGTCATGCTCGTCCAGCGCGTCGGCACGGGCCTGTCCGGACGCGTCGGCTACGCCTCCGCCCTCTCCGTCGTGGTCTTCGTCGTCACCGTCGCGCTCATGCTCCTCGTACTGCGCGCCGACCGGAAGGAGGACGCGTGAGCAGCCGGGGCATCACCGACGCCGAGGGCAAGCGCATCCCCGCCGCCCAGCTCCTCCTGCGCTACGTCCTGCTGCTCGCCGTGCTCGCGCTGACCGTCGGGCCGTTCCTGTGGCAGCTGTCCACCTCGCTCAAGGGCCCGCACGAGGACATCTTCAGCTCGCCGCCGCGATTCCTGCCGAGCGACCCGACGTTCGGCAACTACACGCGCGTCGCCGAGACCATCCCCGTGTGGGACTACGCCGTCAACTCGCTCAAGGTCGCCGTCGCCAACGTCGTCACCAACTGCGTCGGCGCCGCCCTCGCCGGCTACGCACTCGCCCGGCTCAGGTACCGCGGCCGCAGGGCGGCCACCCTGGCGTTCGTCCTCGCGATGCTCGTCCCGGTCGAGGGCATCATCATCGCCCAGTTCACCACCATGCGGGACCTCGGTCTCCACAACACCCTGCTCGGTGTGCTGCTGCCCGGCTCGATCGCCGCGCTGAACGTCCTGCTGATGCGCAACGCCTTCCTCAACGTCCCGCAGGAGGTGGAGGACGCCGCGCTCGTCGACGGCGCCAACGTCTGGCAGCGGTTCGTGTGCATCGCGCTGCCGTCGGTCCGGGGCACCCTCGCCGTCGTCGCGATCTTCGCCTTCATGGGCGCCTGGGACGACTTCCTGTGGCCCCTGATCGTGCTCAGCGACCCGGAGAACTTCACCCTCACCATCGGCCTCAACTACCTGCACGGCACCTTCGCCAACGACGAACGGCTCGTCGCGGCGGGCACGATCATCGCCGTGCTGCCGCTGATCGTCCTCTTCGCCTGCCTCCAGCGGTTCTTCTTCCGCGGCGTCGGCGAGGGCGCCGTCAAGGGCTGACCGACACCACGACGAGACTTGGGACACCGCCTCTCCATGAGCTCCGCCCCCCTGCGCTTCGGCGCCAACTACACGCCCAGCGAGGGCTGGTTCCACCACTGGCTCGACTTCGACATCGACGCCGTGTGCGCCGACCTCGACTCCCTCGCCGGCCTCGGCCTCGACCACATCAGGGTCTTCCCGCTCTGGCCGCTGTTCCAGCCCAACCGCACCCTCATCCGTCCGCGCGCCGTCGAGCAGCTCGTGCACCTCGCCGACGCCGCCGCCGAACGCGGCCTCGACGTCAACGTCGACGGACTGCAGGGACACCTGTCCAGCTTCGACTTCCTGCCCGCCTGGACCCGCACCTGGCACCGGCGCAACATCTTCACCGACCCCGATGTCGTCGCCGGACAGGCCGCCTACCTGCGCACCCTCGCCGAAGCCCTCGCCGACCGGCCCAACTTCATCGGCATGACCATCGGCAACGAGATCGCCCAGTTCGCCGCCGGGCCCCACCCCGACCCCGACCGCGTCACGCCCGGGCAGGCCGGCGACTGGCTGGAGCGGCTGCTCGCCGCCTGCGAGGAGGGCGCGCCCGGCCGGATGCACCTGCACGCCGAGTACGACGCCTCCTGGTACCAGGACGACCAGCCCTTCACCCCCGCCCACGCGGCCCGCATCGGCCCCGTCACCGCCGTGCACTCCTGGGTCTTCAACGGCACCGCCCAGCGCCACGGCCGCACCGGCACCGCCACCGAGCACCACGCCGCCTACCTCATCGAACTGTCCAAGGCATGGGCGCTGGACGCCCGCCGGCCCGTATGGCTCCAGGAGGTCGGCGCGCCCGCGCCGCACATCCCGGCCGAGCACACCGCCGCCTTCACCGAGGCCACCGTCGCGAACGCGCTGGACTGCCCGGACGTGTGGGGCGTGACCTGGTGGTGCTCCCACGACGTCTCCCGCTCCCTGGCCGACTTCCCAGAACTCGAGTACAGCCTCGGCCTGCTGACCAACGACCGGCAGGTGAAACCGGCCGGGCAGACCATCGCCGGCATCACCGAGGCATGGCGCGGCCGCGCGCACCGCCCCGCGCCCCGTACGACCGCCCTCGTCGTCGACGCCGGCGACGAGGACACCGCGCCCCGGCGCTCGGTGTGCGCCCCGGGCGGCCCCGTCTTCGAGGCGTTCGCCCGCCTGACCGCCGACGGCGCACGCCCCACCACCGTCCTCGCGAGCCGCGTCGGCGACCGGACGCATCTCGCCATGCGCGGCATCACCGAGGTCGTCACCCCCGAACAGGCCGGCGTCACCCCCGCGCCGGTCAGCACCGCACCGTAAGCCGTCCACGACACGATACGGAGCACCGTCATGACCCCCCGCCTGAGCAGACGAGCCGTCCTCGCGGCATCCGCGGCCGCCGCCCTCACCCCGGTCTCCGTGCCCGGCACGGCCGCCGCCGCGAAGAAGAACGAGCTCGGCGCGCCCTACGCCTCCTACTGGTACCCCGACTCGCTGCCCTCCGGCAGTCCCGGGGACGGCATCACCTGGCGCAGCCTGAAGTCCTGGCGGGCCGAGCAGGACACCGACCTGCCCTTCAACAGGTCCGCCGTCCCGCTCGCGCGCCGGTTCACCCCGACCCCGGTGAACGGCACCGCGCGCGCCGGTCAGGCCCGCATCCAGTCCCTCGTCTCCTTCGCGCCCACGGCGTCCAACCCCTCCCAGGGCGCGCCCACCGCCGACTACTACGCCACCACCCACTGGGGTTACGTCGACGAGCTGGTCTTCTGGGGCGGCTCGTCGGGCGAGGGCCTGATCCTCGCGCCCAACGCGCCCGTCGTGGACGCGGCCCACCGCCACGGCGTACCCGTGCTCGGCAACGTGTTCCTGCCGCCCGTCGCCTACGGCGGTCAACTCCGCTGGACCCGCGACCTAGTGCAGAAGGACGCCTTCGGCCGCTACCCGCTGGCCGCGCAGCTCGTCGCGGTGGCCGTGGCGTACGGCTTCGACGGCTGGTTCGTCAACGCCGAGACGAGCGGCGGCAACCGGGCGCTCGCGACCGACATGCGGGGCTTCCTCGCCGAGCTGAAGCGCCTCGGCACCGCGAAGGGCCTGCGCGTCACCTGGTACGACGCGATGACCGTGGACGGGTCGGTGGACTGGCAGGACGCCCTGAACGACCGCAACCGGCCGTTCTTCGAGGCCGCCGACTCCATGTTCCTCAACTTCAACTGGACGCGCGTCGACCTCACCTCCTCCGGGCAGCTGGCGCAGCGGATGGGCCGCAGCCGGTACGCGCTGTGGGCGGGCGTCGACGTGGAGGCCAGCGGCTGGAACAAGTCCGTCGACTGGGACGCCGTCCTCCCCGAGGACACGGACGACGTCGTCTCGCTGGGCTTCTACCGGCCCGAGTGGACCCTGGGCCATCTGCCGGCCGGCCGCACCCCGGCCCAGTTCCACGCCGCCGACGACCGCTTCTGGAGCGGCCGTTCGCTCGACCCGGCACGGCCGGACACCTCCGACACCTGGCGCGCCCCGGCGCTCGCCGTCGCCGACCGCTCGACGGTCGCCGCCCTGCCGTTCGCGACCACCTTCAACACCGGACACGGCCTGCGCTGGTACGAGGCGGGCCGGGCGGTCTCGGACACCGCGTGGAACCACCTCGGCCTCCAGGACCGCATGCCGTCCCGCCAGTGGGTCGTGCGCACCGAGGGGACCCGGCCGGCGGTCGGGTTCGACTTCGCCGACGCCTGGCACGGCGGCAGCAGCCTCCGGGTCGACGGCGCCCTCGACGCGCCCGCCGTGCTCGACCTGTACGCGACCCGGCTGCCGCTCGCCGCGGACACCGTCGTCGAGCTCACACACCGTGCCGACGCGGGCGAGGTCGCCGTCGAACTGGCCGTCGCCACGGCGGAACCCGCCGGACCGGGCCGGCCCCACCCGTACACCTACCTCCCCGCGGGCACCGCCGGACCCGGCTGGACCACGCGGACCGTACGGCTCACCGGCCTGACCGGGACCGTGCACGCCCTCGGCGTACGGCTCACCGGCAGCGGCGGCCCGGTCGCCTGGCGGCTCGGCGCCCTGGCCGCGCGCGACGCCGGGACCGTACCCCGGCCCGCCGCCCCCACCGCCCTGCGCGTCACCGACGCCTCGGCCGCGGGCCTGCGGTTCACCTGGCGGCCCGCGCCTGGCGCCGTGCGCCACTACACCCTGCACCGCCTGCTGCCCGACGGGACGCGGCGCTTCCTCGGCGCCACCTGCCAGCGGGCCTTCTTCGTCCCCGGCCAGAAGCCCGAACAGGGCGAACGGGCGGCCCGGTTCGAAGCCCGCGCGGTGGGGGAGCTGTACAGCGTGTCCACCGCCGCGACGACCGACCACCCCTGGTAGATCACCACCGACCCCCGGAGCACCCCTCATGCATGACGACCGCACCCTCGTCGAGGCGCGCCTGAGGCGCGTCCTCGACGAACGCATCCGCCCCGCCGTGTACCCCGCGTCCGTGCCGCTCGACGTCGCGGTGTGGAACGCGCCGGGCGAGCCCGTCCCGGTCGCCGAAGGACTCGCCGCGACGCCCGCGCCGATCGCCGTGGGCGACCGGTGGGGTGCTCCGTGGGGCACCAGCTGGTTCACCGTGACCGGGACCGTGCCGGCCGAATGGGCCGGCCGCACGGTCGAGGCGATCCTCGACCTCGGCTTCGACGAGAACATGCCCGGGTTCCAGTGCGAGGGTCTCGTCTACCGCCCCGACGGCACCCCGGTGAAGGGCCTCAACCCGCGCAACCAGTGGGTGCGCGTCGGCGCACCGGTCACCGGCGGTGAAGAGGTCCGGCTGCACCTCGAGGCGGCGTCCAACCCCGTGATCCTGGACTACCACCCCTTCGTGCCGACACCGCTCGGCGACAAGGAGACGGCGGGCAGCGAACCGCAGTACCGGCTCGCCCGCATGGACCTCGCCGTCTTCGACGAGACCGTGTGGCAGCTCGTGCTCGACCTGGAGGTGCTCGGCGAGCTGATGCACGAGCTCCCGGCGGACGGCCCCCGCCGCCACGACATCCTGCGCGCCGTGGGCCGCGCGCTGGACCGCGTCGACCTCCAGGACGTGAACGGCAGCGCCGCCGCCGCCCGCGCCGAGCTCGCCGGAGTGCTCGCCACCCCGGCCGAGCCCTCCGCGCACCGCATCAGCGCCGTGGGCCACGCCCACATCGACTCGGCGTGGCTGTGGCCGCTGCGCGAGACGGTCCGCAAGGTGGCCCGTACGACGTCCAACATGACGGCACTGCTGGAGGACGAGCCGGACTTCGTCTTCGCCATGTCGCAGGCGCAGCAGTTCGCCTGGATCAAGGACCACCGGCCCGAGGTCTACGCCAAGATCAAGAAGGCGGTCTCGGACGGCCGGTTCGTGCCGGCCGGCGGCATGTGGGTCGAGTCCGACACCAACATGCCCGGCTCGGAGGCCATGGCACGGCAATTCGTGCACGGCAAGCGGTTCTTCCTCGACGAGTTCGGCGTCGAGAACGACGAGGCATGGCTGCCGGACACCTTCGGCTTCGCGGCCGGGCTGCCCCAGATCATCAAGGCAGCGGGCTCCAAGTGGCTGCTCACCCAGAAGATCTCGTGGTCGCAGACCAACACCTTCCCCCACCACACCTTCCTGTGGGAGGGCATCGACGGCACCCGCATCTTCACGCACTTCCCGCCCGTCGACACCTACAACTGCTCGATGAAGGGCAGCGAGATCGCCCACGCGGCCAAGAACTTCAAGGACAAGGGCGCAGCGAGGCACTCGCTCGCGCCGACCGGCTGGGGCGACGGGGGCGGCGGCACCACCCGCGAGATGGTCGCCAAGGCGGCCCGGCTGCGCGACCTCGAAGGGTCGGCCACCGTGACGTGGGAGACCCCCGCGGAGTTCTTCGCCAAGGCCGAGGCGGAGTATCCCGCTCCGCCCGTGTGGGTGGGCGAACTCTACCTGGAGCTGCACCGCGCCACCCTGACCAGTCAGGCGAAGACCAAGCAGGGCAACCGGCGCAGCGAGCACCTGCTGCGGGAGGCCGAGCTGTGGGCGTCGACCGCCGCCGTACGGACCGGATTCACCTACCCTTACGAGCAGTTGGACCGCATCTGGAAGACCGTCCTGCTGCACCAGTTCCACGACATCCTGCCCGGCTCGTCCATCGCCTGGGTGCACCGCGAGGCGGAGAAGACCTACGCGGCCGTCGCAAAGGAGCTGAACGGCATCGTCGACGCGGCCCAGCGGGCTCTCGCCGGGGACCCGGCGGCCGGCGGCGAGCTCGTCTTCAACGCCGCCCCGCACGAGCGCCACGGTGTCCCGGCCGGCGGCGCGGCGGCACCCGCCACCGACGGCACCGCGACGCTGACCGAACGCGACGGCGGCGGCTTCGTCCTCGACAACGGCCTGCTGCGGGTGGAGATCGACGCCCACGGCCTGATCGTCTCCGCGTACGACATCGCCGCCGAGCGCGAGACGGTCGCCCCCGGCCAGGCGGCCAACCTGCTCCAGATCCACCCCGACTTCCCGAACATGTGGGACGCCTGGGACGTCGACGCGTTCTACCGCAACACGGTCACCGACCTGACCGACACCGACGACGTGTCCCCGGTCGACGCCGGCGCGTCCGCAGCCGTGCGTGTCGTCCGCAGCTTCGGCGCGTCGAAGGTCACGCAGGTGCTCACGCTCACGCCGGGGGCGAAGCGCCTCGACATCGACACCGAGGCCGACTGGCACGAGACGGAGAAGTTCCTCAAGGCGTCCTTCCCGCTCGACATCCACGCCGAGCGGTACGCATCGGAGACCCAGTTCGGCCACTTCCACCGGGCCACCCACACCAACACCAGCTGGGAGGCCGCCAAGTTCGAGGCGTGCAACCACCGCTTCGTCCACATGGCGGAACCGGGCTGGGGCGTCGCACTCGTCAACGACTCCACGTACGGCCACGACGTGACCCGCACCGTCCGCGCGGCCGACTCCGGCACCACGACCACCCTGCGCATGTCCCTGCTGCGCGCGCCCCGCTTCCCCGACCCGGAGACCGACCAGGGCGTGCACCGCTTCCGCCACGCCCTCGTGCCGGGCGCGTCGATCGGCGACGCCGTCCGCGAGGGCTACCGCATCAACCTGCCCGAGCGGCGCGTCGCGGGTGACTCCGAGGTCGCACCGCTGGTCACCGTCGACAACGACGCCGTTGTCGTCAGCGCCGTGAAGCTCGCCGACGACGGCAGCGGCGACGTCGTGGTGCGGGTGTACGAGTCGGCGGGCGGCCGCGCGAGGGCGCGGATCGTCCCGGGCTTCACGGTGAGCTCGGTCACGACGACGGACCTGCTGGAGCGCCCGCTCCCCGACACGCGGCGGTACGAACTGGCGGAGGGCGCAGTGCGGTTGCACCTGCGCCCGTTCGAGCTCGTGACGCTGCGGCTGACGCGCGGCGCCTGACAGCCGCGCGCACGGCCCGCCGCCTCGCGCTCCCAAGGAGCCGTGAGGCGGCGGGCCTGAGCGCAGACGGACCGGCAGGCTACGCCGAACAGGCCCTTGTCACCCGTCCAGCGAACAGCGGCTCAGCAGATCGCGTCCGTCGCCCTCGCCTGACCTCGGCAGCGGAACGGTACGGCTGGGCGCGGGCGGCCTGCCCTCGCCGATCCAGTCCTCCAGAGCCGTGAACGCCGAGCGGTGGCAGGGTGTCAGGGGCCGCAGCCGGTCCGGGAAGGCGTCGTAGAGCGAGTCCACATGCGTGCCGCCCTCGACGCGGTAGTAACGCAGCAGCTTCCCGCGGCCCGCGTCGCGGACCATCCGCGCGTACACGTCGGAGTCCTTCGCGATGGGCAGCAGCACGTCGAGCGTGCCGTGCAGCGTGATCATCGGCTTGCCGATCCGCCCGGTCAGCGCGATCCGTTCGACCGCGTCGGACACCTCGCGGGGCCGCTCCCCGTACACGTAGTCGGCGTCGCACGCGGGCGTGCCGGGGGCGCAGAACGGGGTCCCGGCCTCCGTCGCACCGTCGAAGTGCGGATCGAGCTCCTCGCGGTAGATGCGCTGCGTCAGGTCCCAGTAGTGCCGGTGGTGGAACGCCCACAGGAACTCCGACCCCGCCGGGTATCCGGCCGCCAGCATCTCGCGGTGCGCCCGCTCGGCCCCCTGGCCGCCCGTCGCGTACACGGGATAGCCGCGCAGCGCCGGCGGCAGGAACGTGAGCAGGTTCGGGCCCTCGGCACGCCAGAGATTGCCCTCCCAGTCCACCCCGCCGTCGTACAGCTCCGGATGGTTCTCCAGCTGCCAGCGCACCAGGTAGCCGCCGTTGGACATGCCCGTGGCCAGGGTGCGCGACGGCGGCCGGTGGTAGCGCTGGGCGACGACCGCGCGGGCCGCCCGGGTCAGCTGGGTGACCCGCTCGTTCCACTCGGCGATCGCCTCGCCGGGCCGGTCGCCGTCACGGTGGAACGCCACGCCGGTGTTGCCCTTGTCCGTCGCGGCGAACGCGTAGCCGCGGGACAGCACCCAGTCCGATATGGCCCGGTCGTTGGCGTACTGCTCCCGCACACCCGGCGAACCGGCCACGACCAGACCGCCGTTCCAGCGGTCGGGCAGCCGGACGACGAACTGGGCGTCGTGGTTCCAGCCGTGACTGGTGTTGCCCGTCGAGTCGTCGGGGAACCAGCCGTCGATCTGGATGCCCGGCACACCGCTCGGCGTGGTCAGGCCCGCGGGAGTGAGCCCGGCCCAGTCCGCCTGGTCGGTGTGGCCGGAGGCGATGGTGCCGGCCGTCGTCAACTCACCCAGACACGCAACCTCCTGGTGGCCGGCGCCCGGCACGCGCAGGGCGCCCATCCGGGCGCAGTGCCCGCCGCCGGAGTCCGGGGCGGCCGCGGCCGGGACGGCGACGGACCCGACGAGCAGGGCGGTCAGGGCCATCGCGCGCGCGGCCCGGTGGGACAGCGCGTGCGCACGGCGGCTCGGGCGGACGGATGCGGTGCGTGGCGGCGGGGCGGACAGCACGGACGGGCCTCCTGGGGTCGGGGGAGCGGGTCAGGGACAGGAGCCGTCGGCGACGACGAAGTAGCCGGCCGGCGACTCCTGGAGCGTGTGGGTGACGAACGTGTTGTTGAGGCCCATGTACTGGCCGGATCCCCTGGCGTAGGCGTAGCCACCTGCGGTGGTCGCCCGGCCCGCCTGGACGTGCGCGTAGTTGCTGCTCGTCCAGCAGGCAGCGGCCTGCCCCGTGGTCGTCGCCGTGACCGCGCCGGAGCGGGCGCCCTCGACTCCCTGCGCGTCGCGCGCGGCCACGCTGTAGGCGTACGCGGAGCCGGCGGCCAGACCCGTGTCGGTGTACGAGGTTCCGGCGGGAGCGGCGATCCGGACGCCGTCGCGGTACAGGGCGTACCCGACCGCCCCGTCGACCGCGTCCCAGCGCAGGGACACCGAGCTGTCGTCGGCTCCCGTGGCCGCGAGCCCGTCCGGTGCGGGCAGACCGCCCGGGTCCGGATCGCCGCCGCCCGTCAGACCGAAGAACTCGCTCACCCACAGGCTGGAGCAGATCGAGTCGATGAAGTGCGGTGTGCCGGTCGCGCCGCACTGCTGGGGGCCGTCGCCCGGATCCACCGGCGTGCCGTGCCCGGTCGACGGCACCCGGTCCACCTCGACGGCGACCTCACCGCCGTCCAGGTACTGCTCGCGCCGCGTCCCGTTCGGCCCGATGACGCCGGTCCGGTCGGGGACCTGGCCGAGCCCGTGCACGGCCGTCCACTGGTCCCTGAGTTCACCGGCGTTCACCGGGGCGACCGTGGTGTCGTCGTCCCCGTGCCAGATCGCCACCCGCGGCCACGGCCCGGTGTACACCGGGTATGCGTCGCGCACCCGCTGGGCCCACGCCGCGGGCGTCCGGTCCGTGCCGGGGCTCATGCAGGTGAACGGTCCCGTGTCCCTCGTGCAGTCGTACGGGATGCCGGCGATCACCGCGCCCGCCTCGAACACGTCCGGGTAGGCGGCGAGCATGACCGCGGTCATCGCGCCGCCGGCCGACAGCCCGGTGACGAACGTGCGGGACGGGTCGGCGCCGAAGGCGCTCTCGGCGTGCGCGACCATCTGCCGGACGGAGGCGGCCTCGCCCTGCCCGCGGCGGTTGTCCGCCGCCTGGAACCAGTTGAAGCAGCTGTTCGGGTTGTTCGACACCGCCGTCTGGGGCAGCACCAGCAGGAAGCCGTGGCGGTCGGCGAAGGCGGCGAGGCCCGAGTTGTCGGCGTAGACCTGGGCGCTCTGCGTACAGCCGTGCAGGGCTACGACGACCGCGGGCGCGGCCGGGAGGGAGGCGGGCCGGTGGACGTACATCGCCAGATTGCCCGGGTTGCCGCCGAAACCGGTGACGCGTTCCAGGGGGACGGCCGCGTGCGCGGCGGGAACGGGAACGGCCGACAGCCACCCGAGCAGCACGGCGAGCACCGCGACCAGCCGTCCGGCGGACAACGGGCCCCGCGTTCGAGGAGTCTTGTGCGGCGACATCCGGACCTCCCGCGGTCGGTGATGCCGCTCACCGTAGAAACGGCCGCACGCGGGAGGAATGGTGAGGCGGCCCATAGCCCGGCTCGCCGCCGACGGCTCACCGCCCCTTGCGCCGGGCCCAGTTGTGCGCTATCGATCCCCTGGCCGGGTGGTGCCACTCGGCCGAAGGTGTGAGACACCTCGGCCACATCGGGCCACGGGTGCGCGGTCGGCCCACCCGGGGCGCGCGGCGGTCCGGGCCTGCTTAGCGTGGCAGCGTGAGTCAGCAAGCAACGACGAAGCCGGCCGGCACGGCCCGCGCTGCCCACGGCTGGCCCCACGCGCTCCTGGCCGTTGTCGCCGCTCTCGTGGCCATGGCCGTCACCGCCGCGCTCGGGCTGTGGGCGGCCGGTGCGGCCGACCTGCCCGACGGCGCCTTCGTCGACGTCCTGGCGGCCACGGTCGTCATGGCCGTCGGCGGCTCCGTCGAGATCTTCGGCGAGGCCGGGTCGATCGCCGAGACGGACGCCTCCCTCACGGCCGTGCCCCTGTCCGTGACGGTCGTCGGGGCCCTCACCATGGCCGCCGGGTTTCTGCGGCCACTGCGCCACCGGGCCGTCGCCTCCGCGCCCGAACTCGCGGGCTGGGCCCTGCGGTTCGCCGTGTTCTGGCTCCTCGCACTCGTCGGTCTCGCCTTACTGGCCCGCCACACCTTCACCATCGCGTTCGAGGACCCCACGGGCGGCCTGATCGAGGACGCCTTCGACCTCACCCCCCGCGTCGGCTTCCGCGCCGAGGTGCCGCAGACCCTGGTCATCGGACTGCTGTGGCTCCTGGGCGTACTCGCCCTGGCCCTGCTCGTCTCCCGCGGCGCGCCCCTGCCCGCCCGTCTGCTGCGCTTCCAGGAAGCCGTGCGCCCCGCCGCGTACGCCGTGGTCGCCCTGCTGCTCGCCACCCTCGCCATCGGCATCGTCATCGGCCTCGTCGTCGCCGCGACCCGGGGCCACCCGGCCGACACCTTCGCCCTGATCCTCCTCGGGCTGCCGAACCTGATGTGGCTGGCGTTGACGATCGGCCTCGGCGGCTCGTGGGAGGGCACCGTGCAGGGCCCGTTCGGGCTGCCGATGCCGGGACTCCTGGACGAGGTGCTGCGCAACGGGGACGTCGCCACCCTGGACCTCGGTGTGCTCACCGAACGCGACGGCCGGGCCTGGTGGCTGCTCGTCGGCGCCGCGGTGCTCGTCCTGGCCGCCGCCGTCCTCATGGCGGTGCGCTCACCGGCCCGGACGCGGCCCGCCGAGCACGCCCTGCACATGGCCGTCGCGCTCGCGCTCACGGTCCTGAGCGTCTGCCTGCTCGTGCGCCTCACCGCGCACTTCGGTCTGTCCGTCATCGGCCTCGGTGACCTCGGCGGCGACCTCGCGGGCGAGGTGTTCCTGCGGCCCCACCTCTGGCAGTCGGTCGGGCTGGGCGCCGGCTGGGGGCTCGTCGCCGGGTTCGCCGGGGGCCTGCTCGCCTCGCGACTCCCGCGTCGCGGCGAGGTCCCGGCCGAGCGGTGAACGAGCGTTCGACGCGCACGCCCGCGGGTGCGCTCGGGCGTCGTTGCGCCGGGCGGGCGCCCGCCGCGCGTGTTGCGGGTTGCACCGGCTGCAGGCACCCTGATGGTGACCCATAAGCGACAATGGCTCACTCTTCGTACTCGGGGGCCAACCTGCGAATGAGGGCCGTCGCGGTGAGGAGCCACGGACATGAATGTTCCGGTTGCCTGCGACTACAGAATGGAAGTGGCGGCATCGTCAGAGCGCATTCCCCAGATCCGGCGCATTCTCGCGGCGCATCTGAGGTACTGGAGCCTTGAGCACCACGTGCATCCCGTCTGCAGCGCCGTCGACGAGCTCGTCGACAACGTCGTGCAGCACGTCAGCGGCGACAAGACCTGCGTGGTCGAACTGCGCTGGACCGGTCGCCGGCTGATCGCGTCCGTCTCGGACCGGGACCGGCGCCTGCCGCCGGTGCGGACCTCCTCCCCGTCGCGGGGAGGGCTCGCCAAGGTCGCCAGGCTCAGCGACAGCTGGGGGACGTGCGGCACCGAGGAGGGCAAGGTCATCTGGTTCAGCAGGCGGGTCAAGGAGGCCGAGCGGATCCTGACCGGCCCCCGTGCCCCGAGGCGGCCCGTCGTCGAGTTCAAGCCGCTGCCGCTGGCCCTGCCCGTGCACCGGTCCGACGCGCCTGCCTTCGAGGTGGAAGCCGTGCGGTGACACGTCCGCGGTCCCTCACCGGCGCGCGTGCGGTGCACGCGCGCTCCGGCGACGGGCCGACGGACGCCGACATGCCGTCACGCCGGTCACTTTGCGCCATACGCCCTCGCATGCGAATTCCCCGTCCGGCGAGACGGACCGCGACAGGCCGGCACCCCGTGCGGCCGGTCGCGGGTACGCGCACCCGGGACCGGCCGCACGGGCGAACGGGCCGCCGTCTCAGGCTGCGCTTCTGTCCTGCCCGGCGGCCGCGTGCAGGTCGGCCACCAGGCGGAAGAATCCGGCCTCGTTGCCTGCCAGTCCGACCGCGCTGAGCGCCTCGTCGGCCTCCGCCATGGGGGCGGACAGCACCGGAAGCGCCGTCGGGGCCCGGCGGGGATCGGCGAGCACGGCCCTGGTGGTCTGCAGAAGCCGTACGTACGCCTGCGCGGCGGCGAGCTCGGGATCGTTCATCTCGCGGTTCCCCTCGTGAAGGTGTCGGACCGTCAAGCATGTCGTGCCGCACTGACAACGCCCTTGTGCCGAACGTATGGAGGTGCCGCCGACGCGGCTGACGGGGGTGCCCGAAGGCGGTCAGCGCCTCGGTGACCGCCGGGCCGAGATGGTGCCGCCGGTGTCCCGAGGGACCCGCTTCGGCGGCCCGCGGCGGGGGCGGACCCTCAGCCCCGTGCCGGCGCGGAGGCCGTGTCCCGGCAGCGTCACGTCGTGCTCCACCGCCGTGCCCGCCCGTGCGCACACCGCCGTGTACGCACGGAGGCGTGCCAGGACGCCCTGCCCGCGGCAGTAGCTTCCCTCCGGGCGGCGCGGGGAGCACGTACCGCACTCGGGTGTCCGTCACCGCCAGGCCCGCCTGGCGGCCGGACCGGTCGATCGGCATCACGTGGGCGTACGCCGGCGGCGTGCCCTCGGCGTTCCGCACGTGGCCGTGGAAGCCGGCCGGCAGGTCGGCAGCGGCAAACGCGGGACCGGCCGCGAGCAGCCGCGGGCGGCCGGCCTCCTTGCGCGACGCAGGAACACCGCGTACACCGGCCCGGAGCCGGCACGGCGCCCACGGCGATCAGGAACGCCGGCCGGAAGCCGAGCATGCTCGGCACCTCGACGGCGCCCGCGCGCACCGAGGTGTGGGCCGGCACCGGCGCACCGGCATCGTCACCCGCCGCCTGGGTACCCGACGCCCCCGGCGGCCGTCCCCCACCGCCCGGACCCGGCCCGCTCGCACCGCCGCAGCCGGGGAGCGAGGCTTGAGGAGACGGGAAGGGCCGCGCCGGCCGGCGCGGGAACACCGGCCCCACGGGACAGGAACGGAAGGCGGGAATCACGGTGAACACTGCACAGGAGCACACGGAGTCGGTCGTCGTCACGGTCACCGGCTGCTCCAGCGAGGACGCGGACGCCGTCTTCCGTGCTCTCGGCCGCGCGTACCCCTCGGACCGCGACGAGTCCGAGGTGCCCCGGCACGTCAAGGAGGGGCACGAGACCGTGTGGACGACCACGTTCGACGTGTCCCACCCCCTCGGCACGACCGAGCCGGTACGGCTCGCGGCACCCGTGACGGTCGAGATGCAGGGCGGCTACTGGGCCGTGGACCGCATGAAGGAGATGCTCGCGGCCAGCTTCGACGTCAAGGAGGAGGGCATGGCGGCCGGCGACCAGGAGAAGGACGTGCAGCTGCGGCTGACCAGCGGCATCCATCAGTGACCGGCCCGGCCGCACGCACCGGCGACCCACCCGGCACCCGAGCCCACGAGGACAGTCCATGCCCATCGCCACCGTCAATCCCACCACCGGGGAGACGCTCGAGACCTTCGACGCCTTCGGCCCCGAAGAGATCGACCGGCGCGTCCAGCTCGCCGCCGACGCCTTCGCGCGGCACCGCACGACCTCCTTCGCCGAGCGGGCCGGCCTGCTGAACCGCGCCGCCGACCTGCTGGAGCAGGACCAGCAGGGCATCGCCCGCACGATGACCACCGAAATGGGCAAACCGCTCGCCGCCGCCCGGGCCGAGGCGGCCAAGTGCGCCAAGGCGATGCGCTGGTACGCGGCCCGGGCCGAGGAACTCCTCGCCGACGAGCACCCGCCGGAGGCCGACGTGACGGACTCCGGAGCGGCCAGCGCCACCGTGCGCTACCGGCCCCTCGGCGTCGTCCTCGCCGTCATGCCGTGGAACTTCCCGCTCTGGCAGGTGGTGCGCTTCGCCGCGCCCGCCCTGATGGCGGGCAACACGGGGCTCCTCAAGCACGCGTCCAACGTGCCGCGGACCGCCCTGTACCTGGAGGACCTGTTCCGCCGGGCCGGCTACCCGGAGGGCTGCTTCCAGACGCTGCTGGTGGGCCCGGACGCCGTCGAGAAGATCCTGCGCGACCCGCGCGTGGCCGCCGCCACCCTGACCGGCAGCGAACCGGCCGGACGCTCCGTCGCCTCCGTCGCCGGCGACGAGGTCAAGAAGACCGTGCTGGAACTCGGGGGCAGCGACCCGTTCATCGTCATGCCCTCGGCCGACCTGGACCGCGCGGTCGCCACCGCGGTCACCGCCCGCGTGCAGAACAACGGCCAGTCCTGCATCGCGGCCAAACGGTTCATCGTCCACGCCGACATCCACGACGCCTTCCGCGACCGGTTCACCGCCGCGATGCGCGACCTGACCGTGGGCGACCCGATGGACGAGTCCACCGACGTCGGCCCGCTCGCCACCGAGAAGGGCCGCGAGGACCTCGAACAGCTCGTCGACGACGCGCTCGCCCGGGGCGCCACCGCACAATGCGGCGGCCGGCGCCCGCCCGGCCGCGACCGCGGCTGGTTCTACGAGCCCACCGTGCTCACCGGCGTGACCGACGCCATGCGCATCCACCGGGAGGAGGCGTTCGGACCGGTGGCCACGCTCTACCGCGTGGCCGGCGCGGACGAGGCCGTCGCCCTCGCCAACGACTCGCCCTTCGGGCTCAGTTCCAACGCGTGGACCCGGGACGAGGCCGAGATCGAGAGGTTCTCGCGGGACCTCGAAGCGGGCGGCGTCTTCTTCAACGGCATGACCGCCTCCCACCCCGCCCTGCCGTTCGGAGGCGTGAAACGGTCCGGCTACGGACGCGAGCTGTCCGGGCACGGGATCCGGGAGTTCTGCAACGTCACCACGCTGTGGCACGGCAAGGACAAGGAGGCGTAGCGCATGGTGCGCATCGGATACACGATGATGACCGAGCAGGCCGGGCCCCGTGAGCTGATCGGCCATGTGGCCGGGGCCGAGGCGACCGGCTTCGACTTCTCCGTCATCTCCGACCACTACTTCCCCTGGCTGGACTCCCAGGGCCACGCGCCGTACGCCTGGACCGTCCTCGGCGCAGCCGCCCAGGCCACCTCGACGATCCCGCTCATGAGCTGCGTGACCTGCCCGACGACCCGCTACCACCCGGCCGTCGTCGCCCAGAAGGCCGCCACCGTCCAGCTGCTGTCCGAGGGACGCTTCCGCCTCGGCCTCGGCTCCGGCGAGAACCTCAACGAGCACGTGGTGGGCGGCGGCTGGCCCAGCGCGCACGAGCGCCTGGAGAAACTGGAGGAGGCCACGGACATCATCCGCAGGCTCCTCGACGGAGAGCACGTCAACCACCACGGACCCCACTTCGACGTGGTCGACGCCAAACTGTGGGACGTGCCAGAGCAGCCCGTTCCCATCGGCATCGCCGTCTCCGGCGACAGCTCCTGCGAGGTCGCCGGGAACTACGCCGACCTGGTGATCGCCACCGAGCCGAACAAGGAACTGCTCGACGCCTTCGACCGGTACGGCGGCGCCGGCAAACCCCGCGTCGGCCAGCTCCCCGTCTGCTACGACACCGACCGGGACGCGGCCGTGGCCCGCGCCCACGACCAGTTCCGCTGGGCGCTCGGCGGCTGGCGGGTCAACGCCGAACTGCCCGGCCCGAAGTCCTTCGAGCAGGCCACCGCGCTCGTCACCCCCGAGGACGTCGCCGGACAGATCCCCTGCGGCGACGACGTGGACGCCTTCGTCGACGCCGTACGCCCGTACGCGGAGGCCGGATTCACCGAGGTCGCCCTCGTCCAGATCGGCGGGGACCGGCAGGGGCCGTTCCTCGACTGGGCCGGGAAGAAGCTGCTGCCGGCGCTCCGCGAGCTCTGACCTCGGCGCGCCCCTGCCCGCGTCACGGTCGAGCGGCAGCCGGCACTGGCGTCCACAACCCCCTGCCGAGCGGGCGTACGTCGGGTAAATTCCCTCTGTGCACGGCGAGTTGATCTCATGACGCGCGGCTGGCAGGGGGAGGCGGGGGAGCGCCATGGGCGGGAGACTGTACGGTCAGCAGGCCCTGCAGGAGGACTTCGTCCCCCGGCTGGTGGGACTGCACCCCAAGAACGCCTATCAGGTCGCCTTCGCCTATCCCAAGGGCGCGCCCGTGGTGCGGATCGTCGGCGGGCGCGGCAGCGGCAAGACCGCGCTGCTGGGGGCCGTCCACGACGCGTACAACGGCCGGGTGCCGCTCGCGCGGGTCGACCTCGGCGCCCCCGGATTCGGCGAGCCGGGTGTCGCCGAGCTCCGCGACGACGAGGTCCCCAACGCCTCCCACATCACCCACCTGCTGTATCTCCTCGCCTACAAACTCGGCCTCGACGTCCGCCACTTCGGCCGGCCCATGGCCTTCCCCAGGCTGTCGCTCGGCCTCCTTGTCGTCACCGCCTGGCGTCCCCTGAACAGCGACGAGACCGATGTGCGGCCCCCGGACCTGCGGCGGGCCGAGGCCGACCTGCGCACCTTCATCACCGCCGATGACCCCGACGTACGCCGCCGCAGGGAGAGCCTCGGCCGCTGGTTCGACATCGTCGCCGACAACCTCCCGCAGGTCCTGTCCGCCGTCCCCGGCCTCGACTCCATCGCCGGAATCGTCCTCGACACCGCCCGCCGGCAACTCGTCAAGAACGAGCCGGACAAGGGCGCGCTCGCCTGGTGGGGCGCTCGGCTGCACCGCTCCCAGGGCTACCAGGGCGACTCCCTGCAACGGCTGTTCCAGTTCGTGCGCGGCTTCCGCAGGCTCGACGACCGCCGGCGCACCGCCGAGCAGCACCTCGTCGCGGCGCTCCTCGACGACGTCGACGCGGGCTACGGCAGACTGCGCCGGCTCAACAGGAAGCCCAGACCGCTGCTCCTCCTCGACAACGCCCACACCGACGTCGGACTTACCTTCCTCGGCCTGCTCGACGCCGGCTACGACACCCCTTGCAAGGACCCGACACGGCCCGTCACCCTCGCCACTCTCCTCGGCAGGGGCGAGGAGCATCCGCTGCTGGGCGAGGTCGGCGGCGACGCCGTGCCGCGGCAGCGGCCCCTCGTCCTCGCCATCCCCGCCGTCGAACCGGCCCACATCGCCGAGATGCTCAGCTCCGTCGACTACCCCGACCACCTGCCGCGCCTCGTCGCCCGCTACAGCGCAGGCCGCGCCGCCGCCGCCCGGATCCTCGCGGACACGGCCGTCCGCCGCGTCCAGGAGACGGGCACGCTGCGCAGCCGGGACCTGCTCGACGACGCCGCACCCGCGCTCCTCGCCAAACTGCTGCCCGACCCCGTGCTGCGGGACCGTCTGGTGCTGCTGTCCGCCGCGGCCGATCCGGGCACCCGGCGCGGACTGTGGACCTTCGCCCACCCCGAGGACCACTCCGACGACCTGGTCGCCGTCCGCGTCCGCGAGGCCGACGACTACCGCGCCCGCTCCTGTCTCGACGGCGACCGCGCCCTCGACCTGCTGCTGCGGCACCGGCTGGCCGCCACCACCACCCACGAGCGCTGGCGCGACACGCAGCTGCGCCTGCGCTCCCTGTGCGACCCGCGCGGCGACACCTATCTGCACCACACGCTCGCCCTCGGCCGCGTGGACGAGGTGGTGTGCGTGCTGCACCACCGGTTCACCGTCACCCCGCCCGCCGAGTGGCTCACCGCGCTCAACCTGATCTGCGCCGCCCCCCACCCCCGCGAGGGCTACGAGCCCCCGGCCGGCGGCCCCGCCCTGTCGTGCACGGCCTGCGGCAGCGACGCCCCCGGGCGGCACCACGAGGCCGTCGCCTCGCTGGTGCCCCTGCTGTGGCGGCTGTCCGACCCGCTCACCCTCGCCCCGCGCGAGGACGAACTGACCACCGTCCGCATCGCGTTGGAGACGCTGTACGGCAACAAGGCCGCGCACGGCCCCTACCGCGAGGCGTCCGCCGCCTGGCCGGCCCGGCTGAGAGCCGGCACCCAGGCCCCCGACCTGCCCGTCCAGGAAGGTGCCGCGTCATGACGTCGTTCCTCGCAAGACTCCCCGGCGGACCGCTGACCAAGGCGGCCGCTCTCGTCGTCGCCCTGGCAGTGCTCGGCGCCGCCGTGTGGACCGGCATCGTCGTCTTCGGGCCCGACCCGGCCTGCGGCAAGGGCATCGAGGAACGCGGCCCCGAGGGCGACCGGGAATGCACGGGCGTCACCGACGGCAGCTATGTCTTCGCCGCCAACCTCAAGGAGGTCAGCGCACGCATCAAGGCGGAGAACGACCGGATCGCGGACGAACCGCACGTCTCCGTCGCCGTGATGCTGCCCATGGCGCCCGCCCAGGGCTTCGAGCAGGAGAAGACCCTGCACGAGGTGCAGGGCGCCTACCTCGCCCAGTACCGCGCCAACCACGACTCCAACAGCAAAAAGCCGGCGATCCGGCTCCTGCTCGCCAACCCGGGCCGCAGCCACGCCCACTGGCGGCCCGTCGCGGAACAGCTCGGCGAGATGTCCGAGTCCACGACCGACAACCTCCGGGCCGTGATCGGCTTCGACGTCTCCACCGCCACCACCCAGGCCGCCATCGGCTACCTCACCAGGGAGCGCGGCATCCCCGTCGTCGGCGGCCCCATCACCGCCGACGACTCCGGCAACAGTCCCGAACGGCCCGACGCCTACCCCGGCCTCGCCCGGGTCGTGCCCACCACCACCGACCAGGCCAAGGCCCTGTCCCACTTCAACAAGGACATCGACCCCCAGCACACCCTGGTGGTCGAGGACATCCGCACCGGCGACAACTACGTCGACGCGCTCAAGCGGGCCTTCGCCGAACGCACTCTCGGATCGCCGCGCGCCCCCGAGCAGTACCGCGCACCCGACGAGTTCCACGACGAAGGCACCACCGCCAACGCCTTCGACCAGATGGTCGACACCATCTGCACGTCGGCCGCCAAGGTCATCTACTTCGCCGGACGCCCCGTCCAGCTGCGGCAGTTCGTCAACGAGCTCGGCAACCGCGGCTGCACCGAGAAGAAGTACACCGTCATCACCGGATCCGGCGCCTCCACGCTCTCCTCGGACAAGCTCCTCGACTGGGACACCTTCCGCAAGGGCGTCACCCTCCAATACGCGGCCGTCGCCCACCCCGACGCCTGGACCGGCCCACAGGCGCCCGCGACCGGCGGCTCCGCGGCCGCCTACCGCACCCTCGCCCAGCTCGCACACAGCAAAGAGGTCGGCGACATCGGCCCGGTGGAACTCACCGACTCACGGACCATCACCTTCTACGACGCCGGCCTCACCGCCGTCACCGCCATCCGGATGCGGGACGACGGCGACCCCGTCGTCCCGGCTCTCAGCCGCATCAGCGACGCGTGGCTGCGGCTGCACGGCATGGGCAAGGTGGACGGCGCGAGCGGCTGGATCTGCCTCGACAACTACGGCAACCCCTACAACAAGGCGGTCTCCGTCGTGGAACTCGCACCCGACGCCCCCGGCCGCATCCGATTCGTCGGACTCGCCTGGCCGACCGGCAGGCCCACGCCCGCCGACTGCACCGCGAGCCGCACCTGACACAGGGCGGCGGCCGCCCACCCCCAGGGGTGTGCGGCCGCCGACACGGTCACGTCAGACGTTGGGCACCTTCAGCTTGTCCCAGCTCGTCCTGCCCGGGATGCCGTCCGCGTCGCTGCCCGAGTAGCCGAGCTTGCGCTGCCAGGCCGCGTAGGACTTGCGGTCGGCATCCGTCCACTCCGGGCCCGGCCCCACCTCGTAGCGGCCGCAGCCCTCGGCGACCAGCCGCTTGCCCATCGCCGTGATGATCGGGCTGCGCCGGCCCGCCTGGAAGAACGCCGCACCCGGGAACGGCTCGTACCGCGGAGCCGGCGGCGGCGTCGCCGGGCCGTCCGGACGGCCGCCCAGCCGCTCCCTGATCCGGCTGCGCATCGAGTCCATCGTGAACCCGCGCGGATCGACCTTCCCCGGCTGCCACTCCTTGTGCCCTATCACCGAACGGTGCGTCCAGCCGTGCGCCCGGCATATCGCCGCGGCCGCCTTCTCGACGGCCTCCAGCTGCGCCGCCGGCCAGGGGTCCTTGCCGTCACCGAGGTTGATGCACTCGAAACCGTAGAAGTACCGGTTGCCGTCGGTGTTGGCCTCGTTGTCGGGGGGCAGCGACGCCGACTCGTTGACGACCGCGCGCAGGACGTCGTCGTCGCCGAGCCCGGCATGGTTGGCGCGGCCGTTGCCGACGAGGTAGACCGTGCCGTCCTTGGCGATCACACCGTGGCACAGCGGTCCCGGCAGGCTGGAGTGGCCGTTGTAGCAGAGTTCGACGGAGCTCTCGGTGCCCCTCGTCACCGTGTGATGGATCATCACGCCGTTCACCGGGCCCCAGGGCCCCTTGTGGTTGCGGTTGTGCGTACGCCAGCTGCGGTGCTCGACCACGCGCAGTCCCTCGTTGCGCAGCGCCTTCAGCAATCTGTCGGCCGACAGCGGTGTCGCCATGGTGATGCTCCTTCCCGGGAGTCCGTCAGTTCTCCGGCCGTCCCTGGTCGTCCTGCCCGGTCTCCGCGCCCGCCGAACCGCCCTCGGCGGCACGCTCCGCGGCCACGGCCTCCTCCTCCGCGCTCGCCTCGGCCGCCAGCGCCTGCGCGTCCGCGGCCGGGATCGGCGCCGCCAAGGAGCCGAAGGACAGCCGCAGATCGGCGACCGACCCCTCCCCGAGCACCCACGCCAGCGGCGCGTAGTGCACCTCGACACCCTGCGGCGCACCCAGCAGCGGACGCCGCGCACTGTCCGTCGGCCACTCCACATCGCCCGTCGCCGTACGCGCCGCCACGGTCCAGAAGTCACCGGACCGGTAGGCGCGTCCGGGCTCGAAGTACACGAACACCCCGTCCTCCAGGGGCAGCCAGACACCCTCCTCGATCCGCAGCGCCCCGCCGCGCGCCTTCGCAGCGCCGCCCTTGCCCCGGCCCGCGGGCGGCCGGTGGTCCCAGCGCCGCAGATACGGGTGCAGCTCGGGACGCCGGCCCACCGACGGGTGCGGCTCGTCCGACAGCCGGACCCGGCGGCCGGGCAGGTCCAGTTCCTCGACCCGCAGCAGCGGCAGCGGCTCGCGGCGGCTGGTGTACGCGGTGTCGGCGAACTCGACCCAGTCACCCACGTTCAGGTCGAGCTTGTCGTCGCCGCCGAGGGACGCCAACGCGACCCATGTGCCGTCGAGTTCGTCGACCGGGAAGGTTACCGAACCGTTCTCCCGCGACCACTTGAACGTCGCGTCCTTCGCCGCCCCGCCCTCGTGGATCTCCACCCGGTACAGCTGGTTCTCCGGTCCCCGGTAGCGGGCGTCGGGCGGCACCGGACACGGGTCCTCGTCCGCGCGGTCCGGGCGCTCGCTGCGCGCCGCCATCCGCGCCGTCGGAGCCTGCGCCCCCGCCCACGTGTCGAACGCGGCCCGTACCTGGTCCTTCGTCGCCCCGTCCGCCAGCTTCAGCTCGGAGCCCGGCACCGGAACCACCTGCCAGACCACCTTCACCCGCGCCGCGGTGTCCGGCATGGCCGAGCCGAGCGCCACCTCCCGCAGCAGCGGGTCCTCGGCGGCGGTCACGACCCGCTCCCACACCTTCAGCGTCGCCAGGTACGGGAACTGCGTGGGCAGCCGGTCACCGGGCCGCTCCGGGTCCCGGTAGCCGTCCGGCTGGTCCCAGTACGACCAGGTCGCAGGCGGCGCCGGACGGTCGGCGGCCTCACCGTCGGCGGTCGGTTCCGTGACCGGCACGCCCGGCGCGGGACGCGTCGCGTCGACGAGGATGCCGTCCACGTAGTACCGGCCGCCGCCGATCGCCAGATCGTCCAGCTCCCGGCTGCCGCCGAGGAACTGCACCGCGAAACCGGTCGCGCCCGCGGGGCCGCCGTGCTGCCCGATCAGGTCGCGTGCGACGGTCCGGGCCCGGTGCAGCTGGATCGCCGTCTGCTCGTTGGCGTCCGCGTCCAGCTGGACCCGGCCCTGCTGGGCGAGCACCGCCGAGTAGTGCCGCTCCGGCCGGAAGGTGACGCGGGAGATGTCTGCGTGCATGAGTTGGGGTCCCCCTCGGGAAGTTCAGGCAGTCGTGAAAGTCGTGTCAGGTGACGGGGATGATCCCGGCGTCCGTACCGGCCGGGGTGTACTCGGCGAGCCGGGCCCGCAGGCTGTCCTCGCGCTGCGGTTCGTACAGGTCGTGGAAGACGCCCATCTCGGAGCCGTCGTCGGCGCCGCGCCGGATCTCCGGCGGGCACACACCGGCGAGCCGGCCGTACGCGGGCGTGCCGTACCGCTCGCTCGCGAAGAGCGGACGGACCGGCTCACCGCCCGCCGGGTCCGGCTGGCAGCGGTGCCGCCGTGGGGTGCGGGAGCCGGGCGGCACGTACGAGTACCGCAGGCAGCCGATGCCGCGCCGGGCGACGCGCATCCGCCCGGTGAAGACGCTGTTCTCGCCGATCTCCACGGCATGCGTGTGCACTTCGCCGATCACCGTGGTGCGGTGTGCGTGCAGCACCGCGTGCGCGAGCCGGCAGTCCGGAGCGGACAGCGCCGCACGGTCGTGACCGGTCGCGTCGAGGATGCTGTCCCTGATGTGGAGGGACAGCGGATCGTGGCCGACCTCGTCCCCGATGACCTCGATCGTCCCCAGGATGCTGTGCTCGATCTGCACACACGCAGTCGTCCGCTCCAGCACCAGGCTCGGCTCCTCGGGGGAGTGCGGGTCGCACTCGGGCTCCAGCGACCAGCCCGGGACCAGCGTGCAGTGCCGCAGCACCACCGCGCCCACCGGGCCGCTCACATGCAGTCCGCGGCCGGTGACCAGCAGACCGTTCAGCACGATGCGCGGCGCCTCGGCCCCGCAGTCCTCCTCGCGCGCCCGGATGTTGAGCGCGTCGGGACGGTTGCTGTACCAGTCGAGGAGACGTATGACCGGACGGCAGCCCTCCGCCGCCCGCAGCTCCAGCCGGTCGCCGCGCTCCAGATCGAAGTCCAGCTGCTCCTGGTACGCACCGCTGTGCGTGATCTCGATGACGCCCTCGGGCCCGCACCGGCCCGCCCTGCGGTCCTCGCGCCACTCCTCGTACGCGTCCATGATCTTCTGGTGGCCGCCGCCGGGGCCCACCCGGTAGACCTTCGCCGCCGGTGAGGTGTCCCGTTCCCGCGGGTACTCGCCGCCGCCGATGTCGTCGCCGAAGGCGTGGTGGTACGTCACCCACACGCCCTGCCGGGGCGCCGAACGCGACCCGAACGCGATGCGTCCCAGCACCGGGTCGACCGCCACCTGGCCGCGCCGCGGCCGGTAGCGCCACTGCGACAGGTCCGCGACCACGATGTCCGACATCGGCACCGGTTCGTCCTGGCCGTCCCGCCAGATCGTGAAGCTCTTGCCCGGCCCGTAGTAGTCCGCGAGCCGGTCGGCGAGCTGCCGGCGCCGGATGCACGCGGGCACGTTGTCGATCGTCGCGATGTGCGTCGCCGACGGCTCGGGGACCGGATTGGTCACCAGCGGGGTGTCGTTGCCGAGGATCGAGAACGTGTACAGACTGCGCGCACGGTCGATGCAGTAGGCCGGGGCCCGGTCGAGGTGGTACGGCTTCAGCCGCCACACGAACAGGCCCACCCCCGCGGGCGTGTACCCGCCCGTGCGCCGCGCCGAGCCCGCCCTGCGCACGTCCACCGTCCGCGCGGTGCTCCCGAACGGGCCGCCCGCCAGTTCGAGTTCCACGCCCTCCCGTACGTCGGCGAGCCGGCCGCGCCCGGCCCGGCGGACGTCGGCGGCAGCCGGTCCGGAGCCGTACAGCTTCACCGGCTGGTGGTGGGAGACGAGCCGGGAGAACTCCACGGCACGCGCCGGCCACCCCCCGATCTCCTGCGCCAGCTCCTCCAGCAGGTGCAACGTGCCCTTGCGGCGCCGGTTGGCGACCGTGGCCGCCACGTCCCGGCGCGGCGCGAGGGCCTCGGCGAGAGCGCCGCGCGAGGCGTCCCGGCCCGCGTCGCCCAGCCCGTCGGTGCGCACCCTCTCGTAACCGGGCAGCGGCCGGTAGCCCACCAGGTCGCCGATGTACGGGAGCACCCAGGGCGCGGCCGTCTCGACGAACAGGTCCTCGTAGCCCTGCTCCACCCGGTCGCGCACCAGGTCGGCCTGCTCGGCGATCACCGCGAGGAGCGCCCGCAGTGGTTCTCCGGCCTCGGCGTCCCGGAGCCGGTGCCACTGGGGGAGCAGCTCCGCGAGCCCGTCCGGTTCCCTGCTCATGCGGCGCTCCTTTCGTGCGTGTTCATGCGGTGACCTCCGTGAGAACGAGCGTGTCCGCCACGTGCGGGGACAGCAGGACGAGCTGGGCCGGGCGCACCCCGCGGAAGACGCACACCGCGCGCCCCTTCGCCAGCCGCCGGGTGTCGGTGATGTCCGGGTTGAGGCGCAGCAGTTCGGACAGCGGGATGCCGTGCCGGGCCGCCACGTGGGTCAGGGTCTCGCCCTCGTCGGCGGTGACCCGGTGCACGTCCTCGTCGTACGCGGCGAGCCGTGCCGGGACCGTTGGGCGCACCTCGGCGAGCCCCTCCGCGAGGCGGGTCAGGCCGTCGGGCGTGACCGACGCCGGGACCCCGCCGAAGACGTCCACGTCGACGAAGTCGACGCCCGGCACCCGGTGCGCCGTCGCCAGCACGTCGGACAGCCGGGCGGGACTGCCCAGTTCGCGCCGGCCGGGGCCGAACTCCCGCAGCAGGGCCTGCCGCAGCGCCGGCTCCACCACCTGCCAGCTGTGGTCCGGCGCGACCTTCACCTTCGCCGCGATCAGCAGCAGCACCAGCTCCCGCACGTCCACCCGCACCGGCAGCCGCGAGTCGCCGTACTCGGCCAGCGAGGAGCGCAGGGCGCGCAGCACGTCAGAGCCCTCGTCGACCGGGATGTCGTCCACCCCGGCGACCGTCACGTGCAGCACCTGCCGGCGGCCGTCGAAGACCTCCCGCGCCACCGCCCGGCCGATCCCGGCCCGTGACCGGGCGAAGTCCTCGTAGTCCGCGACCGACACGAGCCGGTCGAGCGCGGACACCGCGAGCGGCACCGTGCGGCGGGTCAACGAGGGCCCGTCGGCGTCCGCACCGCCCGTCGCGGGCTGCGGATTGGTGACCCCGGTGACGCCCAGCGGCCGCGTGACGGCCTGGGTGATGCGGTTCGCCCTGACGTTGGCGGCGCGGCCGGTGCCGAAGCGGTAGCGGGCACGGACGTTCTCGCTGCCGCTGGGCAGACGCGCACCGTGCACCCCGTCGCCGAACGTCACCGTCGTACGGCCGTCGGCCGTCGTGCCCGTGACGTACACCCGCTCGGTGGGGCCGCGCCCGGCGAGACTGTCGACCTCGTGCCACAGCAGCCCGTCGACACGGACCTCCAGCACGGGCGTCGCCCCCAGGGGAGTGTCGGCGGGCAGCCAGGTCATGGGCGACTGCCACAGGGCGAACGTCTGGTTGGGCCGGTTCGCGTCGCCGCTGCCGATCGGCTCGTCACGGCTCTCGCCGTGCGTTGCCGGCACCACGTTGCCCAGCACGCGCACCGTGTCGCGGCGGTAGCGGTGGGCCAGCTTCGACGTCAGCGACAGCCGCGTGTGCACGTGGTCGCCGGGCAGACGCCGATCGACGACCTGTTCCACATCCGCGATCACCACCAGTTCCGTGCCCATGACCCCCGAAGCCGCCGAGGACTGCGGCAGCACGTCCGTCCGCTCCCCGGACACCACCAGGTGCCGGCCCGGCCGCAACCCGTCGTACAGCTCGGCGAGTTCGATCTCGTCGCCGTGCACGTCCTCGCCGAGCGGCTCACCCGCGAGCCGCAGGGCCTGACCGCCCGCGTGCACCGTGGTGTCGCGAATGTTGGACAGCAGCACGTCGTGCTCGTCGAGCCACGGGTCGGCCAGCGTCAGCTCCGTGCCCCGGCCTGTGATGCCGTAGTTGGTGTACACAGCCGTGCGCACGGCCGTCACCCGGGTGGTGACGAAGCTCAGCCGCGGATCGCCGGGGATCCCGTCCGGCCCCGCCGCGCCCTTGCGGGGACGCCCGATCGCCACCCAGCTGCCGACGGTCACCGAGTCCTGCACCGAGTCCAGCGGCAGCACGTGACGGTTCGCCGGCTCCGGCACGGTCGCGATGCCGACGACGACGTTCGCCGGCTCACTGCCCACCGTGTAGCTCACGGTCAGCTCCATGCCCCCGTGCCGGACCTGGCGGCGCTCGCCCGGGGCGAGCCGCCAGTTCACCGGCTCGCCGTTCTGCACGGCCACGTGCACGCGGCCGTCCTCACTGGGCCGGGACACGAACAGCGTCCACTCCGGCAGGCCGTCGGACAGCTGTGCCGTCACGCCCGGCTCCTGCGAGTCCGCGGGCCGCCTGCTCAGCCAGCTCAGATCGTGGTCCTGGCCCGACCGCGTGCGCAGCGCGATCCGGCCGGGCCCCAGCTCGAACGACTTCTCCGCCGGCAGGTTCTCGGCCACCTGGACCGACGACCCCGTCTCGGTGTGCTGGAACTCGGCACGCTGCGGCATCCGGCCCGACGGGTCGTACACGATCCGCATCGTCGTCAGCGCCGCGCCGGTCAGCGGCCAGTCCGCCTGCCGGACCACCCGGCCCCGCTCGTCCTGCACCGGCCGCAGCGGAGCCGTCGCACCGAACGGCGCCGCCGTCACCCGCATCGCCTGCAGCTCCGTCAGCAGCGCGGGCGAGGTCGGGGCGGACCGCCGCCACGCCGCGTACATCCCGTCGGCCACCCGGGGGTCGAGCGCCGACAGCAACTGGGCGCCCAGCTCCGAGCCCGCCGCCGGGAGCCGGTCCGCGGGCAGCGCCCGACCGCCCGTGCCCGGCCGCACGTCACGAGTCCGCAGCGCCGGCAGCACCGCCCCCAGCGCCCGCAGGGCGGCGGCGCCGCCGGACACCTCATCCTCCGGACGCGGCGCCGGCCGGGACGGCTCCAGATCGGCCGCCCGCTCGCGCAGCTCCCCGACCACGGCCTCCAACTGCTCGAACCAGGCCGCCACGTCCTCGTACGCGGCGGCCACCGCCTGCGCCTCGGCGAGCCGTTCGTGCGGACCGGCGAGGAGCGACGCGAACGCGGCCGGTGTCGTGACGGTGTCGAGGCCGGCCCGCAACGGGGCCAGCACCTGAGCGTCGAACTCCTCGATGTACCGGCTGACCGGACGCGGATTGGGGTTGTCCGGCGCGGGATCGCCGTCCTCCGTGGCCCGGTCGTCCTGCGTGATCCACCGGCGCAGCTCGTCCACCAGCTCGCCGAGCGTCGGCGGCGCGGACCGCGGCAGCGCGACGGCGGTCACGTCGTCGTCGCGGTCCACCCGGGTCCTCGCGACCGGCAGCAGCAGCCGCTGCCCCGCCGGCCCGCCCTCCTCACCGGCGAACACGAACAGCAGCCGGTCGCCCGTGTTCAGCCCGGTGGACGTGCCTGCGAGGAAGATCTCCGACCGCCGCCCGAGATCCTCGGGCGTCAGCAGCGAGGGCCTGCGCCGGCGCACCGCCAGCTCGTTCCACGCCGCCCGCGCCACCAGGTCCTCGCTCGTCTCGAACACCTGCGACTGCTCGTCCGAGGAGGTGGGCACGCTGTTGCTCCGCGCGCCCCGCGGGATCACCACCGAGAGATCGGGCTCCCGCGGATCCCGGTCCAGGGTGTACGCGAGGTGCGTGTCCGCCGCGATGCCCGGCCGCGGCCGGTGCCCCACCAGCCTGCCCAGCAGCGCCGGCGACCGGTGCTCGTTCGCGGTGCGCAGATACGCCTCGTCCGCGATCCGCTCCGAATGGAACGTCAGCAGATCACCGACGACCGCCCACGCGTCCAGCAGCCCGATCGCCGGATCGTCCGGCGTACGGACCGTCAGCCCGCGCAGCGCCGGGTAGGCGGGCGAGGCCAGCCGGTCCAGCATGGCTGCCAGGAACGAGCCGTACTCGCCCACGCGGTAGTCCAGCGCGTCCCGGCCCGGAGGGTTGTACAGGGCGCGCGGGGCGCGGCGCTCGTCGTGGCCGCCGCAGCCGCAGCCGCACGTGCCGCTCATCGCGCACCTCCGCCGATCTCGATGGACAGCAGCCCGTTCTCGGGCCGGTCGGGGTCGTTGTCGCAACGCGCGATCTCCAGCGGGCCGAGCCGCAGCACGCCTGCCTCCAGTGCCGTGTCGTCACTCTCGTGTGCGGGCCCGGCGTCGAAGAGCCGGGCCAGCCTGGTCACCCGTACGCTCTCCACGCCCCGTACGGCCGCCGCCGCGGCGACCAGGCGGCTCAGCCGCACCGGTTCGCCGAACGACAGCGCGTCGGGGTGGAAGAAGCCGAGCCGCCCGCCGGGCAGCCGCCGGCTGCCCAGCAGCCGGTGCAGCTCGGCGAGGATCTGCCCGTGCTGGTGGCCGGGCGCCGCGCACACCTGCAGCGCGATGTCCAGCGGCACCATGCGCGCCGGGCCCACCACCAGGTCGTGACCGATCCGCCGGTACGCCTCCAGCGCGTACGCCACCGAGTCGAGCAGCCGCTGCGACGGTTCGCCCGCGCCCAGGGCGTCCACGGCCACATGGGCCTCCTGCACACTGCCCGTCCAGCGGATCTCCGCAGCCGCCCGCTGCACGCCCGGCAGCGCCGACGCCAGCGCGGCGTAGTCGTCGGCGGTCACCGCGCGCAGCCGCGTACGCCGCAGGTCCAGCGGTGCGAGCTGCCGCACCTGCTCCATCGGCTCGGGCTCGGTGCCGCCCACCGCGGGAAGCGGATTGCGTACCTCCGCCACCGGCATCACCTCGCCCGCGTCCACCGCCCGCGGATCCCGGCACAGCACCAGGTGGTTGATGGCCTCCGCGCCCACGTTGCCGGCCGTGCCGCCGCCGAGCCGGTAGTGCAGCTCCAGCCGGGCGCCCGGCCGCGGCCGGGCCCCGTGCCGCCCGTCACCGAACCGCAGCGCGATCCGGCCGTCGTCCTCCAGCTCCCCGACGACGTGCCGGTCCCGCTTCCCACTCGCCAGCAGGTCACGCCGCGCCGTCCACTCCTCGTCCCGCTCCGCGTCGACGACCCGCACCGCGGGCACCGCCTGACGCGGGTCCTGGACGAGGGCCGCCGCGGGGCCGCGCAGCTCCGGCTCGTCCGGGTGCAGCCCCGCCGCGTACGCCGGACCCCACGTGTGCGCGACCTCCCAGGCGATCCCGCCGTCGAGAACCGCGCCCGCCCGGGCCCGGGCCGTCAGCACTTCCAGCCGGCGCAGCTTCGCGGCCAGCAGCCGCTCGCTGCGGTGCAGCAGCTCCCGCAGGGCGGGCACCGGCCGGCGGCGCAGCTCCAGCCGTTCGAGCACCGCCAACCCGAACAGCACGGTCAGCTCGGCGATCTCCGCCTCGGACAGACCGTCGCGGTCACGGGCGCTGCGCCACAGCTCCACCAGTCGCTGCCGCACCCGCTCCGGAATCGCCGACAGCCGGGCGGCCTGCCCGCCCGACACGTGCGCCGGCAGCGGGAACGGCACCGACTGGACCACCGGGGAGCGCTGCAGCACCGGACGGAACCGCGGGCGGATGCCCGGATACACGACCTGCGCCAGCAGCGTCTGAAGCGCCTCCGCCTGCTCGTACGCGGTGCCCGGCACGACCTTCTCGCGCCGCCGGCCCGCCAGTTCCAGACCGAGACCGGCCCGGCCGGTCTCGGTCTCGCCGACGACCGCGAACAGCTCTCGTATCTGAACTGCCGTCAGCAGCCTGCCGTCCCGGGTCTGGTCCAGCCGCGCACCGATCAGGTCCGCGACCGCATTGCCCGCGTCCCGGTCCGGGCAGCCGAAGCCGGACGGTTCGCACGAGCCGAGGACGGCGGGCTCCGCCGGCACGGTCACCGTCTCCGCCGTGCCCTCGCAGAACGTCAGGGAGCGCCCGTGGTCGACGAGCACGACGTTGCCGCGCGCCACGCTCACGTCGGCCACCGGCTCGCAGTCCCTGCCGCCCCGCGTGGACAGGCACACCGGGAACGTGAGCGCGTCCTCCTGCGCCCACGTGACCTCCAGCACCGGCTGGTCGCACAGGGCGTCCACCACCGGGGTGACGGAGGTGAGCCGCACCGCCTGCCGGTGCGACGGGTCGGCGTCACCGGGCGTGCCCGAGACCGGCCCCCGCACCTCCTCGATCAGCAGCAGGTCGCCCGGCGCGAGACACAACTCCCTGACGGAGCACTCCTCGTCGGCCCACGCGTCGCGCAGCGTCGCCGACGTCGCCCCCTTCGGCAGCGAGCACACCTCGCCGCCCCAGGTCCAGAACCCGATGGTGTTGTGCGCCGGGCGCAGCACCAGCGGCTCGGCCGCCACGACCGGCTCGAACACCTCGACCGACCCGCGCTCCCCGAGGACCGCCAGATCCCGGTCGTCGATCACCGTGCCGATCTCCGGCCGGTCCCTCGGGCCGAGGCGCGCGACGTCGACCGCGGCGAAGCGGAACGTGCCCGGCGGCAGGGTCACATCCCGCGCCGCCTCGACGGTGACGAACGCCCGGGCGTTGCAGCCGTCGTGCATCGGATAGTCGATCAGCCGCACATGCCGGCGCACCGACACCCGCCGCCGCGCGGTGTCCAGATACGCCTCCGTCGCCACCGCGTCCTGCTGGTAGCTGATCCGGTCGGCAATGTGCGCCAGCAGCTCCACCAGCGTGACACCGAGATCGGCCGGGTTGCGCTCCACCCAGTCGGGAGTGGTCAGCGCGAGCCGGTCCAGCATCAGCCGCCGGATCGTGTCGTAGTCGCGCGCCGTGTAGTCGACGACGGGCGCGGCCGGGAAGTCCGGCGGACAGTCGTCCGGCTCGTCCTTGCAGTCGAACGGCGTCGGGCAGTCCGGCCGGAAAGCGAACCCGGCCGAGAAGTACCGCTGGTCGAAACCGGGGAACGGCTCCCTCCCCGGCCGCCCGTAAGGATCGGTGTCCACCACCGACAGCCGGTACCGGCTCGTGTCCCCCGTGCGGTCCAGCGTCACCAGCAGCCGGTCGTCGAGCTCCGGGTCCTCCTCCCGTTCCACGACGACGTCGACGGCCTCGATCCCGGTCACCCGCCGCCCGCCGTCGATGCGGATGTTCTCGGGGCACAGCCCGTGCGGCGCCTTGCCGAGGAACGTGACCGTCAGCGTCAGCCCGTCGTCCCCCACCTCCACCGCGTCCACGCCGCCGAGCTGCGCCGCGCGCACCCTCCCCCGCCTGCCGTCGCCGCGGCAGACCAACTCCTCCACGCCGCTCATGCGGGCCAGCTCCCCTCGAACACCTCGTCGCGCAGGCTCCCGGTGGCACGCACCGAATAGCGCAGATACACCCGGACCACGTTCTCCTCGCTCACCACGTCCAGCGACTCCACCTCGATCAGCTCACCCAGCCAGCGCTGCAACGACGCCTGCACCGACAGCTCCAGCGCGGAGGCCAGTTCGGGGCTGTTCGGGGTGAAGACCAGGTCCAGCAGCCCGCAGCCGAAGTCGGGACGCATGACCCGCTCCCCGGGGCTGGTGAACAGCAACTGCTCGATCAGATCGCGCACATGCTCGTCGTACGCGGCATGCGCGGTACGCCCCCGCCGGTCGCCGCGGAACGGGAACGCGATGTCACTGCGTACGGCCCTCATCGGCACATCACTCCCTGTCGTCCGGCGGAGACGGCCACCGGTCCCTGCGGCACGAGCGCGGCGCCCAAGCACTGCGCGGCCGTGGTGTCCAGGAGCACCGGCACGCCGTCCACCAGCACACCCCCGGCGTGCGGATCGAAACGGGCGCTGGTGCAGGGCTGCGGCACACCGTCCACGGTGTGCGCGCAGCCGGTCACGGCGAACACGTCCGAAGCCGTGTGGACGGGATGCCCGTCGACGCGCACCGCGCCGGCCGGCGACGCGGCGAACACCCGGCCGCCGTGCGGACAGTGCATCGCCGAGGCGGTGCTGATGCAGAGGCCGGAGTTCCCGGAGTGTCCGGACAAGACGTCTCTCCCCGTTGTGTCGTCACTGCCGCGCGTGGTCACTGCCGCGGTCACTGCTTGCCCGGCACGATCAGCCGGCCGTCGTTGATGTTGACCTCGGCGCCGTTCAGGACGACCGACGCGCCCTGGCCGTTGGCGATGGTCACGCCCTTCTCGTCGACCTGGATGTACGCCCCGGTCGCGGCCTGGAGCCGGATCCCGTTGCCCCCCGGCACGTCACCCATCACGAACTTGTGCTGGTCGGAGGTCTGGATCACCACGTTCTGGTGCGCCGGGCCGCCCGTGAGCGCGTCCGGCGGAAGTTCACCCCTCTCCCCGTACCAGCACCCCGTCCAGATCGGGTAGCTCGGGTCCCCCTGCTCGAACTCCACCCACACACCCGCTCCTTCGGCGGGCACGACGTACTGACCCGACCCGCGGCCCGTGAACGGCAGACAGGGCAACGCCCACGTGGAGGTCTCGCCTCCCAGCACGTCCGGCACGTTCACCGTGATGCGGCCGATCTTCAGCGGGTCGTCGTTGCTCACCACCCGCCCCCGGAACTTGCCGAGGAACCGGTTGTTCCCTCCTGCTGCCATGCGCTGTTTCCCTGATCCTTCCTGCGGCCGGTCCCGTGCTTGTGGTCCTGTGGCCGCTGCTACGGCCGGACCGTGCTGCTCCGGGCGATCAGTCCCTCACGCGACAGCGTGAAGTTCTGCTGGTACGAGCCGGGCCTGATGTTGTGGGTGACCGACTTGACGTAGTAGTCGCCGTCGTACGTCACCCCGGCGCCGCGCACCCCGACCAGCTCGCGCGGCCGCAGGATGTACCCGTGCCGGTTGACGTCGAGCGACCCCGAACCGGAGATCGCGTCGGCGGACAGCGCGGCCCGCGCCAGCAGCTCCGCCTGCGCCTGCTCGGACTCCTTCTTCGCCGTGCCCGACAGCGTCCGGCGCTTGAGCGCCGGCGTCGCCCGCCGCCCGAGCGGCGGGCGCAGCGGCCCGATGTCCGGCTGCGGCAGCAGCACCGAGTCGCGGGTCGCCGGGTTCTGCACGCGGGCCTGCGGCTCCTCCCGCGCGGTCCCGTCGTACGCGAACGTCAGCTGGTCCACAGTCGAGTTGACGTCCATGTTGACGTTCAGCGCGTGCTGACGGTCGCCGATCCGCTTCTCCGGACCCCACACCGCCGTGGAGACACCGGGCCGGGGGCCCGGCTCCAGGTAGAAGACGAAGCCGTTGGCGCGCGCCAGCTCGTTGACGTAGGCGAGGTCCGTCCCCGTCTGGTACTCGACCCGCAGCTGCTCGCGCGGCGGCTGCTCGATCTTCTCCTGGAACACGCGCGGCTCGATGCCGTAGTCCGCGTACTTGGCGAGGATGCGGCCCACCCGCTGGGACGGACGCAGATTCGGATAGCGGTCGGTGCGCTCCTCGAGATCCATCAGGATCGTCAGGTCCTCACCGGTGACGGTGAGCGTCGAATGCCCCGGCTCGTTGCTGGCGCCGACCTCCTGTCGCACGACGAGGCCGTCCAGCAGCACCTGCGCGGTCCCCTTCACGCTGACCGAGAGGATCACCCTGGTCTTCGGATCGAAGAACCCCTCGGGCAGCAGTCGCCGCGACAGCGCGCCCCGCTTGGTGAGGTCGAACGCCAGCTGGAAGCCGCTGCGTTCGCCGGCGGTCGCCGTGATCTGCGCCGACAGCAACGCCTCCATGACCTCCGGCGGCGCGGGCCGGGTCAGGCGCGGCCCCGTCTCGAGGGTGATGTGAACGGGCCCCCGCCCGACGGGCTGCTCAGACATACCGGTCTCCCGGCACCGGGAACCCGCCGGCGTGCGGGACCCGTATCTCCCGGCCCGCCTCGGCGGTCAGCTCGGCCGGGTCCAGCACGGGATTGGCGTCCGCGATCTGCCACCACTGGCCGGGGTCGCCGATGTACCGCTGGGCGAGCAGATCGGGACGGTCGCCGCTGCTGACGGTGTGCGGCGCGGTCTCGTCGCCCGTCGAGTCGAGGGGGGGCAGCAACCGGCGTTTGGCGTACCGCACTTCGGTGCCGTCCGCCGCGCGGTGCACTCCGATCTCCGCGTCGTGGTACCGGCTCGACCGTGGGTAGGGGTGGGCGCCGGGAATCGCGTCCAGGGCATTCTCGTACGGCTCGATGTCTGCCATGTCCTTCAGCTCCTCCCCATGACGCCGCCGCGCCCGCCGATCCCCAGCGCGGCGAGCCCCCCGCCGCTGCGCGCGGCCCGGGCGAGCCGCTCCTTCTGCGCCAGATGCGCCATGTACAGATCGGCCCCGCGGTGCCCGGCCGGCAGATCGCTGACGCTGAGCACCTTCATGCCGATGCTCAGCGAGGCCCGGATCGGATTGAGGTTCACGTCGAACGCGGACTCGTTGACGGACAGTTCGGTGAGCCGCACGGGCATGACGCGCTTGCTGCCCCAGGTGAAGAGAGTGAGCGGCATCTCGATGGGACTGATCTCGATGGTCCCCTTCTTCGTCAGCCGGGAGGCCTCCCGCAACTGCGCGGTCGTCGGATGCACGAGCATCTCGAGGGTCGCGAGCTCGGGATGGATCCCGTCGGGAGCGGCGACCTCGAACTGGTCGGTGGCGTCGATCTCGGCGGTGAACTTCCAGGTCTCCTGCGCGGGCCCCTTGAGCCGCAACGCCTCGTTCCGGTCCCCGTTCCCACTCCCGCCCCCGCCGGCATCACCGGTCCCTCCGGCGGCCTGTGGCGAGAGACTGCGCTCGAGGGTGTCGGGGTTGAACTGAAGCACGATGATGCGCTGAGGCGTGCCGCGCTCGGGGTCGACGACGACGATGCCAGAGCGGATGGGCTTGGGAATGTCGGGGTAGCGGGTCACAGGTTTCTCTCCTGTCTTCCGTTGCGAAGGCGCTGCTGACTGCGCATGCATTGGTGGGATCGATGTGTTTTACATGGGGCGCTCAACCGCACGGGATTTCCTGGAGATGCCCCCATCGGTAAAGAGCACCCAGTGCGAATCGCCTTTCGTTCACCAAGTGCGCCAACTCCTGCTGCTGCTCCCAAAGAATCGCGCCCTGCACGTCAATTCCTGTCCTGTTCTGCAACTCATCGGTGAGCTGTCCGATGAGCCACGTGTCGTCACTGTGCCTCAGCGTCTCGACCAACTGGGTGATGTCGACAGGACGACCGGCTCGATAGCAGATTCCCCTGCTCATGGCTGACGCAACGGGAGCCCACTCGCGCCGCGCCACATTCAGTTGGTCCACATCTCTGGGCTCTGTTCCTAGAAGTCTCCACAGGTACGACATGGCGGTCTGACTCACGTCGTGTTCATCGGATTGCGCCATGGCCTGAAGGGTCTCGTAGCTTTTCAGGTCACCCAGGAGGAAGAGTGGTTTCGCGGCCAGTACGGCAAAAATAGGAGATGGGTCGCGCGAGACTGTGGCAAGCGTCTCGATCATGCCGTCAGTGACTGCCACCTCCAGAGCCTGAACAGCTTCCTCCTGTGCTTCGGAGTCAGGATTTGACGCAATTTCGAGCAAGAGGGGTGCACGTGAATGATCGCCGTGTTTGGCCAGTGCTACCACTGCCTTGATCAAGAGGGACTGCGGCTCTTCCTCTTCAGCCACCCGCGCAGCTTGGCGGTCGACCGTCTCTCTGAGTGCAGCCAGCACGTCGCTATCGGCATGAGCTCCCAGTGCCGAGGCCGCCAATGCTCGCCGAGTCTCGAACCTGTCCTCGTCTGTGAGGATCTCGACGAGGTGCTGGATTGCCGCCTGATTTCCTGATGCGCCTACTGCTTCCATGGAATATCTGGCGAGCGGGAGGGAGTCGGATTCCAGATTTCCTAGGTGGACGGAGACTGCTTCCGGGCTTCGGTTCCGACGGATCACCTCGGCCAGTCCTGGACTGTTATAAGGGTCGACTGCGAATGCTGTGACGACCTTGTCAAGGACAGTGGCCCCCAGGCCGAGCAAGCGCCGGATGGCGACCGCGGCGTTCTTTCCGCCTGGTTGTGCCAGACGGAGGAGTTCCTCAGTGCTACTCACGATTTCCGGCTCTCTTCTTCCTTGTCCAGTTGGGCAAGGATCTGCTCTTTGGTCGTCTCGAACCATGTGGTGATGGGGTGATGATCTTCCTGGATGATGTAGATCATGTTCTGTACGTCGTTGCCGCCTCCCCAATTGGTAGGATTGATGTGATGCTCCTGCCAGCCGACCGCACTTCGGGGCGTGCCGCCCTTGCCATTGAGATAGAGGTCTCGCCAATCCATTCCCCAATACCTCTTCTCAATAACTGCCTTCGCCCAGTTTTCATCGTGCCTGTTGTTTCTTGGGACGGTCCGGTCGGTTGGCTTACCGTTCTTCTTGATCTCCCGCTTTTCTTTGTCTTTCTCTTCTCTTATGTAGCTCCGCCATTCCTCTTTGCGTTCTTTCACGGCTCCTTCGTTGTCCCGGCCTGGCTCTACGTGATACTTCCCTTTGGGGCGGGGTACGCTTGTCGGACGGTTGAAGTGGATGTTGGCTGGATGCCAGACGTTGGCCTGTAGTGGGGTGTAGCTCACCCATTTCCAATTCGGGAAATTGCTGTAATCTCCGACGAAGGATTTGGGTGCCGTTCTTGTTGCCTTGAATTCGTTCTTGTATTTCTTTTCCTTCTGGGGCTCGTCGTAGTCGACCCGATCGCCTGACTTTGCGTCTCGTTGCTGATGGACAGTCTCGACGTCTTTGGGGCCGGGATTCAGAGTTGCGCGGATCGTTATGTCGGGGGGGCCGGTTCCTTCGAGCTTGGACAAGCGGTACCAGAGGCGCATTTCAGTGAGCATCGCCTGGAATGAACTGTCGGGCATTCCATGCTTGGTTTTCGACTTGATGCGCGGCCGGATACGGGCGATGATCTTGTCCAGTCGGTCTTCCTTCGACTCCTTCGAGTTCTCGTCCTTCTTTGTCCGGTCCTTGTCCGACGTGGACTTGGGCCTGCCTGGGCCACTCCTGTCCGGCCTTGACCTGGGACGGGCAGGAGTGGCTGTGCCCGTCCTGGGCTTGGTCTTGCCGTCGCCGTCCTTGTCCGTCTTCGGCTTGCCGGGCGCGTCCTTGTCGTTTTTGGGCCGGCCCGGACCTTCTTTGTCGTCCTTCGGCTTGCCCGGCCCCTCCTTGTCGGTCTTCGGCTTCGTCGGGGCCGTGTCCTTGGGCTTTGTCGGGTCCGTGTCCTTCGGCTTCGACGGGTCCGTGTCCTTCGGCCGAATCGGATCCGTGGCCTTCGGAGGCGTCGGAGTCTTGTCCGTGGGCTTCGGCTGGGGCGTGGTGTCCTGGTCGTTCTTCGGGCCGGTCGGAGCGTCCTCTTTCGGCTTGGGCGTCGGGGCCGTGTCGGGCTTCGGCTTCGGCGGGGGAGCCGGCGTCGGCTTCGGCTTGGCGGGCGGGGTCGGGCGGGTGTCCGGCTTCGTGCCGTCCGCGTCCTTCGGCTTGCCCGGGCCCGTCGGCTTCTTGCCGTCCGTCGGGGTCTTCTGCGTACCCGGCCCCGGCTTACCGGGAGCAGGCGGGTTCTTCGCGGGGCCGGGCTCCCGGCGGGGCGTCGTCGGCCGCGGAGACGGCGTCGTCGGGCGGGCCGGCGCGGCGGGCGCCGGCTGGTCCTTGCCCGGGCCGCCCTTGTCACCGGGCACCGCCGGCGTCGCGGCCGGGGTCTTGCTCGGCCCCTTGTCCTTGCCGAGGTTCGCCGCCACGCCCTTCAGGCGCTGCCCCACCTTCGTCACGTACTTGCCGATACCGCTCAGCAGCGCTTCATAGGCGAGTTCGAGCAGCGCCACGATGCCCGCCGCCACCGCCTTCGCGAAGAGGACGCCCGCGCCGCCCTGGCGGACGGCCTTCAGCCAGGTGATGACCGCGCCGATCGCACGCAGGATCTCACCGAGCGCTCCGATGGCGACGCGAATGGCGTCGATGACGGCCATCGCCCAGCCCGCACCGGGGATCAGCTTGGCGATGACCTTGGTGATCACGATCTCGCCGATGATGAACGGGAGTTGGGGGACGATCGCGTCCCACGTCTCCTTGACGATCTGTTCCAGGGTGATGCCACCCTTGATCAGTTTGTCCAGGATGGCCTTGGGGACGCCGATGATCTCCTCGATCTTCGACTGGAACCACGACTTGACGGCTGCCTGGACCTCCCGGAACAGGTGGTTCTTCGCGCCGTCCACCGCGGAGTTCTTGGCGCCGCTCAGCCAGCCGCCCGGGTCGGAGAGGAAGTCGACGGCGATGAGCATGAAGTCGCCGAGCGCGCTCAGGAGTTTGGCGGCGAAGTCCAGGACCGTCTTGATCGCGTCCACCACGGCCTTGATCACGTCCTGCAACATCTTCTTCAGGATGTCCAGGATGCTGCTCAGCAGCTTGCCGATGGCGTCCAGCAGATCGCTGATGATCTGCTTCAGCATGTTTGCGAGCTTGTTGACCAAAGCGATCGCGGCCGCGATCAGATCGGTGATGAACTTCCGGATGCGGTTCGCCAGCTCGATGACGGCCCGCACCATCGCCTTCGCGAACTCGATCAGGTCGTTGATCAGGTTCTTGATCGTGTCGACGATGAACTTGCGCGCCTCGTTGATCCAGCGCTCGACCGTCTCCTTGAAGTTCCTGATGAAGCCGATCACCGCGTCACGCGCCGCCCGGATGACCCGGACGATCGCGTTCTTGATCTCGATGACCTTCTGCTTGATCCAGTCGAAGGCCTTGGTGACCCAGTTGCCCGACTCCTGGACGCTGTCGTCGCGCTGCTTCTCCGCGTCCCTCTCGGCCTTGGTGTTCTCGTCCTTGATCTTCTTGTCGCCGTCCTCCTTCTCCTTGGTGACGTCCTCGTCGGTCTTCTCTTCCTTGTCCTTGACGTCCTTGCGGACCTTCTCGTGCCGCTCGGTCTTCTTCGTACCGAGCTTCTTCAGCTCCGCGTCCTGCTCCGTACGCCAGTCGGCGCGCTGGGCGGTGACGTCGCTCATCGCCTTCTCGCGCTCGCCCGCCTGGCTCTCGGTGTTGGACGCGATCTCGGCGTCGACCTTCTGCTTGTGCTTCTGCTGCGAGTCGCGGAAGTCCCTGTCCTTGGTCTGCCGCCCCTCGGACATGCCCTTCTGCCCGTCGCTGAACGCGGCCTGGAACTGCGGCCCGCGCTCGTGCTCGGCCACCTCGGACGCCGCCTCCGGCGGCACGACTCCGGTCGGCGCCCCGCCCGCCGGTGCGCCGCCGCCCTTGCCGCCCTGGCCGCCGGGGACCTTGGCCTGCATCTGCTCCTTCGGAGCATTGGGGTGGACTTGGTCCTCACCCATGGCACGAGCGGAGTCGTCCCGGGCCGTGGTGACGGCCTCCTGGCCCTTGGCGTCCACGGCGGAGCCCTGCTCGCCGGCCGTCTGCTCGGCCGCGCCCTGCATCTCGACGCCCGGTGCGTTGCCCGCCTGGGCCTGCTTGAGCGCCTCGTCCTTGGTCGGCAGCCCGGCGAACTTGGCCGCCAGCTCCTGCGCGTCGACCTCGAAGCCGACCCAGCTCAGCACCTTGCCGATGCCGAAGCCGAGGGCCATCTTGAAGGTGTCCCAGCCGCCCGGCTCCTCGGCCTTCTCCGCCTGGATCTGCCCCTCGGGCTCCTTGGCGCCCGTGACCTCGGCCTTCTCGTCCTTCGGGGCCTCGGACCTCTGCGCCGGGTCCTGGGAGTACTGAGCCGGCGCGTCGGCCTTCGGCTTGCCCTCCAGCGTCTGCGGAGCGCCCGCCGGACGCTGCATCGAGGGCGGCGCCGCAGCCAGCGCCTTGTGCTCGTCGCCGACCGTGCGGTCGACGGACCCGCTCACGCCGCCCATGGCCTGGAGTGCGATGTGCGGCTTGAGCTGTGCAGCCGTCGCCAGGCCCGCCTCCGGGGCCACCCCCGAGAGATTGGGGGCCGGCGCGGAGTCCTTCTTGCCCTTCGCCGGTACGGACGCCTTGCCGCCTCCGCCTCCGCCGCCACCTCCGCCACCGCGCGGCGTCTTGGGGGCAGGCGCCTGCTTCGGCGCGGACTCCCGCCTCGGCGTCGCGGCCCCGGACTTCGGGGCCGGCGCGGCGGCCGGGGCCTTGGGGGCCTTGACCGGCTCAGGAGCGGCGGGTGCCGGCGCCTCGGGCGCCGGGGGCTCCGCAGGCGTCGGCCGACCACCGTCCGACGACCCGCTCTGCGTCCCCGCGGCGGCATCGCTCGTCGCGACGCCGGGCCTGTCCGCGTTGGACCCGCCGGACACATGGGAGTCCCGTGCGGGCGAGGAACCCTGCGCGTCCGCCGCGGGCTCGCTTCGGCCCGCGGGAGCGGAGTCCGCCGTCCTCTGCTCCTGCTTGGCCGCGGACCCCGGCCCCGCGGCCGTACCGCCCGCCGCCTGCGGCGAGGACTTCTCCTGCCCGGCCCCCGCCTTGTCGGCGGCAGGGGTGCCCTTCTCCTCCTTGGCGGCCGCCTCCTTGCTGTCGCTGCCGTCCTCGGACTTTCCGGGTGCCTCCTGCACCGCCGTCTGTGCGGCGACGGGCCCGGCCTTCGGATCGGCTCCGCTCTTCGGGTCCTTCGACATCGAGCCCGGGGCGGGCGGCGTCGAGGCGGCCTGTTCCAGGGCGAGAGCACTGGACGTGGCGGGGGCGCTTTCCTCCAGCTCGGGCTCCGGCTCCGCACCGGCCTGCGCGTCGTCGGGCTCCGCCTCCGCGTCCTGCTCGGCCGCCGCGTCCTCGGCGTCCTCCGCGTCCCGCTCGGCCTGCACCTTGTCGGCCTTGGTCACCGGGGGAGCGGGGAACGAGGGGACCGCCGGAGCGGCGGACGACGACGGGTCCAGCGTGTCCGCGGTCGGCACCCCGGACACGTCGAGGTCCTGCTCCGGAAGGAAGTCCTCGGGCTGGAGCTTGATGTCCCAGGCGCTCTTCTCGCCGCCCCCGACCTCGACGTCCGACTCGCTGCCGGAACCGAACGGGTCCTCCTCGGCCTTCTCCTCCGGGTCGAGATCCTGGTTGCGTACGCCGTCGAGCCTGCTGAACGGGCCCGGGTCCTGGGTGCCCTTGCCCGACACCGCCGGCGAACCAGCCGGCCTCTCCTGCCCGAACCTGTCCTCGGGCTTCACCTGACGGCCCGCCACGAGCGCGTCGACCGCGCCCGGACGGTTCCTTGCCGCGGACTCCTCCTCGCTCGCGGCCGGGGCCTCCTGCTGCTCCGGAGCCTCCCTCTCCTCGGTGCCCGCGGACTTCTTCTCACCGCCCTGTGCCTGCCCGCCCTCGGACTTCCCGCTGTCAGAGGCCGTTCCGCCAGGAGTGGACGCCGGCTGCCGCGCCTCGGGAGCCTGAGCGGCACCCCCGCCGTCGGCCCCGCCGCCACCGGAACCGTCCGGCTCCTGCGCCTGTTCGCCACCGCGTGGAGCCGTGCCACCGCGTGGGGCTTCGCCGCCCTGCGGCGTCGTCCCGTCCTCCCGCGTCCCGCCGTTCTGCGGCGTACTGCCCGCGGCACCGCCCGTGCCGGTCTGCTCCTTCTCCGGGCCCGGTGCGACCTGTGGCCGGTCCGTCTCCTCCTGCCGTTCGTCGGCCGACTGCCGTTCCCTCTCGCGCTCGAACGACACCTCCTCGAAGAGATCGGACTCGACGGCCGGCGCGTCGAGCGAGCTCTGCTCCAGCTGCTCGTCCGTCTCCTCGTCGATCTCGATCTCGTCGACGAGGTCGAGCACCCGCTCGTGCTCGGAGCTCAGCAGCCGCGTCTCCAGCCGGTCCAGGACGGCGTCCTGCAACTCCTCGGGCAGCCGCGCGAGTTGCATACGGGTGCGCTTGGAGCGGTCCTCCGGGTCGCCGCGCAGCGAGCGCACGACCGAGTTCGCCAGGCGGTCCACGAGCGTCGCCGGATCGATCTGCTCCAGCCGGTTCCGGTCCGCGTCCACCGTTGCGTACCGCAGCCAGCCCGGCGTCGCCCGGCCCTCCTCGACGGCGGTTGCCGGCTCTCCCTCCCGTACAAATTCCTGCGCCGCCGACTCCGCCTCGCGTTCCGTCGCCTGCTGCGGCAGGCTCACCGCGCCCAGGTCACGGCCCGCGCGCAGCGCGCCGAGACCGTGCGGGTTCTGCACCGTGTGCAGCAGCTCGTGCGCGAGCAGCCGCCGGCCGTCGGCCGTACCGGGCCGGTAGGCGCCCTCACGGAAGAAGATGTCCTGGCCGACGGCGACCGCGTCCGCGCCCAGCATCTGGGTCAGCGCGCCCGCGTCCCGGTCGGTGTGCAGCCGTACGCGGCCGAAGTCGTGCCCGAGCTGCTCCTCCAACTCGCGCCGCACGCTCATGTCGAGCGGCTGGCCCGCACCGCTGACGATGTTCTTCGGCTCGGGCGCGCGCGAGACGGACCGGTCCTTGCGCTTGCGGCGCTTGGCGGACTGGTCCGGCCTCGACTCCTGGGAGTGGGCGGTGCTCATCGTGTCACCTCGCCCCTGCCCGCCAGGCCCGTGTGCACGGCGCGCGCCAGCTCCTGGCCCAGCCGGCGTGCCGAGGCGGTCGCGGGCAGCGGCGGCAGGCCCGCCAGGCCGTCGAGCGCACGGCCCCCGTCCGCGGCGATCGGAACGCCCCGTTCCCGCACCAGCCGGGCCAGTTCGGCCTGGAAGGCCGCCGACACCCGCTCCGGGTCCACGCCCCGGCCGAAGCCGTCGAGCACCAGCTCACCGATGTCCACCCGCACCGCCGTCTCGCGCGGTGCCTCGTTCAGACCCATCCGTGGACCTCCGAGGGTGTCAGGGAGCGGTCCAGCTTGAGGTACTCCGTGCGCGCCGCCTCGAGCATGTGCCGCATCTGCAAGCGGTCGCCGTCCTCGGCGGCGAGGAACGCCCCCGACAGCGCGATGTTGCGGATGGAGCCGCCCGCGACCGTCAGCCGCGCCAGCAGCTGCGGGTCGACGTCCTTCATCGGGGCACGTGCGGGCAGCACACGGCGCCAGATCTCCGCGCGTTCGCTCTCGCCGGGGAACGGGAAGTCGACGACGAAGCGGATACGGCGCATGAACGCCGTGTCCAGCGCCTGCTTCATGTTCGTGGTCAGGATCGCGAGACCGCGGTACGCCTCCATCCGCATGAGCAGGTAGCTCACCTCGAGGTTGGCGTAGCGGTCGTGGCTGTCCTTGACCTCACTGCGCTTGCCGAAGAGCGCATCGGCCTCGTCGAACAGCAGCAGCGCGCCGCCGCGTTCGGCCGCGTCGAAGACCCGGCGGAGGTTCTTCTCCGTCTCGCCGATGTACTTGCTGACCACCTGCGACAGATCGATGATGAACAGGTCCAGGCCGAGTTCCTTCGCCATCACCTCGGCGGCGAGCGTCTTGCCGGTGCCGGAGCCGCCGGCGAACAGCGCCGTGACGCCGAGTCCGCGGCGCAGGGTGTCGGCGAAGCCCCACTCCTGGTAGACGGTGGGGCGCTGCCGTACGTGCGCCACGATCTCGCGCAGGGTCCTCAACTGCCGGTCTGCGAGGACGAGATCGCCCCAGTCCGCCTGGGGCTCGATCCGCCGCCCGAGTTCGTCCATCCCCATCCGGGCCTCGGTGAGACCGGCGCGCCAGGCGAGGCCCGTGGCGTCCAGCTCGTCCTCGCCGGGCAGGTCGCGCGCGACGGCCGCGCCGGCGGACCGCACGAGGTGCGGCGGCAGCGAGAACTGGGCGACCAGGTCGCGCAGATCGTCCTCCGACACCTCCGGTATTCCGGCGAAGGCGTCGGTCCAGACGCCGAGTTGCTCGTCGGCGTCCAGCGGCGGTACGACGACGCGCTCGCCCCGCGTACGCGCCGTCCGGCGCGGCTCGGGGCCCGACACGACGAGCGGTACGGCCGCGCTCTCGACGAACGCGTCGACCGCCGACGCCTGCTCGTGGTCCAGGTCGCCCACTTCGAGCAGCAGCGCGGCTGGCAGCAGGACCGCCTCCCGCTGCCACAACCGGGCCAGCCTGTCGCGCTCGGCGGCGCCGGTGGGGATGTCCTCCGCGGCCATCTCGTACAGGCCGAGCCCACGGCGGCGGGCGGCCGTGGCGGCGATGTCCGCGCGGGTGCGCATGTCCCCGCCGACCAGTTCGACGCGCAGCGGCGCACCCGCCCAGCCGGCCGCGACGCGCTCGGCCGCGAGGTCGTAGGAGGCGGGCAGCGAGTCCGGTACGGCGGCCCGGCGCAGCATTCCGTGCAGCCGGGCGTCCAGATACGGCGAGCCGGCCAGGAAGTGCAGGATGCGCTCGTCGATCCGGAGGCGGGAGGTGGTCAGCCGGGTCTCGTCGTCGAGTTCGACGATGCGCCAGCGCCGCAGGGGGGAGACGGGCGTGAGCGCGCTCCAGTGGGGGTCGCGCAGGGCGGCGAGGGCGAGGGAGAAGGTGGGATACGCCCGCTCCGGATCACCGCAGGCGGCGGCGCACCGGGGGCCGGTGGTCGGTTCGAGCTCGGCGGCGGCCGTGAGCAGCACGACGTCGCGCTCGAACGGACTGAGCCCGAAGCACGCGACGAGCGCGTCGAGCGCGGCGGGTGCGGGGGCGACGGCGGCCATCGCCGCGCCCCCGTGCACGTCACGGCGACGCCGGGCCCGGCTGCCCTGGGCGTCGGCATCTGCGAGCCCGGCACCCACACGACGATCGCCCTCGCCACCCCGACCGGGCGCACCTTCGCGTGCGGTGGGCCCTGCCGTGGCGCCGCCCGCGGCGGTGGGCCCTGCCGTGCCGTCGCCGGGCACGGCGCTGTCCGACTCGTCGGCCGGCGCGTCGCCGTGCGCGCCTTGTCGGCGGGCGGGGCCGCCAACTCCACCGGCCCCGTTCCCGCCGCGCTCCGCGCGGCCTACGCGGCCCGCGCGCGCGTGTGCGTCGACGAGGGACAGGACCTCGTGGATCGCCGACGTCAGCGCGTGGGCCTCCCCGGCTCCCTCGTACGTACCCATGTCTTCACCCGCCCCCGTGGTCGGCACTCCGGCTCAGCTCTTTCCGCCCTGCTTCGGCACACCGGGCCCACCGGCCTTGCGGGCCCGCGGCGTCGCGGCCGTCCGCTTCACCGGTGCCGTGCGCGCGGTCCGTTTGGCCGGTGCCTGCTTCTCGGGTGGCGCCGCGGGCTCGGGGGAGGCCGTCTCCTCGGGAGCCGGCGGCTCCACGGGGCCCGGCGGCACCGGTGCGCCGGGCGCACCGAACGGCAGCACCTTGACCGTGCGTTCCTCAACCGGCTTCGCCGGCGTGGGCTGCTCCCGGCCCTCCAGCAGCACGAGCGACGCCTGGTAGGCGACCGACAGCGAGTACGGCGTCTGGTGCAGCATCCCCCAGAGCTTCGACGTCTCATCGATGTCCATCACGATCGGCGAGAAGCGCACCTTCTGCGGCGACTCGGCGAGGTCCGAGCCGGCCAGGTGCGGCCGCTCCGCCGCCAGTTCGATCACGTCCTTGGGCAGCACGGGGATCTCGTGCAGGGTACGGACCACGCACCCGATGAGCCGCTGCCCGACGAGCTCCGCCTCCTCCCCGTACGCGCTGATCAGGTAGTGCAGGTCCAGCGCGGCCGCCGCGCGCTTGCGCAGGGTGCCGTCCGCGGCGCGGGTCGGCAGGTCGGCGTTGCGCATCGAGGGGTTCGGCGTCACCTGGTACAGGAACACCGTGATGGTCGGTTCGGCCGGCGGCTCGTTCGGCGGCTTGCGGGTCTCCACCTTGACCGCGATGTCCATCTCCGGGCCGAGGTTGCTCTCGATGAGCAGGGCCAGGGCCTGGGTGACCGTCGCGACGGCGAGTGCGTTGCTCATGGTCGGTCCTTCCTCTCGCCGCGCGACAGGTAGTCGTCCAGGGTCAGTACGGGCCCGGGCCTGCCGCCCCGCCCGGCGGGCCGCCGGTCGGCCGCCTGCGACGGCGCCGCCGCGCTGACCTCCAGCCGTCCGATCTGTACGTGCACGACCCGTTCCGCGGGCTTCTGCCCGCGCCGCCCGGCCGCTCCGAGCGCCGCGCCGCGCACCGCGGCCGCGTCGGACCGGCGGGGCACGGGGACGGCCGCCGGGGCAGCCGTCACGGGAGCGGCGTGCGCCCGCGCCGCCGGGGCCGCGGACCGCGGGGCCACGTCACCCGTGTCCCGCGCCGCGCGGTCACGGCGCGCGGTACGCGGCGCCTGCTCCGCCGCCGGCCGTACCGGCGACGGCACGGGCGCGGCGGGCCGCAGCAGGGGCTCCGGGGCGGGCCGGACGGGCACCGGATCCGCTTCCGGGCCCCGCACCCGCTCCGTGCGCACCAGCGTGCGGTTCTCCGTCCGTACGTCGTGCTCGTGCCGCACCGTCGCGGCGGGGGCGGGCGGCGGCACCTGCGCCGTCGGGATCAGGGCCGCCGGCTCGTCCGGGTCCGGCGGCCCGTACCGCAGCGCCTCCACGCGCTCGAACGGACCGGGCAGCCGCGGCCGCACCCGAGTGGGCGCGCCGGCCGCCGCGCCCACCGGCGTGTACCGGGCCAGCAGCCGGTCGAAGTAGTCAGACATCTGCGCACAGCTCCAGGTAGTAACGACGCCGCAGCGGGCTGAGCGCCAGGATCTCCGGCTCGCTCCACCCGTAGGCGGAGGCGAGGAGATGGACATCGAGCAGCAGATCGCGGGCCCAGGTGTCGAGTTCGGTCCACAGATAGGAGGTGATGTCCAGCTCGGCCGGGGTGGCCTCGCCGCACTCGGGGCAGGCGACGTTGAGCGTCACGTCAGCCGTCGGGTCGGCCTCCGCCGCCTTCTCGGCGATCAGCTTCTCCACGCGTTTGGGGAGGAGCGATGCCAGCTCCTCGGGCGCGACCGGTTCGCCGCCCCGCAGCGCACGGACCGTGCAGCCGGTCACCAGCCTGCGGCGCGCCTCGCCCGGACCGGACGCCGTCGCGGCCGCTGCGAGGTCGGCGACGGTCGGCAGCCGGAACTCGACCGCCCACTCGCCCTCCGCCACGCTCAGCGGCCCCTCGGGCAGCGCGCTCCGCGCACCCAGCACGCCCGTGTCGAGGTCGAACTCCATCGCCTCGCCGCACGCCCCGCACTCCACCCGCACCTGCATGCGCTCGCCGAACAACGCCCGGCGCAGCGCGAACAGATCCGCCTCGCGTTCTCCGACCGGCACCGACAGCAGCTCGTCGGCGGTGGCCGCCGGGCGGGCGGCCCGGTGCAGCAGCAGCGATCGCTCCGCCGCCCGCTGCGCCAGGCCGGCCTCCCAGACGGCCAGCAGCTCGGTGGGTCCCACCCCGACTCCCCGTCGCGCCCGGCGGTCAGGCCGGGTGCGTGAAGGACGGTTCGACGGGCTCCGGCACCTCGTAGTCCCGCTCCCAGCCCTCGCATTCGAGCTTCACGCTCTGGATGGCGACGGCGTTGGCGTTCGCGTCGAGCTCGCCGAGGACCTGGTACTCGCTCACCCAGGCCCGGTACAGCTTGTGCGAGACGGCGACCTGCCCGGCCTCGTTGAGGACCTGGATGATGATGTCCTTGCGGAAGTCCCGCAGCGACACCTCCGAGCCGAGGCCCGCCCCGACCTGCCAGACCTTGTTGGCCCAGCGGTCGAACTCGGGGTCGTGGGTGACACCGCGCTCCAGCGTCACCCCCTCGAACTCGGAGCGGCCCGGGGACTTGCGCGGCGAGCTGGGGTCGCCGCCGTGGCGGTGCTTGACCACCTCCGTGGTGCGCTTGAGCGGACTGATCTTGCTGATGCCCGCGACCGTTCGACCGTCCCACAGGACCAGGAACTTGAAATTCTTGTAGGGGTCAAAACGATGGGCGTTTACCTGGAACTCAGCCATCGGTTTCCTTTGTGTTCCTCTTCCTCGGGCCTGCGACTACGACAGGTCGAACTGGCCGGCCATCTGCTGGATCTTGACGATCACGAACTCCGCGGGCTTGACCGGAGCGATTCCGATCACGACATTCACCACACCGCGCTCGATGTCGGCTTCGGTGGTGGTGTCCTTGTCGCATTTCACGAAGTACGCCTCGCGGGGCGTGCCGCCCTTGAAAGCGCCCTGCCGGAACAGGTCGTTGAGATACGCCGACGCCTTCAGCCGGATCTGCTGCCACAGTTGCTCGTCGTTGGGTTCGAAGACGACCCACTGCAGGCCGCGGTACAGACTCTCCTCGATGTGGAGCGCGAGCCGGCGCACCGGCACGTACTTCCACGCGCTCTCCAGCGCGTCCGCACCCGCCAGCGTCCGCGCACCCCACACCAGGGGTCCCACGACGGGGTAGGTGCGCAGGCAGTTGACGCCCAGCGGGTTCAGCAGGCCGTTGTCACGGTCCGTGAGCCGTACGGTCAGCGAACGCACTCCGGCCAGGCGTGCCTCGGTGCCCGCGGGCGCCTTCCACACGCCGCGCTCCCCGTCCGTGCGGGCGATGACCCCCGCGACGGCGCCGGACGGCGGGAAGGCCCGCTGCCGGCCCGTGAGCGGGTCGGTCAGCTGCAGGTGCGGGAAGTACAGCCCCGCGTGGTCGCTGCGCACGCTGTCGAACGCGCCGATGCCGGCGCGCGCGGCGTCGACGCTGCCCCAACTGGAGGGCGAGTCGACGAGCAGGAAGATCCGCCGCTCCCGGCACAGCTGCTGCGCCGCGGAGACGACGGTGACCATGTCCTCCGTCGACTCGTAGGCCGCGAGCTCCGGCAGCGCCAGCAGATTGACGTCGTCGACGTCCCGCAGCGCCTGCAGACCGGTCTTGTCGGCCTCGCTGCCGATCAGGTCGCGCGGGCCGGGGGCGTCGCCGTCCTTGCCGCCCTGGAGTGCGAAGACCGGCGGGTTGACCGAGGCCTCCAGCCCCAGGTCGTTGGCGCATTCGCCGACGAAGCGCACGACGTCGTCCGGATCGAGGGACCCGGCGACGACCTGCAGCCGCCGTCCGAACGCGGTGACCTCGGCGCCGGCGTAGGCGTGCTTGCCCGGAGCGTCGGGCAGGGCCCGCAGCTTGCGCTCCAGCAGCAGGGCCAGCTCGGTGACGTCCGTGGGCGGCTCGCCGTCGCGGTCGGGCTCGTAGAGCGTGAACTCCCGCTCCACGTCACCGATCTTGACCTTCAGTTCGACGTTCAGGTCCGGCAGGTCGGCGGCGAACGGCCTGGACACCGTGCCCGAGGGGTCGGGCCGGTCCTCGTCGAGTGCCTTCACCCGTACGAGGGAGGACCCGGCGTTCACGACCGTATCGACGAAGCGGCCGTGCCCCGAGTGCATCGACAGGCCGGTGAACGACTCCCGGGCGTCGCCGCGGGCGTCCAGGACATGCAGGTTGAACGTCTTGTCCGGGGTACGGGTGTCGTGGTCGACGGCCACCCGCAGGCCCGAGCCCCATACGCCGGGCTCCTTCGCGTGCACCTCCAGCACCGGGCACTCGCTGCGCCCCTCGGTGGACTCGAGCGTGACGCAGGCCTCCTCGCCGCTGCCGGCCCTGGCCACGCGGACGACGACCGCGACCGTGCCGCCGTTGCCGAAGAACTGGTGCACCGCGTAGCCGACAGCGCTCAGGGCGGTCAGACCGCCGAAGCGGCGCTCGAAGTCCGCGAAACTGGTGATGCGGACCGGTTGGTTGAGCGGACCCCGGCGGGTGTGGCCCACGAACGCGGTCACCGACGTGGTGACCGAGGCGATGGTACGGACGCTGCTGGGAAGTTCTTCGATGTATACGCCGGGATAGCCCATGTGCGTCGGCATTCCCCCTCCATTCCCTTTGCGCACCAAGAGATGGGAGAGGACGTGAAGCAGATGTCCGGGCATGCCCGGACACAACGAACGAGCTCTTCACTTTCCCCCGCCACACACCCCGTGCGATATCGGTCTCAGGGGCCATACGCATGCGCATGCGTATGTGGCCCCTGGTGCATGAGTGCCTGTGCCTCTGCGAGTCTGGTTCGTCCCTCAAGTGCCGGTCAAGGGACCGATTCGGTCATCCACCCGAACGCAATCGTGAATGAAGCGGTCGGTTAATCGGCATGGTCAGCGCCATGTGGGTGAACGGATATGGAGGGTGATTCACAAGCACTTCACATTGTTCCGGCGGCCGTGGACGGAATCCGGCCGATCGAAAAAAGCTCCGGCGCGCCGCCTTGTGTCCTCGATGCGGCGGATTGTGGCGGAATTCCGTCCGGAGCGGCTGCGCCGGCCCGCGTGCGCCCCCCGGAAGCGCTCCTCCTGCGCCCGAATCGGCTTTCCCGGTCTGGCCACATCACACTCAACCGTTCCGACGTGCCGACCGGATCACACCGCGGGACGCCGCCGGAGGGAAGCGGCTGTCCGCACGGCCGGAAAGCGATCATCCCGTGGGGCGGTGCGAGGAGTTCCTTCCCCGCAGTGGCTGTCGGTCCGGGGATGCCGGGCGGACAGCGTCACCTCGGACGCGACGGCGTGCAGGAAGCTGCTCCCCCACGACGACGCGGCCCCGCCCGAGGGGGCGGGGCCGCGAGTGCCGAACGGTCCGGCAGGACGGTTCAGAAGGCGGATCAGTAGGCCGAGTCGACGTTGTCGATGGAGCCGTACCGGTCGGCGGCGTAGTTGGCGGCCGCGGTGATGTTGGCCACCGGGTCGGTCAGGTCGTGCGGCGTGCCGTCGACGTGGTAGGCGTCGAAGGTCGGCTGGATGACCTGGAGAAGGCCCTTGGACGGCGTGCCGTTCTGCGCGTTCACGTCCCAGTTGTTCTGGGCGTTCGGGTTGCCGCTGGACTCCCGCATGATGTTGCGGTGCAGGCCCTCGTAGGTGCCGGGGATGCCCTCGGACTTCATGATGTCCAGCGCCTCCTTGATCCAGCCGTCGAGGTTGTCGGGGTAGACCTTCTTGGCCTTCTTCGCGTTGTCCTTCTTCGGGTTGTCCTTCTTGGGCTTGTCCTTCTTCGCCGGTGCGAGCTCGGCCGTCGCCAAAGTGGCCTTCGACGCGCCCTCCGTGACCGGAGCGGCCTGTGCCGACGAGGGAACCAGGGTGAGCGCGAGTGCTGCGGCGCCCGCCGTGGCCAGGCCGGTGACAGAGAGCTTGCGGAAGCGGGCGGTGCGGGTGGCGGTGGTCTGCGTGGCGGCGGTCATGCGGAAGGAACTCTCCAAACGGGGGACGTCATGGGGAGGCCGACCACGGTGGCGATCGGCGGGCGGCGGAGAAGGTCTCCGCCGGGGCCGGAGCGGTCGACCGGGCGGGTATTCGCCCGGTCCCGGCGCTGGCTCCCCGGAACGTCAGCCATGGTTAGGGGCGGTTCGGGACCGGTGCAAGAATGTGACCTACTACCCCACTACAGAGCAATGTCGTGGAGAGGCACTTCTGTCGCATTTGCCCCGGGGGTGCCAGGGGTCTGAGGTCCACTACCGCCTTTAGGACGTGACGTGGCTCCTATGCGCGGCATCACAAGAAGGGCGGTGCTGAGGGGTAGCTGCGCTACTCGCAGTGAGCGTGCGTTGCGGCCGGCGCGCTGCCGGAGTGGCCGGCGATGCACGCGCCGGCCAGGGCGAATACGGGTCGCCTGGGTGGCCCGCGGTGGGCGGCGGCCGGCCGGGGCGCGTGCGGGCCGCCGAAGCCGGAAAGGAGCGGGCCCGGCCGATCCGGCCGGGCCCGCCCCTTCTTCACCTGCGGGCTTACAGCCCCTGCCACTCCGGCTTCGCCGCGTACGTGGCCCGGAAGTAGTCGGCGAGCTTCAGGCCGGTGGCCGCGGCCTCGTCGACCACGACCGTCGCGTGCGGGTGGAGCTGGAGGGCGGAGGCGGGGACCAGGGCGGACAGCGGGCCCTCGACCGCGAGCGCCACGGCGTCCGCCTTGGCCTTCCCGGTCGCCAGCAGCACCAGGTGGCGGGCCTCCAGGATGGTGCCGATGCCCTGGGTGATGACGTGGTGGGGGACCTGCTCGATGTCGCCGCCGAAGAAGCGGGCGTTGTCGACGCGGGTCTGCTGGGTGAGCGTCTTGATCCGGGTGCGCGAGGCGAGCGAGGAACAGGGCTCGTTGAAGCCGATGTGCCCGTCCGTGCCGATGCCCAGCAGTTGGAGGTCGACCCCGCCGGCCTCCGCCAGAGCGCGGTCGTACGCCAGGCAGGCCGCCGCCACGTCGTCGGCGGCTCCGTCGGGGCCCAGGAAGGCGGCCTCGCTCAGACCGAGCGGCTCGACGACCTCGCGCAGGACGACGGACCGGTAGGACTCGGGATGCCCGGCGGGCAGGCCCACGTACTCGTCGAGCTGGCAGATCCGGGCGCGGGAGGCGTCGACCTCCTTCGCCGCGACCTTGGCCCCGAGGGCTTCGTAGACCGGCAGCGGGGTCGACCCCGTGGCCACGCCGAGGAGAGCGTCGGGCTTGCGTCGCAGTAGGGCGGCCATGGCTTCGGCGATGAGCTCGCCGCCCGCGGCGGAGTCCGGGACGATGACAACTTCCACGAAGATCCCTGTCTCTGAAGCACTCAGTGGTGTAGACCAATCTACCCGGCGGGAGGGATCCTGTCTCCCGGAGAGGGCGGTTACGCGCCGGTAATCCGGCGGGTGGGGCGGGCGTCCCGTCGACGCATGGCTGCGCCGCGTGTCCACGAGAACACGCCCGAGCCGGCGAACGAGCGCAGCGCGATGCACGCACCGTCAGAACAGCGGCAGCTGCCCCGGGAACTCCGGCACGAAACTGCCGTCCAGCGACGGCTGGAGCGCCGGGGCGACCGGCGCCTGACGCCGCGAACCAAGGCAGGAGACCAACTCCGCGCCGGCACGGGCGCCGGCGGGGTCATGACGCGCGAACCGTCCCGCCACGACGGCGATCTCACGGCGGCGGCGGCCACCGGCAACGCGGCCGGCTACTGGTTCGCCGGCTTCTTCCTGGTGAGCACGTTCTTCCGGCCCGCCGGCGCGTACTTCACCCAGCTGCGCCGCCGCCTCGGCGTGCTGCTGAAGGACGTGACGCACCCCCGCGACGACGTCGTGGAGCTGCGCGCGCAGGTCGCCCGCCTCCATGCCGGGACGAGGGTCCTGGAGGAGAAGGCCGAGGAGCAGTACCGCGCCATCGCCGAACTGCGGCGCTCGGTCGACGCGTTGGGCGTGTCGGTGTTCGCGCGGGCCGCGAGGCCGATAGGAGGATCGCCGCGATGGGGCGCGAGTTCGAGTCCGCCGTCAACCGGCTGACGGACAACGAGGAGATCATCACGGGACTGAAGGCGTTCCTCCGCATGCTCCGCACGCCCGAGGCGACGGGGACGTGACCGCTCAGCCCACGGCGACCCGCCGGGCGCACGCGACGACGTACCCCTCGTAGCCTGTGCTGGAGTGGCAGGACTGGGTCACGCGGTGCCGAGGGCCGTGCGCAGGGTGGTGACGGCCTGGTGGATGGCGGCTTCGGCGGCGTGGGTGTCGCGCAGGGCGTTGAGCATGACGAAGTCGTGGATGATGCCCTGGTAGCGCACGGCCGTGACGGGAACACCGCCTTGGCGGAGCTTGCTCGCGTATGCCTCGCCCTCGTCGCGCAGCACGTCGGCCTCGCCGGTGATGACCAGGGCCGGGGGCAGGCCCCGCAACTGGTCGGTGGTGGCGCGCAACGGTGAGGCGGTGATCTCGGCTCGCTGGTTCTCGTCGGTGGTGTACTGGTCCCAGAACCACTGCATGGCGTCGCGGCGCAGGAAGTAGCCTTCTGCGAACTGGTGGTAGGAGCCGGTGTCGAAGGCCGCGTCGGTGACCGGGTAGAAGAGCACCTGCTGTACGAGCGGTACGTCGCCGCGCTCCTTGGCCATCAGTGTCAGTGCGGCTGACATGTTGCCGCCGACGGAGTCGCCGGCCACCGCGATCCGCGTGGCGTCCAGGCCCTTGGCCGCGCCCTCGCGGACGATCCACTGGGCGACGGCGTAGTTCTGCTCGATGGCCACCGGGTAGCGGGCCTCGGGAGACAGATCGTATTCGGGGAAGACGACGGCTGCCCGGGCGCCGACGGCCAGTTCGCGCACCAGTCGGTCGTGGGTGTGGGCGTTGCCGAAGACCCAGCCGGCGCCGTGGATGTAGACGATCACCGGCAGCGTCCCCTCGGCGTCGGCCGGCCGGACGATGCGGGCCCGGACCGATCCGGTGGGGCCGCCCTGGACGGTCACCCACTCCTCGGCGATCTCCGGCTTGCCGATCTCACCGGACTGCACCTCGTCGACGGTCTTGCGGCCCTCGGCCGGACCGAGGTCGAAGAGGTACGGCGGGTTCGCGGTGGCCTCGGCGAAGGCGGCGGCGGCCGGCTCCAGCACCGGGCGGATGGTGGTCTCGGACATGGGGTGCTCCTGGAGGGTCCGTCCGTGCCGCCCTCGAAGGCCACGGTGGCGGACGGTCGTTCGGGGTGGGTCGGGGTATCCGACCGTGGTCGCGGGCAGCCACTGCTCCGCGCTCGCACGGAGGAAGACGGGGCTGGTCCCGGTGCCGGGCGCGGGCGGGTGCAAGCCGGACCGCGGTCTGCACGGTGATCGTACGACCGGCGGCCCCCGAGCGTCACACTGGACACCAGGGACCGCCGGCTGCGGCTGCTACATGGGGTCGACGTCCTCGCCCCTGCGGTCGGCCTGCTTGCTCTGCTCGCGGAGCCTGCGGGCCTGGTCCTTGAGCCGTCGGCGCTCGTCCGGGTCGGTCGCGCGTTCTGCGGCTTCCTGCAGGTCCTGCACTTTCTGACGCATCTGCTCGGCACGACCGCCGGGATCACGTGCAGCGCTCATGATCACTCCTTGATCTGGGGAAGAGCGGGCCACCTCAGCGAAGCAACGCCCGCGGGCCGGCGCATCCGGTACGGTCACCCACCGCGATCCCTGCAGCTCAGCAGCCGCCCGTACGCAACACGTGCCGGGCAACGCCGCCGTTACGTGGCGACCGCTCCGGCGTGCTCAGCGTCGCGGCGGTCCCCTGCCCGGAACAGGGCAGGGTCAGAATGCGGGGGCCCTCGTCGGTGATGGCGACCGTGTGCTCGATGTGGGCTGCCCGGCTGCCGTCAACGGTGTGCAGAGTCCAGCCGTCGGTGCCGGTGCGGTAGTCGTCGTGTCCGCCGGCCATGAGCATGGGTTCGATGGCGAGGGCCAGGCCGTGGCGGAGGGGGAAGCCGCGGCGGGGGCGTCCTCGGTTGGGGACGTGGGGGTCTTCGTGCATCCGGCGGCCGATGCCGTGACCGCCGAAGTCGTCGGGCATGCCGCAGCCTGCCTTCCGGGCGACGGCGCCGATGGCGTGGGAGATGTCGCCGATGCGGTTGCCGGGTCTGGCTGCGGCGATGCCGGCGTCGAGAGCTCACACGGCCGCGCTCCACTGCATCGATGCCGCCCCCACCGATGCCCTGTTCATCGACGACACCCCAGGCCACGTCGCCACAGTCCGATCGCTCGGTATGACCGGTCACGTGCACATGAACACCGAGGACACCCTCACCCGGATCAAGGGTTTCCTGCGATCTCCGCGCTGAGACTGGCACACGGCCCCGCGGCTTCATCATTCGTCGTCGCTCGTTACGCGAGGGACCTGTGTACTCTCCACCGGCCGGAAGCCGCTTCCCGTCGGACGCCGGGCCCACGGTGCTCATTCGACGCCCGGCGCCGCCCCGCGGTTATGGGGCCGGCCCCGAGCCCGGTCCGGACGCGGGAGCCGGTTCAGGGGACGACGGCCAGCAGGCCTCGGCATTCGGCGCCGTGTGGCAAGCGCCATCCGGCGGTGACGTATCCACGGGGAACCGTCCCGTCGGCGGGGGAATCCTCCGGGCGGAGGATGCGGGGCACCCGGATGGTGAGACGTCCGGTCGGCCCGCTCCGTGGGCCGGCCGCGGTGGTGGTCTCGACGGCGAGGTCTGTGCCGTCGGGGCCGTTGGTCACCACGGTGGAACTGACCAGAGCCGAGCCGATGGTCCCGGAGAAGTGACGGGTGACGGAGCGGTCAGCGGCGTTGCTGAGGCTCTGGGCCTGTGGCTCGGCGTGGCCCAGGACGAGGCCGAGCAGTTGCGTCACGAGAACCGGGTCGTGGGCTCCGTCGTAGATCCAGCGCCGTCCCAGCACTCCGTGCTCGGCGGTGCCGATGAGGGCGTGCTCGGCTCCGTCGAGTGGTGCCCCGCGGTAGCTGAGCGGCACATGGTAGGTGAGTGGTCGGTTGCCGGATCCGTCGGTGACCACCATGAACTCGATCCCGACCTCGCCCTGCGGGTCGTCGAGGCGGAAGCCGCCGGCGTTGGTCAGTTCGGGACGGCGCCCGGTACCTGCGTACCACGGCTGGACGGGCAGCCAGGAGGTGAGAAGCTCCAGCTTGCTGGGCGTCATGGTCGTGCGGTGGATGACCGCCATGTCTCCAAATCCCTCTCGTCGGCGTCGGCTTGGCTCGTTACGGTCTCACATGGCCCCGTGGCCCGGGGCGCTCTGGTGGTCCGTCCCGGCGGCGTTCGGTCAGGGCAGGCAGTACGCCGCCGGGACGGGGCTCAGTCGGCTGCCGTGGTGCGCAGGACGGCCCGGCGGGTCTTGCCGGAGGACGTCTTGGGCAGCCTGTCGGTGAAGGTGACGGAGTGAATGTGCTTTTCGGCGGGCAGACGGGCGTGGGCTGCGGCGAGTACGGCCTTGGCCGTCGACTCCTCCGGCGGCCATCCGGCGGCGGGCACCAGGAAGGCGTGCGGTACCCATTGCCCGATGGGATGCGGTGCCGGGACGACGGCCGCGTCGGCCACGGCGGGGTGGGTGCGCAGCGCATGTTCCAGTTCCAGGGGCGAGATCCGGTGGTCGAAGGACTTGAACATGTCGTCCGCGCGGCCGATGTACGTCAGGTAGCCGTCGGTGGACCGTGTCACCAGGTCACCGGTGCGGTAGTGCCCCTCGGCGAAGGCGGCGTCGGTGCGGGCCGTGTCGTCGTGGTAGCCGGCCATGACGCCGGCCGGCCGGTCGGTGAGATCGACGCAGAGCTCACCGATGGCGCCGTCCGGAACGGGCGTCCCGGCCTCGGGGTCGAGGACGGCGATGCGGTAGCCGGGCAGTGGCAGTCCCATGCGGCCGGGGGCGGCCGGCCGGCCCGGCGGGTTGCCGATCTGGGCGGTGGTCTCGGTCTGACCGTAGCCGTCGCGGATGTCCAGGCCCCAGGCGTCCCGAACGGCCCGGAAGGTGGCCGCATCGAGCGGTTCGCCGGCGCTCGTGGCCTCGCGCAGATGGGCGGGTGCTCCGGCCATTCCATGCGCGACGAGTGAGCGCCAGACGGTCGGTGGTGCACAGAAGCCGGTGACCGGGTGCCGGCGGAGGGCATCGAGGATGTCCGTGGGGGTGTCGGCGCCGGGGACGAGGGTGAGGATGGTCGCTTCGGCGTTCCACGGGACGAAGAAGGAGCTCCAGGCGTGCTTGGCCCAGCCCGGGGCGGAGATGTTGAGGTGGAGGTCGCCGGGGCGCAGCCCGTTCCAGTACATGCCGGAGAGATGGCCGACCGGGTAGCTGAGGTGGGTATGGCGGACGATCTTCGGCCGGGAGGTGGTGCCGGAGGTGAAGTAGTAGAAGAGGGTGTCGTCGGACTGCGTGGGCTCGGGGGGCCGGAAGACAGGGGTGTGGCCGTGGGAGTCGTGGTAGTCGAGCCAGCCCACGGGAGGGGGGCCGACGGTGATTCTGGTGACCGACACGCCTGCCGCGGCGTCGACCCGGTGGGTGAGCCGGCTCTCGGCGATGACGTGACGAATGTCCGCACGGCCGATCCGGTCGGTGAGGTCGTCGACGGTGGCAGTGGTGTAGGTGGGGACCACGACCGCGCCGATCTTGATGGCGGCGAGCATGCTCTCCCAGAGTTCGACGCGGTTGTCGAGCAGCAGGAGGACCGGGTCACCACGCCGTACGCCGTGGGCGCCGAGCCAGCCGGCGAGCTGGTCGGACCGCTGGGCCAGCTGGTGGAAGGTCACGGCCTGGTCCTGGCCGCGCCCGGTGATCCGCAGCGCGGTGCTGTGGTTGTCCCGTGCGATCGCGTCGAACCAGTCCACGGCCCAGTTGAAGTACTCGGGCCGTGGCCAGCGAAATCGCCGGGAGGCGCCCTCGGGGTCGTCGCGGTGGGCCAGCAGGAGGTCACGGGCCCGGCGGAACTCCCGGCCGGCCGGTGACATGCCGCCCGGCGGCAGGGCGGCCTTCATCGCTGGGCCGCGTGGGCTCGGGCCGGGGCCGTACGAGGCCGGGCCGGGTCGGCGAGGAGGTCGGCGGCGATGGCGTCGGCGTCCTTGTAGAAGAGGGTGCTGACGCCGGGCCGGCTGCTGCCGACCTGGGTGAACCAGCGGGTGTGCTCGGTGGGGATGCCGATGGCGTAGAGGTCGGTGAGGACCTTGCCGTCGCGGTCGATGACGTGGAACGGAGCGGGAGTGACGGCCATGCCTCCGCTGTCGAGACGCTGGCCGTGGACGAGGTCCTCGACGACGTATTCGCTGACGATGCCGTCGTCGAGGAGCCGGCGCATGAGCGCAGAGGTGTCCCGGGCGAGGGCGGGGGTGGGGATACGTGCCTCGATCAGGGCGGTCAGGTGGTGGCCGGAGCCGTCGACCCGGGGCGAGTGGATGTGGAAGCGGCCGGCCTGCTCGTCGGCGGTGAAGCGGGCGTCGGGGCCGGCGATGTCGACGAGGCCGGCTTCGATGAGCGCGAGCAGCTGCTGCACACGCTCGCGGGGCGGCCCGGCCGAGAGCAGCGCGTTGACCGGAAGGAAGTCGGTGAGGAAGGCGTGCCGGTGGGACTCGGGCAGCAGGCCGCCGTAGTCGACCGCCTCACGCACGACATTGCGGATGTCCCGCAGGACGTCGAGGGCGGCCTTGAGCGGGCCGTCGTGGTTTCCGAGCTCTGCTTGGTCGAGGTCGTACCTGATGTACCGGAGCAGTTCGCTGCGGAAGGCGGCGGGGGAGGAGAAGTGCCGGTGGGCGAACGGCCGGGCCAGCCGGAAGATGTCGAGCGGTTCGACGTCGGGCAGGCCGGTCTCGGCCAGCAGTGCCCGGACTGCCTGCGGGTCGCCGGCCGCGGCGAGATGACGACGGGCGAACGCCGCCGCGGTGGCCTCGCCGAGACGGGTGCGCACGTGTGTCGTGCAGTAGACGTGCTCGACCTCGCGCAGCAGCAGCGGCAGCACGTCCTGGGCGAAGTCCAGTCGGGGGCTGCCGCTGACCTGTTCCCGGTGGTGGCGCGCGTCGGCCAGCGCCGCGCGGGTCAGGAAGCGGGCCGCGTGGCTGTACTGGGGGCTCTTCTGGTTGCGGCCACGGGCCGGGATGGGCAGACCACTGCGGGATGCGGCGACGATGTGCGGTTCGGCACCGCTCGGGCGGTAGGTCAGCGAGCCGTCGGTCGCGGTGACGAAGGTACCGCCACGGCCGACGGTGAGGCTGAGCATGACGTCGTAGAAGGACAGGCCCATGCCGCGGATCCCGACCGCCGTCCGGGGCGGGACGGCGGCGAGGGAGAGGTCCATCTCGGCGGCGGAATCGGCGGCCACATAGTGCAACTGCGGGTGGCGGGTGGCGAAGTCGAGCAGTTCCTGCTCGGCGGCCGTGGGGGCGTTGGTGGGGTGGCCGGTGGCGAGGACGACCCTGTCCACGGTCAGACTGCCGAGGCCGAGGCCGAGGCCGTGGTCGAGTTCGAGGTGGTAGCCGCCCGCGGGGCGCGGGCCGAGGGCGGTGATCCGGGCGTGTACGGGCAGCAGTACGGCGCCGGGCGGCACATGGCTGCGGATCGTGTCGAAGACGAAGCGTAAGTACTGGCCGTAACGCTGCCGGGAGGCGTAGTCATCCGGGCCGAGGGGCTGCTCGCCGTGGGTACGGGACCGCTCGGCGGCCCATTGGCCGAGCGAGGGCCCGGCGCCGGGCCGGGCGGGGCCTCCGTCCGGACCGCCGGAGTACATGGTGACCTGGCCCACGACCGTGTTCATGGTGAACCAGCCGGGCTGATCGGTGCGCCAGACGCGGCCCGCGCCGACCTCGACGGCGTCGATCGCGTAGATGCGCACCGGATGGTCGGATGGGCCGCGGGTGTTGAGGCGGTGCACGAGGCGCTCGAGGACGGATATGCCCCGAGGCCCGGTGCCGATGACGGCGATGGTGAGCGGGCTCGCGCGGTGGGCGGCTCTGGTCACGGTGGTTTCCCTTGCTTGCCGAGATCGGGCTGGTGGTGGCGGTGGCGGCGCCCGTCAGGGGTCTGCCGAGATCGGGCTGGTCGTGGCCGTGGCGGCTGCCGGCCGGGCAGGGTCGGGTGCGGACAGGTGGCGGGCGCGCAGGCGCTGCGCAGTGAGCGCCTGTCGGTCGAAGGCCCCCTGGACGTGGGAGAGCATGCCGAGCAGGTCCTGGGCCCGCAGACGGGGCGTGCCGGCGGGCCGCGGGACCGTCAGCGGCATGTGGCCGACGGCCAGCCAACGAAGCCGGCCGTGGGTGTCGATGTAACTGCGGGCCCGCTGGGCGTTGTCGGCGTGCAGGCAGTACGGGACGTCGAGGATGCCGCGCCTGAAGGCTTCGGTCAGTGCCCGCCCGATGTCGGGGTGCAACTCGAGCACGGCGTTGATCAGTGCGCTCGCCTCGTGGTGGACGGCCAGGCCGAGTTCCGGCTCGCCCTCCTGGTCGTCTGCCGCCGGGGCGGCGGCGCGGGGCACGGCTCGTGCGGCGGCCCAGGCTTCCTCCAGGGCCTCCACGTTGTCCTCGATGGTGGGGATGCGGTGTGCCTCGGCGGGGGTCTTGACGATGAGCCGCTCGGTGCCCGTGTGCGCGGCCAGCCGGGCACTGCGGCGGAGCAGCTCCAGGGCGCCGTGGGCGGTGCGCGGGAAGACCCCCATGTAGGTGTAGAGCACGACGTGCCAGTCGGTGTCGGCCAGATGCTGGGCCGCCAGCCGGCGCAGGGCGCGGACGGCGTACATGTCCTGGGTGTCGTCGGTCTGCTGGGCGTAGCTCAACGAGATGCTCCGCAGGCCGTGTTGACGGAAGAACAGTCCTTCCAGCACCGACAGCGCCACCAGGAGGGACGGTGGGCACAGCTGGCCCAGCATGCAGCCGCCGAAGCTCTCCATGTGAGCACCGGAAACGCGGTGTGCGAGGAGTTCACACGCCTCCGCCCACGCGCGGACGGCCTCGCCCAGCGGAGTACGGCTGTAGGGAAGGCAGTAGGAGACGGGCCCGCCCTCGGTCGCGTCCAGGCCCGCGTCGACCAGAGCGCGGACCACGCCGAGGGGCAGCGGGGTGCCGTGGCGGACCTGGATGGGCAGGCTCCCGGCCCACGCACCGGCGATCATGGCGCGGGTGGCGCCGGCCCCGTGGGCGACGATCGGAAAGCCGTTGAGGTCGGCGCCCGCGGCCAGGGCCCGGCGGGCGGAGTCGTGGTCTCCCACGCGGGTGTAGCTGTCGAGGGTGATCGTGCCGACCGTACGGGCCCGGGCACGGGCGACCGCCCGCAGCCCGGAGCCCATCCCGGTGAGCGTGGGAAAGCCCATACGGGGCTGGACGAGGAGTTCACCGGCGTCACGGGCCTGGGCGACTGCGGTGGCGAACCGCCCCAGACGGACCGGGGGATGGGCGCTCATGACGCGACGCAGCCGGAGACGAGTGCCCTGGGGTTCTCCAGATACCGCTGGAACTCCTCGACGCCACCGGACTCGTCGAAGACGGCGTCGAAACCCGCGGCGAGCAGGCCGGCGCCCAGGGCCCCGTCACCCGGGCCCTGGGTGCCGAGCTTGCCGCCGATGACGACCGGTAGGTCCGCGAGGTCGGCCTCCGCCCGGAGACGGGCGATGAGCCGACGGCCGTCCAGGTAGCCGTGGCCGTTCACGCTGCTGATGACGACGAGGTCCGGGCGCAGCCGCCGGCACTCGGCCAGCAGCAGGTCGTCCGGGACGCAGGCGCCGAGGTTGGCGACCTCCGCCCCGGTCTCCTCCAGAAGGAGCTGCAGGAACACCAGGTTCCAGGTGTGGGAGTCGGAGGAAACGCTCGAGACCACGACACGTCGCGCAGGCGGTGCGGGGCGTACCGGTGTTGAGGTGGGAAGGACGGGGGCGGGCATGGCGGAGCCTCACAAGCTCGGTCGAACGGGACGGCTGGACGAGAGGGGCTGGACGAGGCGATCGGTTCAGGCGCCGGCGGCCGCGCCGACGGGGCGGATGGCCCGCTCGGGGGTACGGGCGGCGGCGGGACGGGTCCGGATGGCCAGCACGGTGCAGCCCGTACGGCTGGACATCTGGTGCTGCGTCCCGGGTCCCTCCACGACGAGGTCGCCTTTGGCCTAGCTGGCGCCGTCGCTGTGGTCGAGCGTGCCGTCGAGGACGAGCATCAGCTCGAAACCGAGGTGCTCGTGGTAGTCGCCGTGCGCGCCGGCCGGGAAGCGGAGCAGCAGGCCGACCGAGTCCTCGCCCTGAGCGGCGTCCGGCGCCCAGAGAACGTGGTGCTCGACGCCCACGCGTCCGGGCTCCTGCCACGCCACCCAGTCCACCTCGTCGATTTCGAAGCCATTGCGAAATACATTCTGGATGTACTGGACGCCGTTCATGCGACTCTCCCGGTTTCGAAAGGACTGTTCGATTGCGTATTCGCGCTCCTCACCCTACGGTCGTGTTCCGCCGCTTGTTTTCGGTAAGAGCCGATAACAGAAATCGGCTTTTTCGAGATCTCCGGCGCGGTGCCGAAATCCGGGGAGCCGGAAAGACGTCGGCCGGTGTGCCGTCCCGTGGGGGACGGCACACCGGCCGGTGAATGCCGTACAGCGGTCCGTCAGACTCCAAGGGCCTGTCTGGCGGCGGCGCCGGGAGTCTTGCGGACCAGTTCGAGGAAGGCGGAGACGGCCGGCGGCAGCCATGTCGTGCCGGCCCACAGGGCCTGGACGTAGGCGTCGGTGCGCGGCAGGTCCTCGACCACGGCCAGGCCCTCCCATCCCAGGTCCTGCTCGACGGCCACCTCGGGGACCATGGCGACGCCCAGTCCGGCCCTGGCCAGGCTGATGGCGCTGCGGGTGGAACCGGCCTCCATGATCGGCGGGTTGATACCGCGCTCGGCCCTGAGGTGGTGCAGCAGGACCTCCTGGGAGACGCAGTCGGGGTCGACGACGAGCACCCGTCCGACCTCCGGGTCGGAGCCGGGGGCCGGCAATGGGTCCCCGACCGGCACGAGCGGCACCTTGAACAGGGACTGCCGGCTGATGCCGGGGACACGCGGAACCTCATCGGCCGGATCGATGGTGAGCGTGAGGCCGATGTCGACCTCGCCGGTGGCGACCGCGGTCTCGACCTCGGTGGCGGTCATGACTTTGGGGGAGACCTGAACGCCGGGATAGCGGTACCGGCACTCACGGACGAGCTCCCCCATCTCGTACTCCATGAGCAGCGCGGTCGACCCCACGACGACGCGCCCGGTGGCCTCCCCGTTGGCCTTGAGCGCCGCGGACATTTCGTCCACGACGGAGAATATGCGGCCGACGTATAACTGGAATACTTCCCCGGCCGCGGTCAGGCGGACCCCGTGCGGAAGTCGCTGGAACAGTGATACGCCCACGCGATTCTCAATCGTGCGGATATGTGCGGTGACGCTCGACTGGGCATAGCCGAGATTCCTGGCGCTTTTGGTGAGACTTCCCGTTCTGGCGACTTCCCAGAAGGTTCTCAGTTGGTACATCGTCAAATCCATTGCTCTCCCCCCATGGCAAAGGCCACCCACCCCCATTCTAATGAATGAGGTGACATCTTGCCGTTAGGGATGCTGGCATGGGGAACGTGCCCTTGGCAATACGCGACTCGCGGGCGACGCTGGACCGCACGGGTCCGTATCAATCACCTTCAGTGACAGTGCGCTTTCGGAGGATCGGCCCTCCTGTGGGGGCCAGGTGCGGAGGCCGGGATTCCCTCCTTAGCTATGGCGAGGAGGGCCGGACCGACGGAACGCGGGCCGGCAGATGTCACGCAGCATCACGGTCCGCCGGATTGGCCGGATCGGTACTTCCGGCGCGCGGGCAAGTGTTCACGGGACCGTTGGGTCTGCGACACGGGGGCCGGGGTCATCGCGTAGGCGGATCGGCCGGACCGATGGCAGGCATCCAGGACTCGAGCGGCGGAGACCTCAGTGGCTGACTAGCGTCCTGGAGGCGAAGGACGCGCGGCCCGCCCGCGACCGGTCCGCCGCCGCCGCCGTCCGGCGGACGCGCTGGTGGCCGATACCCGGCCCCGCCGCCGCCTCGTGACCTTCCCGCGGCCGCACGGGCGTATCTGCCGTCGGCCGCTCTCCTGCATTCCGGCTTACACATCCCGAACGACCGAAGGACGGGTCGCATGAACTCTGCCCTGGAACGTTCCCGCCGACGCGTGGCGGCGGGAACGGAGGCCCTCGCCGCGCGCTACCGCCCCTTCAGTGACGTCGCCCTGCGGATCAGCGTAGGAGTCGTCTTCACCTGGTTCGGCATCCTGAAATTCGTCCCGGGCACGAGCCCCGCGGAGGACATCGCCACCCGGTGCATGGGAGTTCTCTCGTTCGGGCTGGTGCCTGCCGAGGTCAGTCGGCCCCTATTGGCCGTCATGGAAGTCGGCATCGGCCTCGGTCTGATCACCGGATGGCTGCTGCGCACGGTGCTGGCGGTGTTCTTCGTCCACATGGCGGGCGTGTTCGCCACTCTGGTCATCGCGCCGGATGTGGTGTGGGCCCATGGCTCACCGCTGCTGCCCACGATGGAAGGGCAGTACATCATCAAGAACATCGTGCTGGTGACGGCGTGCCTGGCGGTCGCGACCCGCCACGGATCGCGCACCGGCACCCCTGGCGCTCCGCCGGCCACGGCCGCTCCGCGCCGCGTGCTGTCCGGTGCCGGGCCGGCCGGGCGAGGAGTTCCGCCGGCCTCCTGAGCGGTGACGGCAGCGCAACGCCGGCCCCGGGAACGGCCACTCGGCCGATTCCCGCCGGAGGGCCGGCGTTGCGGTGTCAGGGGGTCTTCCGGGTCCGCTCGTAGTGACGTGCTGCCCGGGCGCGGTTGCCGCAGGCCGCCGAACACCACTCCCGCCGCGGGTGGTCCTTGAGGAAGTAGAGCACGCAGCCCGGTGCGTGACAGGCCCTCAGCTGTGCGATGTCCGAACCGCCGAACAGGTCGACGGCTTGCTGGGCGATCTCGGCACGAGCTGTCGCCAGCCGGTCGACCGATCCGCACGCCAGTGCCCGCGGTCCCCCGCCCCAGGACAGCTCGCGCCAGCGCGGCGCCGCCCGCACCTGCTGGTTGACCGTCTCGACCGCCTCCTGCGGTGCGTCGCCACCCCCGACGGCGACGCCGGTCAGGGTGCGGATGGCATCCCTGAGGGCGCGGGTGGCCGCCAGGTCCCGGTCGTTCGTGCGCAGCAGGTCCCTGTCGTCGAGCGGCACGGCGAACCGGTGCCGGTTGTCCCGGAACCAGGCGGCCACGTGCTCGACCGTCTGCAGCCCGTCGACCAGCTGGCCACGTACCGCATACGTGGCGTTTCCCAGTTCGATCGGCAGCGGCTCGCCCAGCGTGGGGGCGCCACCGCCCTGAAGATCTTCCAGTTTCACCCCTTGATGGTAAGGCCGCCTTGCAACCGTAAGAAGTCTGTGTCATGGTTCTAACGTCAGAGACGCGAAGCAACCGTTACAAGTGTGATGGTTGTCGATTCCCCGGAGGACCACATGTCCCGCCTGCCGATCATTGAGCCCGAGACCGCCCAGGGCTCCGCGGCCGAGCTCCTCGCTGCGGTCCAGAAGGCCCTTGGCGTCACCCCGAACATGACCAAGGTGATGGCCAACAGCCCGGCCGTGCTCAAGGCCTACCTCGAGTTCTCCGGAGCGCTCGGCGCCGGCACCCTTCCGGTCGGCATCCGCGAAGGCATCGCGCTCGCCGTCGCCCAGGAGAACTCCTGCGACTACTGCCTTTCCGCACACACCTACATCGCCACGAACCTCGCCGGCCTGAGCGAGGCGGAGGCGGCGGGCGCCCGCCACGCCAAGTCGGGCGACGCCAAGACCGCCGCCGTTCTCAAGCTGGCCACCGCCCTGGTCCGCACGCGCGGCAGCGTGGAGGAGAGCGACCTCAAGACCGCCCGCGAGGCCGGTCTGAACGACGCCGAGATCACCGAGGTGATCGGCAACGTGGCGCTGAACGTGTTCACCAACTACCTCAACAAGGCCGCCGAGGTCGACATCGACTGGCCGGTGGTCAGCCACGCCGGCTGAGTAGACCGGGCCGAGAGGGCGCGCGGCCCGCGGCCCGTGGCCGGAGGCCAGGCGCGCCCCGGCGGCGGCCCGGCCGCGCGCGATTCCGCGGGCGACCGGGCACCCCCGGGCCCGGTCGCCTCTTCCCCCGCCCGCGAGTGCCGCCGTTCCCTCCCGTGCGGCGGTACTCGCGGGCACACCCCTTCGCTCCGTCCCGCCCACCCTGCTGGAGAAGAGTCGATGTCCGACCAGACCGTCACGGCCACCCCCGCGACGCCCGACGCGACGACCAAGAAGCGACGCTTCGCGAGCCGAGCCCCCCAGCGGCCGGCCCTGGCCGTCATCGCCGTCGCCACCACAGGTTCCGTGCTCGCCCTGCTCGCCCTTGTCGGGCTCGGCGCGCTGCTGGACCAGGTGTGGCTGATCCCCCCGCTGGCGGCCAGCGCCGCCCTGGTCTTCGGCGCACCCGCACTTCCCCTGGCCCAGCCGCGGAGCGTGATCGGCGGTCAGTTGCTCTCCGCGCTCACCGGATTCGCGGTGCTGGCCGTGGCAGGTGATTCCGCCTGGGCCGCGGCAACGGCCGGCGGCCTGGCCCTCGGCGTCATGGCCCTCGGCCGCACACCGCACTCGCCCGCCGCCGCCACCGCGGTGATCGTCGTCGCCCAGGAGCCGTCAGCGATTCCGTTCCTGCCGGTCCTCGCGGGCGCGACGGTCGTCCTGGTCGTCGTCGGCATTCTCGTCGGGCGTACCGGCGTGACACCGCGCTACCCCACGTACTGGTGGTGACCACCGCCATCGGCGCCGTCCAGCCCAGGAGGCCGCAGTGACCAGCCGCTACGCCCAGCTCGCGTTCACCCCTTCCGTCCGTGCCCGACAGCAGCGGCACGGCAGCCGCACCGCATACGCCCGGATCGAAGCGGGGCCGGCGCAGGCAGACCGGCTCAGCGGCGACGAGATCGAGTTCATCACCACCAGAGACAGCTTCTATCTCGCCAGTACCGGCGAGAGCGGCTGGCCCTACGTACAGCACCGGGGAGGCCCGCCGGGCTTCCTGCGGGCCATGGACGACACCACGCTCGCCTTCGCCGACTTCCGTGGGAACCGGCAGTACATCACCACCGGCAACCTCCAGGGCAACAATCGGGTGGCCCTCCTGCTCATGGACTATCCCCAGCGCATCCGGCTGAAGATCCTGGGCACCGCCGTCACCGATGACGACCCCGGCCCCGAGCTCCTCCGGGCCCTGACGCCGGCCGACTACCGTGCCGTCGTGGAGCGGGTCGTCCTCATCACCGTCGAGGCGTACGACTGGAACTGCCCGCAGCACATCACTCCCCGCTACACAGCGCAGGAGATCGAGGACGCGCACGCGCACCTCTACCGGCGCCTCGCCGAACTCGAGGCCGAGAACGCCGCCCTGCGTGCCACCGTGCAGTGACACCGGCATCACCCCGAAGGGGGCTCCGCGCCGACGCGCGGAGCCCCCTTCCGTCGTGATCGCGCGGGAATCCGGTCGCGAGGAAACGGCCGCGAGGAAACGGCCGCGAGGAAACGGCCGCGAGGAAACGGCCGAAGACCGGTCGCGAAGACTCGGGGGCGCCAACACGGTCGCGAAGAAGCGGTCATACCGTGCCCGGGACGTGGCTCCATCATCAGTGCCGATTCCTCGCATCGAGGAGGCTCCCGCCAACTGTCCTGGCCGGCAACTAGCTTCATCTGCGGGACGGCGGCCGACGCACCTACCGGCAGCAGCCTCCCACACCCCGCACACGCCGACCGGCGCGCGGGTACGCCCTCACACGGATCTTGGAAAGGACATCGGCATGCCCAAGTCCAACGGCTCGCGCCGCCGCGCAAGGACCGCCCTCATAGCGGCGATCGCCATCGGCAGCCTCGCTGCCCTCGTCCCCGGCCAGGCAGCTGTCGCCGAGGAAACAGAGGTGCCCGGCTACTACACCGTCAACCCGGTCGAGTCGGTCCCCGCAGAGGTCGCCGACAAGAAGGGCCCCGACCACGTCCTGTTCTGGGAGCGGGCCATGCTCCAGGCCACCCGCGAGGCGGGCGGCATCGCCGGCCCGATCACCCGCGGCGGCGCCCTGCTGAACATCTCCGTCTACGACACCGTCAACTCCATCTACCCGGTCGGCAAGCCCTACCTCAGCCGCTCCCGCGACCTGTACCGCCAGTACGGGGCTCTCGACCCGGCGATCGACTACGCCGCCTACACGGCCCTGAAGGAGGCGTTCCCCACCGTCAACCTGGACGACGACCTCGCCGCGGCCCTGGCGCTTCCCACCTCCGCCACGGCCAGGGACCGGGAGCTCGGCAAGATCCAGGGCACGAAGATCGCCAAGGCGCTGATCAGCCACCGAGCCACCGACGGCTCGGCGGACACCACTCCGTACGTGCCGAACCTGGCGCCCGGCCACTGGCGTCCCACCACGCCGGGCGTGCCTGCCGGCGGCCCGAACTGGGGCAAGGTCAAGCCCTGGGTGATCGCGTCCTCCGACCAGTTCCGCCCGGCCAAGCCCGGCGGCCACGAGACCGCCGAGGCCCTGCTGTCCAGTGACATCTACGCCGACGCCCTGAACGAGGTGAAGACCCTCGGCAGTGCCAACTCCACCGTACGCACCGCCGACCAGACCCAGATCGCCCGGTTCTGGGCCAACGACGTCAACGGCAGCTACAAGCCGACGGGTCAGCAGTACGACCACACCATGGTCGTCCTGAACAAGTACAAGCCCAAGGCCAGTTCCTTCTACACCGGCAAGCTCTTCGGCGTCCTGTCCATCGCCCTCGCCGACGCGGCCATCGTCGCCTGGGACGCCAAGTGGAACACCGACTTCGACCTCTGGCGCCCGCAGAGCGCCGTCCAGAACGCCGACAACGACTACAACGCCAAGACCGTCGGCGACCCCAACTGGCTGCCCACGTCCAAGGACGCCAACGGCGTGCACTTCTCGCCGCCGTTCCCGGCCTACCAGTCCGGCCACTCCACCTTCGGTGCGACCTGGGCCGGGATCATGAAGAACTGGTTCGGGACCGACACCATGCCCTACGAGGGCACCACTGACGACCCGAACGCCCGCGGCGTCACCCGGCACCTCAGCTCCTTCAGCTCCGCCGCCGCCGAGAACGCCATCAGCCGCGTATACAACGGCGTGCACTTCCGGTTCGACACGGTCGCGGGAGTGAACGGCGGTAAGAAGGTCTCCTCCTACGTCTGGAACGCCCGCCCGCTGGGCTGATCCCTCGCACACAGTCCGTCCCCGCCACTCCCGACACCGTGGGTGATCCGGGGCGGGCGTGACGTCGGCCTTCATGACCCGTTGAGGTCGTGAAGGCCGACGTTGTGCTTGGGGCGGGTGTCGGTGTCGCTGCACACGAGGCCGGCCGGCTGGTCCTCCGGGCTTCCCGGCAGGGCGTCAGGCGCGGTCGGCGGTGTCCTCGGAAGCGTCCGGCTCCGGCAGGTCGCGGGCTCCCAGGCGCAGATGCTCGATGTGGTAGACCGCCTCGTCCAGGAGCTGGGCGACATGCGTGTCGTACAGGCTGTACTCGATCCGGCGGCCCTGGCGGGTCCCCGTGACCAGACCGAGGGCGCGCAGCAGGCGCAACTGGTGGGAGACCGCCGACTGTTCCATGTCGACCGCATCCGCGAGTTCCGTGACTCCGCAGGGTCCCTGGCGCAGGCGCGTGAGGATCATCAGCCGCGAGGGGGTGGCCAGGGCCTGGAGAGTGGCGGCGATCGTCGCCGCGGAGTCCGCGTCCAGGTGCGCGGCCGGTGTGATGCCGCCGCTGACTCCGTGTCCCATGCAGCACATCGTAGCCGTGGTGTCAGGCGTACGAATGAATACCTCTTCATGTGTTCCGCTATCGTGAGGGGTGTCAGCCCAGACGGCTCCGCCCTGCACGGAGCCCCGAAAGAGGTGTCCCGATGGTTCCCCCGACCTCGCCGACCACCGCGCCCGCGCCCGCGACCACCGCACGGCCGGCCGCGCCGCCCGCACCGCCGGGCCGGCCGCGGACCCGGCTGTTCGCCCTGGCCGAGGTCCGCTGGGCCGCCCTGTCCGCCGCCGCGTTCCTCTGCGCCCTGCCGCTCGACCTCGCCGGCGCGCCCGCCTGGGCCTGGGGACCGCTGTACGCCCTGTGCTACGCGGCCGGCGGCTGGGAACCCGGCCTCGCGGGCCTTCAGGCCCTGCGGGAGAAGACCCTCGACGTCGACCTGCTGATGGTGGTCGCGGCGATCGGTGCGGCGGCCATCGGGCAGTACCTCGACGGCGGTCTCCTCATCGTCATCTTCGCCACCTCCGGCGCGCTGGAGGCGCTCGCCACCCGGCGCACCGCCGACTCCGTCCGCGGACTGCTCGACCTCGCCCCGGCCCGTGCCGCACGCCTCGCCGGCGACCGGCCCGAGGAGTGGGAGACGGTCGACGTCGCCGACCTGCGGGTGGGCGACACCGTCCTCGTACGGCCGGGGGAGCGGCTGCCCGCCGACGGCACGGTCCTTGACGGCGCGAGCGAGGTCGACCAGGCCACGATCACCGGCGAACCCCTGCCCGTGGACCGCCGCGCCGGTGACACCGTCTACGCGGGCACCCTCAACGGCACCGGCTCCCTGCGCGTCCGCGTCGACAAGGACGCCGCCCGGTCGGTCGTCGCCCGCATCGTCGCCATGGTCGAGGAGGCGAGCGCCACCAAGGCGCCCACCCAGCTCTTCATCGAGAAGGTCGAGCAGCGGTACTCGACCGGGGTCGTGCTCGCCACGCTCGCCCTGGTCGCCGTGCCGCTCGCCTTCGGCGCCGACTTCACGAGCACCCTGCTGCGCGCGATGACCTTCATGATCGTCGCCTCGCCGTGCGCCGTCGTGCTCGCCACCATGCCGCCGCTGCTGTCCGCCATCGCGAACGCCGGACGCCATGGAGTGCTCGTCAAGTCCGCCGTGGCGATGGAGCGTCTGGGCGAGATCGACCGCGCCGCGCTCGACAAGACCGGCACGTTGACGGAGGGTTCGCCGCGCGTCGCCGAGGTCCGTGTGCTGTCGGACGCGGGTGTCACGGAGGACCGCGCGCTGGCCCTCGCCGCGGCCGCCGAGGTCCACAGCGAGCACCCGCTCGGCCGCGCGATCGTCGCGGCCGCGCGTGAACGCGGGCTACGGCTGCCCGTGGCTGCGGACTTCGTATCGACTCCCGGACGCGGCGTCTCGGCGGGTGTCGACGGCCGTACGGTACGCGTGGGAAGCCCCGCCGCCCTGCTCGCCGAGGACTGCGCGGCGGCCGTCGAGGTCGAGGCGGAGGGCCGTACGGCCGTCGTCGTCGAGGCCGACGGGGTGCCGGTGGCCGTGCTCGCCGTCGACGACCGGCTCCGGCCCGGGGCGCCGCAGGCGGTCGCCGCCCTCGCCCGCCTCACGGGCCGCACGCCGACGTTGCTGACCGGCGACAACGCCCGCGCGGCCGGCCGGGTGGCCGGCGAGGCGGGCATCGAGGACGTACGGGCCGGGCTGCTCCCCGAGGAGAAGGTCGCCGCCGTGCGCGGGTGGCAGGAGGCGGGGGAGAGGGTGCTGATCGTCGGCGACGGCGTGAACGACGCGCCCGCGCTCGCCGCCGCCCACACCGGCATCGCGATGGGCCGCGCGGGTTCCGACCTCGCCCTGGAGAGCGCGGACGCGGTGGTCGTACGGGACGAACTGGCCACGGTCCCGGCCGTGGTGGCCCTCTCGCGCCGCGCCCGCAGGCTGGTGGTGCAGAACCTCGTGATCGCGTCGGTGTGCATCGGCGTGCTGGTGGTGTGGGACCTCGCGGGCCACCTCCCGCTGCCCCTGGGCGTGGCGGGCCACGAAGGCTCGACGGTCCTGGTCGCCCTCAACGGCCTGCGCCTGCTGCGCGAATCGTCCTGGCGCGAGGCGACTTCGGGGTGGATTCCCGGGTGAGCCGTCGGCTTATGAGGTCGATCATCGCGACGTGGATTATGGCTTCGGGAGGAGGCAACCGCCGTGGCTCTGAGGTGGACGACGACGCTCTCGCCTGGCGAAACGGTGATCACCTGTTTTTCGAACCAGGCAGACGCCGGCTGATCGCTGTCCAGGTCCAGCTCCATCCGGAGCGGCTCCTCGCCCCTTCCCAGCCCGACTGTGACGAACGTCCCCGTCAGCACATTCGTCCTTGCACGGACCTCGGCACGCATGCCGGTGACGACTGCCGGGAGTTCCGCTCCCTGGAACGTGATACGCCGCTCGGTGACATTGACCTCGGCGCCTCCGCGGTCGTAAAGGTACCGATCGATCGCTCGGTACCCATCTCTCGGGGATCGCTTCGATCGAGCTGCCCTGGTAGCGCATTCGGCGTCCGCTGGGGTCAACGGATCGGGCAGCGCCCAACAGGCGCCGATTGGCTCGACCTGCAGGTGCCGCGGCTTTGCGATGTTGATGTCCACCGCACGGCGGCGAAGGATCCGGGCGACCAGACTGGGCGTTGCCAGAATGCCGGCGAGGCCCGCGGTGGCCAGGGCGGCGACCGTCCACGTCCATCGGTTGGGACCGTCCTCACGCCCAGTTGACGAACAGTCCGAGAGCAACTGTTGCCACCGTCGTCGCTGCCAGCCCTGAACCCAGCCCCGATCCCCGCACCGCGATCCCTCCGTTCACCAGCTCGCATCAGCACCGTACTGGCAGCAAGCCGTGCTGAAGGCGAATACCAGTACTCACCGCTTCCGGTAGTGGCCGCCCCCGGCAGGCAGTAGCGGGTCTTCCGAGAAGTCAGAGTGGGGCGACATGCACCGATCCCCCGCCAGGACGGCCGCTCGGTGCGACTCGCCCCTGAGCCCCACGCGTTCTCGCCAACGTGACGCCGGAAAACCGGAACGTTCAGATGCTCGCCCACGGAACCATGCAGGCCGTTCCCAACCGGAAGAGGTCGACTGGCGGTCCCCTATCTACAAGACCTTTTCCGCCGGACGCCATCCTCCAGGTGGCAAGAAACCAAACCGCAAACCGACATGGTTTGAGGTCTTCCTCACGGTAACAGCGATGCTGGGGATGACGCCCAGCGAAAGGCAGTCGTACTTCGACGGCGTGCAGCCGGGCGTGGACGCCATATGGACGGAGGGGACCGTCACCATCTGTTGGCGGCGAAGGTTACTCGCCGGCACCCGTCGACGACGAGCCCGACGACGACGCGTAGCGGTGCCTGTCCGGCCAGTTCACCCCACTCCGGAGTTCCGGTGACGTCGCGTCCAGTGCGCACGCGATAGCGGATCTTTGTGCCTGCAGGTCCCGAGGCACGAATAGTTCCCCACGGGATCGTTGACCGGTCTTGAGGCCGGTGAAGTTGCGGTCCTCGTTGACCAGGTCGAGATTGATGCCGTTCAGGCGTCGGCTGAGCGTGAGGGTGTCGCGGGGCTCAAGGATCTCGACGGTGGCCTGCTTTGCCACCGCCAGGTGCAGCTGCTCCAACCGGTTCGAGCCAATGCTTGCAGTCTTGTCCCGAACGGCCAAGACGACACCTCGTTCCTCGTCGGGACAGCGCTGCCGCGCAGCGAATTCCTTACCATGCGCCGGTGATCATAACGGTGCGTCAGCGGATACTGCGGCGTGACACGGACCGCTTATTGAGAATCACCGCACTGATCCGCTGAGAGCGCCCTGGGCGCCTGCTCCGCACGGGTGGTTATGTCGGTGATCTTGGTGAATTCCGGTGCCCCATGCCGAGGGCCCTCCTGAAGGAACGGCGTCGGGCTGCCATTGTCTGCGGGCGATCAGCACCGCCCGCCGGTCGCTGGACCGGAAGGAGAGGGATGAGCAGAGCCAGACAGGGGGACGCATGTTGAACAACTGCAGGCAACGGCGTGCCCTTACCATCGTCAGCAGCATTCTCCTCGTACTGCAGGCGCTTGTCTTCGCCGGACCCGCCCCCGCATGGGCAGGTCAGGACCAAGCACTCGAGACCGGCTTCGAGCCGCACAACGCCACGGTGAATCCTCGCAAACCATCGCAGGTCGCCGTCATGCGGGGATGCACGATCCGTATCGACAACAACTTTGGCAAGGACGGCTTCCCGATCACGCGGACGTCGACCGTCCCGTGCTCGGGGGACCCGTCTCTCGCCTTCGACTCACAGGGGAGCCTGTTCGTCACCCATCTCTCGACCAGCTTCAACACCACCCCCAACCGGTTCGGAGTGGGCGTCGGCCAGATCAACGACCTGACGACGACGGGGAACCAGACCTACACACCCGTCCAGGTGAGCGCGAACAGCCCGAACAACCAGGACAAGCAGTGGCTGGTGGCGGATGCCACGCCCACCAGCCCCTACCGGGACAACCTCTACGTCGTCTGGTCGGACCTCGGCACCCCGTGGGAGATTCAGTTCTCCCGCCTGGAGAGCGGCGCCACGAACTGGTCGGCGCCGCAAGTCCTCTCCACAGCCGGGGACGGGAACTCTTGGCCCTCCCACGCGGCTGTCGGTCCGAACGGCGACCTCTACGTCGCCTATCACGCCGACATCTGCGACGAGGGGACCGACGGGGCGCCCGGGGCGGGCACAGTACAGCTCCTCCGCGACGGCTCCGGCGGGGCCGACTTTGCCGCCGGTGCCGTTCCGCAGCGAACCTCCGCGTTCGGGCCCGGACAGGCGAGCGTCTCCTGCAACGTGCAGGACAACTCGGGGGGTGAGATCCCGGGGACCGACTTCTGGCTCCAGGGCTCCATGCAGCCGTGGGTGCTGCCCGACCCGGCCCGGCCGGGCAACGTCTACGTCGTCGCCAACGACGACCCCAACGACAACTTCGGGAACGGCGACGACGGTGACGTCCGCATCGCCCGCTCCACGGACAACGGCGTCTCCTTCGGCCCGCCCACCAGGATCGACCACGGACCGGGCCAGACCCTCGCGGTGATGCCCACCGCGCACCTGGACCAGGACGGGAACATCGTCGCCCACTGGTACGACACCCGCAGCGGCGAGCGGAACGGCGGCACCGGGCCGAACGGGAACGACAACTTCCTGCTCGAGGTCTACGGCACGGCGAGCCGGGACGGCGGACTGACCTGGTCGCAGGACTTCAGGGTCAGCGACGCCCCGTTCGACCCCGACCTCAACGCCCGGTGCCGCTTCGGGCCGACCTGCCCAGCCCGGCCGGCCGACCCCGAGCAGACTCTGCGCATCGGCGAGTACAACGGTGTGTGGACGGTCGACGGCGTCGGCTATGCGACCTGGACCGGTAATGCCACCCCGCCGACCGGCGGCAACCCGGCCGCCGGAAACCAGACCACGTACTACGACACGTTCTCGCTGCTCGGGGCCTTTCCCGACACGTTCGAACCGAACGAGTCCATCGACACGGCCGTCGCCGCCGCGCTCGGCTCGGACGACCGGTTCAACGGGGGCCGGCTCAGCCTGCACAGCGCGACCGACGTCGACTTCTTCCGGATCGCACCCCGCCACACCGGGCACCTGGCCGCCGACATCGCCTTCAACGAGGTGATCTCCGGGCTCCAGGTCCGCGCGTACGACAAGTTCGGCAACAGGGTCGCGACAGGCACGGTGGCGACGATCAGGCCGGGCAGCTCGACCAGCAGGCTCGCAATCCCGGTCATCGAGGACGAGCCGTACTTCATCGTGGTCAGCGACAGCGGCATCACCGACCCCACCAAGCCGGGTGACGCCTCGCCGACCGACCCACCGCAGGCGACGTACGACCTCTCCGTCGTCAACCGCGAGGCCCCCGAACCCTTCGGCCTCGACCTCAAGCGCGAGTCCGACTCGGGCCGGTTCGACAACGACGACGTCACCAGCACCACCGGACCGGAGCTCTTCCTCCGGGTCGACGACGCGGACCTGCGGACCGCGAATATCCCGCTGTCGCCGGAGAACGGCACGTCCACCCTCGTAGACGACGCCCCCGGCTTCAAGGTGGCCGTGGAGCGCGACGGCGAGCGCGTCGGCTTCGCACAGCCCGTGAACCCGGTCACCAAGCCGGGCCTGTACGCGATCGACCTGGACCCTGTCCTGACGGAGGGGGAGAACCTGATCACCGCCGAGGTGATCACCGTCGACCCGTCCGACGACCCGGCCGTTCCCAGCACCGCCCACGTCGTCGGCTCGGGCCCGGAGAGCGCCCACCGGCTGGGGATCACACTCGACACGACGGCACCGGCCACACCGGCCGCGGCCCCGGACCTGCTCTCGTCGAGCGACACCGGCGGCAACAGCATCGACAACATCACGACCATCACCGAGCCCGCCTTCCAGGGTTCACCGGTCGAACCGAACGCGCTGGTGCGGCTGACGGCCGACCCGCCGTCCGCCACCGGGCCCACCGTGGTCGGGAAAGACACCATCACCCCGGCCGGTGAGTACGAGGTCGTCAGCGATCCGCTTGACGACGGAACGTACGACTTCGCCGTGCGGCTCGAGGACCTCGCGGGCAACGTCAGCGCCCCGTCACCGTCCCTCGCGGTGACCATCGCCAACCAGTCGCTCACGCTCACGGGCGCCACAGCCGACCTCGTCGTCGACGTCGACCAGAACACCGTGACCGGCTACCCGGGCGTCCCCGGCGGCTTCGTCGGCATCCGCGGTATCCCCGTGGTACACCTGGACGCGGCCGGCCACGAGGTCGCCATCCAGGGCGGTGCGGGCGACGAGTCGCTCACATTCACCCCGACCAGTGCCAACAGCGGGCGGCTGACCCGGTCCAACTCTGCTCAGGTGCTCAACTTCACCGGAGTCACGGGAGATGTGGCAGTCAACCCCGACGGCGGCGACGACGAGGTCACCATCGTCGGCACCACCGGGGCCGACTCGGTCTTCGGCACCGTGGACCTGCTGACCCTGCTCCGGGTCCAGGGTCTGCTGGGCCTCGAGATCACCACCGACCAGACCGAGCGGATCGGCGTAAGCGCGCGCGGCGGCCGGGACACGGTGGACATCACCGCCATGGACACAGTCAGCGCCCTGCTGTCCGTCAACTCAGGTCCCCCGAACACGGCCGCACCGCCGCAGGGTGACACCCTGATCGTCCGCGGCGGCTCGCCCAAGGACCAGCTGGCCAACGCACCCGGCGGCCCGTTCTCCGGCGAGGGCTCGGCCTTCGTCCGCTACCCGCACACCACCGGAGCCGAGACCCGCATCGACTACACCGAGACGGAGCGCGTGATCCTCGACCACTCGTAAAACACGGAGGCGAACAACACAGCGCCCTTCCCCGGCAGCACCGGAGAAGGGCGCCGGCGCCTTGTCAGAGGTGTTCTGCGTGGCTTGCCAGGGACCTAGGTGTTGCGGGACAGGACGTTGGTGACGCAGGCCGATGCCTGTGAAACCAGGATGCTTCGACGGGCAGCGGTCGGGTAGCGTGCGGGCCATGTCGAGTCCTGAGTCAGACAAGGTGGGGGCTTTCGGTCACGCCGTCAGCCCCCTGCAGCACTGAGCTCGTAGCCCTGTCGTCGCGCCGCCTTCTGTGGTGGGACGAGTGTGCGCTCGCGGCTGGCCGCGGTGACGAGATGACCTTCTCGTGCCTCTCCTCACCTCGGAGCCACTCGATGCCTCTCCCGCTGTACCTGCTTGCCCTGGCGGTCTTCGCCATGGGCACCTCGGAGTTCATGCTCGCCGGCCTCTTGCCGGACATCGCCTCGGATTTCGACGCCACCGTCGGGACAGCAGGCGTGCTCACCTCGGCTTTCGCGATCGGCATGATCGTCGGCGCTCCCCTGGTGGCCGCGCTTGCCCGCAACTGGCCCAGGCGCCCGGTCCTTCTCGGGTTCGTCCTCGTGTTCGCGGCAGCTCACATCTTGGGCGCCGTCACGACGAGCTTCCCCGTCCTGTTCGCTACCCGGGTCGTCGCCGCGCTCACGAATGCGGGGTTCCTTGCCGTCGCTCTGACGGCTGTGGCCGGGCTGGTCTCACCCGACAGGAAGGGACGCGCGCTGGCCGTGCTGCTGTCGGGCACGACGGTGGCCACGATCGCCGGTGTCCCTGGTGGGTCGGTGCTCGGCACGGCACTCGGCTGGCGGGCCACCTTCTGGGCCGTCGCCGTTCTCTGCCTGCCTGCCGCTCTCGGCATCCCGAAAGGCATCCCAGCAGGACGTGATGAGGATGAGGCGACTGGCAGGCTGGCGTTGCGAGCGGAGCTCGCCCAGCTCGCCCGGCCGCGGTTGATCCTGGTGATGCTGCTCGGAGCGCTGGTGAACGCGGCGACCTTCGGCAGCCTCACCTTTCTTGCCCCCGTGGTGACCGACAGTGCCGGGCTGGGCCAGTTGTGGATCTCTGTCGCTCTGGTGCTCTTCGGTGCCGGTTCCTTCGTGGGCGTCACCGTCGCCGGACGGCTGTCCGACCGAAATCCCGGTCCGGTCATCGCAGTCGGCGGTCCGTTGCTGCTCATCGGCTGGCCGGCTCTGGCGATGCTGGCCAACGAGCCGGTTGCCCTTGTCACCCTCGTGTTCGTGCAGGGCGCGCTGTCGTTCGCGCTGGGCAGCACGCTGATTACGCGGGTCCTCTACGAGGCTGCGGGAGCCCCCACTATGGCCGGTTCCTATGCGACGGCGGCGCTCAACGTGGGTGCCGCCGTCGGCCCCGTTGTGGCTGCGGCCACGCTCGGCACTGAAGCCGGAGTCCTCGGGCCGCTCTGGGCGAGTGGACTTCTCGTCGCGGTCGCGTTGCTCATCGCGTTCCCCCTCCTCACCGTCGTCGCGGCCGGCCGGAGTACCGAGGTGCTGCGGTGACACATGCGAACGCTCCTTTGAACATCGAGGGACGCCGGCGGCTTGTGGAGCGCTGCCGTACCCGTCCGATCTCGCACGTCGCCGCCGAGGCCGGTGTCTCCCGCGCCGGCCTGTCCAAGTGGAAGAACCGGTACGACACGCACGGCGAAGCCGGGCTGCGGGACCGTCCGAGCGTCCCGCTGTGTTCACCGACCCAGATCCCGCCCGATGTCGTCGAGCGGATCAAGCAGTTGCGGCGGGACAACAAGTGGTCCACCCGCCGGATTACCCTTGAACTCGTGAGCCAAGGTGTGCGTAGCGAGCGCACTGTAGGCCGGTGGCTGGCGCGCCTGGCATCAACCAACGCCGCTTCCTCGACCCCGACGGCTCGACCAGCGCGTCCGAAACGGATCGTGGCCAGCTACCCGGGCCACACGGTCCACCTGGACGTCAAGAAGGTCGGGCGTAACTCTGCCGTCGATGGATTCTCCCGCCTGGGCTATACCGAGCCCCTTGCCGACGAGAAGGCCGCCACCACCGTGGCGTTCCTCAGCCGGGCCCGCGCGTTCTTCGCAGCCCACGGCATCCACCGGGTCGTGCGTGTGGTCACCGACAACGGCGCGAACTACCGCGCCGCGGCCTTCGCGCGCTCCCTGATCTCGTGGGCCTCCCGACACCAGCGGACCAAGCCCTACATGCCCCGGCACAACGGCAAGGTCGAGCGCTTCAGGCCATCCTCGCCGAAGAACTCCTGTATGCAAGGCAGTGGTCCTCACGTTCCCCTCCCCCGCCCCTTCCCAAAACCGGGACAGGCCCCGGACCCCCGTGGCCCTGCGCCCTGGCGGGCGCGGGCTTCGGGGCTTCGCCGCGGGCCCCGTACCGCGCTTCGCGCGGTGTCCTCAAGCTCCCCCTACGGCCTGGCGGCCGTGGGGCACGGCGCCTCCAGCAGGCCCTGGTCCGCGAGCAGTTGAGCGACCGGGCCCGTGCGCAGGCCCGTCGGCGTGAGCACGACCGCGTCGTCCGCCCAGCGCAGGGCGAGGTCCACGTCATGCGTCGCCATGACCACCGTCGTACCGTTCGCGGCCAGCGTGCCCAGCACCTCCAGCAGCCGCTCCTGCCCGTGCGGATCGAGCCCCGCCGTCGGCTCGTCCAGGATGAGCACGCGCGGCCGCATCGCCACCGCGCCCGCGATAGCCGCCCGTTTGCGCTGCCCGTACGACAGGAGATGCGTCGGCCGGTCCCGCAGGGCCACGATGTCCATCGCCGCCAGCGCCTCGTCGACCCGGGCGCGTACCTGCTCCTCCGGCAGCCCAAGGTTCATCGGGCCGAACGACACGTCCTGTTCGACCGACGCGGCGAACAACTGGTCGTCCGGGTCCTGCACCACCAGCTGCACGCTCGTCCGCAGCCGGGTCAGCCCGGCCCGGTCGTACGTCACCGGCTCGCCGTCCAGCCGGACATGGCCCGTCACCGGGCGCAGTCCGCCGCTCAACAGCCGCAGCAGGGTGGTCTTTCCGCTGCCGTTGCGCCCGAGCAGGGCTGTGGAGCGGCCCTCCGGGAGCGCGAGGCCGACCCCGCTCAGCACGGCGGGTCCGTCCTCGTACGCGAATCCGGCGTCGATGAGCTCAACGATCACAGGACGAACCTTTCCAGCAGGACGGTGAGCAGCACGATGCCGGCCAGCAGCGCGGCCACGGCGGCGAGGAACGGGCGGGAAACGGACGTACGCGGCACGAGGACCCGCAGCGTGCCGTCGTAACCGCGTCCGGCGAGCCCCGCCTGCAGCCGGCCGGCCCGGTCGAAGGCACGGACGAACGCGGTCGCCCCCAGCCCCGCCAGCGAACGCCACGCCGCCGCCCGGCTCGTGTGGCCGAGACGGGCCGCCTGCGCCTGACGGACCCGGCTCAGCGCGTCCAGCAGCAGGAAACTGATCCGGTACATCACCAGCGCCACGTCCACCACCGCCGGGGGCACGCCCGCCCGCACCAGCCGGGGCAGGACGTCCGACACCGGCGTGGTGAACGCGAACAGCAGCACACCGAGCGACGCCGCCGAGGTCCGCAGCAGCAACGCCGCGGCGTGTTCGGGACCGTCCGGCGCGAACGTCACCGGCCCGGCGGCGCCGCCCACGGCGAACAGCAGCGGCAGCGCTCCGGTGACACAGAACCCGAGGGGGATGCGGAAGGCCCGCCACAGCTGCCGGGGCCCGACCCCGGCCGGGCCCAGCAGGACGGCGAGGGAGGCGGCCGCCACGAGAACGGCGCCGGGCCAGGGCGGCAGGCACACGGCTGTCACCGTCAGACCCAGCCCGAGCACGGCCTTCTCACAGGGATGGCGGCGGCGCCAGCGACTGCTGTGCGCCGCCGCGTCGATCGGCAGCATCGGCGGCTACGGCAGCTTCGCGGCCGGGGCGTCCCCGCCGTCGGACGCGGCTCCGGGCGCTTGGTCGGCACCCTCTTCCTGGCGGGCGCCGGACCGCGCCGCCGCCCGCTCCTCACCCTGCCTGCGTCCTCTGCGCAGGCCGAAGTAGTACGCCAGCACCCCCGCGCCGAGCGCGGCCTGCAGTGAGAACAGAGCCGACTCGATCTCGCCCGACGGCGGCTCGTACAGCGGGGAGAACCACGGCTCGTAGTCCGGCTCCAGTTCCGTGATCGCCGTCTCCGCCTCGCCGTCGGCACCGGTGAACGGCTCCTCCTTGTGGTCGCCGAGCCCCAGCACGAGCGGCAGGACGGCCAGCGCCGCGACGGCCAGCAACAGCAGCGTGTTGATCCTCGCGTGACGGCTCATCGGGCCACGGCCTCCTTCTTCGCTCCCGGGACCAGGACGCCGAGACGAGCCAGGTCGCCCTTGCTGGACTGGCTCAGCAGCCGCATCACCAGCACGGTGAGCAGCCCCTCGCTCACCGCGAGCGGGATCTGGGTGAACGCGAAGATGCCGCCGAACTTGGCGAGCGCCCCCGCGACTCCGCTGCTCGGGTCGGGGAAGGCCAGCGCGAGCTGCACGCTGGTGACGCAGTACGTCGACAGGTCGGCGACGAACGCGCCGAAGAACACGGCGACCATCAGCGGGACGCCCGACCGCCGCAGCAGCCGGTAGACCCCGTACCCGGCCCATGGACCGACGACCGCCATGGAGAACACGTTGGCGCCGAGCGTGGTGAGGCCGCCGTGCGCCAGCAACAGGGCCTGGAACAGCAGGGTGATCGTGCCGAGCACCGCCATGACCGGCGGCCGGAACAGAATCGCGCCCAGCCCGGTGCCGGTCGGGTGCGAGCAGCTGCCCGTCACCGACGGGATCTTCAGGGCGGACAGCACGAACGTGAAGGCACCGGAGGCGCCGAGCAGCAGGGTGGACTCGGGGTGGTCCTTGACCTCGCGGGTCAGGGCGCGGACACCGTGGACGACGAACGGGGCGGCCGCGACGCTCCAGGCGGCGGCGTGCAACGGGGGCAGATACCCCTCGGCTATATGCATGGTCGGGAGACCCTCTCCAGCACCTCGTGGATGGACAACGCGCCCTGGCCGGTCTCCTGGCTGACGGGTCATGCCGCCCGTGACTCCGCCTTCCCAGGTACCGCGGTCTCCCGCGGTGGCCCAGTGACTTCCCCTGCGGGGGTGGAGCCGGACTTCCCGATCACAGTGGCGAGGGCCGCACCGGTACCGCACCGGTTTCCCGAACACCAAGGCTCCGTGACAGTAGTGCGCCGACCAGCGACATCACAAGCCGCGCACGGGTGCACCGGCCCGCGGCCGGGTGAGCCGTTCGCCACACCCGGCCGCACGCGCCCCACCCGTCACTCCTTGCGGTACCCGTACGCCTCCGAGGCCGCCGCCTCCACCGCGTCCAGGTCGGCCCCGGCGGAGGCGGTCACCACCGCGGCCACCGCGCCCTCCAGGAACGGGGCGTCCACGAGCCGGGTGCCGCGGGGGAGTTCGCCGCCCTCGGCGAGGAGGGCCTTCACGGTGAGCACGGCGCTGCCCAGGTCGACCAGCACGGCCACGCCCGCGCCGCGGTCCACCTCCGCCGCCGCGGCCGCGATGAGCTCGGAACTGGTGCCGAGGCCGCCGTCCGGCGTGCCGCCCGCCGCGGCGACCGGCGCGAGCTCCCCACCGCCCGCGAGCCCGCCTGCGAGCGCGGCGACCGAGCGCGCCACGTCCGCGCTGTGCGACACCAGCACGATCCCGACCCGCTTGCCCGCCTCGCTCATCCGGCCGCCTCCGCCGTCTCGGCGAGCGCGGCCACGAGCAGCGCCGACGACGTCGCCCCCGGGTCCTGGTGCCCGATGCTGCGTTCACCCAGATAGCTGGCCCGGCCCTTGCGCGCCTGCAACGGCACCGTCGCCAGCGCCCCCTGCTCGGCCGCCTCGCGGGCCGCGGCGAACGAGTCCGTGCTGTTGCCGAGCGCCGCCACCGCGGGCTCCAGGGCGTCCAGCATCGTCTTGTCGCCCGCCTTCGCCCCGCCCAGCTGCGCCACGGCCGCCACGCCCGCCCGCAGCGCCTCGGCCAGCTGCCCCGCGCTCACCTCGGCGTCGTCGCCGAGGGACTTGCCGGCCCGCCGCAGCAGTGTCCCGTACAGCGGTCCGGAGGCCCCGCCGACCGTCGAGATCAACTGCCGTCCCGCCAGCACCAGTACGGCTCCAGGCGCGGCCGGCGGCTCCTTGTCCAGGGCCGCGACGACCGCCGCGAACCCGCGCTGGAGATTGCTGCCGTGATCGGCGTCGCCGATCGCGGCGTCCAGCTCGGTCAGACGGTCGGCCTCACGGTTCACGGCCGCGGCGGCGGCCGCCAGCCAGCGGCGGAAGAATGCGGCGTCGAGCACGAGGACTCCTCGGGTCGGATCGATCGGGAGGGGGAGCAGGGCGGGCGGGGCTCAGCGTCCCCACCGCAGGGCGGGCGTCTGCACCGGCGCGTCCCACAACCGCAGCATCTCCTCGTCCACCTGGCACAGCGTCACCGAGCAGCCGGCCATGTCGAGCGAGGTCACGTAGTTGCCGACGAGCGTGCGGGCGACGGCCACGTCACGCTCGGCGAGTACCCGCTGCACCTCGGCGTTGAACCCGTACAGCTCCAGCAGGGGAGTGCCGCCCATCCCGTTGACGAGGGCGATGACCGGGCCGGTCGGGCGCAGGTCGTCGAAGACCGCTCCCACGGCGAAGTCCGCGATCTCCCGCGCGGTCATCATCGCCCGCCGCTCCCGGCCCGGCTCGCCGTGGATGCCGACGCCCAACTCCAGCTCGCCGGGCGGCAGATCGAAGGTGGGACCGCCCTTGGCGGGGGTGCTGCAGGCGCTGAGCGCGACGCCGAAACTGCGGGAGGACGCGTTCACCCGGCGGGCGACGGACTCGACCCGCTCCAGCGGGGCGCCCTCCTCGGCCGCGGCGCCCGCGATCTTCTCCACGAACAGGGTCGCACCCGTGCCGCGGCGGCCCGCCGTGTACAGGCTGTCCGTCACGGCGACGTCGTCGTCGACCAGCACGGTGGCGAGCCGCACGCCCTCGTCCTCGGCCAGCTCCGCGGCCATCTGGAAGTTGAGCACGTCGCCGGTGTAGTTCTTGACGACGAACAGCACCCCCTCCCCGCTCTCGACAGCGGCGGCGGCCCGCACCATCTGGTCCGGCACCGGACTGGTGAACACCTCACCCGGACAGGCCCCGTCCAGCATCCCCGGCCCGACGAACCCGCCGTGCAGCGGCTCGTGTCCCGACCCGCCCCCGGAGACGAGCGCGACCTTGCCGGCGACCGGTGCGTCCCGCCGGACGATCACCCGGTTGTCCACGTCGACATTGAGGTCGGGATGCGCGGCGGCCATCCCGCGCAGCGCATCCGCGACGACGGTCTCCGGGACGTTGATGAGCATTTTCAACGGTTCCTCCTGGGGGAGTTCCTGCGCTTCGATCCTGCTGCCGCCGCTGATGGCCGCCACAGCCAGTATCGAAGAGACGCGCCGAGGAGACACGCAGGATCGGGAAACGACGCGTTGACGGGATCCTCCGACGTGCTCGTCCGCCGATCGATCGGGCGAGGCGACGCCGCTCTGCTCACCCGTTCGCGGGCATGCTGATGCTCGGCCGGGAGCTCGGCGTCGTGCTCCGCGCCGGGCTCGGGACCGCGCTCGGGGTCGGCAGGGGCGTCGGGGAAGTGATTCCGGGTGGGACGGCCGGTGGGACGGGGCGAGGGTCGGCCACTTCGGGGCCCAGCGTCAGGTAGGCGGCGCAGGCCAGGGCCGCGGTCGCGAGGCCGGCCAGGGCGACGAGGCCGGCCCGGGACGCCGTGGACCCCAGCCACCTCCGGGTGGCGCGCGGCGGCGCGGCCGGACGCAGATCTCTCACGGTGACCGACTCCGCCCGGGCTTCCAGTGCTCGCCGGAGCCGGCGTTCCACGGGACGTTCGCGTTCCGCGTCGTGGGTCATATCCGTCCCTCCAGGATCCGTTCCAGCGCGTCCAGGGCTCGGCTGGCGTTCGACTTGACCGCCCCCCGGCTGATCCCCAGGGTCTGGGCGATCTCGGCCTCGCTGAGGTCGGCCCAGTACCGCAGGACCAGGACCTGGCGGCGGCGCGGGGTGAGCCGGCTCAGCGCCGCGAGCACCTCGCGGTGCGCCTCGTCCAGCACGACGTGCTCCTCGGCGGAGGGGATGTCGGCCGGGGCGGGTGGCGTCCAGGCGCGGGCGGTTCTGCGGCGGCGCAGCACCGAGCGGGAGGTGTTGACGACAGCGGTGCGCAGGTAGCCCAGGGCGTTGTCAACCTCGGCGATGTGATCGCCGTGCCGGCGGTAGAGGGCGGTGAAGGCGTCCTGGACGACGTCCTCGGCGGTGGCGAGGTCGTCGACGAGGAGCACGGCAAGGCGCACCATGCCGAGGCGGTGCGCGTGGTAGAGGTCGGTGACGGTGGGAGGTTGCGGGGCCATGGTGCCGTACGGGGCCACGGGCGACGGGCGGCGTGCGAGCGGGTGGTCGGCGGGCGGGGCCGAGCGGTCGCGGCGCAGCAGCAGGGCGCGCAGTGCCGCGCGCACGCCCCGCCCGCCGCCGGGCCGCACCCGGGGGATTCCGGGCGCGGCGGGGCGGAACGGCAGGGCGGGGAGCAGCACAGGGTTCTTCGGGGAGAACACGTCAGCGATGTGCGCGCCGCCGAACGACGAACAGGGTCCCGGCCCCGAGCGCGACGAGTCCGGCGGCGCCTGCCCCTATGGCGGCGTTCGTGGCGCCGGAACCCCCCGTCTGCGCGAGCTCGGGCTCGGCAGCGGGCTGCGCGGCGCCGGGGGCGCTGCTGGTGACCGGGGCGGGTGTGGCTTTCGGCGGGACGCTGACGGTCGGGGTGGGGGCGGCCGAGGGTGTGGCCTTCGGCGGGACAGTGACAGCCGGGCTCGGCGCGGTCGACGGTGTCGCGCTCGGTCCTGTCGCCGCCCACGCCGGCACGGCGACGGCGGCCAGTGCGCTGGTGGCGGCGGCGGTGACAAGTGCGCGCTTCAGGTTCTGCACGGTGGTTCTCCCGACTGGGTCCGGGGGCGCGGGATCACGCCCTTCACCCCTCACGACGCGCGAGTGGCCGGGGGGTTGCCGCCCTCCGTACATTCTTTTCGGCGGGGCGGCAGCGGACTCGCCCGGCCGGCGGCGCAGTGGCCACGAGGGAACCGGCACGCCGGTCAGATCTCCAGCACGGCATCGCAGTCGGGGCAGACCGCGGATGCGTACTCCTCGGGGAACCACTGCGTCCCAGGGCGCTCGGCGAGCCTCCGGCCGGTTGTCTCCATGGCGAAGGTGTCCTTGCCGCAGAGTGTTCGCGGTCCCGTCGCGGTGGGTGTCCCGGGGGCGGTGGGCGCCGCGTGCACGCGGCGGACGCGCCATTCATCGCCACGCGGTACGTGCGTATCCGCCGCCTTGTCGAGCTCGTACACGACGACGATCTCTCCCATGCCTCCACGATAGGCGGCCGCGCACGCCCCGTCCGACCGCTTGATCTCGGGCAGGGAGCACACTGGACATCGGACCCCGTGAACCATGAAGTCACGTGCGAGGCGAGTCATGAGCACTCTCGAAGAACATGTGGACATAGACGTCCCGCTCGATTTTGCCTGGGAGCGTCTGCACCGCGTGGAGACCTATCCGCGCTTCGTCAAAGGCATACGTCAGGCGCGTCCGGAGAACGGAGACCGAGCGCACCTCGACGTCGACACGGCTGGCACGGCCCGGGAGCTCGACGCCCGGATCACCGACCGTGTCCAGGAGCACACCATGGAGTGGCGGACGACCGGCGGGCCCGATCTCGCGGCCACCCTGTCACTTCTTCCCCTCGACGCGGAGCACACAAGGCTGCAGGCCCGGATCGCGTACGACCCCGGCACCGTCAGGGAGGCGTTCGGCGGACCGAAGGGCTTCGCCCAGGCGACGGCGATCGAACGGCTCCTGCGCGACGACCTCGATCACTTCAAGGAGCTGGTGGAGCAGGAAAGGTGACCCAGGCGCGATCGCCGGATCCGTGCCTACGCTGATGGTGTGGCTCGGTCCAACGACGAGGTCGCCGCACTCTTCCGGGAGTACGCGGACCTGATCTCGATCACCGGAGGAGACGCGTACAGGGCGCGTGTCTACGAGAAGGCTGCCCGGTCGGTGGGCGGCTACCACGCCGACGTCGCCAGGCTTGACGTCAAGGGCCTGCAGGAGATCCCCAACGTCGGCAAGTCGATCGCCGAGAAGATCCTCGAGTATTTCCGCAGCGGCAGCGTGTCCGCGGTCGACGAGCTGCGGGCGAGAATCCCCGCCGGTGTCCGGCGGCTGACGGCCATCCCCACGCTCGGCCCGAAGAAGGCCTGCCTCCTGTACGAGGAGCTGGGCATCTCCTCCGTCGAGGAACTGGCCGACGCCATCCACGAGGAGCGGCTGCGCGATCTGAAGGGCTTCGGGCCCAAGACGGAGCAGAACATCCTGCACGGCATCGAACTCCTCCAGTCCTCCGGCGACCGCGTCCTGCTCGACGTGGCCCTGGACCTCGCCGACGACATGGTCGCCGCACTGTCCCGGGCGACCGGCTGCCGCCGCTGCGCCTACGCCGGATCCCTGCGCAGAGTCCGCGAGACGGTCGGCGACATCGACATCCTCGCCACGGCCGAGGACTCGGCGCCGCTGATGCGGGCCTTCAGCGAGCTGCCGTACGTCGCGGAGGTCGTGGCTCGCGGCGAGACCAAGACGTCGATCCGCACCACCAAGGGCCTGGCCGTCGACCTGCGCGTCGTGCCGCCGGACTCCTGGGGAGCGGCGCTTCAGTACTTCACCGGTTCGAAGGCGCACAACATCCGCACCCGCGAGCTGGCGGTGCATCACGGGCTCAAGCTCTCGGAGTACGGGCTCTTCGACATCGAGAGCGGCGAGAAGATCGCCTCCGAGACGGAGGAGGACGTGTACGCCAGGCTCAGCCTGCCGTGGATCCCGCCGACGCTGCGCGAGGACCGGGGCGAGATCGAGGCCGGACTGCGCGGTGAGCTGCCCGACCTGGCGGTGGAGTCCGACATCCGGGGTGACCTGCACACGCACACCGACCTCACCGACGGTCTGGCCCCACTGGAGGAGATGGTCGCCGCGGCCGCCGAGCGCGGCTACGCCTACTACGCGATCACCGATCACGGACCCGACATGGCCATGCAACGGATGACCGACGAGCGGATGCTGGCCCAGCGCGCACGTGTACGGGAACTCGACGGCACCTGCGGCCGGGGCCGGGGCATGCGGCTGCTGCACGGCGCGGAGCTGAACATCGACCCCGACGGCGGCGTGGACTGGCCCGAGGAGTTCCTCGCGGGGTTCGACCTGTGCGTGGCCTCGGTGCACTCGCACTTCAACCAGGGGCGCGAGGCGATGACCCGGCGGATCGTGCGGGCATGCGAGAACCCGTACGTCAACATCATCGGCCACCCCACCACCCGGATCATCGGCAAGCGTCCGGGCGTCGACGCCGACCTCGACGCGATCTTCGCCGCCTGCGCGCGCACCGGCACCGCCCTGGAGATCAACGCCCACCCGGACCGGCTCGACCTGCGCGACGAGGACATCCTGCGGGCCAGGCGGTACGGGGTGAAGTTCGCCGTCGACAGCGACGCCCACGCCACCCTCCACCTCGCCAACATGCGCTACGGCGTGGGCACCGCGCAGCGCGGCTGGCTCACCAAGGCCGACCTGATCAACGCCTGGCCGGAGACACGCCTACGGCGATTCCTGAGCAAGGGACACAAGGGGCGGGTGACGCGCCGCTCCGCCGCGTGACCTGTGCTGGTGCGCAGGCCGTCCTGGGCAGTTCGCAAAAGTTGTTCGCTCGTGTCACATCGCGCCGAGCCGTTCCGTCATGTGTGTGCAAGCCACCGACGACGGCAGAGGAGCACACCCATGGATGCCCGTTTGAACATCTTCGGCAGCCCGACCGCAGGCACGTTCCTGAAGCACATCGTCTCGGCGGGCCGGGTGGTGACGGACTCGGCACTGCCGGCCGCGACACAGGAGTTGGTGAAGATCCGCGCGAGCCAGATCAACGGCTGCGGCTTCTGCCTCGACATGCACACCAAGGAGGCTGCCGTCGCCGGTGAGACCCCGACGCGCCTCAACATGGTCGCGGCGTGGCGCGAGGCCACCGTCTTCACCGACGCCGAGCGCGCCGCGCTGGAACTGACGGAGCAGGGAACGCGCCTGGCCGACGCGGCCGGTGGGGTCACGGACGAGGCATGGGCGGACGCCGCCAAGCACTACGACGGGGAACAGCTGGCCGCCCTCGTGTCGCTGATCGCCCTCATCAACGCCTTCAACCGGATGAACGTCATCATCCAGCAGCCCGCCGGCGACTACCAGCCCGGCCAGTTCGGATGACGAGAAGTACCCGTCCGAGTACCCGTCCGGTCCGGAGGGCTGCTGCCGGCACGCGCCGGCGGCAGCCCTCCGGGCTGCCGGCACCGCTCGCCGGGGACCAGCGCCCGGTCCGGACCCCTCACGTCGCCTTCGTGTCGGCACCGCCCGTCGGGCGAGCGGCGGCGTAGGTCCGGTTCGCCCAGGCCCGGAAGTGCGGGGCCTGGGCGACGAGTTCGCGGTAGGCCGCGGCCGCGTAGTGGTGGAGAGCCTCCGCCGTCACCTCGTCGACGCTGTCGCGCCGCCGGATCAACAGGTGGCGGAGCCACAGCGGCGTACCGGCCAGCGGTTTGATCAGCACGCCGTCGACGGGCACGTGGGTGGCCTGGATGGCGGAGACGCCATGACCGTCGGCGATCAGGGCCTGCAACTGGTCCAGCGGGCTGAACTCGTGCACGGCCGCCGGCGTGAAACCGGCTGCCCGGCACGCAGCGTAGAAGGCGCCCGGCCAGCCCACCCCGTCGTCGGGCGCGACGAACCAGGTGTCCTCGGCCAGCTCCTCGAGCGGCACCTCCACCCGGTGCGCCAGCCGGTGATCGGCGGGCAGCGCGACGAAGACCGGCGCCGTGACGATGGCGCGGTGAGCGAGTGCGGGGGAGTGGTGCAGATCCTGCCCCGGACAGTCGATGCCCAGTGCGGCATCCAGCTCGCCGGCCTCCACGAGTCGCGCTGTTGGCGATCGTCGGAGCCCTCCCCGGCACCCCATCCGGGGCCGTCGGCCGGCCCGTTCCCCAACCGGCCGTCTCCTCCGCCGCGTCCGTCGTGGCCGACCAGGCAGGGACAGGGACGGCGAACCCCCTGACGGACCGCCAGCTCAGGCCGCTGACGCCGGGCGAGCTTCCTCCGCAGTCCGGCCCCGGATCCGGGAACGGACCGGCCCCGGCCTCGCGGACCGCCCCGACGGCCGGGACCGCAGCCGCCTGCTCACCCACGGAGTTCGGCTCCCGTGACGGCGCAGAGCTCGTCGGTCTCATCACGTCGTCCACCGACGCCTGCCTGAATAGCCTGTTCGCCGTCGGTGCAGCCGACGCGCACAGTGTGTTCCGCGAGGCGAAGATGGTCACCGTCGCCGACGCGTTCCGCACCGCCGCGCTCCGCTACGACGGGACCAACGCGGGCGGCACCTACCAGCTCGTCCTCTTCCTCCGGGCCGGCTACTACGTCCAGTACGGTCATCCCGACCAGGTCGGCGAGTACGGAGTGCCGCTCAGGACCGCGATTCGCGGCGGGCTCGACGCGTTCACCGGGAGCAGCCACTACCTGGACGTCACCGAGGAGCACGGCCGTACGCTCAGTGAGTCGATCATTCTGGTCGACAGCGCTGCCGAGGCGGGCCGCTACCTCGGGCCCCTCGAGCGGGTCCTGAACGGCTACAACAGCAGCTGGAACACGTCGAGGAGCATGGTGGCGTCCGCCAACGCGGTGTACACACCGTTGTTCCGCGGCCACCAGTTCCCCGACTTCGTCAAGGCGGTCACCGCCGACCGGAGCATTCTGCGCACCCTGAACCGGTTCGCCCTCGGGCACCTGGACCTGCTCGGCACCGACCGCGCGTACCTGACCAGCAACGCCGGAGCCGAGCTCGCCCGCTTCCTCGGGGACGCCCCGCTCAGGAAGGCAACCCGCCCGCTGGTCAAAGAGGTGCTCGACGCCACCGGCATGACCGGGCCGACCGCCCGGCTGTGGCTGGCCACCGCGAACCTGGCCGACTACTACGACGCCGCGGCGTGTGCGTACTACGACATCTGCGGCTTCAGGGACGAACTGGCCAAGGTCGCCCTGCCGATCACCCACTCGTGTGATCCGGCCCACACCATCCGGGCCCAGGAGCTGACGGCCGCCCAGGGCTGGATGCGTCGTGCGGCAGCCTGCGGAACCAGGACGCGTACGTCCACGACATCATCGCCGACAACGGTCCGGTGGCCGACGACCACAACACCACCATCGAGGTCGTCGTCTACGACAGCCGTGCGGACTACCAGATGTACGCGGGGGTCATGTTCGGCATCGACACCGACAACGGCGGCATGTACCTGGAGGGCGACCCCTCCCGCCCGGGCAACCAGGCCCGCTTCGTCGCCTACGAACAGGACGGCGAGGTCTGGAACCTCAACCACGAGTACACGCACTACCTCGACGGCCGCTTCAACACCCACGGCGACTTCGCCGACTCCGTGGCCGTGCCCACCGTCTGGTGGATCGAGGGCTTCGCCGAATACGTCTCCTACGGCTACCGCGGCATCGACTACACCGCCGCCATCAGGGAAGCCGGCAAGCACACCTACGACCTGAGCACCGTCTTCCGGACCACCTACGAGAACGGCGACCAGGCCAGGATCTACCAGTGGGGTTACCTGGCGGTGCGCTACATGCTGGAGAAGCACCGCCCCGACGTGCTCGCCGTCCTCGCGAAGTTCCGCACCGGCGACTACAACGGGGCCTACGCCCTCTACGCCGACGGCATCGGCACCCGCTACGACGCGGACTTCGACGCCTGGCTCACCGCCTGCGCCGCGGGCGCGTGCGAGGGTGGCCCGTCCGCGACGCCGTGCACCGGTGACGACACCCGGATGCTGGGCCGGAACTGCTCACGCACCGGCCGCTCGGCCACGGCAGGCGGCACCGACCACCTCTACCTGTGGATGCCGGCCGGCTCCACCACCCTGACCGTCACCACCAAGGGCGGCACGGGCAACCCCGACGTGTACTACAACGCCGGCACGTGGGCGTCACCGACGGCGTACAGCGCCCGCTCCACCGGCACCGGCACCACCGAACGCCTCACGGTCACCAACACCACAGCCGGGTACCGCTACATCAGCCTGTACGGGGCCACGGCCTTCAGCGGCGTGACGGTGACCACGTCGTACTAGGCCGCGTTGTGCCCGGTCACAACGACGGGGCCGTACTTCCCGACGCTGCCTCGCAACGAGGCAGCGTTGGGGAGTGCGCAGCTGATCAAGCAGGCGGGACAGGCGGGCCCGGACTGCGATCCTGTCGTCGCGGCGGCGGTCGATCCGCTCAGGGGCCCTCGGGACCGAGCCCTCGGTTCTCAGTGGGCTCCAGGCGGATCACGATGCTCTTGGCGGTCGGCTGGTTGCTGGTCGCGGCCACGCTGTCCAGCGGCAACAGGACGTTGGTCTCGGGGTAGTACGCGGCGGCGCAGCCGGGCGTCGTCGGGTAAGGGACCACCTCGAAGTCCTCCGCGCGGCGCTCCGTGTTGCCGCCCCACACGCTCACCAGGTCGACGCGCCGGCCCTTCGACAAGCCGAGCCGGGACATGTCCTGCGGGTTCACCAGGACGACGCGGCGGCTGCCGTGGATGCCCCGGTAGCGGTCGCTGTCCGTGTAGGGGATGGTGTTCCACTGGTCGTGGGAGCGCAGGGTCTGCAGCAGCAGGTGCCCCTCCGGGGCGTGCGACATCTCCCAGGCGTTGCAGGTGAACAGGGCCTTGCCGGCAGCAGTGGGGTAGACCCCTTCGTTGACCGGATTGGGCAGCCTGATGCCGCCGGGACGGACCACCCGGCGGTTGAAGTGGTGGAGTCCTGGCACGACGCGGGAGATCCGGTCACGGATGGCCCCGTAGTCCGCCTCGAACTCGTCCCACGGAATACCGGCCTTGCCGTCGAGAGTCCGGCCGGCGAGCCGGCACAGGATGGCGACCTCGCTGAGCAGGACCTTGGACGCCGGCTCCAGGCGCCCGCGGGAGGTGTGCACCTCGCTCATCGAGTTCTCCACCGTGACGAACTGCTCGCCCGTGGCCTGGGTGTCCACTTCGGTGCGGCCCAGGGCCGGAAGGATGAGCGCGGTGCGGCCGCAGACCGTGTGGGACCGGTTGAGCTTGGTGGAAATGTGCGCGGTCAGGCTGCATCGCCGCATGGCGTCCTCCGTGACGGCACTGTCCGGAGCGGCCCGGACGAAGTTGCCCGCGACGCCGAGGAAGACCTTGACACGGCCTTGGCGCATGGCCTTGATCGAGTCCACCGAATCGAGCCCGTGGGCGCGCGGCGGATCGAAGCCGAACTCGCTGTGCAACGCGTCGAGGAAGGAATCCGGCATCCGCTCCCAGATGCCCATCGTGCGGTCGCCCTGGACGTTGCTGTGCCCGCGCACCGGGCAGGCCCCGGCGCCGGCCTTGCCGAGGTTCCCGCGCAGCAGCAGGAAGTTCACGATCTCCCTGATGGTGGCGACCGCGTGCCTCTGTTGTGTCACCCCCATGGCCCAGCAGACGATGACGCGTTCGCTGCGCAGCACCTCGTCCCGCACGTCCTCGATCTCTTCCCGGGGCAGTCCGGTCGCGGAGAGGATGTCGTCCCAGGCGATGGTCCGGGCGTGCTGCGCGAACTCCTCGAAGCCGCTGGTGTGGGAGCGGATGAAGGCATGGTCGAGCACGGTGCCCGGCCGGGCGTCCTCCGCCTCCAGCAGGAGCCGGTTCACGCCCTGGAACAGCGCGAGGTCACCACCGCTGCGGATCTGAACGAACCGATCGGCGATCCGGACACCGCGGCCGATCACCCCACGGGCCTTCTGCGGGTTCTTGAACCGCAGCAGACCGGCCTCCGGCAGGGTGTTCACCGCGATGATGCGGGCGCCGTTGAGCTTGGCCTGCTCCAGCGCGGCCAGTTGCCGGGGGTGGTTGCTGCCGGGGTTCTGCCCGACCACGAAGATCAGGTCGGCGTGGTGGAGGTCCTCCAGGCTCACCGTGCCCTTGCCGGTGCCCAGCGTCTCGTGCAGGGCGAAGCCGCTGGACTCGTGGCACATGTTGCTGCAGTCGGGCAGGTTGTTGGTGCCGAAGGCCCTGGCGAAGAGCTGCAGGACGAACGCGGCCTCGTTGCTGACCCGGCCGGACGTGTAGAAGACCGCCTCGTCGGGCGAGTCCAGCGCCTTCAGCTCGTCGGCCAGCAGGCCCAGGGCGTCGTGCCAGCTGATCGGCTCGTAGTGGTCCGCATCGGGCCGCTTGACCATCGGCTCGGTGAGCCTGCCCTGCTGGTTGAGCCACAGATCGGACCGCCGGCCCAGTTCGGAGACCGGGTGCCTGCGGAAGAAGCCGGCCGTGACGCGCCGTGACGTCGCCTCGTCGTTGATGTGCTTGGCGCCGTTCTCGCAGTACTCGTTGCGGTGCCTGTGGCCGGGAGACGGATCGGCCCAGGCGCAGCCGGGGCAGTCGATTCCGTCCACCTGGTTCATGGTCAGCAGCGTCACTCCGGTCCGCCGGACCGATGTCTCCTCGAGGGAGTACTCCACGGCGTGGGTCACCGCCGGCACTCCCGCCGCCCACGTCTTGGGCGGGGTCACGGTGAGTCGTTCGTCCGGCTCTCGGCTGGGTGGCTTCTTCATCGGGAAGGTCTCTCGCTCTCTTGCTCGTTTGCTTCGAGCGGGCGGATCAGCCGACGGGCCAGTGAGGGACCCGGCTTCTGGGCGGTTCCGGCTCCAGGGGCTGGACGTGGCCGTCGTGGATGACTCCCCGCCAGGCTCCGCCTTCCTGTCCCAGCCCCTCGATGAACTCCTTGAAGTGACCGAGTTCGGCCCGGACCACACGACGCGTGAATCCAGGGGCACGGGTGAGGCGGTCCCGGACGGTGTGCGGCTCGACGCTCATGCGTACCAGGACCGCGGTACGGTCCGATGCCGTCGCGCGGAACGACACCTCACCACGGTGGCCGGACCGCCGGCCCAGGCTCCGCCAGGCCACGAGGGAGTCGGGCACCTGCTCCACGATCTCGGCGTCGAACTCGTGCCGCAACGGACCGACCCCGATCACCCAACGGGTGAGATTGGGGCGGACCTGCTCGACCTTCTTCACCGCGGACATGAACCGCGGGAAGCTCTTGAACTGCGTCCACTGGTTGTAGGCGGTGCGCACCGGCACCGCGACTTCGATCGTCTCTTCGACGGTGTACATGGCCCCACCTGTTCTCGGGCGCTGCTGATCTCAGTGTCACCGCCTGCCCGCGGGGCCGCCATGTGAGGCCACGCACCGTTACCCTCGGCTACCGCGCCGACCGGTATCGCTCTGCCTCGCGCCCCCGGGGGGTATCTGAGCTGGTACGCCACGAGTCGGTGGCGACACGTGCCGGACATCGCCGCATAGGTTCCCTTCTCACGGGCACGCGCATCGAAGCCACGGCGGACGGCCGAAGGCCCACGCCGGGACACGACTTCCGAGGCGCGACAGGACGGGATGATGAACACTACGGACGGCAACGGCGGTTCGGCCGCCGAGAAACGGATCGAGGTTTCCACGGCCATGCGCCGTGCCTCCGACCAGCTCGCCGAGTTGCTCCGGTGCGAACCCGGCGCCGTTTCCGCGCTGCGCGCCACCGATGAGGGGTGGCGCGCCGACGTGGAGGTCGTCGAACTCGAAAGAGTCCCGGACACCATGAGCGTCATGGCGTCCTACCGCGTCGAACTCGACGCCGACGGCCGACTCGTCGCCTACGAGCGCAGGCACCGGTACGCGAGAGGCCGCATCGACCGCCGCTGAATCCACGGGACCCGGCCCGTCCGGAGACCGACCGGGTCCGAACCAGCTCATCGGATGGAGTTCTGCTGTGACTGTCGTCCAGCAAAGCAATGCAACGACCAGTGGGAGCGGCTCGGGAACCCTGTACGACGTCCTCGAGCTCATCCTCGACCGTGGGCTCGTCATCGACGCCTTCGTGCGGGTCTCCCTGGTCGGGATCGAAATACTCAAGGTCGACGTGCGCGTCGTCGTCGCCAGCGTCGACACCTACCTGCGGTTCGCCGAGGCGTGCAACCGGCTGGACCTCGAATCCGGGCGCAAGGCGCCCACCCAGCTCACGGAGATCGTCGGCGACATGACCGAGAACGGTGCGAAGGGCAAGTCGAAGGGCGCGCTGAGCGGAGCGGTGGAGGCCTTCACCGACACGATCAAGGGCAACCACGACGAACCCGAGGAGGAGCCGCGCAAGCGCTCCACCCGCAAGACCTCCCAGTCGTCCCAGAGCAGGGGGGAGTGACCGGTGCCCACCTATGTGTACGCCATCACCCGGGCCGACCACCCACTGCGCCTGGACGGTGTGTCCGGCGTCGGTGACCCGCCCGCGGACCTGCGCACGGTCACGGCGCAGGACCTCACGGCCGTGGTCAGCGAGGCGCCGCCGGGCCTGCGGGCCAAGCGCCGCGACGTGATGGCCCACCAGAACGTCGTCGAGCGGCTCATGGACGACGGTGCGACCCTGCCCATGCGCTTCGGCCTGCTCGGCCCCGACGACGACCAGGTGGCCGCCGTCCTCGAACAGGAGCAGTCCGGCTACCGCGAACGGCTCGCCGAGCTGGAAGGCCACGTCGAGTTCCATCTCAAGGCGTCCCGCGACGAGGACGACCTGCTGCGCGAGATCATGAAGCAGAACGATGAGATCCGCCGGCTCAACGAGCGCACCCGGGACGACCCCTCGGCCCACCAGGAACGCGTGGCGCTCGGTGAGATGGTCTCCGACGCCGTCACGGCCCGCCGGCAGAGCGAGGCCGACGAACTGGTGGCCCTGCTGGAAGGGGCCGCCGCGCGCACCGCACGGGGCGAGGCCGCCACGAGCGTCTTCCTCAACGTGTCGTTCCTCGTCAGGGACGAGGAGGCGGCGGCCTTCACCCGGCTCGTCCGGGAGGAGGCGGAGCGGCGGGGGACGACCTACCAGCTCACGCTCACCGGGCCGCTCCCGCCGTACAGCTTCGTATGACCGTCCCGTCGGAAGGGGTCAGCCGTGGGGCTCGTCACCGGCCTCCTGACGTTCCCGCTCGCCCCCGCGCGCGGTACCGCCTGGGTGCTCGACCAGGTCGTACTCGCCGCGGAACGCGAGTACTACGACCCGGAACCGGTGCTCAGGGAACTGGCGGCACTGGAGCGGGACCTCACCGGCGGCCGTATCGGGGCCGAGGAGTTCGACCGGCGGGAGGACGAACTCCTCGACCGGCTGGAGGCGATCGAAGCCCACCGGCGCGGAACGCGCGGCCCCTGAACGGGGCCGCGCGGCCCGGTGACCCGCCGCGCGACGCGGCACCGAGACAAGGAGGGATGCGGACAATGACGGACAACGCCGGGCCGGGCGCAGCCCCGGCAGGGGATCGCACCACGTCGCCGGGCGAGGCGCAGGCGGTGCGGAGGGGACGGACACCGTGACCCACCCGCTCACCGGCCGCGCGGCCGCTTCCCCGTACGGACAGCAGGGCTCGTCGACCAATCTCGCCGACATCCTGGAACGCGTCCTGGACAAGGGCGTCGTCATCGCCGGCGACATCCGGATCAACCTGCTCGACATCGAGCTGCTGACCATCAAGCTCCGGCTGCTCGTCGCCTCCGTCGACAAGGCGAAGGAGATGGGCATCGACTGGTGGGAGCACGACCCGTCGCTGTCCTCCCGGGCCGCGCCGCCGCGGCAGGCCGCCCCGGGCGGTCCCCGGCCCGCCGTGGTGGAGGCCGCACACGACGGGCAGGGGGGCCTGGCGGACGAGAACGAGCGGCTGCGCGCCGAGCTCGCCGCGCTGCGGGCCGCGGCGGGACTGCCCGGCGCGGCCGCCGGCACGGACGGGCACGCCACCACCGAAGGGCGGGACGAACAGTGAACACAGCGGCCGACACCCCGCCGGTTCGCCGGATCGCCGACGAGCTGTCGTACGTGTACGCGGTCGGCCGGGACCACGACGCGCTGCGGCGCACCGCCGCGCAGCTCGCCGGTGTGGACGACCGGCCCGTGCGCGTGGTGTCCTGCGTCGGCGGACTCGCCGCCCTCGTGTCACGCGTACCGGCCGCCGCGTACGGCGAACACGGCCTGAAGGCACAGCTGGAGGACCTGGCCCGGCTCGAGGCGGTCGCCCGTGCCCACCACGCGGTGGTCGACGCCGCGTTCGCGACGGCGACGGTGCTGCCCATGCGGCTGGCCACGGTGTACCTGGACGACGAGCGCGTGACCGCGATGCTGTACGAACGGCACCACGAGCTCGACGAACTGCTCCGACGGCTCGACCGGCACGTCGAGTTCGGGGTCAAGGTCTACGCCGACCCGAGCGGCGCCGCCGTGCCGGAGACGGCCGGGTCACCGGCGGCCGAGAGCCCCGGGCGCGCCTACCTCCAGCAGCGGCGGGCGCAGCGGCGCGCGGGACGGGAGGCCCACCGGGCTGCCGCGGCCGCGGCCGCAAAGGCCGCCCCGGCCGTCCGCGACATCGCTCCCGAGCGGGTGGTGCACCGCCCCCAGCAGGGCGAACTATCCGCCCGGAACGGGGAGAACGTCGCCAACGAGTCCTACCTCGTGCCCGCGGACCGTGCCGACCTGTTCCGTACGAGGCTGGAGGGCATCGTCCGTGACACCCCGGGCGTACGGCTCGAGGTCACCGGACCCTGGGCCCCGTACTCCTTCGCGACCCCCGTCGCCGGCTCCGGCTCCGGCTCCGCACGATGAGCGCCGAGCCGGACCGGTGGGGCTCCGGCGGGGCGGGCCCGCCGGTCGCTCTCATCGATCTGCTGGACCGCCTCCTCAACGGAGGAGCGGTCCTCACCGGCGACCTCGTCCTGTCCGTCGCCGACGTGGATCTGGTGCACATCAATCTCCGCGCCGTCATCCGGTCGATCACGGCGGACGAGCCGGGCCCGTGGTGAGGCGGACCCGGCACCCGGCGGGCCGGCCCGCACGGTCACACCCGAGGAGGACCCAGTGAGCGGCGAAGCCCGCGCGACGCCCCGGCGTCTGGAGACGGATCCGGAGACGGTGGAACGGGATCTGATCAAACTCGTGCTCTCCCTCGTGGAGTTGCTGCGGCAGCTGATGGAGCGCACGGCACTCCACCGCGTCGACGAGGGCGACCTGAGTGAGGACCAGGAGGAACACATCGGGATGACGCTGATGATCCTCCAGGAGCGGATGACCGAGCTGTGCGACCGCTACGACCTCACCATGGACGACCTGAACATCGACCTCGGCCCACTCGGCTCCCTGCTCCCGCCGCCGGGCGGCTGAACCGCCCTCGCAGGACAAGTGCCGTGCAGGCTCCGGGACTTCGCCGCGAAACCCGGTTGTCGTAGCCGGGCGGATCACGTAACGTCCCCGGACATGAACACCGGACCGGCGTCGCTGCGCCACACACGGACGGGCGATCCGGTGGAGGGCTGATCGCTCGGCGGGTGCCGGGAAGGCACCCCCTCCCTTCGGCACGCGGACCTCCCGGTGCTTGCGCACCGCGAGTCCCTTTTTCGTGCCGAACACCAGCGAGGTCAGCCGTATGCCAGTCACCTTCAACCACACCATCATCGCCGCCAAGGACCGCGCCGAGTCGGCGCGGTTCTTCCGGGAGCTGCTGGAACTCCCGGAAGCACCGTCCTGGGGTCTGTTCACCAACATCCAGCTCACCGACGGCGTTCTGCTGCAGTTCGCCGAGCCGCCGGTCGAGATCCAGATGCAGCACTACGCGTTCCTGATCGACGACGAGCTGTTCGACCGGGCGTACCGCCGTCTGTGCGACGGCGGCATCGTCCACTGGGCCGATCCGCAGATGCGGCGCCCGGGCGAGATCAACCACGGGCACGGCGGTCGAGGGGTGTACTTCAAGGACCCCGCGGGCCACGCGATCGAGCTGATCACCCGCCCGTACCTGTAGCCCGACCAATGCCCGGCCGGCCCCCGCCACGGGGTGCCCGGCCGGGCACCGGGGCCACCTCTTCGCAGGCGGCCACGGTGTTCCCGTCCGCCTGGTCCGGTGCCGCCGCCGGCTGCCCGTCCACCCCGGCCGGTGCCACCGGCAGGCCTCGCCGGTGCCGCTGCCGGGCCCGGTGCCACCGCCCGTTGCCCGGCGGCCGGCCCTGGCAGGGGATCACCGCCCCGCCGGGTCCCGGAGCGACGACGCGCGGGCGATCACCTGCGGCTCGGGCGCCGTCGCCACCGTCGCGGCGGCGTCCCCGCGCAACCGGCCGAGCAGCAGCTCCACCGCGTCGGCCGCCGCCCGGTCCAGGTGCAGGTCGACGGCCGTCAGCGGCGGCTCGCAGGTACGGGCGCGCAGACCGTCGTACCGGGTGACGACCATGACGTCGCCCGGGACGGTGCGCCCGCTGTCCCGGATCGCCCGGACTGCGCCCACCGCGAACGCTTCCACCAGGGCGCACACCGCGTCGATCCGGGGGTGCTCGGCGAGCAGGGCCGCGCACCGCTCGTAGCCGGCCTGTTCGCCGCCGGCCTCGGGCGCGGTCGCCACGATCGGCACCCACCCGCGCTCCTTCGCCACCCGCTCGAAGGCGGCGCGCGCGTCGACCGCCGAGTGCCGTGCGCCGGAGCCGATGATCATGGCCGGCTGCCGGGCCCCCTGCTCGTGCAGATGGGCCAGCAGCAGCTCGGTGACGAGTCCGCCGCGCAGATCGACGTACGGCGCGTCCTCGTCCGGCGACACGGGCCGGCCGAGTGCCACGTACGGCAGCCCGCGCTCCTTCAACTGCCCCGCCGCCGCGTCGTCCACGTCGGGCTCGACGACGATGGCCCCGTCGATGTCGACCGAGTAGCGCGGACCCGGACTGCACGGGCGGCACGAGGACCAGCGCGTAGTCGTGCAGCAGCGCGCTCTCGGCGGCGGCGGCCGCCACCTCCATGTAGAACCCGAGCCGGGACGGGCCTCCCGCCACCGCGAACGGCATGGACGAGGCGAGCGCGATGGCCCTGGCCTGCCCGCGCCGCAGCCGCTGCGCCCGCAGGTTCGGCCGGTAACCGAGCTCGGCGGCAACCCGCTTGATGCGTTCCCAGGTCCGGGGGTCGACCTTGCCGAGCCCGTTGAGGGCGTGCGAGACCGTCGTGCGCGACACCCCGGCGACCCGCGCGACATCGGCGATCGTCGGCGGCCTCGGACCGGAACCGGAACTGGGCATCTGCGCGGACGCTCCTCGCATGCTGAGGACGGGTGACATCCCTATCTTCGCCGAATCGCCGCGGCGGCCGTCCCGGGCCCCCGGGGACGGCCTCCGCAGGCGAACCCTTACGACCCCTGCGTCAGCGGCTCGATCCACACGGAGCGGTAGCACACCTTGTCCCCGTGGTCCTGGAGGCGGATGGCGCCCGCCGTCGGCCTCTCGGGAGCGCCCGCACCGGTCGGGCCGGTGATCGCGATGGCTGTCGCGGACCTGTCCGGCCTCCCCAGCTCGGACGCACCCGCGTCATGTGTCCGCGGATCCTAGCGACGTTCAAGGGGGCGGCGTCCACGGGCCGTGGCGGTGACCAGGGCCGGTTCCGTGTCCGGCGGTGCGAACGGACGGTCAGTCCAAGAGGGGGTGTGACGGAAATCGGAGCCCTGCGGGTGATGCGGTGACACGCATACGATGCGGGGGGCCGGGCTGCGATCCCCACAAGCAGAAAGGTGGGGCCGCCGACCCGGAGAGCGTTCGTGGGCACGGGCGCCAGAAGAGGCATCGCAAGAAGAGCTGACGACCCTGCTGATCATCCCCGTCCAGGAAAGCATGACATGGCCATGGTAATTGACATCGATGCCCGCGGTACGCAGCACTGCGAGACGACGGCACTGGGGGTGCTGCTGCGGCACCAAGGACTGGAGCTGTCCGAGCCCATGCTCTTCGGCCTCGGCTCCGGTCTGTCCTTCATCTACTGGGACAGCAAGAACATGGGCTTCCCCTTCCTCGGGGGGCGGGTCAAGCCCTTCGCCCTCACCAGGAACCTGGCCACCGAACTGGGACTGAAGCTCCTGGTTCGGGAGACCACTTCGCCCCGTAGGGCTTGGGAGAACGCGGTCGCCCCCATTGACGCCGGTCAGCCCGTCGGACTGCAACTCGACAGCTACTACTTGGACTACTTCGCCTCGAAGGTGCACTTCGGGGGTCATGTCGTCGCCATGTACGGCTACGACGACCACGACGCCTACCTGGTGGACACCGACCAGCAAGGCGGAACGGTGTCGACCAGCCTGACCAGCCTCGCTCAGGCCAGAGCCGCGCGCGGCCCGATGGCCGCCAGGCACCGGTCCTTCACCCTCACCGCTCCGAAGAAGCTCTCCTCCCCCCACGACCGGATCGTTCCCGCCATCACCGCCTGCGCCGACGCCTTCCTCAACCCGCCCATCGCCAACCTCGGCCACCGAGGCATCGAGAAGGCCGGCAAGCTGGTGCGCACCTGGCTCCAGCGGACCGACAACCCGCAACGGGACCTGCCGCACGCCGCCCTCTTGATGGAGAAGGCCGGTACCGGCGGCGCCCTGTTCCGCAACCTCTACCGCGACTTCCTCGTCGAATGCACCCAACTGCTCGACAGCAGCGACCTGCGCACCGGCCACCGGCTGTACACCGAGGCAGCCACCCTGTGGACGGAAGTCGCAGTACTGATCACCGAGGCCGGTAATTCGGGCAATGCGCGGTGCCTCGCGCAGGCAGGCACCATCCTCGGCGAGCTCTCACGCATGGAGCGCGAGGCCATGCAGGCGCTGAGCCGCCTGGGCGGCAACGCGTGGCCACACGCCGACCGCGGCGGCTGACGCCCCGGGGGGCTGGTGCGCGGGCGCGCGGTACGGGCCGGGCCCAACTCCGGCCCGTACACAGCCGCATCGCGGCAGTCGCGGCCCGTGCCCCGGTACACGTCGAGTTCGCCGTCGAGTTCGACGGCGAGCACGGTCGCGTACTCGTCCGCGTCCCGTGCCGACGGAGTGTCGATCATCCAGGTCACGCCCGGCACGTCGCCGAGCCCGCCGATGACGCGGTGCGCGCCGTCACACCGGACGGCCCCGGGTGACGGCGCGCGCCCCCTCACGCCGTCAGCGAGGCGATCGTGGCGTCGAGATCCGCCTCCTTCGGGCGGTTGTGGGGCAGCTTGGCCAGGACGTGGGCCATGCCGCAGGTGTCGGTGAGGGCCGAGAAGACGAGCCCGCCCGCGATGCCCGCGGACAGCAGCCGGGCCGCGGGCCGTACCCGGCCGAGGGCGAGCCCCGCCAGGACCAGCGAGCCGGCCGCCAGCCGGACCTGCCGCTCCATGGCCCACGCGGTCCGCGCCCCGGCCGGCCGGTGCAGGTCGTGACCGAGCTCGGCCCAGCTGTTGGTGCCCCCGGCCAGCGTCGACGCGGTGATGCCGTGCCCGGCGAGGGTGTCGCACGCCTGGGCGGAGCGGGTGCCCGAGGCGCAGACGAGCAGCAGATCCCCGCGCTCGGCCGCGGTCTTCAGCGCGGGCAGCGCCCGGTCCAGACGGTCGAGCGGGATGTTGTGGGCGCCGGGCAGATGGCCGGAGGCGTACTCGCCCGGTGTGCGCACGTCGATGACGGTCAGCTCGTGCAGCCGGGGGCGTGCCTCGGAGGCGGTCAGGGAGGAGCTCGGCATGGTCGGTTCCCTCTTCGTTGTCTTCCTGTGTTCCTGCTCGGACGTACATCCCACTGAACCAGGTGTCCAGGGGGTGTCCGGCGCCGGGTGCCGTGGGCCCGGGCCGGGATCCGCCGGAGAGCCGCTGACCTAGGAAGGCCCGTCCGAGGGGACGTCCCGGCTCTGCGCCATCCGTTCGCCGAGCCGCCCGCGCAGTGTGCGGGTGAGCGCGGTCGTGGCCGCGGTCAGGAAGACGAACGTGTAGAGGATCTGCACCATGGTCACCACGCGTGCCGTCTGCCCGGAGGGCGTGATGTCCCCGTAGCCGACCGTCGCCAGGGTGGTGACCGTGAAGTACAGGGCGTCGATCCGGGTGGTGAGACCGTCGAACTGGCCCGGCTGCTTGGCCAGTGCGTAGTACGCGCCGGCGAAGATCGTGACCGACAGGCACATCAGCAGCGGGATCACGATCCCGGGCCTGGCCCGCGTGCCGCCGGCGACGACCTCGCGGACCTGAACGAGCATCAGTACGCCGACACCTGCCAGCGCCAGGACGAAAAGCGTCCAGCTCGCGACCGGGCGGCGCGGGCCGATCTCGTCGAGCGGCAGTACGAAGTACGCCGAGGTCATGGCGGTCACGGCGACGACAGCGAGTAACCGCCACCGTGCCGGCGCCGAGCGGCCCGCGCCGCCCGGCGCCTGGCGCGGACTCGGTGTGTCCGTCATGGTGCCTCCCGGAGCCGGCGTCCGCACCAGTCAACGCCCGTGCCGCCCCGACACGCCCCATGTGCTGCGGAAACCGGGTGAGACCGGCGCTCCCGCGGCCGGCCGCCGTCACCCGTCCGGATTCCTCCGCATGGCGCACGGGACGGCGCCGCCGGACGCTCGAAACCTGTGCGCATCCGCGCACCGGAGAACGCGAGGAGTGATCATGAGCCAGCAAACGCCGCCGGTCGGCGCCACACCGCCCGCACCGGAACGGACCGAGGGGTGGGTGACCGGCGGAGTCGTCTTCGCCGGCGTCCTGATGCTGTGCGGCGGCGTCCTCGCCGTGTTGCAGGGCATCGCGGCGATCGTCGAAGACGGCTGGTACGTCAGGCTCGGCGACTACGTGTACCGGGTCAGTCTCACCGGCTGGGGCTGGATCCACCTCATCATCGGGGCCCTCGTCGCGGTCACCGGCGCCGGGGTGCTGAAAGGCGCCGAATGGGCCCGGCTCACCGGCATCCTGCTCGTCTCGTTGAGCCTGATCACCCAGTTCCTCTTCCTGCCGTACGCGCCGATCTGGTCGGTGGTCGTGATCGCGCTGGACATCTTCATCATCTGGGCGCTCGCCGCCTACAGGAGCCCCCGCCGGGCCCTGTGACCCGCGATGCCCGCCCCCGGCCCGGCGAAATCCCCGTCATCGAGGCCGAGTTCACCCTTGCGCCTCGCCCGCCGGGCCGGGTGCGCGGCGCGGGCGCCGGGCGCGGACCGGGCGCGATCCGCCGCGACGGATCGGTCCGAAGGGCTGCGGTGCACGCCGGTGCGGAGAGAATATGGGAGGTATCCCGTCATCCGGTGTGAGGACGTGAGCGAACGGCCGTGCCTGTGCATCGTGACAGGGGAAGGAGCGATTGTGGGCAGCGCTGACCTGTTCCGTGCGGGCCTCGCAGCACCCCGCCGTACGGACGCCGCGCTGTCGCCGCCGGGCGGGCTCATGGACGTGCTCGCGGTCGCCGCCGTCGTCCTCGACTCACAGGGCCGCATCGTGCTGTGGAGCCCGCAGGCGGAGCAGCTCCTCGGCTACACCGCACAGGAGGCACTGGGGCAGTACGCCGCGCAGCTGCTGGTCGCCGACGAGCACTTCGACCTGGTACTGAGCCTGTTCCAGCAGGTCATGGAGAGCGGGCAGGGCTGGGAGGGCGTCTTCCGCGTACGGCACAAGGACGGCTCCACCCGGCTGCTGGAATGGCGCAACATGCGCTTGCAGGACGACCTCGGCGGCTACTACGCCCTGGGGCTCGCCACCGACCAGGCCACCCTGCGCCGCGTCGAACGCGACCTGGCGCTGTCGGTGCGCCTGGTGGACCAGTCCCCGATCGGGCTCGCGGTGCTCGGCAGCGACCTGCGGTACGTCGCGGTCAACCCCGCCCTGGAACGGATCGGGGGGCGGCCCGCCGGCGACCTCATCGGCCGCAGCGTCCGGGAGACGCTGCCGTTCGGCGACGCGGACAGCCTGGAGGCCGCCATGCGCGAGGTCCTCGCCTCCGGTGCGCCGCTGCTCGACCGCCACGTCCTCGGCCGGGTCCCCTCCGACCCGATGGGTGAGCGCGCCTGGTCGGTGTCCCTGTACCGGCTGGAGGACCCGGGCGGACGCTTGATCGGGATCGCCCTCTCCGTCGTCGACGTCACTGACCGGCACCGCGCGGCCACGGAGGCGGAACGCGCGCGCCGGCGCCTGGCCCTGGTCGCCGACGCCTCCGTACGGATCGGCACGACCCTCGACCTGGAGCAGACGGCCCGCGAGCTCGCCGACGTGGCGGTGCCCGAGCTCGCGGACGTGGCCGCCGTCGACGTCCTCGACAGCGTTCTCGCCGGCCCCGACGACCACCCGGACCGCAGACCCGGCGACGGCCCGCTGCTGATCCGCGCTCTCGCGGTCGCCGCCGCCTACCCCACCGTCGCCGTCGACGCCGCCGACCGCCCGGGCGAACTCGCCCGGTACGACGCGGGGCGCCTCGTCACCCAGTGCGTCAACACGGCACGCCCCGTCACGATCCCGCGACTCGGCGAACACGACCTGCACGACATAGCCCGCGACAGCAGGGCCGCCGGAATCCTCGCCGAAGCCGGTGTGCACTCCTACATGGCCGTGCCGCTGATCGCCCGGGGGGAGGTCCTCGGGGCACTCGACCTCAAACGGGCCCGCAATCCCGACCCGTTCACCGAGGACGACGTCCTGCTGGCGACCGAGTTCGCCTCGCGCGCCGCCGTCTGCATCGACAACGCGCGGTGGTACCGCCAGCAGCGCCAGACCGCGCTCACCCTCCAGCGCAGCATGCTGCCCGCCACGCCCGAGCATCTCGTCGGACTCGAAGTGGCCTCCCGCTACCAGCCGGCACGCGCGAACAGCGAGGTCGGCGGCGACTGGTTCGACATCATCCCCATGGACCGGGAATGCACCGCCCTGGTCGTCGGTGACGTGATGGGCAGCGGGATCAACGCCGCCACCGCCATGGGCCGGCTGCGCACCGCCACCCAGACGCTCGCCCGGCTCGCCCTGGACCCCGCCGTCGTGCTGCGCCACCTCGACGAGATCACCGCCGGACTCGACCCGTACATCGCCACCTGTATGTACGCCGTGTACGACCCGCACCGCGCACAGTGCTGCATCGCCAACGCGGGCCACCTGCCCCCGGTCCTGGTGCGCAGCGGGTGCGCGCCCCGGCTGCTCGACCTGCCCACCGGCACCCCGCTCGGCGTCGGCGGCGTCGGCGGCGTCGCACTGCGCAGCATCACCGTCGGCATCGACCCGGGGGACGTGCTCGTCCTGTACACGGACGGCCTGGTCGAGACGCGCGACCAGGACATCGACGCCCGACTGGACATGCTGCTCGGCCTGCTCCAGACCGCCGACGCCACGCTGGGGGAGACCTGCGACCGGCTGCTGCACGCCCTGCGCCGGCCCGATGCCCCGGACGACGTCGCGCTGCTCATCGCCCGGGTGACCGGCTCGTAGCAGCGGCTCGCCCCTGCTGCCGCGCCGGCGCTCCACACATCCGCGGGCCGCGCCGCGAGGCGGGGATGACACGATGAGGGAGCGGTGTCGCGCCGATCACCGCACCTCCCCCGTAGGCAAGCACGACGCGAACGAACAAGGAGGACGGGCCGTGCCCGCTCCCCGGATGAGCACGACACCCCTGCCAGGCATCGGAGTCCAGTACGACCTCACCACCCGCGAACACCGGCACCTGTCGGTCATCGCCCACCGCGACGGCACCCGCTCGGTGAACGTCTACCGGCCCGACGACCCCGATGCCTGCGCGCAGTCCCTGCACCTGACGAGCGCCGAGGCGGCGTCGCTCATCGACGCGCTGATGCCCGACCACCACAGCTCCAACGTCCTGCACACCACCGACCTCGGTCTGGTGGCCGAACGCGTCGAGCTGTCGGCGCACTCGGTGTGGAACGGCCGTGTGATGGGCGAGATGCGGCTGCGCACCGAGACCGGTGTCTCGGTGGTGGCCGTACTGCGCCGGGCCGAGGCCATCCCCTCGCCGGGGCCGGACTTCCGGCTGGCCGGCGGGGACACGCTGATCGTCATCGGCACCCGTGAGGGCGTCGAGGCGGCCGCGGCGATTCTCGGACAGGAGTGACCCGTGCACTCCGCGGTCTTTCTCATCGAGTTCGGCGCGATCATCCTCGGCCTGGGACTGCTGGGCAGATTCGCGGGGCGGCTGCGGTTCTCGCCGATCCCGCTGTACCTGCTCGCCGGTCTCGCCTTCGGTACGGGCGGTCTGCTGCCCCTGGGCGCGAGCGAGGAGTTCGTGGCGATCGGCGCCGAGATCGGCGTCATCCTGCTCCTGCTGATGCTCGGCCTCGAGTACACGGCGACCGACCTGGTGTCCAACCTCAGGACGCAGTACCCGGCCGGCCTCGTCGACTTCACCCTCAACGCCCTGCCGGGCGCGGCGGCGGCACTGCTGATGGGCTGGGGCCCGGTGGCTGCCGTCGTCCTCGGCGGCGTCACGTGGATCTCGTCGTCCGGCGTCATCGCCAAGGTGCTCGGTGACCTGGGCCGGCTCGGCAACCGGGAGACCCCGGTCATCCTCAGCATCCTGGTCCTCGAGGACCTGGCGATGGCCGTCTACCTGCCGATCATCACCGCGCTGCTCGCCGGCGTCGGTCTCGCCGCGGGCAGTGTGACGCTGGCGATCGCGCTGGGCGTCGCGGGCGCGGTGCTGTTCGTCGCCGTCCGCTACGGGCGGCTGATCTCACGCTTCGTCAGCAGCGACGACCCGGAGAAGCTGCTGCTGGTCGTGCTCGGCCTCACCCTGCTGGTGGCGGGCATCGCGCAGCAGCTCCAGGTCTCGGCGGCCGTCGGCGCGTTCCTCGTCGGCATCGCGCTGTCCGGGGAGGTGGCCGAGGGCGCGCACACGCTGCTGAGCCCGCTGCGTGACCTGTTCGCCGCGGTGTTCTTCGTCTTCTTCGGGCTGCACACGGACCCGTCCAGCATTCCGCCGGTGCTGCTGCCCGCCCTGGCGTTGGCCGTCACGACGGCCCTCACCAAGATCGCCACCGGCTACTGGGCGGCGAAGCGCGCGGGAGTCGGCCCCAAGGGACGCTGGCGTGCCGGCGGCACGCTGGTGGCGCGCGGCGAGTTCTCCATCGTCATCGCGGGGCTCGCCGTCTCGGCGGGGATCCAGCCGTCGCTGGGTCCGCTGGCGACGGCGTACGTCCTGATCCTGGTGGTCGTCGGCCCGCTGACGGCCCGTTACACCGAGCCGGTCGGGCTGTGGCTGACGTCCCGGCGCCGCCGGCCCGTCGCCGAGCCGGTCCCCGAGCCGGCCAAGGTGGAGGTCCGCGACTGACACCCCGGGCCTGCCCCGGCGGTGGCGGCCCGGGCCCCTCGCCCGCGGCCGCCACCGGAGGTTGCGCGCACCCGTCCCCTCGCCCGCGGCCGCCACCGGAGGCTGCGCGCACCCGTCCCCTCGCCCGCGGCCGCCACCGGAGGTTGCGCGCACCCGTCCCCTCGCCCGCGGCCGCCACCGGAGGTTGCGCGCACCCGTCCCCTCGCCCGCGGCCGCCACCGGAGGTTGCGCGCACGGGCGCGTGTCACGCCGCGTCGTGGAAGACCAGGCCCAGCGAGCGGCGCAGGCCCGAGCGGACGGTGCTCACGCCGTGCCGGACCGCTCCGGCGGACCAGCCGCGGCGGGTGGCGACCGGACGGTCCCGGGTGGTGAAGACCAGCCCGTGGCCCTGCTCCAGCACGCGGACCGTGCCGCGGGACTGCGCCCGGGGCCGCTGCTCGACGAGGAGGAACTCGCCGCCCGTGTAGTCGCGGCCGTAGGCGTCCAGACCGATGACGACCTGCAACGGGAAGACCATGTCGCCGAACACGTCCCGGTGCAGGGCGTTCCAGTCGCCCCGCTCGTACCGCAACAGGATCTGCGCCGACCGGTCCTGGCCCGCGGCGTGACACATCGCGAGCCACTCCTCCAGCGTGTCGGGCCACGGCGCGGGGCGGCCCAGGCGTTCGGCCCAGTCGCGGGCGACGCCCAGCAGGTGGGGATAGAGCGCGGCCCGCAGCTCGGCGACCGGCTCGGGCAGCTCGTGCGTGAAGTACCGGTACGTCCCCGAGCCGAAGCGGTGCCTCGCCATGTCGATCGTGCTCCGGAACAGCTCCTCGCGGTCGTACAGGCGGGTGATCGCCTCGCACTGCGCGTCGGTGAGCAGCCGCGGGGTGAGCGCGCAGCCGTGTTCGTCCAGCTCCTGTGCGAGAGAGGGCCAGTCGGCGGCGTCCACGCGCCGGTGCGGCGTCGTGCGGGCGGCGGTCGTGGTGGTCATCGTTGTACTCCGGGGTCCTGTCGCGTCCTCGTGTCCGCTCTCCAGACTGCGACCGGGCGTCCCGCACGTCCGGCGGAAATCGGACGTCGCTGTCGCCTCAGAGCGCGCCCCACAGGTGGGCCCTGGTGCGCAGGTGGTCGTGCACGAGCGCGAGCGGGGGGTGGACCAGGGCACCCGCGCGGACCGCGAGGTAGAGGGTGTTGAGCGGTGGCGCGTCCGGTTCGTGCAGGAGCTCCACCGAGCCGGCGGCGACGGCCGGTTCCGCCAGGTAGCGCGGGAGCGTACTGACGCCCGCCCCCGCGACGACGGCGGCGAGCACGGCCCGCAGATCGGGGACGGTCACCGCGATGCCGTTCGGCGGACGCCGGCCGAATTCGCTCAGCCAGTAGCGCCTGACGATCGGCAGATCGTCCGCGTACGCGACGAGCGGCAGATGGGCCAGCGCCCTCACCGGGTCGGCCGCGAGCCGCACGGGGTCGATGCTGCGGGCCAGCGTCGGCGGCCCCACCAGGACGAACTCCTCGTCGACGAGCGGTGTGGCGGCGATCTCCTGCTGCGTCGGCCGCACGGCGGACACCACCAGGTCGACCCGCCCCGCCGACAGCGCCTCCAGCAGGTCCGCCGCCAGCCCCGGCGTCACGTGCAGGCGCAGCCCGCGCGTGGTGAGGGGCGCCAGCGTGGGCAGCACGCGCAAGGCCATCAACTCGGCGGCGCCCGCGATGCGTACGGTGCCGACATGGGCGGCGCCCTCGCCCGAGGTGTCCAGCGCGGCGCGGAGCTCGTCCAGATGCGTGCCGATCCGCGCGGCGAGGTCGGCCGCCCGGGCCGTGGGCGTCGCCCCCTTGCGGGAGCGTACGAACAGCGGCTCGCCGAGCTCCTGCTCCAGTCGGGCCAGCTGTCCGCTGACCGCGGGCTGGGTCAGGCCCAGTCGTTCGGCCGCGGCGGAGAGGGAGCCGCAGCGGTAGATCTCCAGGAACGTCGAGAGCAGATCCAGCGCGGGCACGCAACACTCTTTCCATAAGGGAACTTATGACGGCCATGATGCCCGCGGATGGAGTCGGGTGAAAGCTGGTGTTGTCCGCTTCGAGGCCTCGAACAACCGACATCCATCAGTGAAGGACCCATTCCTCATGTCGAAGATCCTTATGGTCGTCTCCGGTGCCGACAGCCTGGAACTGGCCGACGGCTCCAGTCATCCGACCGGCTTCTGGGCGGAGGAGGTCGCCACGTCGCACGAGGTGCTGCGCGCCGCGGGTCATGACGTGACCATCGCGACGCCGGGCGGGGTGCGGCCGACCCCCGACCCGATCAGCCTGGACGCGCGGGGCGGTGTCGAGGAGGCGGACGCCCGCCGCTTCGCCGCCTACCTGGACGCCATCGACGGCGAACTCGGCGCGCCGCTCGACCTCGCCAAGGTCTCGGCGGACGACTACGACGCCGTCTACGTCCCCGGCGGCCACGCGCCGATGACGGACCTCGCCGACAACGCCGACCTCGGCCGGCTGCTGAACGACGCGGACCGCGGCGGCAGCGTCGTCGCCGCCCTGTGCCACGGGCTCGCGGCGCTGCTCAGCGCGCGCCGGGAGGACGGCTCGTTCACCTTCGCCGGACGGGAGGTGACCTCGTTCAGCGACGAGGAGGAGCGCCAGGGCGGGCTCGGTGACCGGTCGCCCTACTTCGTCGAGTCGCGGCTGCGCGAGCTCGGCGCGAAGGTCACGACCGGCCCCGCGTGGTCGAGCACCGTGGTCGAGGACGGCAACCTGATCACCGGCCAGAACCCGCAGTCGAGCGCGGACACGGCGCGGCGCGTGGTGGGCGCGCTCGCCGCGCGCTGACACGGCTCAACCGGTGCGGGCGCCCGCGCCGGGGGTGGGCTCCAGCGTGAAGGAGTGCCCGGCCGGGTCGGCGTAGACACGCGCATGACCCGGACCGGGCCCGGTGCCGTTGTCGACCGGCACCGCACCGAGGCTCACCGCCTCGCGCTCCGCCGCGTCCAGGTCGCCCTCCGCCACCCGGATGTACAGGTGCGACTGCTGGGAGTCCTCGGGGCGCGGCCAGCTCGGGGGTGCGTACCCGTGGTCCCGCCGCACGGCCAGCACCACGCCGTCCCGCCCGGCCACCTCCACGAGGTCCGGATCGTGACCGATGCGGACCTCGGCGTGGAGCAACGCGGCGTAGAAATCGGCGAGTTGCCGGGGCTCGGCCGAGTCGAGGACGAGGACTGCTGTCTTCGTAACCGTCATGCGGTCCGCCTACCCCGGCGACTGCGCCGCACACGACGGGGCGGGCGGGCCGCGCCCCGTGCCGGGCATCACCGCCGTCGCGGCACCCAGGCCCCAGGCCGGGGTGATGCCGAGCTGCGTGAAGACGGTCGCGCGGCAGCGACGAGCCGGGTGTCCACCCGCGGCGTGTCGGCGCCGACGAAACGGGCGTGCACCGGCGTCGCGACACCCCAGACGGCGGGCACGGTCTCGGGGCGGGTGCCGGGCGTCGCGGGGTTACCGATCCCGCGAGTGGGGCACCAGCAGGGCGACAGTCGGTGCGGTGGCACCGGCCGGTGGAGGTGCTGGACGGTGCGGCCGTGGTGACACGGTCACCTGCAGTGATCACCGGGCTCGCCTCCTGCCGCCGCACGGAGGAACATGGGTTCCGGGACGCGGCCCCGCCAGGTGCCGCACGTCCCTGCGACAGGCCCCAGCCGAGCCCACGACAGCCGGACATGGTGATGAACGACAAGACGACCCCGGCCCGGTCCGCGACCGCCGCGCAGAGCGCGGCCGTGTTCGGCGCGCCCTGCTGGGTCAGCCTCATGGCCCGCGACCTCAAGGCCGCCCAGGACTTCTACGGGGCGGTGCTCGGATGGAAGTTCCGCAAGGGCAGGCTCGGTGAGGACTTCAGCGTCGCCCTCTCCGACGGCAAGCCCGTCGCCGGAATCGGCGCGCTCGCCCCACGCCTGACGGTCGCGGTCGCCTGGACCCCCTACTTCGCGGTCCAGGACGCGGACGAGGCGGCCGGCCGGATCAGGGAACGCAGCGGAACGGTCGCCGTCGGCCCCCTCTCGCTGGCCACCGGACGCGGCGTGCTCGCCGCGGACCGCGACGGAGCGGTGTTCGGCATCTGGGAGGGCGAGGTCGTCAGGGACTGGCCCGCCTGGCGGGACCACGCGCCCGCCTGGATCAGGCTGCTGGCCAGGGACGCCTTCGAGTCCGCGATCTTCTACGGCGAGATCCTCGACTGGGCCTCCGACCGCGCAGGCTGCTGCGAGGTCAGCTACGCGGAGGACGCGGTCCTGCTCCACCGGTCCGGACACGTCCTCGCCCGGCTCACCTCCGGTGCCGACGGCACCGCGATCAACCCCCTGCTGCATCCGCGCTGGCACGTCCACTTCGCGGTGAAGGACGTCGAGGAGACCGCCCACACGGCCCGCAGGCACGGCGCGACGCTGCTCGGCGAGCGCTCCACGGCACGCGGGAAGGAGGCGAGCCTGCGCGACCCCGACGGGGCGATCTTCACGGTCAGCTCGGTGGACGACGCGGTACCCGGCCCCGATCCCTCCCTCGTCGGCCCGTAGAGCGCCCGCCGGTGCCGCAGAGCGGAGAAGGACCCGTACCGCAGCAGTCGGCAGACGCAGGAAGGGCCGCCATGGAACGAGCCGCTGTCTTCGACGTGGACGGGACCCTCGTCGACACCAACCACCTGCACGTCGTCTCCTGGTGGGAGGCGTTCCGGCAGGCCGGCCACCGTGTCGCCATGCACGACATCCACCGTGCCGTCGGCCTGCCCGGCGGCGACCTCGTCGCCCACCTGCTCGGCGACGACCGCGACCGCGACCAGGACGACGCCGTCAAGGCCGCGCACCAGGCCCTGTACGCCGCGTACTCGGACCGGCTGGCGCCCCTGCCGCAGGCCGGGCAGCTGCTGCGCACCCTTTGCCGTTCCGGCTGGACCGTCGTGCTCGCGACCTCGGCGTCCGGGACCGAGCTCGCGGCCCTGCGGCGGGCCGTCGACGCGGACGACGCCATCAGCGCCATGGCGAGCGCCGACGACGTCGCCCAGGGCAAGCCCGCGCCCGAGCCGGTCCAGCAGGCACTGGAGCTGGCCGGGGTGCCCGCCGAACGAGCCGTCTTCGTCGGCGACACCGTGTGGGACATGCGGGCCGCCCGGCGCGCGGGCGTCCTCTGCGTCGGTCTGCTGTGCGGCGGCATTCCCCGGGCGGACCTCGTCGAGGCGGGCGCGCACGCGGTCCACGACGACCCGGCGGATCTGCTCAGCGCCCTGCACACCGGCCCCTTCGCCGAGATCGCCCGCCGCACCACGAGCTGAACGCCGCGCGGCCCTCGTCAGCGCGCCGGCGACCGCGCCCACAACGCGTGCCGCGCCAGGCCGCCCGATGGACGCGCCCGGGTCGGCGCGCCCGGTGCTCCCGCCCGTGTGCGCCCGGTGACGCGCCCACGCGTACGCCCGGCAATGCGTGCCCCACCCGTGCCCGGCCGTGTGCGCCCGCGCCCTGCACGCCGGCGGTTCGCCGAGATCACACGCCGCAGCACGCACGCGCGCGGCCTCGTCAGTGCACCGGTGCCTCGCACCCGGGCCGGCGCGCCGTACGCCCTGTGACGCGCCCGCGCCCTCAGCGGCCCGCGCCGGTGCGCTCGGTGACGCGCGGCCGGCAGGCGCGCGCCCCGGCGGCCCCCGCCCTGCACGCGCGCCGGGCAACGTACGCCCGCGCCTGTACTCCCGGCTGCCCGCGCCAGGCCACCCATGGCCGCGCCCCGCGCCATCGCCGGCGCGCCTCGCCACGCAGGCCCGCGCCCACGTCGCGCCCCCACCCCCGCGCGCCTCAGTGCGCCCGGTGCCCCGCCAGGGGAGCCGTGGGCTCGCCGCTGCCCTCGCGGACGCCCCGCAGGAACTCCCGCAGCGCGTCCACCGACGTGTGCTCCGGTCGCCACTCGAGCTCCTCACGGGCCCGCGAGGAGTCCATCAACGGCAGCCGCAGCACCGCGTCGAAGAGCTGCGGCGACGCCGGCACGAGACGCATCGCCCAGGCCGCCGCCAGCGCGGCGTGCACGGGACCCTTCGGCACCCGCACCACCCGCGCCTCCAGCAGCTCGCCGAGCACGTGCGCGTCGACCACCGGATCGGCGGTCAGGTTGAACGCGCCGCGCGCGTCGAGGAGGACGGCCATGAGGTAGGCGCGTGCGGCGTCCTCGGTGTGCAGGACCTGGAACCGGAGCCCTTCGATGTCCGGCACCACGGGGACCAGCGACGGCCGGATCAGCGGTCCGGGCAGGAAGCGCCCGGTGAAGATGCGGCGCTGCTCGCTCGCGGAGCTCTCCTTGAACAGGAAGCCGGGACGCATCCGCACCACCCGCAGCTGCGGATGCCGCTCCTCGAAGGCGTCGAGCACCCGCTCCAGATAGGCCTTCTCGCGGCAGTAAGCGGCTCCCGGCACGCCGTGCGTCGGCCAGGACTCGTCCACACCGGGCAGGGACTTGGGCCCGGGGGCGTACGCGCCCACCGACGAGGCGTGCACCAGCACCGGTACGCGGGCAGCGACGACGGCGTCGAAGACCCGCAGCGAACCGAGGACGTTGCTCTGCCAGGTGGTGCCGGGATCATGCGTGGGCTGGAACCGCCAGGCCAGGTGCACCACCGCGTCGGCGTCCTCGAAGTGCCGGGCGAGGTCCGCCGCCGCCTCGTCGGCGGACAGGTCGGCGCTCGCCCACTCCGTCCGGGACAGCCGCAGCTCCGGCGTGCGCCGCGCCAGTCCGAGGACCGACGCCACCCGTGAATCCTCCGAGAGCGCCCGCACCACACTGGTGCCGACGTTCCCCGTCGCCCCCGTGACCACCACTCGCAGCCCTGTCGTCGTACTCATCGGGCCTCCGTCGTGCCGTCGTGCCGCAATCGGATGTTCGGTGGTTTCCGGGTCCCCGCGGCGGACGAACCGAAACAGCCGGGACACGAGTGACGGGGATGAAAACCGCCGATGCGGGCACACGGGGAGCACGGTCGGGCGACGACCGCCCGCACGAGACCCCGAGGTGGCGACGATGGTGACCGCTGTGACGCCGGAGAGGACGCTCCCGCGCCGGCTGCTGCGCACCCCTGGGGTGTACGTCCCGCAGATCGACACGTACCTGCTGGCCGGTGCGCTGGCCCGTGAGCCGCTGCGGCCGGGGGCTGACGTGCTCGACCTCGGGACCGGCTCCGGAGCGCTGGCGCTCGTGGCCGCCCGGCGCGGCGCCCGGGTGACCGCCGTCGACACCTCCTGGCGGGCCGTGCTCACCGCGCGCGTCAACGCGGCGCTCGCCGGTCAGCGTGTCGAGGTGCTGCACGGCGACCTCCTCGCCCCGGCGGCCGGCCGCCGCTTCGACCTGATCGTCGGCAACCCGCCGTACGTGCCCGCCCCCCAGCCGCGGCCGCCCCGGCGCGGCGCGGCCGTCGCCTGGGACGCGGGCCCCGACGGGCGCGCGGTACTGGACCGGATCTGCGACGGGGCCGCGGCGCTCCTGCGCCCCCGCGGGGTGCTGCTGCTGGTGCAGTCCGCGCTGTGCGGCGTGACGCCCACCCTGGAGCGGCTGCGGCGCACAGGGCTCGAACCGGCCGTCGTGGAGCGCGAGCGGGTGCCGTTCGGGCCGGTCCTGACCTCGCGTGCCGCATGGCTGCGACAGCGGGGGCTGATCGCCCCCGACGAGGACAAGGAAGAGCTGGTGATCGTTCGTGCCGACCGGAACTGAACGGCCCTGCCGCATCACACCCACCCGAGACGGTCCGCTGCTCGTCGAGGGACCGGTCGACGTCGTCCTCGACGACGGCACCGTCGCCACCTCGGACCGTTTCACGGTCGCCCTGTGCACGTGCCGCCGCAGCCGGACGTACCCGTGGTGCGACGCGAGTCATCGGCGGAAGGCCAAGGAGTGAGCGCCGTGCAGCAGGCCCCCACACCCCTCGGCCGGGGCACGACGGAGCGTGAGCTGCCGCAGGCCCGCGGAGATCTGTCGGGCGCCGTCCTGGACGCCCTGCGGATCTCGCCTGCCGTGGCACGCCTCCCGGCCACCTCGGAGGCCGAGCGCGCCGATCCGCTCGGCGACGACCTGCAACTCGCGCTCTACGCCTGCTACGAACTGCACTACCTCGGCTTCACCGGCGTCGACCCGGCCTGGGAATGGGACCCTGGCCTGCTGCGGCTGCGCGCGGCCATGGAGGAGAACTTCCTGTGCGCCCTCCGCGCCGGTACCACCGGCCACCGGGGCCTCGACGACGCGCTCGAAGCGCTGCTCGTCGAACCGGCCCGCGGCACCGGCGTCAGCCGGTACCTGCACGACGAGGGCTCGCTGTGGCAGCTGCGCGAGTACGCGGCCCAGCGTTCCCTGTACCACCTGAAGGAGGCCGACCCGCATGCCTGGGTCATCCCGCGCCTGCGCGGCCGGGCGAAAGCGGCGTTCGTCGCCGTGGAGTTCGACGAGTTCGGCGGCGGCCGCCCCGAGCGCGTCCACGCCCGGCTCTTCGCCGACCTCATGGCCGATCTCGGCCTCGACACCGCCTACGGCCGCTACGTGGACGCCGCGTCCGCGCAGATGCTGGCGACGGTCAACCTGATGTCCCTGCTGGGGCTGCACCGCGCCCACCGCGGCGCTCTCGTGGGGCACTTCGCCGCCGTCGAGGTCACCTCGTCGCCCGCGTCGAGGCGGCTGGCCGCGGCGATGCGCCGTGCCGGGGCGGGCCCTGCCGCCGAGCGCTTCTACGACGAGCACGTCACCGCCGACGCCGTCCACGAGCAGATCGTGCGCCGGGACGTCATCGGCGGACTCCTGGAGGACGAACCCTCCCTCGCACCGGAGGTGGCGTTCGGGATCGCCGCGGCGGAGTTCGTCGAGGACCGGTTCGCCGAGCAACTGCTGGGCGCCTGGCGGCAAGGGGCCACCAGTCTGCGGACACAGGTGTGAGATCGGACGGCGCCGCCACGCTGTTCGGCCGTACGGATGCGAAGCGCTACGCAACGTGATGCCCTGCGTGGCGGAAAGAGGCGCCCCGGATCACAATGAGGCACCGGACGGACTCTCGTTCCGCCGTGTGGCTGGGGGCCGCAGACACCGGGAGACCACGATGCTGATGCCCGACACGAGCGTCATCACCAGGCTGATTGCCCGCTACCGGGCCCAGGAACACCACCTCCTCGCCGCTCCGCACGACGAGCACGCCCGAAGACGGTTCGAGGACACCGCGTACACGCTGTGCGTCCTGATGTGCGAGCGCACGGCCCGTGAGGCGGTGCTGGCGGCCGAACGCTACGTGCACCGCCGCATCCGATCCGGCGTGCAGCCCATGGGCGAGCGCGCGGCGTCCGGCGGCCGCTGACCGGACGGACGCCCCGGCAGCCGGCCGGACCGGCGCGGGCGAGCCGACCCGGACCAGGAAGGACCAAGGTGCCCGACGTCCGCACAGCGCTTACCGGACCCGTCGCCGGCTTCGTGCGCCGGCGCAAGGAACCCGTCGTCACCCAGACCCTGCGCTCCACGGCCGCGGCGACCATCTCCTACGTGGTCGCCTTGTACGCGGTCGACAGCACCGCCCCACCGCTGACGGCCCCCCTGACCGCGCTCCTGGTCGTGCAGGTCACCCTCTACTCCACGCTCACCACCGGCATCCGGCGGGTCAACTCCGTGGTCGTCGGTGTGCTCATCGCCATCGGGTTCAGTGTGCTCGTCGGACTGAGCTGGTGGAGCCTCGGCCTGATCATCCTGGCCTCCCTGGTGGTCGGACACTTCGTGCGCGTCGACGAGTTCGTCCCCGAGGTCGCGATCAGCGCCATGCTCGTGCTCGGCGTGACCCAGGTCGCCGACACCGCCTGGGACCGGGTGCTGGAGACGCTCATCGGAGCCGTGGTGGGTCTGCTGTTCAACGTGGTCTTCGTACCGCCCGTGTGGGTCGAGACCGCCGGCGACTCCATCGAGGACCTGGCGCGGCGCATGCGGCGGCTGCTGCTGCTGATCGGCGAGGAACTGACCCACCCCACCGCCGTCGAGCGGGCCGCCGCCCGCCTCCACGAGGCCCGACGGCTCGACAACGACGTCGCCGACGTCGACGCCGCACTGCGGCAGGCGGAGGACAGCCTGCGGCTCAACCCCCGGGTCAAGGAAGGGCTGCTGCACCGCATCGTGCTGCGCACCGGACTCGACACCCTGGAGATCTGCGCCGTCGTCCTGCGCGTGCTGGCCCGCACGATCACGGACCTCGCCAGGCAGCGCAGGGACGAGGCCCTGTTCACGGACGAGGTGGGCGTCGCCCTGCAGGAACTCCTCGGTCATGTCGCCGACACGCTCGTGAGTTTCGCCGTCCTCGTCACGACTACGACCACCGGCAGCGCGGACGCCGCCGAGGCCCGGCTCACCGGTGAACTCGCCGCCGCCCGCACCAGCCGCGACAACGCCGCCGACCTGCTGCTCCAGGGCGTACAGGAGATGCCCCGCCACTGGCAGCTGTACGGCGCGCTGCTCACCGAGATCGACCGCATCCTCGACGAACTCGACCTCGACCACCGCTCCCGGCGTCTGATGGAGGAGCTCGACCGTCACACCAGGGAGCAGCGGGCGCGCCGCCCGAGACTCTCCGCCCTGCTGGACCGGGCGCGCGGCCGCAAGCCGCGCAGGTCCCCCGCCCAGTGACCGGACGCCCCAAGTTCCGCGCACCGCAGGGGCGATGAGAGAGTCCCGAGGGACAGAGTCAGTCCTCCGGAGCGGACCGCACGTCGATCACGAAACCGTCGACGGGGCGGGTGGGCATCCGGCTCAGCGGGATGGACAGGTCCTGCGGCGGCACCTCGTACCCGAGCCGCGCCAGCCGGACGGCCAGCGTCGCGAGGAGCGCGACCGTGACGTCCTCGCCCGGACAGCGGTGGCCGGTCGCCGCGTCGCCGCCGCCCTGCGGGATGAGCGCGTACGGGTCGGTGGGAGCGCCGCCGGTGAAGCGGCCCGGGTCGAAGGCGTACGGGTGGGGCCACAGGGCCGGGTCGTGCTGGTGCCCGTACACGTCGAGGACGACCAGGGTGCCCTCGGCGATGTCCTCGTCCTCGTACCGCACGTCGGCCGCCGCCAGACCGACCACGAAGGGCGTGAACGGGTAGAAGCGGCGCACCTCGTGGACGAACGCCTCGGCGTACGCGGGATCGCCGGTGCGCAGGGCGTCGCGGTGCAGGGGCCAGCGGTGCAGGGCGTGTGCGGCGAAGGTCAGGTACCAGGCGACGGCGGCCGTCGGGCGCAGGACGTTGAGCACCTCCACCGCGGCCGTGTGCGTGTCCAGCGGCCGGCCGTCCGCGTCCCGGTGCAGGGCGACCGCCCGCAGGGCCGAGCCGCGCGGCGCGCCGTCCTCGTCCGGGACCGCGTCGCCGCGCACCGCCTCGACGAGCTCCGCGATCCGCGCCTCCTGCCGGGCGCGGGCCTGGCGCGCTCGCCAGTGCCGGGGTCCCGCTGCGGCGAAGCCGTCGACCATGGCCACCAGGTCGTCCGCCACGGCCGGGACCTCGTCGTCGCCGAGCGGCATGCCCGCCCATGAGCAGGCCGCGCGGGTGATCACCCGCGCGGCCTCGGTGAACAGCTCGGTCCGCGCCGTGGCGGCCCACGACCGGGACGCGAGGTCCCACTCCGTGCCGGCGTGCTCCGCGAGCGAGCCCACGGCTGCCTCGTCCTTCAGCAGGGACAGGAGCAGCACCTTGCGCACCCGGTGGCTCTCGCCGTCCAGCGTGTGCACGCCCCCGTGCCCGAGCAGGGTGTCCAGCACGGGTCCGGGCAGCGCGGAGCGGCGCCTGACGTGGCGTTCGTCGTAGAAGAAGCGGGCCGCGTCCACACCGTGCAGCACGATGGCGCGGCGGCCGAACAGCCGGATGCGGACGGGTGCGCCGCCTTCCCGGCGCAGCAGGTCCGGGAGCCAGGCGTAGCCCTGGGTCAGAGCGGAGAGTGTGGCGTCGGGGCGCAGTGTCTCGCGGAGATCCATGCGCTCAGGGTTCCCCGCCGCCGGGGCAGAATGCTCGCTTATCCGGCATTACCGCTCATGCGGCGTCCCGCATGACCTCGTTGCGCAGCTGGTCGCAGCAACGGCTGATGAGCCGGGAGACGTGCATTTGGGAGATGCCGAGCGTCTGGGCGATGCTGCTCTGGGTCATGTCGCGGAAGAAGCGCATGTAGAGGATGTTCTGTTCGCGCTCCGGCAGCTTGCGCAGGCCGGGTTTGACCGCCTCGCGGTCGACGAGGACGTCGATCGCGGGATCCGCGGAGCCGAGCGTGTCACCGATGGAGTAGCCGTCGTCCGCGCCCGGCAGCTCGGCGTCGAGGGACAGGGCCGTGAAGCTCTCCAGGGCCTCCAGGCCGAGGAGCGCGTCCTCCTCGCACACACCGGCACGTTCGGCGATCTCGGCGACCGTGGGAGAGCGGCCGGAGATGGTCTGGCTCAGGTCCTGGCGCGCGAAGCGGACCCGGTTGCGCAGGTCCTGCACCCGGCGGGGTACGTGCAGGGCCCACATGTGGTCGCGGAAGTGGCGCTTGACCTCGCCCACGACGGTGGGGACGGCGAAGCTCTCGAAAGCCCCGCGCGAGGGGTCGTAGCGGTCGACGGCCTTCACCAGGCCGAGTGCGGCGACCTGTTGCAGGTCCTCCAGGGATTCGCCGCGGTTGCGGAACCGCCCCGCGATCCGTTCGGCCATGGGCAGCCAGGCCGCCACGATCTCCTGTCGTAGCTCCTGCCGTTCCGGGCCCTCGTCCAGCTCGGCCATCCTCCGGAAGGCGTCTGCGGTGTCGGGTGCATCGGAGTGCGAGTGCTTGCCTTGTGCCAGCGTGCGCATGATGTCGGGTCTTCCTGCAGGGTGTGGTGCCTTGAAGGATTCGACTCACCCGCGGAAGCGGCCGCCGGGCCGGTCTCCCGCACCCGGAGCCTCGGCTCCCGCGGGGTGTGCTCCGGTCCGAAGCACAACACGCGGCTGCCCGGGACTTCACGGCCAAAACGTGCCACAGGGGGCGCTTTCGCCGCCGGGGGCCGGCTCACAGGGCGGCGGGCGCCCGCACCGGCAGGTGGTACACGGCGAAGGCGTGCCCGATGACCGGCTGGGCCACGTTGCGCACCTTCACACCGCCGGCGGTCAGCCCGTGCTCGGTGCCCAGATGCGCGTGCCCGTGCACCGCGAGGTCGGCACGGGCCTCGTCCACCGCCTCGGCCAGCAAATAACTGCCCAGGAACGGGTAGATCTCCGGCGGCTCACCGGCGAGCGTGTCCGGCACGGGGGAGTAGTGCGTCAGCGCGATCCGCGCGGCGCAGCCGCGGTCCTCCAGCTCCAGCAGCGAACGGCACAGGTCCGCCGCGCACCGCCGGGTGTAGCGGACGAACGCCTTCATCTCCGACTCGCCGAACTCGCCCGCGCTGCGCCCCGCGAACCCGCCGCAGAAGCCCTTCGTCCCGGCGACCCCGAGCCGGGTGCCGTCGACGTCCAGCACGGTGCCCGAGCCCTCGAGGACCGTGACCCCCGCCCGCTGGAGGACCGTGGTGACCTTGTCCTCCTGGTCGCTGTGGTAGTCGTGGTTGCCCAGCACGGCGACGACGGGAACGGGCAGTCCTGTCACCTCGGCGGCCACCACCTGCGCCTCCTCCACCGTGCCGTGCCGCGTCAGGTCGCCGGCCAGCAGCAGGACGTCGGCACTCTCGCCGAGCGTGTCGAAGGCCGGACGCAGCGAACCCTGGCTGTCCGGGCCCAGATGGATGTCTCCGACGGCGGCTACGCGAATCACTCCAGCTCCTCGGGGCGTTCGGGGGCCGTCGCGCCGGCGATCATCAGATCGGCCCGCATCGGCAGCCCGCCGAGTTCGGCTTCGGCGATGCGCAGGATCTCGGCCCTGCACGACACGCTGGACACGATGCCGTTCAGGTGCACGTATCCGCCGCGCATGTCGATCTGGACGCCCAGTTCCGCGACGTCCTCCTCCGCGAGCCGCTCGCGCAGCCGCGCGATGCGGTACTCGGACGCCTCGAGGCCCTTCATGGCAGACCTCCCGTGCCGCCGGCGCGCGGCGAGATCACGTCGAGCCGTTCCAGCAGGTACAAGAACGCGTCCGGCATCGGGGACGCCGAGTACTCGCGGCGCAGCGCGTCCCAGTCGACCCGTTCGCGCAGCGCCCGCGCGACGGGCAGCAGCCGGCCGAAGTCGCAGTGGTGCTCGGAGAGCGCCGCGAGTCTGCTGCTCATGAGGTCCGTCGGCGCCAGCACCGGCATGTGTACGGAGTCCACCGGCAGGATCTCGGCCCGGTCCAGCATCTCCTTGGTGACCGGGCGGTGTGCCAGCTCGAAGATCAGGTCGATCTCCTCGCCGCCCGTCCGCGCCTTCACGAGCCAGTCCTCCGGCGGCGACACCACCTCGACCCCACCCTGCGTGAGGGCCCGCACGACGCCTTCCGCATCCTTGCGCCGCAGGCAGAAGTCCGAGTCGTGCTGCAGCCGCAGCGGCACCCCGTAGGCGTACACCGCCACGCTCCCGACGAGCGCGAACGGGTAGCCCGACGCCTTGAGCAGCGCCGCGACCTCCTTGGTGGCCTGGAGGATGGCCTGCGTGTGGTCCTCGGGCAGCGGCTCGGTTCCGGTCCGGTTCGGCGGGGCCGCCGCGATGCCCGCACCCGTGACCCGGCCGGAGACGGGCCGCATGTGCGCGGCGCGGGGCGTTTCCTTGATGGGGTTCATCGCCGGTGCTCCGTCCAACGTCGGGAACGTCATGTACCCCTTCGGCGGCTGTTGATCCATGGTCGCACCAGTCCGGGTGGATTTCGCGGGGGACCGGTGTGCCGGAGCGGTGGGCGGGTACCCGCAGGTGCCACCGGTACGGAGTAGTCGAGGAGGCGGGAACCCATGGGCCCGGAAGCCACCAGAGGGGCCGGAGACGAGGCGGCCACCGGAGGCGATCGGTTCTCCGTGACCACTGAGCGGCGGGCGGACGCCGTCGTCCTCACGCTCAGCGGCGAGCTCGACCACGACACGGCCGAGCCGCTGCGCGAGGCCCTGGCCCTGCACGTGCGCCAGGGGGCCCGGCGCATCCTCGTGGACTGCGGCCCGCTCGGCTTCTGCGACTCCACCGGCCTGAACGTCCTGCTGCACGCGAGGCTGGCCGCGCTGGAGGCGGGGGCCAGGATCGAACTCGCCGGGCTTCGCCCGCCGGTGGCGCGGATGTTCGAGATCACCGGAGCGCACGCAGTCTTCCAGGTGTACGCCGGCGTCGAGGAAGCGCTGGCGGACGAGCGGCCGGCATAACGGGGGGCCCGATGGACAACACGACCCTCCGCGGCCCGGGACAGACCCGCAGGCTGGCGCTGCACGGCACGAAGGGCGTGGTGAGCCGGTGCCGCGACTTCACGCAGGACGCGCTCTACGACTGGGGCTGGACGCAGGCCAGGGACCAGATCGGGCTCGACGACGAGAACGGCGAGGTCGTCGAGGACGTGCTGCTGCTCGTCTCGGAGATCGTGACCAACGCCTGCCTGCACGCGGGCGGGCCGCGGGAGCTCGTGCTCCACCAGTCGGGGCCGCGGTTGCGGATCGAGGTCGCGGACGCCAGCCCCGAGCCGCCGCGCCGCCGCCCGCCGAACGACCTCGCCCAGCCCGGCGGCCACGGCCTGATCATCCTGGAACGCCTCGCCCGCACCTGGGGCTCCGAGCCCCGCGGCTCGGGCAAGGTGGTCTGGGTCGAGGTCCCGGTCCCCCCGCCCGCGCACCGCGGGACAGCCCGCCCGCCCGGCGCCGGGCAGCGGCCGGCGGAGCGGGACCGGTCGGGCCGTGACCTCGCGCCGTGATTCCGCCGTGACTCCGCGCCGTGTCACCGCCGTGCCGTCATTCCTGCGGTGTCAGGCCATGATGCCGTCGCGCAGCGTGGCCAGAATCCGCGCGAGCAGCCGGGAGACGTGCATCTGCGAGATGCCCAGCCGCTCGCCTATCTCGGCCTGGGTGAGCTCCTCGCGGAACCGCAGCGACAGAATCAGCCGGTCGCGCTCGTCGAGCGTCGCGATGAGCGGCTTGAGCGCTTCCAGGCAGTCCACGATGTCGAACGCCGGGTCCTCCACGCCCAGACGGCGCGAGACACCGGTCGAGGCGTCCTCGTCGTTGACCGCCGTGTCCAGTGACTGGGCGGTGTAGCCGTTGGACGCGCGCTCGCCCTCCAGCACCTCCTCCTCGCTGACGTGCAGGTGCTCGGCCAGCTCGGCGGTGGTGGGCGTGCGGCCCAGCCGCTGCTCCAGCACGTCGAGTGCCTTCGCGAGCTCGATGCGCAGCTCCTGCAGCCGCCTCGGGACACGCACCGACCAGCTGGCATCGCGGAAGTACCGTTTGATCTCGCCGACCACGGTCGGCAGCGCGAAGGAGGCGAACTCCACCTCCCGCCGCACGTCGAAGCGGTTGATCGCCTTGATCAGGCCGATCGTGCCGACCTGGATGATGTCCTCCATCGGCTCGGCCCGGTTGCCGAACCGGGCCGCCGCGAACTTGACCAGGCTCAGGTTGAGCTCGACCAGCGTGTTGCGGACGTACGCGTACTCCGCGGACCCCTCGTCGAGCTCGGCCAGGCGTCGCAGGAGCGCCGCCGAGAGCGGTCGGGCGTCCGCGGGGCTGACGGCCCGCGGATCACGGATCTCCGGCAGCCCGGCCACCGCGGCGCGGGCGGCGCGGCCGGGACACGGCGGCGCGGCCTCCAGAGGGGGAGACGGCTGGGCGTCTGTGGTGCTGGACATCAGGTTTCCTTCGACGGGGCAGAAGGCCGGCGCTGTGGGCTGCAGCGGGACCGTCGGGCGAATCCCTGTTGTGAGGGGGCATTCCCATTTTTGCGTGCTTTGATGCAGATTTGGTGGGCACTGGCACGTTATGGGTAGCCCACCGGAACTGAGCCCGGTCTCGACCGGCCGCCGGTTCGCCCTCGAAGGCGGACCGGGGGTCGTGGCGCGCTGCCGGGACCTGACGCGGGAGGCCCTGCACGACTGGTTCCCGCAGACCGGACCCGGCATGGCCATGGCCGTGGGCGACGTGCTGCTCCTGGTGTCCGAGGTGGTGACCAACGCCTACCGGCACGGCGGCTTCGCTTACGAGCTGGAGCTCGCCCCGGGGCCCGGCCGCATCTGGGTCCAGGTCAGCGACACCAGCGCCGTCCGGCCCCGTCCCCACGGCCCGCACCGCGCCGCCCGGTCCTCCGGACACGGTCTCTACCTGCTGGAGCGGCTCTCCGCCGAATGGGGCTCGGCCCGGCACGGCACCGGCAAGACCGTGTGGTTCGCCGTCGACATCCCGGGATGAGCCGACCGCGACGGCCGGCGAATCGTGAGCGTCCGCGGGGGTGTCCCACCCATGCCCGCGTGCCACAGTGGAGGAAGCCGTAGACGACGCCGTCTGCCCTCGTGACGCGCGGCGCCGCGCTCCCCACAGCACGAGGTCTGCGATGGATGTGTCCGCCCCCGCGCCGGGCCCCGAACCGGGCCGGCCGCCCGCCGAACTGAGCGAGGAGGAGCTGAGGAAGCTGCTCGCCGGCCTCGTCGCCGTGCGCGACGGAGACCTGTCCGTCCGGCTGCCGAGCGACTCCTCGGACCTGCTCGGTGAGATCGCGGGGATCTACAACGAGATGGTCGACCAGCTGTCCCTGGTCACCTCGGAGGTCACCCGCGTCGCCCGCGAGGTCGGCGGCCAGGGGCTGCTCGGCGGCCAGGCACGGGAGACACGCGGCAGCGGAGTGTGGACCGAGCTGACGTCGGGCGTGAACACCATGGCCGACAACCTCACCTCCCAGGTCCGCAACATCTCCCAGGTCGCCACCGCCGTCGCCCGCGGCGACCTCACTCAGAAGATCCGCGTCGACGCACGGGGCGAGATACTCGAACTCAAGGAGACCATCAACACGATGGTCGACCGGCTCTCCTCGTTCGCCGAGGAGGTCTCCCGGGTGGCCCGCGAGGTCGGCACGGACGGCAACCTCGGCGGACAGGCCAACGTCCGCGGTGTCTCCGGCACCTGGAAGGACCTCACCGACAACGTCAACTCGATGGCGAACAACCTCACCAACCAGGTGCGCAACATCGCCCAGGTCACCACGGCCGTCGCCCGCGGCGACCTCACCCGCAAGATCGACGTCGACGCCCGCGGCGAGATCCTGGAGCTGAAGACCACCATCAACACGATGGTCGACCAGCTCTCCTCGTTCGCGGCGGAGGTCACCCGGGTGGCCCGCGAGGTCGGCAGCGAGGGCCGGCTGGGCGGGCAGGCGGAGGTCGAGGGCGTCTCCGGCACCTGGAAACGGCTCACCCACAACGTCAACGAACTCGCCGGCAACCTGACCCGTCAGGTGCGGGCCATCGCGGAGGTCACCAGTGCCGTCGCCGAGGGGGACCTCACCCGCTCCATCACGGTCGAGGCCCCGGGCGAGGTCGGGGACCTCAAGGACAACATCAACGCGATGGTGGAGTCCCTGCGCGCCACCATCCGCGCCAACGAGGAGCAGGACTGGCTCAAGAGCAACCTCGCCCGGATGTCCGGCCTGATGCAGGGCACCCGCAACCTCGACGTGGTCGCCGAACGCATCATGGAGGAGCTCCCGCCGCTCGTCCGCGCCCAGTACGGCGGATTCTTCCTGGCCGAGGAGGGACCCGACGGGCTTGAACTCGTCATGATCGCCTCGTACGGCTCTCCCGAGGGCCCCGGCGCCCCACCGCGCCGCTTCCGCTTCGGCCAGTCCCTCGTCGGCCAGGCCGCGCACAGCCGCCGCCCCGTCGAGGTGCACGACCTGCCATCCGGCTACGCCACCGTCACGACCGGCACCGGAAGCACCGACCCGAGCCATCTGCTCGTGCTGCCCGTCGTCCTGGAGGAACAGGTGCTCGCGGTCATCGAACTCGCCGCCGTGCGCCCGCTCACCGTCGTCCACCGCGACTTCCTCGACCAGTTCATCGAGACCGTCGGCGTCAACGTCAGCACCCTGCTCGCCAACAGCCGCACCGACGAACTGCTGGAGCAGTCGCAGCGGCTCACCGCCGAACTCAGCACACGCTCCAAGGAACTGACGGCACGTCAGGAGGAGCTCCAGCGCTCCAACGCCGAACTCAAGGAGAAGGCGGTTCTGCTGGCCGACCGCAACCGCGACATCGAGCGCAAGAACCTGGAGATCGAGCAGGCCCGCCAGGAACTGGAGGCGCGGGCCCAGCAGCTGTCCCGCACGTCGATGTACAAGTCCGAGTTCCTGGCCAACATGAGCCACGAACTGCGCACCCCGCTCAACAGCCTGCTCATCCTGGCCCAGCTCCTCGCACAGAACCTCGAGGGCAACCTGACCGAGAAGCAGGTCGACTACGCGCAGGTCATCCACTCGGCCGGCTCCGACCTGCTCCAGCTCATCAACGACATCCTGGACCTGTCGAAGGTCGAGGCCGGCAAGATGCCCGTCCACCCGGCCCCGTTCGCCCTGTCCGACCTCATGGAGTACGTCGAGGCCACCTTCCGGCCCGTCGCGGGCGAGCACGACCTCGCCTTCGAGGTGATCGCGGAACCCGGCACGCCCGACCGCCTGACCACCGACGAGTCGCGGCTGCGCCAGATACTGCGCAACCTGCTGTCCAACGCCCTGAAGTTCACCGAACAGGGGCGGGTCGAGCTGCGCGTCGCGAACGTCCCCGACGACAAGGTGCCCGCCCCCCTGCGCGGCACCGGCACCGTCGTCGCCTTCCACGTCCGCGACACCGGCATCGGCATCCCCGCCGACCGCCTGGAGAGCATGTTCGGCGCCTTCCAGCAGGGCGACGGCACCAGCTCACGCCACTACGGCGGCACCGGACTCGGCCTGTCCATCAGCCGGGAGGTCGCCAGCCTGCTGGGCGGTGTGATCGAGGTGGACAGCGCCCCCGGACGCGGCAGCTGCTTCACCCTCTTCCTGCCGGTCCACGGGCGCGGCGGCGCATTGCAGGCGTCGGTCGCCGACGGCACCGCCGCGGACGAGACGGACATGGCCGCCCGGGGCATTCCCGCCGCCGGTCACACCGTCCTCGTCGTGGACGACGACAGGCGCAACGTGTTCGCCCTCACCGAGATCCTCGAGCGCGAGGGCATCAGCGTCCTGGCGGCCGACAACGGCAGGGAAGGCATCGAACTGCTGCGGACCCACGACGAGATCGGACTCGTCGTGATGGACGTGATGATGGCGGGCATGGACGGCTACGCGACCATGGCCGCCATGCGGGACCTCCCGCGCGCCCGGCACGTCCCGGTCATCGTCGTCACCGCCAAGGCCATGCCGGGCGACAGGGCCGACGCCCTCGCCGCGGGCGCCGACGACTACGTGGCCAAGCCCGTGGACGCCATCAGGCTGCTGGCGAAGATCCGGGCCCTGCTGGGAGAGCCGCGCCGCCCGTGACCGCGGGCGACGCGACGGCCCGGGCTGTGCGCGCAGTCCGCGTACGGAGGGCGGCCGGAGCGGAGCCGCAGGCGGTGGCCGAGGGCGCGACGGCCCGGCCCGGCGTCAGGAGGTACGGATGGCGATGAGGCTGGTGTCGTCGTCCGTGTCGCCGGTGGCCGCCCCGAGCAGCCGGTCCACCTGCTCACCGACGGAGCACGGGCCGAGTTCCTCCGCGGTCAGGCGCAGCGCGTCCAGCCCCTTGTCCAGGCCGTCGTGACGCCGCTCGATGAGACCGTCCGTGAACAGCAGCAGCGTGTCACCGGGAAGCAGCGCGGTCGTCCGTTCGTCGTAGGAGGACGTCGGCAGGGCGCCGAGCAGGATGTCGTGCGGCGGCTCCAGCAGCCGGGCCCTGCCCTCACGGACCAGCAGCAGCGGCAGATGGCCCGCGCTCGCCCAGCGCAGGACGCGCTCCGCCGGGTCGTACAGCGCGCACACGGCCGTGGCCGTGGGGTGCCCCGGCGCGTGCAGCGTCACCTCGTTGAGCCAGCCCATGAGCCGGCCGGGCCGATGCCCCGTGAACGCCAGCCCCCGCAGGGCGTTGCGCAGGGCGACCATGCCCGTGGCCGAGTCGATCCCGTGTCCCGCGACGTCGCCGACCGCCACCATCACCTGCCCGTCCGGCAGCGGCAGGATGTCGTACCAGTCGCCGCCGACCCGGTACTCCGCCGCCGCCGGGCGGTAGCGGGCCGCCGCGCTCAGTCCCGGCAGCCGGGCCGGTGACGGGATCTCGGGCACGATGGCCTGCTGCAACTGGAGCACCAGCCGGTGCCGCAGGACGGCCTGCGCGCGCACCGCGTTGAGCTGGTCGAACGTCGCGGTGAGCGCCACCTCCGTGTGGTACTCGGCGGAGATGTCCTGGTAGACGCCCGTGATCCCGGTGAGCGTGGACTCGCGCAGCAGCGGCTCGGCGGCGATCCGTACATGACGGGGGCCGCCGTCCTGCCGTACCACCCGGACCACGGCCGATGCGCCCTTGCGGCGCTCCACCACATCGGTGAGCAGCTCCGTGAGGTCGTCCACGTCCTCGGGATGCACGCGCGAGCGCAGTGCGGACAGGGGCAGCGGGACCGCGTCCGGGGCCATGCCGAAGATCGCGTACGTCTGCGCCGTCCACGTCGTCCGGCCCGTCGTCAGGTCGTCCTCGAACAGCGCGAGGCCCTGCAGCCGTCCCACGGCCCGCCCCACCGCCGTGCGGCGGTCGCTCACCGTGTGCCACAGGACGACGGCGCGGTCCCGGCCCGCCGGAAGGACCCGCACGTCCAGGAGCGGGGCGGGGGTCTCGGCGCCGTTGTGCTCGGCGGGTAGCCGCGCCGCCCGTTGGAGGAAGCCCGCGTACTGTGCGCGGCGGGCCATCGCCGACAGGTCCCGGTGCACCAGGGGGAACGCCACCTCGATCGGACGGCCCGCCACCCGGTGCGCGCCGCCGAGGGCCTCGGCCGCCTGCGCGTTGACGTGCTCGACCGTCAGGGACGCCTCGCCCGGATCCCGGTGCAGCGTCATCGCGGGACTCACCAGGGAGTCCAGGAGGTCGTCCAGCGCGGGCAGTTCGGCGGCCGGCTCCGCCGCCGCGCCCAGCAGCCGGCCCGCGACCTCCACGAGCGCGGGCAGCGAGACACGCAGCCGCTCGTCCAGCTCGGTGCTGTCCGGCCAGACGGCCAGGGCGAGACCCACCGCGGAGCCACGCGTCCGCAGCGGGAGGACGGCCCGCGCGGCCCGCGCGGTGGGCCCGGGCAGCACGTCCCCGTCGGCGGGACCGTCCGGCAGCCAGACCGGCTCGCCGTCCGTGAGCGCCCTGCGCACGGGCAACGGCGCGGCCGGCGGGATCCACCGCCACTGGGCCGCCTCCAGGGCGCCGACTCCCGCATGCCCCATGAGCTCCAGGCAGCCGGCATCCGTCAGCCGCCACAGCCACAGCGCCTCCACCCCGAGCGGACGCAGCCCGCCGTCGAGGAGCGTCGCGGCACCCCTGGAGACGGACTCCTCGGCCTCCGCCGCGGCCGTGACCCGGCGCAGCCGGCGCGCGTCGGTCCGCACGGCGTCCTCCGGCTCGCGGTCGGGAGCAGGGGGCGCGGAGACCGTGATGGACCCGGCCACACCGTTGACGATGTCGGCGGCGATGTCCTCCGGGCTCGCCGCGGCGGCCCGCGCCAGCCGCATCAGGTGCTCGGCCGCCTCGGACGGCGAGGTCTGCAACTGTGCGGCGAGGATGCCGGTGGCCACGTCGGTCAGATGGCGTCGGGTGATGCCGTCCCGCAGCGCGGCGTTCTCCTCGGTGAGCCGCTGGAGGATCGCCGGTGTGTGGCTCTGCCCGCCGCCTCCCTCGAAGGGCGCGTGCGCAGGCATGTGTCTCGACCACTCCCTCTCGGGCAGCGCGGGCGACCGGGAACGATCGCCGCCCCGCTGTGGAGTTTACGCGCGGCGGGGAGCCCCGGCACTTGTGCGCACCGGCGGGCGTCCGGCACCCCTGTCACTTCGCCGGACACCCAGCCTCTGCCCGATTGCCCGCGTCCGGTGCGGGTACCCGCAGTACCCGATCGCCGCAGCGCCCGGCGGCGGCGATTGCGGCACCGTTCGGTGCGGCGCACGGTGGACGGGTCGGTTCCGTCCCGGTCGAAGGAGTAGTCATGCCCCGCGGTTCCAGCCCCAAGAGGGAACGGCAGTACGAGCACATCAAGGAGAGCGCCGAGCAACGCGGCGAGAGCAGCAAGCGCGCCAAGGAGATCGCGGCGCGGACGGTCAACAAGGAACGGGCCCGTTCCGGCGAGTCCCGTACGGCGAGCAAGACGTCCAAGCAGGACATGTCCTCCTCCAGCCGCGGCGGGAAGCGTTCGGGCAAGGGCTCCGAGGGCCCCACGTACGACCAGCTGTACGCGGAGGCGCAGCGCCGCAACGTGCACGGCCGCTCCTCCATGAACAAGGCCGAACTGAAGCGCTCCCTCGGCAAGTGACGGCCTTTCGGGCCGATCCCCTCCAACCCTCCAGCGGTCCGGCCGGCCGGGCGCACCCCTGTCACCCGGCCGGCCGAACCATGTGCCGAAACCTTCGGCGGCCCGTCGCCGGTGAACTCGTCGCCCCCCGTCGCGTCCCGCCGGCGTCGATCAGCTCTTCGCAGCCGCCCCGCCGGCCTCCGCCGTCACCGCGTCGGCGACCCCCGTGTCGACCGCCGCCCGGACGAGCGCCGCCGCGAGGTGCGCCGGGTCGTTGTTCCGCACGGACTTCAGGCCGCGGGCCGATTTCAGCAGGGTCTGCGCGTCGGCGGGCAGCCCCAGCCGGCGGGCACCGTCCAGGGCCTTGTCGTCCAGCAGCGGACCCGCCTCGGGCCACAAGCCCTGCACCTCACGCAGGAAGATCTCCACCCCGGCAGGTCCGAGACCCGGCACCTGACGCAGCAGCTTCCGCAGCTCGCCGGCATCCTTGCCCGCCTCCTCGCGCATGCGGCGCAGATCTCCGCCGTACTTGTCGAGGACCAGCTCGGCCGCCTTGCCCAGCTGTGTCGCCGTGCTCTCGTCGTAGCGCCGGTAGCCGCCCCTGCCGAGGGCGTCGACCCTGTCCTGCCAGGAGGCGCCGGCCATGGCGCGGGCGCTGCGCATCCCAGCGCCGCTGAGTTCCCGCGCGGAGGCGACCGCGGCCGAGCTGCGGATACGGGCGCTCAGCAGACAGGTGAGCACCAGCAGCCGGTACAGCGGCTGCGGCGTGTCCTTCAGCCGGATGCCCGCCTCCTCGGCGTAGGTGCTGCCGTGCTCGTCCAGCAGCACCCGCAGGACCTCGCGCTGTTGCGTGGGGGACGCGGTCCGCGTGGTCATGTCCGCTCGCCCTTCCCGTGCGGCCGGTGTGGCAGCGTGTGGCGCCCGGCGGGGGTGGACTCCTCCGTCCAGGCCGTGCCGACCTGCACGCTCGCCCACGGTCCGGGACGCTCGTGGAGAGGAGTGAGAATCGCCGGCTCCATGGTCTTCCTCCCTCGGAGGCCGGATATCGCGTCACGAGCGGGTACCCGCGGGGTGGGCGGCGACACGCCGCTCCGCGCCCGTCGAGGGGGCGCGGGGCACAGCGACGATCGGAAGGGACGGTTGGCCGTGAACGAGACCGAGCGCCAGGGCGTCGACCCGGCACGCCTGGAGGAGCAGGACCTGCTGCGCGAGCTGGAGAGCATCCACCGCAGCCGCCACGACACGCTGCTGTACGGGTCGGCGGCCGCGTTCGCGGCGCACGACGTGCGCATGAAGGAGCTGGAGGGCGAATACCTGCGACGCCACCCCGAGCGCCCGGTCGCCTCGGGACGCACGCGCGAGGGCGCCCGCTCCCGCGGGCACAGCTGATCGGATGCCGGCTGCGCAGCCGACCGGTTGCCGGGCCGCAGCGGCACCGGGGCCACGCCCCGGTGCCGCCTTCGATCAGCGGCCCGCCGTGACCCCGGAGACGCGCGCGAACTCGGTGGTGAACGCCTCGCAGAACGCCTTGAGGTCACCCGGCTTGCGGCTCGTGATCAGGGTGCTCGGCGCCGCCTGGCAGACCTGCACCTGCTCGTCCACCCAGTCGCCGCCCGCGTTGCGGATGTCGGTGCGCAGGCTCGGCCAGGACGTCAGGGTGCGCCCCCGGACGACATCGGCCTCCACCAGCGTCCACGGGCCGTGGCAGATCGCGGCGACCGGCTTGCCCGCCTGGAAGAAGGCCCGTACGAAGGCGACGGCCTTGCCGTCCATGCGCAGCGCGTCCGGATTGGCCACGCCGCCGGGCAGCACCAGCGCGTCGTAGTCGTCGGCGGACGCTTCGGACACCACCTGGTCCACCGGGAAGGTGTCCGCCTTGTCGAGATGGCGGAAGGCCTGCACCGTGCCGGGGCGCGTTGCGATCAGCCTCGGCTCGTGGCCCGCCTTCTTCGCGGCCTCCCACGGGTCGGTGAGCTCGATCTGCTCCACGCCCTCGTGGGCCGTCAGAAATGCGATCAGCATGACGCACGCTCCTCGCTCTGTCCCGTCGGCTGGTCGGCCGAGGCGAGTACCCGCGCCACCGGCCGCGACACCACGACGGGGACCGGGGTTTGGAGCGGGCCGGCCGGGGGACCCGGACGGCCGGTCGAGCGGCCGATGGGATGAGGCCGGGTGCGGACGGCGGTCCGCGCCCGGCTCGTACGGTCGCGGGTCGTCTACCGCGGCCGCGTGAACGCCTCGAGCAGGCGCTCCGCCGCGAGCGTCGCGGTCAGCGTGCCCTCCCTGACCCGGCGCTCGACGTCCGGCGCGAGATCCCGCACGGCCGGGTGCCGGTGCAGCCGTTCCACCAGCGCGTCGCGGACCATGGCCCAGGTCCAGTCGATCTGCTGGTCACGCCGCTTCGCCGCCAGCCGCCCCGTCGACTCCAGCACCGTCCGGTGCTGTTCCACCCGCTCCCACACCGCGTCGAGTCCGGTGCCCTCGCGAGCGCTGCACGACAGCACCGGGGGAGTCCAGGCGGCGTCGGCCGGCTGCATCAGCCGCAGGGCGCCGGCCAGTTCCCGGGCGGCGGACCGGGCGTCGCGCTCGTGCGGGCCATCCGCCTTGTTCACGGCGATCACGTCCGCGAGCTCCAGCACGCCCTTCTTGATGCCCTGGAGCTGGTCCCCGGTGCGGGCGAGACTCAGCAGCAGGAATGAGTCGACCATGTCGGCGACCGCGGTCTCGGACTGGCCGACGCCGACGGTCTCGACCAGCACGACGTCGTACCCGGCGGCCTCCATCACGATGACCGTCTCGCGGGTCGCCTTCGCCACACCGCCGAGCGTGCCCGCGCTGGGGGAGGGCCGCACGAAGGCGGCCGGGTCCGTCGCGAGCCGCTCCATCCGGGTCTTGTCGCCCAGGATGGAGCCGCCGGTCCGGGTGGACGACGGGTCGACCGCGAGGACCGCGACCCGATGACCGCGGCCCGTGAGCATCGACCCGAGCGCGTCGATGAACGTGGACTTGCCGACGCCGGGCACACCGCTGATGCCCACCCGCCGGGCCGCGCCCGCGAACGGCAGCAGCTCGGTGAGCAACTGCTGCGCCAGCACCTTGTGGTCGGCGCGGGTGGACTCGACGAGCGTGACGGCGCGGGCGACGTACGCCCGCGACCCGTCCCGCACGCCCTTGACGTAGGCGTCGATGTCGATCTTCGGCGGCATGGGCCTACAACTCGTGGCCGAGGGAGCCCGCCAGCGTGTGCACCAGGTCCCTCGCCGCGTCCGGGATCACCGTGCCCGGCGGGAAGACCGCGGCCGCGCCCGCGTCGTGCAGCGCCTGGACGTCCTGGGGCGGGATCACGCCGCCGACCACGATCATGATGTCCTCGCGCCCCTCGGCCGCGAGTTCCTCCCGCAGGGCCGGCACCAGCGTCAGATGGCCGGCCGCGAGCGAGGAGACGCCGACGATGTGCACGTCCGCCTCGACCGCCTGCCGCGCCACCTCGGCCGGCGTCTGGAACAGCGGGCCGACGTCCACGTCGAAACCGAGGTCGGCGAAGGCGGTCGCGATCACCTTCTGGCCGCGGTCGTGCCCGTCCTGCCCCATCTTGGCGACCAGGATGCGCGGCCTGCGGCCCTCGGCCTCCTCGAACGCGTCCACCAGGGCACGGGTGCGGTTCACCGCGGGTGACATGCCTGCCTCGTTCCGGTACACGCCCGAAATCGTACGGATCTGGCCCGAGTGCCGGCCGTACACCTTCTCCAGGGCGTCGGAGATCTCCCCGACGCTCGCCCTGGCACGGGCCGCGTCCACGGCCAGCGCCAGCAGGTTGCCCTCCAGGCCGCCGCCCTGCGCGGGTCCGGCCTCGGCCGCCGCGGTCAGCGCGCGCAGCGCGTCCTGGCAGGCCGCCTCGTCGCGCTCGGCCCGCAGCCTGCGCAGCTTCTCCACCTGCTGGGCCCGCACCTGGGAGTTCTCGACCTTGAGCACCTCGATCTGCTCGTCGGACGCCACCCGGTACTTGTTCACGCCGATCACCGGCTGGCGGCCGGAGTCGATCCGGGCCTGCGTACGGGCCGCGGCCTCCTCCACCCGCAGCTTCGGGATGCCGGCGTCGATGGCCTTCGCCATGCCGCCCGCCGCCTCGACCTCCTCGATGTGCTGCCAGGCACGCCGGGCCAGGTCGTGCGTGAGCTTCTCCACGTACGCGCTGCCGCCCCACGGGTCGATGACCCGGCAGGTGCCCGACTCCTGCTGGAGCAGGAGCTGGGTGTTGCGGGCGATGCGCGCCGAGAAGTCGGTCGGCAGGGCCAGCGCCTCGTCGAGGGCGTTGGTGTGCAGCGACTGCGTGTGCCCCTGCGTCGCCGCCATCGCCTCGATGCAGGTGCGCGTGACGTTGTTGAACACGTCCTGAGCGGTGAGCGACCAGCCCGATGTCTGCGAATGCGTGCGCAGTGACAGCGACTTCGGGCTCTTCGGGTCGAACTTCTTCACCAGCTTCGCCCACAGCAGCCGTGCGGCCCGCAGCTTGGCGACCTCCATGAAGAAGTTCATGCCGATCGCCCAGAAGAACGAAAGACGCGGCGCGAACGCATCCACGTCCAGTCCCGCCGCGATACCGGCCCGCAGGTACTCCAGGCCGTCGGCCAGCGTGTACGCGAGCTCCAGGTCGGCCGTCGCCCCGGCCTCCTGGATGTGGTAGCCGGAGATCGAGATCGAGTTGTAGCGCGGCATCTTCTGCGAGGTGTACGCGAAGATGTCCGAGATGATCCGCATCGAGGGAGCCGGCGGATAGATGTAGGTGTTGCGGACCATGAACTCCTTGAGGATGTCGTTCTGGATGGTCCCGGCCAGCTTCTCGGGCGGTACGCCCTGCTCCTCGGCGGCCACGATGTACAGCGCCAGGACGGGCAGCACCGCGCCGTTCATCGTCATCGACACGCTCATCCGGTCCAGCGGGATGCCGTCGAACAGCTGCCGCATGTCGAGGATCGAGTCGATCGCCACCCCCGCCATGCCGACGTCGCCGGTCACCCGCGGATGGTCGCTGTCGTAGCCGCGGTGCGTCGGCAGGTCGAAGGCCACCGACAGGCCCTTCTGCCCGGCGGCCAGATTGCGCCGGTAGAAGGCGTTCGACTCCTCGGCCGTGGAGAAACCGGCGTACTGACGGATCGTCCAGGGCTGGTTGACGTACATCGTCGGGTACGGGCCGCGCAGGAACGGGGCGACGCCCGGATACGTGCCGAGGAAGTCGACACCCTCCAGATCGCCGTCCGTGTACAGGGGCTTGACCGGAATGCCCTCCGGCGTCTCCCACACCAGCTCGTCCGCGTCCTTGCCGGTGGCCGCCGCGACGGCCGCACGCCAGCGGTCCGCACCGGCCGTGCCCGCGCCGGTACTTGGGGCCTGGCCCAGCTCGATCCCCGCGAAATCCGGGATTCCCATCACGCCACTCCGATCCGGTCGAGCACCGAGGTCAGCACGGCGACCGCGTCACCGCCCGCGACGACGAACTCGTCGACCCCGGCCTTCTCGTACGTCTCACGCTGCTCGCCGGGGCGGCCGGCGAGGAACACCCACCGCGCGCCGGCCGACTTGAGGGCCTCGGCCACCGGCCCCGCCTGCTCCGCGTACACCGCGTCGCTCGAGCACACGCACGCCACCTGCGCGCCGCTCGCGGCGAACGCCGCGCCGGCGGACGCCGCGTCGACGCTCACCGGGTCGTGGACCGGCTCGATGCCGCCCGCCTGGAACAGGTTGGCGGCGAACGTCGCCCGCGCGGTGTGCGCGGACGCCGGCCCGAGGGCCGCGAGGAACACCTTCGGCCGCGCGCCCGCGGCCGCCAGGTGCGCGTCCGAACGGGCCCGCAGCGCCTCGAACGCCTCGTCCCGGCGCACCACCGGCAGACCACCCGACGGCCGCGGCGGAGCGGCGTCGCGCTCCACCGGCGCCTCGGCCAGCAGCGGGAACTCGCTGACCCCGGTGACCGGTTCGCGGCGCGTGGCGAGCCGGCGGCTGCGGCTCTCCCACGCGGCGCCGATCCGCTCGCCGACCAGGCCGCCGCGGAGCGCGGCCGCCTGGCCGCCGGCGCGCTCGACCTCCTGGAACCACGCCCACGCGGCCTGCGCCAGCTCGTCCGTGAGCCGCTCGACGTACCAGGAGCCGCCCGCCGGGTCGATCACCCGGCCCATGTGCGACTCCTCCAGCAGGATGGTGGAGGTGTTGCGGGCGATCCGGCGCGCGAACGCGTCCGGCAGGCCCAGCGCGTGGTCGAAGGGCAGCACGGTCACCGCGTCGGCACCGCCCGCGCCGGCGGCCAGCGAGGCCACCGTCGTGCGCAGCATGTTCACCCACGGGTCGCGGCGGGTCATCGTCACCGACGACGTCACCGCGTGCTGGCGCTGCGCCCCCGCGCCGTCGGCGGCGCCGCACACCTCGGCGACACGGGACCACAGCCTGCGCGCGGCCCGCAGCTTCGCGATCGTCAGGAACTGGTCGGCGGTGGCCGCGTACCGGAACTCCAGCTGCCCGCAGGCGGCGTCCACGCCCAGCCCCGCGGCCGTCAGTTCACGCAGCCACGCGACACCGCTCGCCAGGGAGCAGCCCAGTTCCTGCGCCGCCGTCGCGCCCGCCTCGTGGTACGGCAGGGCGTCCGCGGTCACGGCACGCAGGCCCGGGTACGACGCGTCGCACCGGACGGCGAGAGCGGCGGCCGCGGCCATCCGGTCGTCGAGACCGTCGTACCGGCCGGTGCGGGCGGCGAGGCCGAGCGGATCCGCGCCGAGGTTGCCGAGCGCCGCCGCGGGGGCCACGCCGCGCTCCTCGTACAGCCGCAGCAGTGCCTCGGCCGCGCGCGCGAAGTCGTCGCCCGCGTCGAGCACGACCGGAGCGAGATCGAGGAGGACGCCGTCCAGCGCCGCGCCCAGCGCGTCGACGGGCAGCCCGGACGCGCCGACGGTCAGCCAGAGCGAGGTGACGCCGTTCTCCAGGTCGGTGAGCACCGCTTCGTTGGCCGCCGCCGGATCGGGCCGGTCGTGGCGCTGGCGCACGTCCCAGCCGGACACCACGCCGCCCTCGGGCCTGCCGCCCCGGGTGAAGGGGGCGAAGCCGGGAAGGCCGGCGCCGTCGGCACCACTGCCCGCCGTGTACAGGGGACGGGTGGTGATCCCGTCCTCGAGGGCCGTGGACAGCGCTTCCTCGGCCGCCGTGCCCTGGGCGTCCTTGCCTGCCTTGCGCAGCACGCCTTCGACCAGGCGCTGCCACTGCTCATGGGTCGCATCCGGGAACTCGGCGGCCAGTGAGAACCCGTCATCGGGGAGGACCGTCATGCTCGGATGTTAGGACAGCGGCGCAAAGGTGCAGCAGGGGAGAAGGCTGTGACCTTGCCCTCTCCGGTCCGCTCTTGATCCTTTGCGCAGCGTGAACTATCCGGGGCATGTCCCTACCGCGGTCGGGTACCCGCATCGGACAGCGAATCGGCGCGAAGCAGAACAGAAGGCGCGCGGACCGGAAGAACGGAAGAGGTGAGTCGCATGGGTCTGGGCGGGTGCATCATCCTGATCGCCGCCGGGGCAATACTCACGTTCGCGACCGACTGGGAGGTCGAGGGGGCGAACCTCGACGTCATCGGCGTGATCCTGATGGCCGTCGGCTTCATCGGCGTGGCCACCTTCACGAGCATCGCCAGGCGGCGCCGCGTCGTCGTACCGCCCTCGACACCGGTCGTCGAGGACAAGCCGAACCACCGCACCTACGAGTGACCTGCCCTTTTCGCCCCCGCAGGGGGAGGGCCCGGCATCCGGTGCCGGTTTGACGACCGGGCGTGCGGGCACCCGCACAGCGCTCCCCATGTCCGCGTCCGCGGCACCCCTCCCAAGGAGCGAAGAGATGCATGTCTCAACAGCCCAAGCCGAAGAACTGGCCGAGCTCGGACAGCAGTTGCGCGTCGACGCGGTACGCGCGGCCGACGCCGCGGGCTCCGGACACCCCACGTCCTCCATGTCCGCGGCCGACATCGGCGCCGTACTCCTCGCCAAGCATCTGCGCTACGACTTCACCCGGCCCGAGCACCCCGGCAACGACCGGCTCGTGCTCTCCAAGGGCCATGCGTCGCCCCTGCTGTACGCCCTCTTCCGGGCCGCCGGGGCGATCGACGAGGACGAGCTGCTGACCTTCCGCAAACGCGACAGCCGCCTCGAAGGCCATCCGACGCCCCGCCTGCCCTGGGTCGACGTGGCCACCGGGTCGCTGGGGCAGGGGCTGCCGGTCGGCGTCGGCATGGCGCTCGCCGGGAAGAGGCTCGACCAGATCCCCTACCGGGTCTGGGTCCTCTCCGGCGACAGCGAGATGGCGGAGGGCTCCGTGTGGGAGGCCGTCGAGCACGCGGCGTACGAGAAGCTCGACAATCTGACGCTGATCGTCGACGTCAACCGGCTCGGCCAGCGGGGCCCCACCCGGTTCGGCTGGGACCTCGATGCCTACGCCCGCCGGCTGGGGGCGTTCGGCTGGCACACGCTGCGCATCGACGGGCACGACGTCACGGCGATCGATGCCGCCCTCAGCGACGCGGCCGCGACCGCCGGCCGCCCCACCGCCGTGCTGGCCCGGACGCACAAGGGACACGGGGTGGCCGCCGTGCAGGACCAGGAGGGCAAGCACGGCAAGCCGGTCCCGGACGCGGAGGAGGCGGTCAGGGAGCTCGGCGGCGTCCGTGACGCCAGGGTCGACGTGGCACCCCCGCCCGAGGTGCGCGTGCTCCACCGGCGCGGCGGCGGACTGACCCTGCCGGTGTACGAGACCGGTGACGAGGTCGCCACCCGCACCGCCTACGGCCAGGCCCTCGCCGCCCTCGGCTCCGCCCGCACCGACGTCGTCGCCCTCGACGCCGAGGTCGGCGACTCGACCCGCACCGAGCTGTTCGCCAAGGAGCATCCCGGTCGCTACTTCCAGTGCTACATCGCCGAACAGCAGCTGGTCGCCGCCGCCGTCGGCATGGCCGCCCGCGGCTACGTCCCCTTCGCCGCCACCTTCGCCGCCTTCCTCACCCGCGCCCACGACTTCATCCGCATGGCCGCCGTCAGCCGCGCCTCCATCAACCTCGTCGGCTCGCACGCCGGTGTCGCCATCGGCGAGGACGGTCCGTCGCAGATGGGCCTGGAGGACCTGGCCTTGTTCCGCGCGGTGCCGGGCAGCACGGTGCTGTACCCCTGCGACGGGCCGCAGACCGTCCGGCTCGTCGCCGCCATGGCCGACCTGCCGAACATCAGCTACCTGCGCACCAGCCGCTCCGACATGCCGGTGCTCTACGGCCGCGACGAGGAGTTTCCCGTCGGCGGCTCCAAGGTGCTGCGCTCCTCCAGTCGCGACCGCGCCTGCGTCATCGCCGCCGGCGTGACCGTCCACGAGGCGCTGGCAGCCGCCCAGGCGCTCGAACGCGAGGGGATCGCGGTGCGTGTCGTGGACGCGTACAGCGTCAAGCCCGTCGACACGGCGACCCTGCAGACGGCCGCCGACGACACCGGCTGCCTGATCACCGTCGAGGACCACCACCCCGAGGGCGGTCTCGGCGACGCGGTGGCCGAGGCGTTCGCCGACGGCCGTCCCTCGCCCCGGCTCGTACGCCTCGGGGTACGCGGCGTGCCCGCCTCCGCCACGTCCCAGGAGCAGTTGCACGCGGCGGGCATCGACGCCGAGTCGATCGCCGCCGCCGTGCGGCTGCTCGTCGCGGAGGCGATGGTGAGCCCATGAGCACGCACCGGGTGGCGGCGGGCGACCGCAGCGTCGAGATCAAACGCCCCGACAAACTGCTGTTCCCCGACGACGGGATCAGCAAGGCCGATCTCGCCGCCTACTACCGCCGCATCGCGCCGTACATGCTTCCCCACCTGCGCGGCAGGCCGCTGATGCTGGAGCGGCACCCGGACGGCGTCGGCGGCCCCCGGTTCATGCAGAAGCACACCCCCGAGCACTACCCCGACTGGGTCGGCAGGGCGGAGGTCGAGAAGGAGGGCGGCACCGTCGTGCACACCGTGTGCGACACCACCGCCGCGCTCATGTACCTCGTCGACCAGGCATGCGTCACCTTCCACCGCTGGCAGTCCCGGGTGAAGGCGCCCGACCACCCCGACCGGCTCGTGTTCGACCTCGACCCGCCGGGCGACGACTTCGAGGCGGTGCGCAGGGCGGCCCACGGGCTCGGCGAACTGCTCGACGAACTGCGGCTGCCCTCACAGCTGATGACCACCGGGTCCCGCGGGCTGCACGTCGTCGTTCCGCTGCCGGGCACCTCCGGCTTCGACGAGACCCGGGCCTTCGCACAGGAGGTGGCCGAGACGCTCGCCGCCCGCGACCCGCAGCACCTCACCACCGCGGTGCGCAAACAGGCGCGCGGCGACCGGCTGTACCTCGACGTCCAGCGCAACGGATACGCGCAGACCGCGGTGGCCCCCTACTCGGTGCGGGCCAAACCGGGCGCCCCGGTGGCCGTGCCCATCGGCTGGGACCAACTGGACGATCCCGGACTCACCGCTCGGCGCTGGACGATCGCCGACGCGCCGGACCAGGCGCGCGCCGAGCCGTGGAAGGAGACCGCCGAGGGCAGGGCCCTCGGCCCGGCCGGACGGAGGCTGGCGTCGTTGCGCCGCTGATCCGTTTGCCGGGCGGTCAACGGGCGGCCGGACCGGCAGGTGCCGCGCAGGCCGTGAGCGCACCGCCCGATGCGAAGGGAGCCCGTGATGGAAAAGAGGAGCGACCACGGCCGACGGGGCCGTGACGAGACGGAGGAGGAGCGGGCGGACCGCCGGTTCGGCGATCTGCTCCAGGAGTTGCGTGTCGCCCAGACCGGCGGACAGATCCTCTTCGGCTTCCTGCTCACCGTCGCCTTTCAGCCACGCTTCACGGAGCTCTCCGGCACCGACCGCACCATCTACGCCGTGACCGTGCTGCTGGGCGCCGCGACCACCGGTGTCCTCATCGGCCCGGTCTCCTTCCACCGCATGCTGAGCGGCCAGCGCCTCAAGCCGCAGACGGTGACCTGGGCGTCCCGGCTGACCATGGTGGGCCTGGTGCTGCTGCTGTGCACGATGGCCTCGGCGCTGCTGCTCATCATGCGTGTCGTGGTCGGCGACGTGCACGCGGCCTGGCTCGTCGTCGTCCTGGTGGTCTGGTTCGTCCTGTGCTGGTTCGTCCTGCCCGTCTGGACGCGCATGAAGGAGCGGTCCAAGGGCTGACACGAATTCAGCCGCCCTTCTCCACGGGGCTCTCGCGCTGCCTGCGATCTGCCGGTGCCCCGGCGGTACTGTGCGCGCACACGCCGGCAGTGGAGGCGTGTCACCCATGGAGGAACAGTGACAGAAATCAGCAGAACGCGGTGGCGTTCCGGGGCTCTGATAGCCGCCGCCGCGGTCGGCGCGCTCGGATCCGGACTCGCCACCTCCGCCGCGGTCGCCCACACCCCCACGTGGTCCGTCACCTGCGACGAGGTCAGCCTGGAGCTGACCAACTACGGCGCCAACGCCAAGAACACGGTGACCGTCACCGTCGATGGCAAGGACCTGCTGCCGACCGAGACGTTCGCGAAGGAGTTCCGCAGGACGCTCAAGCTGCCCGAGCACGACAAGGAGCTCTCCGTCCGCCTCGTCATCACGGCGAGCGACGGCGACCAGTTCGGGCGCGACGAGACGAAGACGGCACCCGTGTGCGACGAGGGGTCCCCCAGCCCCGCACCGTCCCCCACGCCTCCTTCGCCGACGCCGAGCGACACGCCGAGTACCTCGGCGCCCGCGCCGAGCACCTCCTCGCCCGGGCTGGCCGAGACCGGTTCGTCCAGCTCGACGCCGCTGATCGCCGCGGCGGCCGCCGTGGTCATCGCGGCCGGCGGCGGCATCACGTGGGCGGCGCGCAGGCGCCGCGGCGCTGAGGACTGACGCACCGCGACCGTCGGGCGCTGCCGGGCCGTCAACGGCCCGGCAGCGCCTCCCTTTTCCCGGTCGAGTGACCGTTCCGTGCCTGGCTGCGCCGCCCGCGCGTGACCGTCCCCAGCGCGTGACCGTCCCGACGGGTGACCGTCCCTGCGGGCGACGGTCCTGAACGCGGCCGCGACGGCCGGGACTCCTCGCGGCTGGCGCGGCCGCCCCTCTGGCCGCCCCCGCCGGCGACCCGTCGCGCAACTCCTCCTGGCCGTCGAGGCCCACGGGGCTACGGCGAGCCGATACGTCCCAACGCCTCACGCCCATAGGCGCGGCGGTCCGCTTCCGGCCGCCGGCGCGCCGGCTGTCCTGCCCCGGGACGACAGGACGGCCACCCCTCGACCGGTCCAACGCCCCCGTGGTGACGCCGGGTCGGCGTACACGGCGGAGGTGCGAAGACAACTCCCCGTGCGGGGACCCTCCGCCGCCTCGGCAACGATCACGCCCGCCACCGTTCTCCCACATGTCGCCCGCACCCTCTGGTGCGCGCGCCGCGGCACCGCGATGCTGTGCGCCGACAGCGCTTACTACGTGCTCAACCAGCCTGACCCCGGGAGAAGTTGTGGCCCTTGGCAGAGCAAGACACACCGTCGTGCTCCTCACGACGCTGTCCGCACTGGCGGCCGGGGCGAGCGTCCCCGCCGCCGCCGACCCGACACCCGTGCCGCCGCCCCGCAAGTCCGCCGAGACACTGCGGCCCATCGCCCCGCCGCCCGCCAGCGACCCCGGCGGAACGCATGCCGCGGTGGCCGACGAGGACGGCATCGAGACCGCCCGCAGCCGCCGGCCCGTCGCGCCCGGCGTCGAACTCACCTCGTACGACCGGCTCGAGGCCGCCAAGTGGCTGCGTGTCGACGAACTCTCCGTCGACCTCGGCGGCGGCGACGTCCGGGCCGACTACCTCTCCTCCGGCAAGGTCGCCGACCGCGACAGCGTCTCGGAACTCGCCGCCCGGCACGACCCCGGCCACGGCAGGCGCACAGTCGCCGCCATCAACGGCGACTTCTTCGACATCAACCAGACCGGCGCACCCCAGGGCGCCGGCATCCGCGACGGGAAGCCCACCCACTCACCCGCACCCGGCGCGCACCGGGCCGTCGGCATCGGACCCGAGGGCGCGGGACGAGTCCTCCAGGTGTACTTCGACGGCACCCTGACCGTCCCCGGCGGCACACACCCCCTCGGCGCCTACAACGCCGCCAACGTCCCGGCAGGCGGCATCGGCGCGTACACCGCCGCCTGGGGTGAGGCGGACCGGGCCCTCACCGTCGACGCCGCGACCCCCGTCGCCGAGGCCGTCGTCCGCGACGGCAAGGTCGTCGCCGTGCACGACCGGCCCGGCAGCGGGCCCGTCGCCGACGACACCACCGTTCTCGTCGGCCGCGAGGCCGGGGCCGCCGTACTCGCCGCGCTGCGCCCCGGCGACCCGGTGTCGGCGGAGTACCGGCCGCGCACCGACAGCGGGGCCGTACCGCGCACGGCCGTCGGCGGCCGCGAACTCCTCGTCGTCGACGGCGTGGCGCAGAACCACGAGGGCGCCGGCAACAACGCCACCGCGCCCCGTACCGCCGTCGGGTTCTCCCGGGACGGCCGGTCGATGCACGTCATCACCGTCGACGGGCGGCAGGCCGACAGCGGCGGCGTCACCCTCACCGAACTCGGCCTGATGATGAAGAAGGCCGGTGCGCACAACGCCCTCAACCTCGACGGCGGCGGCTCCTCCACTCTCGTCGCCCGCGAACCCGGCAGTGACGCCCTCCAGGTGGAGAACAGCCCGTCCGACGGCAGCGAGCGCGACGTCCCCAACGGCCTCGCCCTCACCGCCCCCGACGGCAGCGGACAGCTGCGCGGCTACTGGGTGGAGACCGCGATGCCCGCCGCCGGCGCGCCCACCGCCGACCCCGTCAAGGGTGGTCACCCCGAGCGGGTGTTCCCCGGCCTGACCCGCCGCCTCACCGCCGCCGGGTACGACGAGACGTACGGTCCCGCCGCCGCCACGCCCCGCTGGCTCTCGGTCAAGTCGTCCGTCGGACGCGTCGACGACCAGGGCGTCTTCCGCGCCCGTGACAGCGGTACCACCGAGATACGCGCCGCACGCGCGGGCGCCCAGGGCAGCATCCGCCTGACCGTCCTCGACGACCTGGCACGCATCGAGCCGACTGTACGGCGGGTGGCGCTCGCCGACGCCTCCCGCACCGGCTCGTTCGGCATCGTCGGGTACGACGCCCAGGGCAACAGCGCCCCCGTCGAACCGGACGACGTCCGACTCGACTACGACCGTGAACGGTTCACCGTCCGCGGAGACACCAGCGGCTCCTTCACCGTCAGTGCCCGCACAAGCGACACCGCCGGGCGGATCACCGCCACCGCGGGCGGTGTCACCACCGTGCTGGCCGTGAGCGTCGGCCTCGCCGAGCAGGCCGTCAGCTCCTTCGACGACGCCGCCCGATGGAAATTCAGCCATGCCCGCGCGGGCGGCTCCCTCGCCCCCACGCCCGACGGACACAGCGGAACGGGGCTGGAGATCGCTTACGACTTCACCCGGTCGACCGCGACGCGCGCCGCCTACGCCACCCCGCCGCAGCCGATCGCCGTCCCCGGACAACCGCAGGCCTTCACGCTCTGGATCAAGGGCGACGGCAACGGAGCCTGGCCCACCCTGCACCTCAAGGACGCCGCCGGATCCGACCAGTTGCTGCGCGGGCCGTACGTCACCTGGACGGGCTGGCGGCAGGTCACCTTCGCCGTACCGCCCGGCGCCGCCACGCCGCTGTCCGTCCACCGCTTCTATCTCGCCGAGACCGCCGCGAACCGGCAGTACAACGGTCGGATCGTGATCGACGGACTCGACGCCCAGGTGCCGCCCGCCGTCGACCTGCCGGCTCCGCCGCGCGTCACCGACGCTCTCGTCGACTCCGCGGCCGTGACCGGAGCGCGCGACTGGCGCTTCGCCGTCATGTCCGACGCACAGTTCGTCGCCCGGGACCCCGACAGCCCCATCGTGGTTCAGGCCCGCAGGACGCTTCGGGAGATCAGGGCCGCCCGTCCCGACTTCCTCGTGGTCAACGGCGACCTCGTGGACGAGGGCTCCCCGGCCGACCTGGCCTTCGCGCGCCGCGTGCTGACCGAGGAACTCGGCGACGCCCTGCCCTGGTACTACGTGCCGGGCAACCACGAGGTGATGGGCGGGAGGATCGACCACTTCGTAGCGGAATTCGGTCCCGCGCACCGGGTCTTCGACCACCGTGGCACACGCTTCGTCACGCTCGACACGTCCAGCCTGAGCCTGCGCGGCGGCGGCCTCGCCCAGATCAAGGCACTGCGCGCCCAGCTCGACGCCGCGGCCACCGACTCCGCCGTCGGGTCGGTCATGGTCGTCGAGCACGTGCCGCCGCGGGACCCCACCGTGCAGAAGGCCAGCCAGCTCGGCGACCGCAAGGAGGCCGCGCTGGTCGAGGACTGGCTCGCCCGGTTCCGGCGTACGACGGGCAAGGGAGCCGCACTGATCGGCAGCCACGTCGGGGTCTTCCACGCCGCGCACGTGGACGGCGTGCCCTACCTCGTCAACGGCAACTCCGGAAAGACCCCGGCCGGCCCGGTGGACGAGGGCGGCTTCACCGGCTGGTCCCTCGTCGGCGTCGACGAGGTCTCCGGCGCCGACCAGGCGGCGGGCCGCCGCGCCCCGTGGGGCCCGCGGCCCGACTGGGTCTCGGTCCAGACCCGGGCCCACGCGGACGGGGTGGCGCTCGACGCGCCGGCCGCGCTGCGGCCCGGGGAGAGCGGCGACGTGCGGGCGACGGTGCAGCAGGGCGCACGGCGCGTGCCGGCGGCGTGGCCGATGAGCGTGGACTGGACCGGCTCCCCGAACCTGTACATCGGCCGCGCCCAGGACGCCCGGCCCCGGCACGCCGCGTCGTTCGACCCGTCGACGGGCCGCCTCACGGCCCTGCGCGAGGGCAGCGTCACCCTGGCGGTGACGGTGAACAGCACGACCGACACGGTCCCGGTCAGGGTGACGACGGCGTCGACGTCCGGCCACCGCGACGCGGCGTAACGCCCGCCCGTCTGGGGGCCTCGGGGCCCTCAGACGGGCCGGCCGTCCCCGCTACGGGTGGTTCCTGTCCTCCCCGCGGGCCGGCTCATCACGGGCGCGCCGGTAGCGCTCGTAGATCACGTGCGAGCCGAACGTCCTGGTCTCGACCAGGTCCAGCCGGACGACTTCGGTGACCGGCGGCAGGAAGGGCGTGCCGCCACCGACGACGATCGGATTGCGGAACATGCGCAGCTCGTCGACGAGACCGAGCTCGATCGCCGCGGCGGCCAGGCCGGCGCCGCCGATCGCGACGTCCTTGTCGGTCGCGTCGAGCGCCGCGGCGACCTCGTCGGCCACCGACGCCTCGGCGAGCCGGGCGTTGCCCTGAACGCTGTCGAGCGTGCGACTGAAGACGACCTTCGGGAGAGCGCACCAGACGTCGGCGAACGCGGCCCAGAGCTCGTTGTCGCGCATCGAGGGATCCGTGTCCCACGGCAGCATGGTCTCGTAAAGCCTGCGGCCGCACAGATAGCCGCCGAGCTCACGTGTCTGCGCGATGTGGAAACGAAACTGCTCCTCGTTGGGGTCCGTCCACCCGAACGCGCCCTCGCGGTCGGTGATGAAGCCGTCCACCGAGACGCCCATCGAGTAGATCAGCATGGCGTCGACCTCATCGCACCGGAGCGACGGGCGATGATCGCGAGGTAGTTCACCACTGAGCCGACATCCTTCCTCACCGTCGTGGGCGGTCCAGGCGATCGTACGGCCGTAGCCGGTGCCGCACTGGGATCCCGGAGGCTCCGGCTTGCCGACCGCGGCCTCTATGACGTGGTTCCGGGCTGAGCAGGCACGCCGGCGGCCCGGCGGGCAGCCGCGGCACGTGCCGGGAGGTAGGCCCACAGCGCGACGCCGATGAAGACCACCTGCTCGGGAATCCTGAACCACAGCGGCGTCGCCGGCTCCCCGTTGAACGGGATCTGTGCGACGGCCGCGTGGATGTTGGCCGGGAGCATCAGGACGAACAGCACGGCGAGGCCGAGCCCGGCCGCCGGCCGGGTGGCCTCGCGGACGAGCCCGGCGGCGCCGAGGAGTTCCAGAACGCCCGTCGCGTAGACCGCGAGGCGGGGGAACGGCACGAACGGCGGGACCATCGCGACCAGGTCGTGGTGGCCGGGCATCGGGCCGATGGCGGACGGGACGAAGTGCGCGCTCGCCGTGCACATCAGCATGACCGCGAGGCCGTGCAGGACGGACACCCGCCAGGTCGCGAACCGTCCGACGCCGAACGCGCCGAGCAGCCGCAGCAGCAAGGTGGGAACGGCGATGAGCATGAGTGTGCCGAACATGGGCGGAGAGTCCTTTCGTAGGTGGTTCCTGTTCAGGCCACGGTGAGGAACAGGCCCGCGCCGTACGGCCGGTGGGGCGGACGCGAAGAAGCCGTCACGGGCCGGACGTGCCGTTCACGCAAGAATGGATAATAACTTTATCCGCTATCCATTGCTGAGAAGTGCAGTAGAGGAAGGTCTCCGAGCTCAGTCGGCGCACCGGCGTGCGGGTGCCGCTGATCAAGTACTACCTGCGTGAGGGGATGCTGCACCCTGGGCGGGCCACCGCGTCCAACCAGGCCGACCACGGCGGGGACCACGTGCACCGGCTCCGGTTGATCCGCACCCTGATGGGGGCCCGCGGCCTGTCGGCCGGCGCGACGAAGGAGATCCTGGAGAACGCGACACCGACGTCTTGATCAACTGTGTGGGCTGAGGACTCAGGTCACTGCCCATGGCTCAGCACGCCAGCCTGACAGTTCCTTGTCGAGCCATTCCTCGACGGTCCGCCGCCAAGAATCGGTGGAGTCACTGTCGGCGACGTCGGCCCAGGCGTCCTCGGCAAGGTCTGGAGCATTCGAAGCAGCCGGTCAGCCTCGGCTCAGTCCTTCGGCCAGGTCACTGAGGCGTCCAAGGATCTTCAACACATGCCTGTCAGCCTATGAGCTCACAGCCGCGCTGTCTGCACCATTAACCGCCTGATAGGCATGAGGACATGACGCATTGGAAAGACGACCGCATCGGCTCCGCCGAGCGGGGTGAGAACCCCACCGTCCTTGCCGGCATGCGTACTGGCTGGGCAGTGATGGGCGATACCCAGCACCTCCGTGGCTACTGCCTGCTGCTGTACGCGGGCAAAGCCAACCATCTGACCGATCTACCGCGCGACGAGCGAGCCCGCTTTCTGCTCGATCTCTCATTGCTCGGGGAGGCCGTCGAGCAAGCGTGCCGCAAGCACGACAAGGGGTTTCGGCGCCTGAACTATGAAGTGCTGGGCAACTCCTGGGAGCACCTCCACGGCCATGTCCACCCGCGCTACCACTGGGAACCGGAGGAGTTCCGGCACGGCCCAGTATGGCGCTACGGGTCACAGCGGCTGGCCCCTGCACACGCTCTCGGACCACGACACGACGCGCTGCGGAACGACATCGCGCAAGCACTGAAGGACATCCTCGCCAAGAGCTCCGGCCCTTGACCGCGGCGGAAAGGGCGTCGCCATCCACCGGGTACATCCTTTCTGGGCGGCAAACCCGACAATGTGTGTCGGAACGGCGGCCCAACTCGAAGTCCGTGATGTTCGCGCCCCAGTGCTCCTGGTGCATGCGATCGCGGCCCCGGCGGACTTCTTCGGGCGGAGCCCGGATGACCGCACGGGTGTGCGTGATTCCAAGGTCACCGACGGTCCTGGGGCGGCCGTGCCGACCAGCCAGTGGACCGCGTTCGTCCGATACCTCAAGGCTTCCTGATGACAGTGGCCTTGAGCACCCTGTCTCAGGGCCGTCCCGTAACTGCCGTTCGTCGTCTGTGCCGGTGGACTCTTGGATGTGTCGCCTGGCGGTTTGAGCGGCGGCACGCGGCAGGGTGCTCAGCCTTGTGGCTCCTGCGGCTTGACGTCGAGTTCGCGCAGACTTTGGTCCTTGAGCTCGGTGCGGGCCTCCGTGCGGTGGCCACGGGCGATGTAGTCCCGCACGATCGCCTCGATCGCGTCCTGGGGCGAGCCGATCCCCGCCAGGACCATCACTTCCACAACGAGTTCGGCGTCGAGACTGATATTGACCTTGGCCACCGTGCCCCCTCATCGCGTCGCAGCCGCACTGTAGCTGCTCATGGTTCCGTAGCCGGCGCTCAAAATGTGATCTCAGGGAGGCCCCCACACCTCCTTCCCCTTCAGTCCGACCGGTCGGTACGTCGCCCCGGGGCCCGGCACGGCGGCCCTCCCGTGACCGGACGCAGCCGACGGAGGTTCCCATGGCGGTCGACGCCGACGAGGACGCACCCCGGATCGACGGCCACTGCGACGAGCGCTTCGCGGCCGTGCGGGCCGCCTTCGAGGACAACTTCCGCGAACGTGGCGAGCTGGGCGCCGGCGTGACCGTGCGGGTAGGCGGCGAGACGGTCGTCGACCTGTGGGGCGGCTGGGCCGATCCCGCCCGCACCAGGCCGTGGGAGCGCGACACGCTGGTCAACGTGTGGTCGACCACCAAGGGCCCCACGGCCCTGTGCGCGCATCTGCTCGCCGACCGGGGGGGCAGCTCGACCTGGACGCGCCGGTGGCGTCGTACTGGCCCGAGTTCGCCGCGGCGGGCAAGGAGAAGGTGCTTGTGCGCCATCTCCTCTCCCATCGGGCCGGGCTCGCCGGCTTTCGCGAACCGCACTCGCTCGACGAGCTGTGCGACTGGGAGCTGACCTGTGCCCGGCTGGCCGCGACCGAGCCCTGGTGGGCGCCCGGTACCCGATCCGGCTACCACGCGCTGACCTACGGCCATCTGGTCGGCGAGGTCGTCCGGCGGATCACGGGAGAGCTGCCGGGCGACTTCCTGCGCCAGGAGGTCACCGGGCCGCTCGGCATCGACTTCCCCCTCGGGGTGCCCGAGGGGGAGGCCGACCGCGTCGCCGAACTGGAGCATCCCCGGGTCCGGCCCTCCGCCGAACAGGCCGCCGTCTTCGAGCAGTTGTCGCCGCTCGCGCTCGCCGCGCTGCTCAACCCCGTGGTCGGCGCGGCCGGTGCCGACTCGCCGCAGTGGCGCGCCGCCCAGGTGCCCGCCGCCAACGGACATGCGACCGGCCGCGCCGTCGCCGCGCTGTACGGGATCTTCGCCGGGCGCGGTGTGCTCGACGGCCGCCGGGTGCTGAGCGCGGAGGCCGCGGAACGGGTCCGCGAGGGGCAGGGAAGGCGGCTCGTGCGGCCTCGCCGACCCCGAGGCGGGCATCGGCCTGGGTTACGTCATGAACCGGCTGGGCCCGCACATCGCCGACGACCCGTGCAAGATGGCTCTCGTCGACGCCGTGTACCGCTCGCTGTAGGCCGCGCACGGCCCTTCCGGATTCCTGCAACACGTTCTACTGTGTGCGCGCCGCCGCGCAAGGGACGGACCGCGAGACGCCTGGAGGAGCCGTGCACCTTCGCTACACGCCGCAGCAACAGCGGTTGCGCGCCGAACTGCGCACCTACTTCGCCGAACTGGTCCCCGACCACGCCGACAACCTCCCCCGTGGCCCCGAGGGCACGGGTGGTGACGCCACTGCCGAGCCGGCCGCCCGCAAACGCTTCTACCGCGAGACGATCCGCCGCCTCGGCGCGGACGGCTGGCTGGGGGTGGGCTGGCCGAAGGAGTACGGCGGCCGCGGCCTGAGCCCGGTCGAACAGTTCATCTTCTTCGACGAGGCGGCCCAGGCGGGCGTGCCGCTGCCGCTGATGGCACTGAACACCGTCGGCCCCACGATCATGCAGTTCGGCAGCGACGAACAGAAGGCCCGCTTCCTGCCCGGAATCCTCTCCGGCGAGATCGACTTCGCGATCGGCTACAGCGAACCGGAGGCGGGCACCGACCTCGCCTCGCTCAGGACCCGCGCGGTGCGCGAGGGCGACGAGGCCACCGGCCACTACACGGTCAACGGGCAGAAGATCTGGACCACCAACGGCGACACCGCCGACTGGGTGTGGCTCGCCGTGCGCACGGACCCCGAGGCCCCGCCCCACAAGGGCATCACCATGCTCCTCGTACCGACCACCGACCCCGGCTACTCCTGCACCCTGATCAACACCCTCTCCTCCCACGACACCACGGCCAGTTACTACGAGAACGTCCGTGTCCCGGTGTCCCACCGCGTCGGCGAGGAGAACAAGGGCTGGCGGCTGATCACCAATCAGCTCAACCACGAACGCGTCACCCTCGCCGCACACGGCACCATGGCGATCCGCGCCCTGCACGACGTCCAGCGCTGGGCCGCCGACACCAAGCTCGCCGACGGCCGCCGCGTCATCGACCTGGGCTGGGTCCGGGGCCGGCTCGCCCGTACCCACACCCGTCTCGACGCCATGAAGCTGCTCAACTGGCAGATGGTGAACGCCGTCCAGGACGGCACCCTCACCCCGCAGGACGCCTCCGCCGTCAAGGTCTACGGCTCCGAGGCCCGGCGCGACGCCTACGCCTGGCTGATGGAGGTCGTCGGAGCCGCGGGCCCCCTCAAGGAGGGCTCGGCCGGAGCCGTCCTGCACGGCGAACTCGAACGCGGCTACCGCTCGGCCGTCATCTTCACCTTCGGCGGCGGCAACAACGAGATCCAGCGCGAGATCATCTCCTGGATCGGACTGGGGATGCCACGGGTACGACGCTGAAAGGCATGGCGGCCCGGCGCGTCGTGGTCGCTCAGGCCCCTTCCGCCTTCGCCGCGCCGGCGGCCTCCTGGGCGATCCGGTCGAACTGCTCCGCCATGGCCGCTGCCAGCGCCTGCGCGGCGGACAGCGGGCGGACCATCACCGTGAAGTCGTCGATGAGTCCCTGCTCGTCGAAGTGCAGGAAGTCGCAGCCGGTGATCTCCCGGTCGCCGACCTTGGCCCGGAAGACCAGCGCGTGGTCGCGTCCGTCCCGACCGGTCATCTCCCGCACGTAGCGGAAGTCGGTGAACACACGGGACACCCCGCGCAGGATGGCCGCCGTGATCGCCTTTCCCGCGTAGGGCTTGAAGGCAACGGGGCTGGTGAAGACGACGTCCTCGGCGAGGAGCGCCTCGATCGCGGCGTGGTCGTTCGCCTCGACGGCTTGGCGGAATGACGTCATGGTCGCCTCCACGAATAGTCAACAAAGTGAGTAGGTGCGACGAGGCTAGTGGCCGCGGCGGCGGCGCGTCCAGGCCTTCTATTCACTTTTTTGATTAGTCGCGGATGCTGCTAGCGTGAGGCCATGGCACTGCGCAACGCCGTTCTCGCGGCCCTGCTGGAAGGCGAGGCGTCCGGCTACGACCTGGCCAAGGGCTTCGATGCGACCGTCGCCAACTTCTGGGCCGCCACTCCGCAGCAGCTCTACCGCGAGTTGGAGCGCATGGAGGCCGACGGCCTGATCGCCGCCCGCGTGGTGGTCCAGGAGCGACGCCCCAACAAGCGCGTGTACTCCCTCACCGAGGCGGGCCGGGCGGCCCTGAGGCGGTTCACCTCCCGGGCCCCGAAGCCCGGCGCGATCCGGGACGAACTCCTCGTACAGGTCCAGGCCGTCGACGACGGAGACACCGAGGCCGTACGCGCGTCCGTCGGCGACCTGCTCGACCGGTCACGCGCCAAGCTCGCCCGCTACGAGCGCCTGCGTGACCGGCTGCTCGGCGGCACGGACGAGACCGATCACCTCACGCATGCCGAACGCGTGGGGCCCTACCTCACCCTGCTGCGCGGCATGGCCTTCGAGCGCGAGAACATCCGCTGGGCCGAGGACGTGCTCGCAGTGCTCACAAAGCGATCGGACGGTTCCGCCTCACTCCTCTGAGGCGTACCCCAGGGCCGCTGCGTCCCCTCCCGGCTACGGCGGCGGCTGCCGTCCGGTCACTTTCTGAAAGCGATGGCCCGACTCGGGCCGGCAACGCGCCCCACCCCGTACAAACTCCGCAGACGGGCCGCCATACTGGACGGGCCGGGGAGGGCGCAGGACAGCGACGGGGGCGACAGCACGAGATGGCGGAATCCAGGCTGATCCACGGCCGGTACCGACTGCTCGATCTCATCGGGCGCGGCGGCATGGGCGAGGTGTGGCGGGCCCGTGACGAGTCGCTCGGCCGGCGGGTCGCGGTCAAGTGCCTGAAACCGATGGGCGTCCAGCACGACCAGTCGTTCTCCGACGTGCTGAGGGAGCGGTTCCGCCGCGAGGCCCGGGTCGCGGCCGCGCTCCAGCACCGCGGCGTGACCGTCGTCCACGACTTCGGCGAACACGACGGTGTCCTCTACCTCGTGATGGAGCTTCTGGAGGGCCGCAACCTCAGCCAGCTGCTGGAGGACAACAAGCAGCAGCCGCTGCCGGTCGGCGACGTCATCGACATCGCCGACCAGATCGCCGACGCCCTCGCCTACACCCACGAACAGGGCATCGTGCACCGCGACCTCAAGCCCGCCAACATCATGCGGCTGACCGGCGGCGCGGTGAAGATCTGCGACTTCGGCATCGCCCGCCTGGGGGAGGACATCGGCTTCACCTCCAAGCTGACCGGCACCGGCATCGCCATGGGCACGCCCCACTACATGTCGCCGGAACAGATCGGCGGCAGCTCGGTCGACCACCGCAGCGACCTGTACTCGCTCGGCTGTGTCCTGTACGAACTGGCCACCGGCGCCCCGCCGTTCGACCTCGACGACACCTGGTCGATCCTCGTCGGCCACCGGGACACCGCGCCGAGACCGCTGCGCGAGGTACGGGAGGAGGTCCCCGGCTTCCTGGAGCGGATCGTGCTCGACCTGCTCGCCAAGACACCGGGGGAACGGCCCCCGGACGCGGGCGACCTGCGCCGCCGCATCCGCGCCGCCCGCCGCCCGGGCCACGGCGGCTCCCCGGTCGTCCCGGTCCCGCGCCCGGCGGAGGCGTCCGCGGGCGCCGAGCCCCCGCTGCCCGACTGGACACGGGGCATGACGACCGGTCACAAGGCCCTCGGCACCATGGCCGTCCGGCCGCCCCTGCCCGACCGCACCGCCGCGCTGACCGGGGCCTGGACCAACCCGTCCGCCGTCCCGCACGTGCCCGCGCAGGCAGGCCCGTCCTCCGCCACCCGCCACCGCGGCGAACGGTCCACCCCCCGGCCCGAGCTGCTCGCCGTCCTCGCGAGCCGCCACAGCGCGGGCCTGAGCCTCGGCCGGCTCGGTCGCTGGGACGAGGCCGGCGAGGTACACCGCGCGGTCGCCGCGGAGCGGGCCGCGCTGCTCGGCCCCGACCACCCCGACGCCCTCGCCAGCCGGTACGAGATCGCCTTCACGCTCAGCCGGACCGGCCGGCTGGCCGAGGCGCTGACCGAGTTCACGTACGTCGGCGAGGGCCGGGAGCGCGCACTCGGCGCGGACCACCCCGACACGCTCGCCGCCCGTCAGGAGACCGCGTACGTGCTGGGCCGGCTGGGCCGGTACACGCAGGCGCACCAGGTGTACGAGGCGGTCCTCGCGTCCCGCGAGCGGACGGCGGGCCCCGACCACCCGGACACCCTGCGCTGCCGGCACAACCTGGCGTTCACCCTGAGCCGCCTCGGCCGGGTCGAGGAGGCGTACCGCACGGCCGACGACGTGGCGGCGGCGCGCGCCCGCGTCCTCGGCGCCGGCCACCCCGACACGCTCGTCACCCGCTACGAGGTCGCCCACGCCCTCGGCCGGCTCGGCCGCTGGGCCGAGGCGCTGGCCACCTACCAGGACGTCGCAGCCGCCCGCGCACAGGCGCTCGGTCCCGACCACCCGGACACGCTCGCCGCGCGGTACGAGGCCGGCATCAGCCTCGGCCGGCTCGGCCGCAGCGCCGAGGCACTGGACCTGTTCCGGGGGCTCGTCGAGGACCGCGCCCGGGCGCAGGGCCCCACCGACCCCGAGACGCTGCGCGCCCGGCACACCCTCGGCGTCAACCTGGGCCGCCTCGCCCGCTGGCCGGAGGCGCTGGGGGAGGCGCGCGAGGTGTGCGCGCTGCGCGAACAAGTACTCGGCCCGGACCACCCCGACACGCTCGTCAGCCGCCGCGAGGTGGCCGTCGCCCTCGGGTGGCTCGGGCGCTGGCACGACGCGTACGCCGGCTACCGGCACGTCGCCGAGGCGCGCGAACGGGTCCTCGGCCCCGACCACCCGGACGCCCTCGCCAGCCGCAACGACGAGGCGCACTGCCTCGAACAGCTCGGCCGCCACGCGGAGGCCGTGGAGGTGTACCGGCGCGTCGCGGCGCTCCGTCAGCAGCGGGGCGGCGCACCCGGAGGCTGACCTGGGGTGCCGTCCCCGGACCGGGCCGACCGGAGGGGGCGCGCCGCGGGCCGCGACGGGTTAGGGTCCGGCCATGCCCGCACACGCCTCGTACGACGCCGTCATCGTCGGTGGCGGCCACAACGGCCTGGTCGCCGCCGCCTACCTCGCCCGCGCCGGACGCTCCGTCCTGCTGCTGGAACGCAGCGGCACCACCGGGGGAGCGGCCGTCTCGACCCGCCCCTTCCCGGGCGTCGACGCGCGCCTGTCCCGGTTCTCGTACCTCGTCTCACTGCTGCCGGACAAGATCGTGCGCGATCTGGCGCTGGACTTCGCCGTCCGCAAGCGCACCGTCTCCTCGTACACCCCGCGCGGCAGCGGCGGACTGCTCGTCGGCGGGCCCGGAACGGCGCGGTCGTTCGCCAGGACCACCGGCGGGGAGCGGGAGTACGCGGCCTGGCAGGAGTTCTACGGCCTCACGCGCGAGGTCGCCGGACGCGTGTTCCCGACGCTCACCGAGCCGCTGCCGTCACGGGAGGAACTGCGGCGGCGCGTCGGCGACGAGGCCGCGTGGCGGATGCTGTTCGAGGAACCGATCGGCGTCGCGATCGAGAAGCGGTTCGCCGACGACCTCGTCCGCGGCGTGGTGCTCACGGACGCGCTGATCGGCACGTTCGCCGACGCCCACGACCCGTCACTGCCGCAGAACCGGTGCTTCCTGTACCACGTGATCGGGGGCGGCACGGGCGACTGGGACGTGCCCGTCGGCGGGATGGGCGCGCTGACCGACGCGCTGGCCGCCGCGGCTCGCGCGGCCGGCGCGGAGATCGCCGTCCGGCACGAGGTCACCGCCGTCGAGACGGACGGCGCGCGGGCCGAGGTCACCTACCGCACTCCCGACGCGGAGGGGACGGTCGCCGCCCGGCAGGTGCTGGTGAACGCCTCCCCGCAGGAACTCGCCGCCCTGCTCGGCGAGGAGCCGCCGGCTCCCGCCGAGGGCGCCCAGCTGAAGGTGAACATGCTGCTGCGCAGGCTGCCACGGCTGCATGACCACGGCGTGGACCCGAAGGACGCGTTCGCCGGGACCTTCCATGTCTCCGAGGGCTACGAGCAGTTGGCGACGGCCTACCGCGAGGCGGCGTCGGGCCGGCTGCCCAGTGCCCCGCCCTCCGAGATCTACTGCCATTCCCTGACCGACCCGTCGATCCTCGGACCGGAGCTGGTGGCGCAGGGCCACCAGACCCTGACCCTGTTCGGACTGCACACCCCGGCACGGCTGTTCGCCTCCGACAACGACGCCGTACGCGCCGAGCTGCTGGCCGCCACGCTCGCCGAGCTCGACTCGTACCTGGAGGAGCCGATCGCCGACTGCCTCGCCCTCGACGCGAACGGCGAGCCGTGCATCGAGGCGAAAACACCGCTCGACCTGGAGCACGAACTCCGGCTGCCCGGCGGGCACATCTTCCACCGGGACCTGTCGTTCCCCTACACGACGGACGAGACCGGACGCTGGGGTGTGGAGACGGCACACGCCAACGTCCTGCTGTGCGGCGCGGGCGCGGTGCGCGGCGGCGGGGTCAGCGGCGTGCCCGGCCACAACGCCGCGATGGCGGCGCTGGGCCGCTGATGCCCTGACCGCCTGACGCCCGGCCGTCAGGCGGCGCACGGCCCCGCCCGGGTCTTGGTTTCCGGCCTGGCTCGGGATCTCGGCTCCGAGTCGGTTCGCAGCCGAGTCCCAGCCCCGGGGCGGCGTGCGGCTGGACGCTCAGTCCCGGGAGGGGGCCCAGCCGACCGCCTCGATCCGTGCCGCGTCCGAGGGGCGCGCCTCGTCGAAGAGCGTGCGGCCGTGCTCGTCGGCCACCTGGATCGCGTCCACGTACACCCCGCGCCCGACGTAGAGCCGGTCGGTGGTGTACCGCCAGCGCAGGCGTACCTCCGCGCCGCGCCACGCCGACAGCTCCGACGACAGCCGGTGCCAGACACGCCCGGACCAGCCGGTCGCCGTGCCCGCGGGATGCTGCTGCTCCCCTTCGTGGGGGTGCGTGGTCGTGAACGGCACCGGCTGCCAGCTCGCCCCGCCGTCCGCCGACGCCTCCAGGAACACGCGGTCCGCGCCGGGCTCGGTGTCCCACCACAGGCAGCAGCGGAGCCGTCCGGCCGCGGGCCCGAGCGGGGGCAGGGTGAGCGTGGCGGTCGTGGCGCCCGCCATGCCGCCGAACCAGGCGGTACGCCCGTGCGCCGGACGGACGGCGACGGCGCGCGCGAGGTTGTTGGCGGCTGCCACACGCGGCGCACTGCCCGCACGCCAACTGCGCACCGGATGAACCGAGTTGCCGAGGACGACCAGGAACGAGTCGGTGGTCGGGTCGAGGACCAGGCTGGTGCCGGTGAATCCGGTGTGACCGGCGGTCCGTGGCGTGGCCATGGCGCCCATGTACCAGTGCTGGTGGAGCTCGAAGCCGAGGCCGTGCTCGTCGCCGGGGAACGCCGTGTTGAAGTCGGTGAACATCAGCTCGACGGATTCCGGCGCGAGGATGCGGGTGCGGCCGTAGACGCCGCCGTTGAGCAGGGTGCGGGCGAGGATCGCGAGATCCCAGGCACGCGAGAAGACACCGGCGTGGCCCGCGACGCCGCCGAAGCTGTACGCGTTCTCGTCGTGGACCTCTCCCCACACCAGTCCGCGCTCGAGCCCCGACCAGGGACGCCTGGCGTCCTCGGTCGCCGCGATCCTCGGCTTCCACTCGGCGGGCGGGTTGAAGCGCGTGCGGTGCATCCCGAGCGGAGCGGTGATCTCGTCGTACAGCAGGGTGTCCAGAGTCCGGCCGGTGATCCTCTCCAGGACGAGCTGGAGCGCGATCAGGTTCAGGTCGGAGTAGAGGTACCTGCTGCCGGGGGCGTTCGCCGGGGCCTCCTGCCACAGCAGGCGCAGTCGGCCCTCCTGCGTGGGCTCCTTGTACAGCGGGATCCAGGCGCGCAGCCCCGAGGTGTGGGTGAGCAGCTGCCGCACGGTGATGTCCTGCTTGCCCGCACCGCCGAACTCGGGCACGTACGAGGCGACGGCCTCCTCCAGTGCCAGGGGTCCGCGCTCGATCTGCTGCACCGCGAGGATCGACGTGAACAGCTTGGAGACGGACGCCAGGTCGAAGACGGTGTCCTCGGCCATCGGGATCTGCTGGTCCGCGGGCAGTTCCACGGCTGTGTCGGTCACCTCGTCGTACGACGAGTAGCGCAGCGCCTTCCCGATGGCCCGGTGCAGGGCGACCGTGCCGCCGCGCCCGGCGAGCAGCACCGCCCCGGCGTACCAGGGATGCTTGGGGGAAGGGTGCAGGAACGACTCGGCGTCGGTGACGAGACGGTCGAGATGCGGGGCGAGGAGCCCGGCGCGCTCCGGGGTGCCGCGCCGCAACGTCGGCCGGTGGGCCGGTCCTCGGCCGCCGCCACCGGAAGCGGAGCCCAGGGGCGCTCCCGTGGCCGGCGCCGCGAAGGGGACGGACGCGAGGGTGAGCGCTCCGCCCAGGGCCAGCAGGCCGCTGCCCAGTCTCCTCCGGCTGATCGCCCTGCTCCCTCTGTCCGCTGCGTCCTCGGTCATACGGAATCCTTCCTGAAAGTATCTTTCGGATCTTCCGCGACACGTGAAACTTTCTTGCCGGACCGGTGGGGTGTCAACCGTCCCAAAGAATCTGACGCCTCATCAGAAAATGTCTTCCCTCGTCCGGCGGCCTGCGGCATCCTGCGCCCATGGAGACGGAGCTGAGCAGACAACTGGGCATCGAGCACGCCATCTTCGGCTTCACACCGTTCCCCGCGGTGGCTGCCGCCATCTCCCGCGCGGGAGGCTTCGGCGTGCTCGGAGCCGTCCGTTACACGGCGCCCGACGACCTCGCACGCGACCTCGACTGGCTCCACGACCACGCCGACGGCAAGCCGTACGGCCTCGACGTCGTCATGCCCGCCAGGAAGGTCGAGGGCGTGAGCGAGGCCGACGTGGAGGCGATGATCCCCGAAGGGCACCGGCGGTTCGTCCGCGACACCCTCGCCGAGCACGGCGTCCCCGAACTCGCCGAGGGCGAGCGGTCCGGATGGCGCATCACCGGCTGGATGGAGGACGTGGCCCGCCGTCAGCTCGACGTCGCCTTCGACCGACCCATCCGCCTCCTCGCGAACGCCCTCGGCTCCCCGCCCGCCGACGTCGTCAAACGCGCCCACGACAACGGCGTCCTCGTCGCCGCGCTCGCGGGCAGCGCCCGGCACGCCCGCCACCACGCCGAGGCGGGGATCGACATCGTCGTCGCCCAGGGGTACGAGGCAGGCGGGCACACCGGCGAGATCGCCTCCATGGTGCTCACTCCCGAAGTGGCCGAAGCCGTCGCGCCGTTGCCCGTGCTCGCGGCCGGCGGCATCGGCAGCGGCGAGCAGATCGCCGCCGGTCTCGCACTCGGTGCGCAGGGCGTGTGGATCGGCTCGCTGTGGCTCACCACCACCGAAGCCCGGCTCGGTTCCCGGGCGCTGACGGCCAAACTGCTGGCCGCCGGCTCCGGCGACACCGTGCGCTCGCGCGCCCTGACCGGCAAGCCCGCCCGCCAGCTGCGCACCGCCTGGACTGATGCCTGGGACGACCCGGCAGGACCCGGGCCGCTGCCCATGCCGTTGCAGGGGCTTCTCGTCGCCGAGGCCGTCTCCCGCATCCAGCGGTACGAGGTCGAGCCGCTGCTCGGCACGCCGGTCGGCCAGATCGTCGGCCGCATGAACGCGGAGCGCCCCGTCCAGGAGGTCTTCGACGGCCTCACCCGCGGCTTCGAGCGTGCCGTCGACCGCATCAACCGCATCGCAGGAAGGAGCGGGTCATGACCCACCCCGCGGACGGACCGGGCGCCACGCACGCGCCGGGCGGTCCGGGCCAGGCCCAGGTTCCGGGCGTGCCCCATGGCGAGGGCGTGTCCCATCGCGAGGGCGGTCCGGGCGTGGCTCACGGGCGGGGCGTGCCCCATCGCGAGGGCGTGCGCCAGGGGCCGGGCCAGGCTCCTGGTCCGGGCGTGGCTCACGGGCGGGGCGTGCCCCATCGTGAAGGCGTGCCCCAGGGGCCGGGCGTGCCAGGAACCCCGGGCGGGTTCTGGGCGCAGGCCGCGGCCGATCCCGGCCGTACCGTCCTGACCTGCCCGGACGGGGAGCAGTGGGAGGCAGGACGGCTGCACGCGGCCGCCAACAGGCTCGTCCACGGGCTGCGGGCGGCCGGACTGCGGCGCGGCGACGCGTTCGCCGTCGTCCTGCCCAACGGCGCCGAACTCGTCACCGCGGCACTCGCCGCGGCGCAGGCCGGGTTCTACCTCGTTCCGGTCAACCACCACCTGGTCGGCCCGGAGATCGCCTGGATCGTGTCCGACTCCGGTGCCGAGGTCCTCGTCGCGCACGAACGCTTCGCCGAGGCGGCGACGGCCGCCGCCGACGAGGCGCAGCTGCCCGCGGGCCGCCGCTACGCCGTGGGCGAGGTGGCCGGATTCCGCCCGTACGCCGACCTGCTGGACGGACAGCCGGAGACGCCGCCCGCGGACCGCACGCTCGGCTGGGTCATGAACTACACCTCCGGCACGACGGGCCGCCCCCGGGGGATCCGCCGGCCGCTGCCCGGAAAGACGCCCGAGGAGACGCATCTCGGCGGATTCCTCGGCATCTTCGGGATCAAGCCGTACGACGGCAACGTCCATCTCGTCTGCTCGCCGCTCTACCACACGGCCGTGCTGCAGTTCGCGACGGCGGCCCTGCACATCGGGCATCCGCTCGTCCTGATGGACAAGTGGGCGCCGGAGGAGATGCTGCGGCTCATCGACGCGTACCGGTGCACGCACACGCACATGGTGCCCACCCAGTTCCACCGGCTCCTCGCGCTGCCGGACGAGGTCAGGAAGCGCTACGACGTCTCCTCCATGCGGCACGCCATCCACGGCGCCGCGCCCTGCCCCGACCACATCAAACGAGCCATGATCGACTGGTGGGGGAACTGCGTCGAGGAGTACTACGCGGCGAGCGAGGGCGGCGGGGCCTTCGCGACGGCCGAGGACTGGCTGCGGAAGCCCGGCACGGTCGGGCGGGCGTGGCCCATCAGTGAGCTGGCCGTGCTCGACGACGACGGGAAGCGCCTGCCGCCGGGGGAGGTCGGCACGGTCTACATGAAGATGACAACGGGCGGCTTCAGTTACCACAAGGACGAGGCGAAGACGGCGAGGAACCGCGTAGGCGACTTCTTCACCGTCGGGGATCTCGGGTACCTGGACGCGGACGGCTACCTCTTCCTGCGCGACCGCAAGATCGACATGATCATCTCCGGCGGGGTCAACATCTACCCGGCCGAGATCGAGTCGGTGCTGCTGACCCATCCGGCCGTGGCCGACGCCGCCGTGTTCGGCATCCCGCACGCGGACTGGGGCGAGGAGGTCATGGCCGTCGTGGAACCGGCGGACGGCCACGCCCCGGGCGCGTCCCTCGCCGCGGACGTCCTCGCGCACTGCGCGAGCGCACTGGCCGCCTACAAGCGCCCCAGGTCCGTGGACTTCGTGACGACGATGCCCCGCGACCCGAACGGCAAGCTGTACAAACGCCGCCTCCGCGAGCCGTACTGGCGGGACCACGCACGGCGGGTGTGACGAGGCGGGAGCCTCGTGCACCGTGCGCCACGGGTGTCGCGCGGGCGGTGGGGGCCGGTGCGTGGCCCCACCCGCGCGGAGCACGTCGGCGGGCCGGGGGCGCCCCCTGAGCCCGCTGCCCCGCACGGGCCCGACGCCGCACCGCGTCCCCGCCTGCTCCGGCGCGGGCGCCTCGGCCCCCCGACGCTGCCCCGCGTGGGGCGGGCGCACATCAGCGCGGCTGCCTGCCGTCGGCGGTGTACGCCCCCGCGCGGCCGAGGGTCTACGCCCGTGCCCGGGGCGTCCGGCGCAGGCACCTCGGCCCGGACTCCTGCCCCGTGCGGAGCGAGTGCACATCAGTACGGTGGCCTGGCTGTCGGCGGTGTTCGCCCCCGCGCGGCCGAGGGCCTACGCCCGTGCCCGGAGCGTCCGGTGCGGCCCACGCGCGGGCCGAGGGCTCCCTATCGCGCTGACCGCGTAGGCGCCCCGGCCGGTCCCGCGGGCGCTCCCCGCATGGCCGAGCCGAAGCGCCCCTGGCAGCCTGGCACGCATGAGCGCGGTGAACCTCTCGTCCGCCATGCGGCGGTGGACCGTCTGGGTGCCGCTGGTCGCGGTCGTCGCCCTGGTGCTCAGCTGGGGGCGCGACCTGCCGCTCCTCGCGGTCGTCGCCGTGGCCGTGTGTCTGGCCGGAGCCGTACTGGCAGCCGTGCACCACGCGGAAGTGGTCGCCCACCGCGTCGGCGAGCCCTTCGGCTCCCTCGTCCTCGCGTTCGCCGTCACCGTCATCGAAGTGGCCCTCATCGTCACTCTGATGGCCGACGGCGGCGACAAGTCCGCATCCCTCGCCAGGGACACGGTCTTCGCCGCCGTCATGATCACGTGCAACGGCATCGTCGGTCTGTCCCTGCTCGTGGCGGCCCTGCACAACCGCGTCGCCGTCTTCAACGCCGAGGGATCGGGCGCCGCCCTCGCCACCGTCGCGACGCTCGCCACCCTCAGTCTCGTCCTGCCGACCTTCACCACCAGCAGACCCGGGCCGGAGTTCTCACCCGCCCAGCTGACGTTCGCGGCGGTCGCCTCGCTCGGCCTCTACGGCCTGTTCGTCGCCGTGCAGACCGTGCGCCACCGCGAGTACTTCCTGCCCGTCTCCCGCCACGGCGGACCCCCGCACGAGGCCGACGACCACGGCGAGGCGCCGGGCCGCTCGGCAGCCCTGCTCAGCCTCGGTCTCCTCGTCGTCGCGCTCGTCGCGGTGGTGGGCGACGCCAAGGCGGTGTCGCCCACCATCGAGTCCGGCGTCGCGTCCGCCGGCCTGCCGCACGCCGTCGTCGGCGTCGTCATCGCGCTGCTCGTCCTGCTGCCCGAGACGCTCGCCGCCGTACGGGCGGCCCGCCGTGACCTTGTCCAGAGAAGCCTGAACCTGGCGCTCGGCTCCGCCATGGCGAGCATCGGACTGACCATCCCCGCCATTGCCCTCGCGACCATCTGGCTGGAGGGGCCGTTGCTGCTCGGCCTCAGCGCCACCCACATGGTGCTGCTCGCGCTCACGGTCGTCGTCGGCGCGCTGACCGTGGTGCCGGGCCGGGCCACGCTGCTGCAGGGCGGGGTGCACCTCGCGATCCTCGCCGCCTACGTGTTCCTCGCCATCAGCCCGTAGCCCGCGCCGCCACCAGGGCGGCTGACACGGGGGCCTGTCAACCGTCCGCTCGGTGTACCCGAGTCTTGACGTACCGTCACCGGCCGCCCAGGATCGCGTCATGACAGGGGCACACAGTAACACGGTCGACTCCCTCGTACGGCGCAGCGCCCGCCGCACCCCCGGCCGCACAGCCGTCCGCTACGCCGCGCGCACCTGGACCTACGCCGAGCTCGACGCCGCCGTCTCCACCGCCGCGGCGGTCCTGGCAGACCACGGGCTGCGCCCGGGCGACCGGGTCGCGACCTACGGGCACAACTCCGACGCCTACCTGATCGCCTTCCTCGCCTGCGCCCGGGCCGGTCTCGTCCACGTGCCGGTCAACCAGAACCTCACCGGGGACGACCTCGCCTACATCGTCCGCCAGTCGGGCAGCTCCCTCGTCCTCGCCGACCCGGACCTCGCGCCCCGCCTGCCCACCGGACCTCCCGTCCGGCCGCTGCGCGACGCCGACGGCTCCCTCCTCGCCGAACTGGCCGACCCGCGACCGTACCGGCACGCCGGCCGGGAGCCGCAGGCCGAGGACCTCGTCCAGCTGCTCTACACCTCGGGGACCACCGCCCTGCCCAAGGGCGCGATGATGACCCACCGGGCGCTCGTCCACGAATACGTCAGCGCCATCACGGCGCTCGACCTCCAGCCGGGCGACCGGCCCCTGCACACGCTGCCGCTCTACCACTCCGCCCAGATGCACGTCTTCCTGCTGCCCTACCTGGCGGTCGGCGCGGAGAACACCATTCTGGACGCGCCCGACGCGGTGCGGATCTTCGACCTCGTCGAAGCCGGGCGCGCCGACAGCCTGTTCGCCCCGCCGACCGTCTGGATCGGCCTGTCCAACCACGCGGACTTCGCCACCCGCGACCTCGGCGCCCTGCGCAAGGCCTACTACGGAGCGTCGATCATGCCCGTGCCCGTCCTGGAGCGGCTGCGCGACCGCCTGCCCGGGCTCGCGTTCTACAACTGCTTCGGGCAGTCGGAGATCGGCCCGCTCGCCACCGTCCTCGGCCCCGACGAGCACGAGGGCCGGATGGACTCCTGCGGCCGACCCGTGCTGTTCGTCGAGGCGAAGGTCGTCGACGAGGACGGCAAGGAGGCCGAGGACGGCACGCCGGGCGAGGTCGTCTACCGCTCCCCGCAGCTGTGCGAGGGGTACTGGGACAAGCCCCAGGAGACCGCGGAGGCCTTCCGTGACGGCTGGTTCCGCTCCGGGGACCTCGCCGTGCGCGACAGCGAGGGCTACTTCACCGTCGTCGACCGGGTGAAGGACGTCATCAACTCCGGGGGAGTGCTCGTCGCTTCACGCCAGGTGGAGGACGTCCTCTACACCCACCCCGCGGTCGCCGAGGCCGCGGTCGTCGGACTGCCCGACGACCGCTGGATCGAAGCCGTCACGGCGGTGGTCGTGCCGCGCGAAACGGTCACCGAGGCCGAACTGATCGCCCACGCGCGCGAGAACCTCCCCCATTTCAAGGCGCCCAAGAAGGTCCTCTTCGTGGACGGCCTCCCGCGCAACGCCAGCGGCAAGATCCTCAAGCGCGAGCTCCGCGACCGGTTCGGCGCCCCTGCGGCACCCTGACGTCCACGATCCGCTTGACCTTGCCCACCGGACCGTCCGGCGATCCGAGGCCGCTCTGGGCAACATGGGTGACTGCTGCGGGCAGGACGGCGTGCCGATCGTGCGCAGCAGACGTCGCCCACCGGTGCCCGTTACCGTCCCGCGTGTCCTCTACGTCTCTCTCGGGGGTGCGTGATGCGCCGACTCACTGTGGGGCTTGCCCTGCTGTCCTCCCTGGTCTCCTGGCCCTGGCTCGCGGGACATGCCGGCTCCGACCCGGGCGCACCGGCAGCCCGCGCCGACAGCCGCGGCACGAACATCCTGATCGTCGGGGTCGACAGCCGTTCCGGCCTGTCCACTGCCGAGAAGCGGCGCCTCCACGTCGGCGGCGAGGGCTGCGACTGCACCGATGTGATGATGCTCGTGCACCTCTCCGAGGACCGACGTCGTGCAAGCATCGTCTCCATCCCCCGGGACAGTTACGTCGAGTACGCCACGCCGGAAGGCGCCACCACTCCGGCCCGCCGGGGCAAGATCAACGCCGCCTTCAAGATCGGCCGTGGTCCCCTCGCCGTACGCACCGTCGAGAAGGTCACCGGGCTGCACATCGACCACTATCTGGAGACCGGCTTCACCGGCTTCGAACAGGCCGTCAACAACCTGGGCGGCGCGACCGTGTGCACGGACAAGCCGCTCAAGGACGAGAACTCCGGCCTCGACATCACCGAGGGAAGCCATCACATCGACGGGAACGGAGCACTGCGCTACGCCCGGGCCCGGCACATCGACCGACCAGGGGACCTCGGCCGGGTCCGCCGCCAGCAGCGGCTGCTCGCCGACATGCTGGCGGACCTGACGGCCCGAGGAGCGCTGGCCGGCCCCGTCAGCGCCGCGAGTACGGCTCACCAACTGCTCACGTCCGTACGCACCGACGAGCGGACCGGCCTGGACGACCTGGTCCGCATCGGCTGGTCCCTGGGGCGGCTGTCGGCGGACCGGACGGAGTTCGCCACAGTGCCGATCGCCCACTTCGACCACCGGGTGCCCGGCGTCGGCTCCACGCTCCTGTGGCACGAGGCCCGCTCCCGGGCACTGTGGGACGCCCTGCGCGCCGACCGCCCCATCACTGGCGACACGCGCATCCTCCCCGTGCCGGAAACACGCGCCGAGACCGACCCCGCCCGCATCCACGTACGTGTCGACGACGCCACCGTCGCCGAGGCTCTTCGGCGCAACAAGTTCGTCGTGACGGACACCTCGGCGTCGGCCCCGGAGGTCCGGCCGGCAGGCCCCGCCGTCATCACCTACCCCGTCGGCCGGGAAGCGGACGCGGCCACTCTGGCCGCGGCACTGCCCGGGGCACACCAGCGGGCGAGCTCGCGGACCGATGCCGTCTTCGAGGTCGCCGTCGGTTCCGAGCCCGTCGCGGTCAAGACCGTCACCTACGACCGCAACGTCGCGGACGGCGCGCCCGTCACGGCGGACGACCTGCGCTGCACCGACGTGTCCGCGGCGCACGGACAACAACGCTGACGGCCGGCGCCAGGGAAGTGGCTACCCAGTTCGATACGCCGTTCGAAGTCAGTCAGGCAGCGCCACGGTGAGATCCACCTCGACGAGCTGTCCCGGAAAGCCCAGCTGGGCGACGCCCAAGAGCGTGCTGGCGGTGGTGAACGCCGGACCCAGGGCAGACTCGGTGAGCCGACGCCATGCGGCTCCGAGAATGTCCCTCTCATCGCTCCGCACGTAGATCACTGACCGCACCACGTGTTCAGGCTGGGCACTCACCGCTGCCAGGGCAGCGAGCGCGTTCGCGACAACCTGGTCGACCTGCGTCTCGAGGGAACCGGAACCGACGAGGTCACCATTCCGATCAAGCGGGCACTGCCCCGCCAGATAGGCGGTACGGCCTGCCTCCACCACGGTGATGTGGTGGTAGCCGGGTGTCTCATGCAGCTGCTCGGGGTTGATGCGGGTGATCTTCTCAGTCATGCCAGCGAGTCTGACCAGCGTGGTGCCAGCACGCATCGCATTTTCTCCACCGGCAAGCATTCCGCAGCGACGTGAGGTTGAAGAACAGGCTGAGACCTTGGTTCCGCTCGCACGGTCGGAGAACGGCCCCGCCGTCCCTGAGGTCCGTAGGCCTCGGCAGCGTGCCGTTCGCTGTTGCGCGGCCACAGCAGCGGAGTTCAGTGCCCCTGCGGCTCCCTGAGGTCCACGATCCGCTTGATCTTGCCCACCGAGCGCTCCAGTGTCTCGGGGTCCACCACCTCGACGGTGACCGAGACGCCGATGCCGTCCTTCACGGCCGCCGCGATCGACCGCTCGGCGGCCGTGCGCTGTTCCGTGGTCGCCTCGGCGCGCGCCTCGGCGCGGACGGTGAGGGCGTCCAGGCGTCCCTCGCGGGTCAGCCGGAGCTGGAAGTGCGGAGCGACGTGCGGCGTGCGCAGCACGATCTCCTCGATCTGCGTGGGGAAGAGGTTCACCCCGCGCAGGATCACCATGTCGTCGCTGCGCCCGGTGACCTTCTCCATCCGGCGGAAGACCCGGGCCGTGCCCGGCAGCAGCCGCGTCAGGTCACGCGTGCGGTAACGGACGACCGGCATGGCCTCCTTCGTGAGCGAGGTGAACACCAGCTCGCCCCGCTCCCCGTCGGGCAGCACCTCACCCGTGAGGGGGTCGACGACCTCGGGGTAGAAGTGGTCCTCCCAGATGTGCAGTCCGTCCTTGGTCTCCACACACTCCTGCGCCACCCCCGGGCCCATCACCTCCGACAGCCCGTAGATGTCGACGGCGTCGATGGCGAAGCGCTCCTCGATCTCCCGACGCATCTCCTCCGTCCACGGCTCGGCGCCGAAGACGCCGACCTTCAGCGAGGTCGTCCGCGGGTCTATGCCCTGCCGGTCGAACTCGTCGAGGAGCGTGAGCATGTACGACGGCGTGACCATGATGATCTCGGGCCGGAAGTCCTGGATCAGCTGCACCTGCCGCGCCGTCATGCCGCCCGAGGCGGGGATGACCGTACAGCCGAGCCGCTCCGCGCCGTAGTGCGCGCCGAGGCCGCCGGTGAACAGCCCGTAGCCGTACGCCACATGGACCTTGTGGCCCGGTCGGGCGCCGGCGGCGCGGAGGGAACGGGCCACCACGTCGGCCCAGTTGTCCAGGTCGCCCTCGGTGTACCCGACGACGGTGGGACGGCCCGTCGTCCCGCTGGAGGCATGGATCCGGCGTACCTGCGACTGCTCGACGGCGAACATCCCGAACGGGTAGTTGTCCCGCAGGTCCGTCTTGGCGGTGAAGGGGAAGCGTGCGAGGTCCGCGAGCGCACGGCAGTCGTCGGGACGCAGACCCGCCTTGTCGAAGGACGCCCGGTAGAACGGCACGTTCTCGTACGCGTGGCGCAGGGTCGCCCTCAGCCGCTCCAGCTGCAGCGCCTCGAGCTCCTCCCGCCCGAGCCGCTCCGCCGCGTCCAGCAGGTCCGTCATTCGCCGTACTCCCGTCCCAAAACGGACGACCGATCATTCGGTCGTGCTGCTCGGGATCAGTAATTCAGCATGCGCCGCGGTCCGTCAAGGCATGTGCACAGACCCGTGCGACCCTCCGCGCGGGCCCGGCTGCGCTCTGCGCGTAAGTCCGTTGCGGCAGCCCGGGCGCCTGGCGATGATCACGCCATGGGGACCTTCCGCACGTACGACGGGACAGAGCTGGCCTACGAGACCACGGGGGAGGGGGAGCCGCTGATCTGCCTGCCCGGCGGGCCGATGCGGGCCGCGGCATACCTCCGCGATCTCGGCGGGCTCGGCGCACACCGCCGGCTGGTGCTGCTGCACCTGCGCGGCACCGGAGACTCCGCCGTCCCGGCCGATCCCGCCGGCTACCGCCGCGATCGCCAGGCCGACGACGTGGAGGCGCTGCGCGAGCACCTGGGGCTCGGCCGCGTCGATCTGCTCGCCCACTCGGCGGGCGCCGCCCTGGCCCTGTACTACGCCACCCGCCACCCCCGGCGCGTACGGTCGCTGACCCTGGTCACACCCGACACCAGTGCCGTCGGCATCACGGCCACCCCCGAGGACCGCCGGGAAGCGGCGCTGCTGCGGTCGGGCGAACCCTGGTTCGAGGCCGGGATCGCCGCGCTCGACGAACTGCGGAGCGGGCATGAGTCCCCCGAGATCTGGGACGCGGTCCGGCCCTTCACCTACGGGCGGTGGGACGAGGCCGCCAGGGCCCATGCCGCGGCCAGAGAAGGCCAGTTCGCCTTCGAGGCCATCGAGCACTTCTACGCCGCAGGCGCCGCCGGTCCCGCCTCGGTCCGGGCCGCGCTCGCCGGTGTGCAGGCCCCGGTGCTCGTCCTCGCGGGCGAGCTCGACGGAGGGCCCCGCCCGGCCCACGCCGCCGAACTCGCCGCGCTCTTCCCCCATGGCCGCTGTGTCGTCCAGGCGGGCGCCGCGCACTTCCCCTGGCTGGACGACCCGGGCGCCTTCACCCGTGCCGTCGCGGCCTTCCTCGACCCGGACGTGCACAGCGCGCAGGCGGGCGGCATCCGGCTGGCCTACCGCGTGTGGGGCGACGAGGACGCGCCGCCGGTCGTCCTGGTCCACGGCCGCTGCGGCAACAGCAGCCACTGGTCGCGGGTCGCCGGACGTCTCGCCGCGACCCGCCGCGTGTACGCCGTCGACCTGCGGGGCCACGGTCTGAGCGAGTGGCCGGGGAGCTACGGATTGGCCGCCTTCCGCGACGACCTCGCCGCCTTCGTCACGGCCCTCGGCCTCGGCCCGGTCGATCTCGTGGGGCACTCGATGGGCGGCGCCGCCGCCCTGCTCCTCGCCGAGGAGCAGCCGGAACTCGTACGCCGCCTCGTGGTCGAGGAGACCCCACCGCTGCAGCCCCTCGATCCGCCGAGGCCGCCGGCGGTCCGGCCCGACGAGCCGCTGGACTTCGACTGGCCGCTCGTGCCCGCCACGGACGCCGAGCTGAACGAGCCCGACCCCGCCTGGTGGGACCGCCTGGAGTCGATCAAGGCCCCCACCTTGGTGATCGCCGGCGGGCCGGCCAGCAGCATCCCCCAGGACCGGCTCGCCGCACTCGCCGCGCGCATTCCCGGCGCCCGCCTGGTCACGGTGGAGGCGGGACATCTCGTGCACGAGACCAGGCCCGCGGAGTTCCTGGCCGCGCTGGAGGACTTCGGCATCTGACGGACGACGGACGGGCCGGCGACCGGTCACGCTCAGCACCTGCGCGTGACCGGTTGGTACGTACGGACCCATTGCGGCGGTGCCGGCCGGCCACAGGGCGGTATTCGTAGGGATCCGGGGAAGATGGCGAAGAGATGTTGAATCGCGCAAACACCCCGAGGTGAAGGAGACCGTGATGCCTCAGCCAGAGGGAGCCGCACTCGAGGCCGTCCGAGCCCGCCGCGAGGAGCTGCGGCAGCGCTACCTGCGGGCCCCGGACGACCGGCCCGTGACCAGCGCACACGGGGTCCACCACGTCGCGTTCATCTGCCGCGACGTGGAGGAGACCATCCGCTTCTACCAGGAGTTCCTGGGCTTCCCGCTCGTGGAGATCGTGGAGAACCGTGACTACCGCGGCTCGACCCACTTCTTCTTCGACATCGGCAACAACAACCTGCTGGGGTTCTTCGACTTCCCCGGCCACGAACACCCTGCCGCCACGGAGACGATCGGCGGTGTGCAGCACCTGGCCCTGTCGGTGGACGCGCAGCACTACGCGGCCGCGCGGAAGAAGCTCGACGAGGCCGGTGTCGAGTACGCCGGGCCCGACCGGGGAGTCGAGGAGAGCCTGTATCTCCACGACCCCAACGGGGTGCCGCTGGAGCTGTACCGGGAGCGGCTCGGCATCTTCAACGGGGAGCAGATCCTGGACACCCTCACCGACGACTGAACGGGCCGGTGGCGCGCGCCCTGTTCCGCCCCGCGGCCACCCTTCGTACGATCGGCCCGCCGATCCGTCGACGGGAAGGGAACCCGTGCACACGACCTCCTTCGCAAGGCACCTGTCCAGGGCCGGCGGCGTCGCCATCGCCGCAGCCACGGTGCTCGTGCTCGCCGCGCCGCCGCCGGTCGCCGCGGCCGTCGCCGCTTCCCGCCCGGTGCCGGCCCCGGCTGCCGTCGCCGCCATCGCGGCCCCGCCCCCGATGCGAGCCCCCGCCACGGCCCTCGCCGCCGCTCCGGTCACCGGCCTGCACACCGTCGCCGATCTCGCCGCGCGGCGGCTCGCGACCGCCGACCTCGTCGCGGCTGCCAAGTACGGCACCGGCGCCCCGATCGACGACCCGGTGCGCGAACGGCAGGTGCTCGACGCCGTGGCGCGACAGGCCCGCGACATCGGCGCCGACCCGCAGGAGACGGTCCGGGTCTTCCGCGATCAGATCGAGGCCAACAAGCTCGTCCAGCGTGCCCTGTTCCACCAGTGGGACACCCACCCGGCCGAGGCGCCGACCGAGCGCCCGGACCTGACCCGGGTGCGCGAGGAGATCAACCGGGTCAACGCCGCCCTCGTGCACGCCCTCGCCGACTCGGCGCCGTCGCGGCACGCACCGTCGTGCGACGGCCGGCTCGTCGCCGCGGCCGCGCACGTGCGTCACGAGCGCGCCCTCGACTCCCTGCACACGACGGCGCTGGCGCGGTCCCTTCCGTCGGTCTGCGCGTCGAATTCCTAACGGTCGCCGCCCCGCCGGTTCAGCCCTGGGGCGCGAGGTCGGGGTCCGGGTCCGCGTCCTGTGCCCGGTCCGGACCCGACGCCACAGCCCGCGCCCAGCGGTAGTCCGCCTTGCCGCTCGGCGAGCGCTGGATCTCCTCGGTGATCACCAGCCGGCTGGGGATCTTGTAGCCCGCGAGACGGCCGCGGCAGTGCGCCCGCAGATCCTCCAGGGTCGGCGCGGCGGCTCCCGCGCGCGGTTGGACCACCGCCGCCACGCGGTTGCCCCACCTCCGGTCCGGCACGCCCGCGACCAGCGCGTCGTACACGTCCGGATGGGACTTGAGGGCCTGCTCGACCTCCTCCGGGTACACCTTCTCGCCGCCCGTGTTGATGCACTGCGAGCCGCGCCCGAGGACCGTGACGATGCCGTCCTCGTCGACCGTCGCCATGTCGCCGAGCAGCACCCACCGCTCGCCGTCGCGCCGGAAGAAGGTCTCCGCCGTCTTCACCGGGTCGTTGTAGTACCCCAGAGGCACATGGCCGCGCTGGGCGATGCGGCCTGGCTCGCCCGGCTTCACCGGCTCGTACGTCGCCGGGTCGACCACCGCCGTACGTGAGTTGACCCGCAGCCGGAAGCCCCTGTCCGGGCCGGAGTCCTCGGTCGCCGTGCCGTTGAACCCGGACTCGGACGAGCCGAAGTTGTTCAGCAGCAGCACGTTCGGGGCGAGCGCGGCGAACTGGGCGCGCACCGTCTCCGACATGATCGCGCCCGAGCTGGAGACGCTGAACAACGACGACAGGTCGCAGCCCTTCAGCGGACCGCTCAGCGCGTCGATCAACGGCCTCAGCATCGCGTCCCCTACCAGGGACACGCTGGTGACCTTCTCCCGCTCGATCGTGCGCAGCACCTCGTGCGGCACGAACTTGCGGTGCAGGACGACCCGTTGGCCGAAGTCGAACCCGATGAACGCGGTGAGCGTCGACGTGCCGTGCATCAGCGGGGGAGTGGGGAAGAAGGTGATGCCGTCGCCGCCCGCGGCGACCCGCTCGGCCAGTTCCCCCGGCGAGGACACCGGCTCCCCGGTCGGCGCGCCGCCGCCGAGGCCGGAGAAGAACAGGTCCTCCTGGCGCCACATCACGCCCTTGGGCATGCCGGTCGTCCCGCCCGTGTAGATGATGAACTGGTCGTCCCCCGAGCGCGGCGCGAACCCCCGCCCGGACGACCCGGCCGCCTCGGCGTCGGCGAAGGCCACCGCGTCGAGCCGAGGCGCGCCCTCGGGCGGTGTGCCGACCCGCAGCAGATGGCGGAGCCGCTCCGTCCGCGGCAGGGCCCCGGCGACCCGTTCGGTGAACTCGGCGTCGAAGACGAGCGCCGCCAGGTCCGCGTCCCGGTAGAGGTAGACCAACTCCTCCTCCACGTAGCGGTAGTTGACGTTCACCGGCACGATGCGCGCCTTGAGGCAGCCGAGCACGGTCTGCAGGTACTCGACGCCGTTGTACAGGTGCAGGCCCAGGTGCTCGCCCGGCTCCAGCCCCGCGTCGAGCAGGTGGTGGGCGACGCGGTTGGCCGCCGCGTCGAGTCCGGCGTAGGTGAGGCGGCGCTCGGCGCCCGTGCCGGGGTGATCGACGTACACCAGCGCCTCGCGGTCCGGAACCACGTCGACGACCGACTCGAACAGATCGGCAAGGTTGTACTCCACCGCTCCTCCTGTCCCCGGCGAACTCGGCCCGGCCGTCATTAGAGCGCCGTGCGGCACCAGGGGGAAGGCCCGCCGCACAATAAATCTGACTGGTTGTCAGAAAACGCTTGAACTGGCACTCGGGCTGCTGCAACCTGTTCCAGGTCACCGGACGGGAGGTCCGCGCATGGGACGAGACGGCGGTACCGAACACCTCACCGTGCGGCGCGAAGGCGCCACACTGGTGCTCACTCTCAACAGGCCCGAGGCGAGGAACGCCCTGTCGATGGGGATGCTCGTCGGCCTGTACGACGGCTGGCTGCGGGCGGACGAGGACGACACGGTGCGCTCCGTCGTGCTGACCGGCGCGGGCGGCAGCTTCTGCGCCGGCATGGACCTCAAGGCACTGGCCGGGCAGGGGATGGAAGGACAGCGGCACCGGGAGCGGATGAAAGCCGATCCCGATCTGCACTGGAAGGCGATGCTCCGCCACCACCGCCCACGCAAACCGGTGATCGCCGCCGTGGAGGGCCACTGCGTGGCCGGCGGCACCGAGATGCTTCAGGGCACCGACATCCGCGTCGCGGGCGAAGGGGCGACCTTCGGACTCTTCGAGGTCCGCCGGGGACTGTTCCCGATCGGCGGCTCGACCGTACGGCTGCCGCGCCAGATCCCGCACACCCACGCCCTGGAGATGCTGCTCACCGGCCGCCCCTACAGCGCCGACGATGCCCTGCGGATCGGGCTCGTCGGCCGGGTCGTACCGGACGGCACCGCACTGGAGACCGCGCTCGCCATCGCCGACCAGATCAACGCCTGCGGCCCGCTGGCCGTGGAGGCCGTCAAGGCGTCCGTCTACGAGACGGCCCAGATGTCCGAGGCGGAGGGGCTGGCCGTTGAACTGAAGCGGGGCTGGCCAGTCTTCGACACGGCGGACGCGAGGGAGGGGGCGCGGGCGTTCGCGGAGAAGCGCGCCCCGGTGTACCGCCGGACGTGACCTTCCCCACCCCGCCCCTTCCCGAACCGGGGCAAGCCCCGGACCCGTACCGCCCTTCGGGCGGTGTCCGGGGACTCCGCCCCCGCGCCCCCGCGCCTCAAACGCCGGCGGGGCTGACTTTGTCAGCCCGGCCGGCGCTTGAGGCCACCGCGCGAAGCGCGGTACGGGGTCGCGCGGGGGCGGAGCCCCCGGTTCGGGAAGGGGCGGGGTGGGGAAACGGCCCCGCCCAGACCTGCCCCGCAGCAAGGAGCCCCCCCATGACCGCCACCCCCGCACTCACCGCGCCCCTCGTCGTCGAGTTCCCCTTCACCCGCTCCCTCGGCCCCGTCCAGAGCGCCTTCCTCACCGGCCTGCGCGAGACGACCGTCCTCGGCGTGCGGACCAGCGACGGCAAGGTCCTCGTCCCGCCCGTCGAATACGACCCCGTCACCGCCGACGAGCTGCGCGACCTCGTCGAGGTCCGAGCCACCGGCACCGTCACCACCTGGGCCTGGAACCCGGACCCCCGGCGCGGTCAGCCCCTCGCCACCCCCTTCGCCTGGGTGCTCGTCCGCCTCGACGGCGCCGACACCGCCCTGCTCCACGCCCTGGACGCCCCCGGCCCCGACGCCGTACGCACCGGCATGCGCGTGGGCATCCGCTGGGCCCAGCAGCGGACCGGCGCCATCACGGACATCGCCTGCTTCGAGCCGCAGCCGCACGAAGAGGAACTGCAGGCTCCCGTATCCGCCCGCCCGCACAGCGGCGTCTTCCCCGGCCCAGTCACGGGCATCGTCGCGCCCGCCCGGCTCGACTACACCTACGCCCCGGGCCGCGCGCAGAGCGCCCACCTCACCGCGCTCACCGAGCGCAGGATCGTCGGCGAACGCTGCCCGCGCTGCCGCAAGGTGTACGTCCCGCCCCGCGGCGCCTGCCCGACCTGCGGAGTGGCGACCTCCGAACAGGTCGAGGTCGGCCCCCGCGGCACCGTGACCACCTTCTGCGTCGTCAACATCAAAGCCAAGAATCTCGACATCGACGTGCCCTACGTCTACGCGCACATCGCCCTCGACGGCGCCGACCTCGCGCTGCACGGGCGCATCGGAGGCATCCCGTACGACCAGGTGCGCATGGGCCTGCGCGTCGAACCGGTGTGGCGGGACGGCGCGCGGCACCCCGACCACTACCGGCCGACGGGCGAACCGGACGCCGACTACGACACGTACAAGGAGCTGCTGTGACGCGGACGCGGTACGCCAGGGACGTGGCCATCGTCGCCTTCGCGCAGACCGACCACCGGCGCCGTACGGACGACGTCTCCGAGGTCGAGATGCTGATGCCCGTCCTCCACGACGTCCTCAGCCGCACCGGCCTGACGACAGGTGACATCGGCTTCACCTGCTCAGGGTCCAGCGACTACCTCGCCGGACGCGCCTTCTCCTTCACCATGGCCCTCGACGGAGTCGGCGCCTGGCCGCCGATCAGCGAGTCCCACGTCGAGACCGACGGCGCCTGGGCCCTGTACGAGGCGTGGGTGAAGCTCCTGACCGGCGAGGCCGACACCGCTCTCGTCTACGCGTACGGCAAGTGCTCGCCCGGCGACGTACGCGCCGTGCTGAGCCGGCAGCTCGACCCGTACTACCTCGCCCCGCTGTGGCCCGACTCCGTCGCCCTCGCCGCCCTCCAGGCGCAGGCGGTCGTCGACGCGGGCATCGCCGACGAGTCCGCCTTCGCCGCCGTCGCGACCCGCAGCCGGGCCGACGCCGCCGCCAACCCTCACGCTCAGCTCAAGGGAGACCTTCCCGCAGGCGGGCACCTCGTCCGGCCGCTCAGGGCCGCAGACTGCCCGCCGGTCGGCGACGGCGCGGCCGCGGTGATCCTCGCCGCCGACGACACGGCCCGCCGGCTGTGCCCCCGGCCCGCCTGGATACGCGGCATCGACCACCGCGTCGAGGCCCACGCGCTCGGCGTACGCGACCTCACGGACTCGCCCTCCACGCGCCTCGCGGCCCGGCACGCCGGAGCGTTCGAGCGGCCCGTCGACACCGCGGAACTGCATGCCCCCTTCAGTTCGCAGGAGATCGTCCTGCGGCGAAGTCTCGACCTCGACGACAGCGTGAGGGTCAACCCGTCCGGCGGAGCGCTCGCCGCCAACCCGGTGATGGCCGCGGGGCTGATCAGGCTCGGCGAGGCAGCCGCCCGCATCCACCGCGGCGTGTCCGACCGGGCCCTCGCCCACGCCACGTCCGGCCCGTGCCTGCAGCAGAACCTGGTCGCCGTCCTCGAAGGAGAGACCTGACATGCCCCATGAGCCCGTGGCCGTCGTCGGGATCGGCCAGACCAAGCACGTCGCCGCCCGCCGCGACGTGTCCATCGCCGGACTCGTCCGCGAAGCCGCCCTGCGGGCCCTCGACGACGCCCAGCTGACCTGGGCCGGCATCGACGCCGTCGTCATCGGCAAGGCACCGGACTTCTTCGAGGGCGTGATGATGCCCGAGCTGTACCTCGCCGACGCCCTCGGCGCGGTCGGCAAACCCCTGCTCCGCGTGCACACCGCCGGCTCGGTCGGCGGATCCACCGCACTTGTCGCCGCCAACCTGGTCGCCGCCCGCGTCCACCGCACGGTCCTCACGGTGGCGTTCGAGAAGCAGTCCGAGTCCAACGCCATGTGGGGCCTCTCGCTGCCGATCCCCTTCCAACAGCCCCTCCTCGCCGGGGCCGGCGGCTTCTTCGCCCCGCACGTACGCGCCTACATACGGCGCACCGGCGCACCGGACACCATCGGCTCGCTCGTCGCCTACAAGGACCGCCGCAACGCGCTCAGGAACCCGTACGCCCATCTGCACGAACACGGCATCACCCTGGAGAAGGTCCAGGCGTCGCCCATGCTCTGGGACCCCGTGCGCTACTCCGAGACCTGCCCCTCCTCCGACGGGGCCTGTGCCATGGTCCTCACCGACCGCGCGGGCGCGGCCCGTTCCCCCGCGCCGCCCGCCTGGCTGCACGGCGGCGCCATGCGCAGCGAGCCGACGATGTTCGCGGGCAAGGACTTCGTCTCCCCCCGGGCGGGCAAGGACTGCGCCGCCGACGTCTACCGGCAGGCGGGCATCACCGACCCGCGCCGCGAGATCGACGCGGTCGAGATGTACGTCCCGTTCTCCTGGTACGAGCCGATGTGGCTGGAGAACCTCGGCTTCGCCGCCGAGGGCGAGGGCTGGAAGCTCACCGAGTCCGGTGCGACCGAGATCGACGGCGATCTGCCGGTGAACCCGTCGGGCGGAGTGCTGTCCACCAATCCCATCGGGGCCTCCGGCATGATCCGCTTCGCCGAGGCGGCACTGCAGGTGCGCGGCCGGGCCGGGGAGCACCAGGTCGACGGCGCCCGCAAGGCGCTGGGCCACGCCTACGGCGGCGGGTCGCAGTTCTTCGCCATGTGGCTCGTGGGAGCGCGGCCGCCCACCGGCTGACGCGGCGCGCGACGCGTGCCCCGCGCCCTGTCCGTGACCGGGCGCCGTCGCTAGTCTGGCCCGGGAACCGATGCGGGAGGAGCAGGGACGTGGCCGACAGCACCATCACCACTACCACGCAGACGTTTTCGGGCTGGGACAAGCCGGAGCTCGATCTCAGCGGCGCCGACTGGCAGTCGGGCAGCCAGGGAGTGGGCGACGTCCAGATCGCCTTCGTCGAGGGCTTCATCGCGATGCGCAACGGCCGACGGCCCGAGAACCCGTCGCTGATCTTCACCCCCGCCGAATGGCGCGCCTTCGTGCTGAACGCCCGCGACGGCGAGTTCGACCTGACCTGAGCCACCTGGGCCGCCCGCCGGCGCGGTCGCGGTGGTCAGCGCAGGGCCGCGCCGGTGGTCGCCCCGCCCTCGCGTCTCCGGTCGAGGCGTCCGCAGGCGCGTCGGCCCGCCGAGACACGCCCGGGAGCCGCGACGCCCCCGGCCCTCGCGTCACGCCGGCGTCTGCGTTGCGTCGCGGGGCGGGACCGTGGAGCCGTTGATCTTTTCGATGGCCTGGCGGGCGTGCTCGCCCGGCGTGCGGGACGTCAGCGACGAGACCGACGACGCCACCGGCGGCAGCGGCGGGGCGGGATCCGCCGCCGGCTTGGCGCGCACCGCGGACCGGGTGCGCAGCCGGTGCCCCGCGGCCTCGTCCAGGCTCACCGGCCGCTGCATCCGCGCGGCGAGCCGGCCCGCCTCCTGACCGAGTGCCGCCACGTCCTCCCACGCCAGGCGGACCACGAGACGGAGCTCCGCCTCACCGTCGGGGAGGGCTTGCAGGTCGGGACTGATGCGGTCGTTCATGGGCTGATCCCTCACTGTCGGTACGGATCCTCGTCGGCGCCGCACCGGCCACGGCCGACGGGCGCGCCCAGGGGTACGGGCCCGGGGCCGTACGCGTTCAAGTCCGCCGGGCGACGGACGGTACGCGCCCCCCGACGACACGCGGCGGGCCGCGGGCGACAGCGCCCCCGGCCCCGACTCGGCCGACCCTGCGCGGACACGTACCATGGCGGTTATGTCGTTTCTCCGCCGCCGCAGCGCCGCCACACCCGCGGGTCCGGACTTCGATGTCCTGGCCATGGACCCGGGCGACTGGCCCGGCAATCTCGGCGCCGGTCTGCTGCCCGCCCCCGACGGCAGCTGCCAGGGTGTCTTCCTGCGCTACGACCTGTTCGGTGGCCGCGGCCCCGCGATGATCATCGGCAACCTCCCCGAGGGATCGCCCGCGCGCGATGTCGAGGAGGGCGAGATCCCCTTCGAGGTCGCCCAGCTGCTTATCGCCCTGGAGAACGACGAGCCCGTCGAGGTCGTCGACGTCGAGGACACGCCCGTGATGCAGGGCGACAACCTCCTGATCGTCCGCCGCGTCAAGCTCTCCGAAAGCCGCATCTCCTGCGTACAGTTCGACCGCAGCGACAATGTGCTCGTCACGATCGCCAGCTGGGACCGCCCGATCACCGACGATCTGTACGCGCTGCTCAAGCCGCTCCCCGCGGAGCTCTTCCAGCAGGGCTGACCACGCCCCGCACCGAACTGCCCGGGCCGTGCCCCGGGCAGTTCCGTCTTCCCGGGCGCCCGGGCCGCGGCTACACCCGCACCTGTGCGCCCTGAGCGGGCAGAGCCAGCCGGAACGCCGATGTACCGAGCCCGGTGGGTGTGCCCAGCCGCCACGGCGCCGCGCCCCCGCGCAGATCCTCCTCGCGGTAACGCCGCACGTGGCGGTGCCAGTTGAGAATGCCGGCGAGCCAGTCCTCCAGCTCGCGGACATACGCGCCCAGTGCCGCCCGCGCCTGCTCGTCCAGCGCGAAGTCATCGCACAGCAACGGCAGTTCGTGCTCCTTGACGTGCCGGAACTCCCGCAGCCGCGAGCGCATCAGCTCGTCCGTCATCCCGGCGGCCGTCGGGTAGTCGCAGTCGAAGAACGTCTGCACGACCAGGACGGCGTTGTGGACCTCGCCCTCGTACTCGATCTCCTTCTGGTACGAGAACAGGTCGTTGAGCAGACACGCGTAGTCCGCGGCGGAGTTCTCCAGGCTGCGCAACGGGCCGCTCGCGTAGATCTCCGGCGGGAGCTCGTCCTCGTGCCGCAGCCGGGCCAGGCTCATCGTCAGGTCCGAGCCGAACGTGAGGCGGCGCATCTCGATGTAGTCGACCGGATCGGGCACGCGGTGCTGTGCCTGGTTGTGCAGCTCCCACAGCCAGCTGTCCAGCATGACGTCGACCGCCCCGCGCAGGGACTGCCGGGCGCCGGGCGACATCGGCCCCGCCGTGCGGCTCCACAGATCGGCGAGACTGCGCTCCATCGGGGTGACCGCGAGGGCGGCGCCTGCCTCCGGTTCGTCGACCGGCATGCACGCCTTCAGCCGCTCGTTCGACAGCCTGGCCCCCGCGAGATCACGCCGCCGGCCGTAAACCACCGGATAGTAGTCGTCGCCGTACGTCCCCCACGTCAGCCATTCGGCACTGAGCTCCAGCTCCTCCGGCGTGGCGTCCGGGTCGAGGCCGGCCGAGCACAGCGCGAAGTCGAAACCGGCGAGCTTCGCCTCGTCCCAGATGTCGTTCAGCAGCCCCATGCGTCCAGCCCAGGCCAGTGACCTCGCGCGTGCGTCGTCCAGGTGGGGGCTGAGCGTGAGCGGGAACGGCAGGTCGAACGCGGGCAGCCACGACGGCCCCACCTGCTCGGGACGGTGCGTGAGCGTGCGCAGCCGGGCCGCCGCCGGGCGGCCGAACAGCGTCCTGATGTCGAGCGCCGACACGCCGAGCACCCCGTCGAGCGGCCCCGGCCCGGTGTCCACGCCCTCGTTCATGTAGCGGCTGGAGCGCATGTGCCACTCGTGGCCGCCGGACTGCCAGTCCTGGAGCCCCTTGGCATAGGCGGCGATCGCCGCGCACTCGGCGGGGCTCAGTCCCTTCTCCACGCACAGGGCGGGCACCTCGGTGAGCGCGGTGTTCTCGAACTGCTGGACGCGGGAGGTCAGCAGGTCGTTGACGGCATCCGCCGCCTCCTGCGTCGTGCAGCCGAGGAAGGTCTCCAGGACCAGCACCCCGTTGCTGTTCTCGCCCTCCTCCTCCACCTCGCGCTGGTACGAGAACAGGTCGTTGCGCAGGTGCACCGCGTCCGCGAACGTGTCGCGCAGGACCCGCAGCGGACGCGCGTGTGCGACGGACTCGGGGACCTCGGCGCCGGCCGCGTACTCCACGAGGCCGGCCGACCAGGGGGCGCCGCCCACCTTGCGGCGCATCTCGATGTACTCGAGAGGGTTCGCGATCCGGCCCTCGTTGATGTTGGAGAGCTCCCACATCGACTCGTTGAGCAGGTTCTCCGTGGCGCGTGCGAAACGGGCGCGCCAGGCGGGCGACATGGCGGGCACGGTGCGCGCCCACAGATCGGCGAGGCCCGCCTCGACCGGATTCGTCGGCTCGGGCGTCCCGCGGGACAGGTCCATCGGCATGAACGCCGGCAGCCGGTCGAGATACGCCTTGCCGCCCGCTCTGTCCTGGCTGCGCTTGAAGACCTCCAGGAAGTGGTCGTCGAAGAAGAAGACCCACACGTACCAGTCCGTGACCAGGCTCAGGGCCTCCGCGTCGCAGTCCGGATGCGTGTAGGCGCACAGCAGCGCGTAGTCGTGGGCCGCGAGGTCGCTCTCCTCCCAGATGCCGGACCCCTCCAGCATCCCCATGTGCCGTGCCCACCGCGTGGTGTGCTGCCGTGCCTCCTCCACGTGCGGGTTGAGCCGTGCCGGATGGGGCACGTAGAAGTCCGGCAGTTCGAAGGGCTGTGCCATAGGAGTCGAGGGCCTTTCTGTGAGCAGCCGCGCACAGGGGCGCGGGCCGGCTTGGTCGGCCCAGCCCTACCCCTGGCCCCATGGGCGCACGCGCACGGACGATTAGTCGTACAAGCCCTCACAACGGAAAGCGGGGTGTCACCGGACCCACGACCGGTGACACCCCGCGGTTCGCCGCCCGGTTCTACCGGGCCGTCGTCACCTCCACGTCGGAGGCCTTCACGAACGCCACCCGGTGGCCGAACTGGACCTGGTAGTACATCTCCTGGCCCCGCACCACCCGGTGCCCGGCCGTGTCGAACGTCGTCGCGTACAGGTACTCGCCCGGCAGCCGGTCACCGGCCACGTACGCCTGGCCCGCGCGGAGCGTGTACGGCAGCGGCGAGACCGACTGCACCGGCACCCCCGCCGGATAGGCCGACGCCTCCGGGTACGCCCGCCCGTACACCGGCACCTCGGCGAGCCCGTCCCTCGGTGTCAGTACCCTGGCCCGCGCGGGCACCGCCGTCGGCTGCGTCCCCGGATTGTGGAACCACGCCTTCTGGCCCAGGTACCAGATCGCCGTCCAGTCGCCCTCACGGCCCGCCACCGCGTACTGCTGTCCCGTCGAGGCCCGCGCACCGGTGTCGTTCACCCCGGTCGTCGAATCCTCACCGCCCGGCCGCATCCCGATGTCCTTGACCAGCGGCGCGCTCTCACTCGGCGCGGTGTGCAGCCGGACCGCGCCCGAGCCGTGCGGCGTGCACGCCTCTCCTGCCTTCGTGCAGCCCGTGTAGAGCGGCCGGTTGGCGTCGTAGTCGGGCCGGATGGTGACCACCGGGCTGTCCGGACCAGCCTCGGGCGTGAAGGGCCGGCCCAGCAGCGTGAAGTAGTGGGCCCAGTCCCAGTACGGCCCGGGGTCGGTGTGCATCCCCGGGATCGTGGCCGTCGTCGTCCCCGGCACGTTGTCGTGACCCAGGACGTGCTGACGGTCCAGCGGAATGCCGAACCGGTGGGCGAGGTAGCGCACCAGCCGCGCCGACGTGCGGTACATCGCCTCCGTGTACCAGGCGTCGGGTGACACGAGGAACCCCTCGTGCTCCAGGCCCACCGACTTGGCGTTCACGAACCAGTTCCCGGCGTGCCAGGCCACGTCCTTGAGCGGCACGTGCTGGGCGATGTGCCCGTCCGAGGAGCGCAGCGAGTACTGCCACGACACGTACTGCGGGTTCTGCACCAGCCGCAGGGTGGTGTCCCACGTGGCCTCGGTGTCGTGGATCACGATGTACTTCACCGACTGCGACCCGGGCCTTTCGGCCTTGTCGTGGTTGCCGTACTTGCCCTCCCCGAACTCCTCATACGGCGCCGGGATCCACTCGCAGGCCACCGAGCGCGGGCACTCCGTCCCGGCCGCGTCGGCGGAGCGCAGACCGAGATCCGCCACCTGCCCGCGGTCCGGCGCCACATCGGGATCGGCCGCGAGCACCACCTGCTGACCGCTGTCGGTCGTGCGGGCCTGGCCCGTGCGGATCACGTCGAACACGTCGTCGGCGTACGTCCTCGCCGTCGCCACGTCGTCCGCACCCGAGAACCGGGCCACCGCGCCGTACCACTGCGCCGGATCGTCGCTCGGCGGCCGGCCCAGCGACTTCTGCGCGTCCGCGAGCAGCGCGGCGCCGCCGCGCACGTTCGCCGCCGTGTTGTCGCGCAGCTCCCCCGGATCGATGCCCGACACCTGCGCCGCGCGGTCCAGCGTGCGCAGCCGCGGCGGGAGCGAGGCCGTGTCGGGCAGCGCCGCGTCGTCCACCGTGCGTACCGCACGCGCGCCGTCGCCCCGCGCGTCCTCGGCGCCGTGCGAATGATGCGGCGCCTCGGCCAGCGCGGTCCGCACGTCGGTCAGGTGCATGGGGCCGTAGCCCCCGGTCACACTGGCGGCTCCGCCGTGCGCGTCCCAGCGGGACTGCAGATACGACACGCCGAGCAGCACGCTCTGCGGCACACCGAACTCGTCGGCGGCCGCCGCGAAGTCACGCTGCAGCGCGGAGGGGGAAGGGCGCCCGCCGGCCGTCGCCGACGACCCCGCGGAGAGGAGGGGCAGGAGCAGCGCGGCAGCGGCCACCGCCGTGCCCGCTGTCCGCGCCTGCCGACGAGTGCTTCTGGAACGGGCGAGGGCACATCCTTGCAAGGCAGCCTCCCAGGACGGATGGTGAGCAGCGGCCGGACCGTTAAGGGGTATCGGCTTACGGACGATCCGTCAATCAGGCTCAGACGCAAGGAATTTGCACGTCAATCGGCGTGTCGGCGAGTTTCGGGAGGGCGGCTCGCGGGCCTGCGGCGTGTCAGTGGCATGGACCGATGTCCAGGTCAGCCCGCCCCGCTCACCCGGACCGCCACGAGACACGCGTCGTCGTGGACCGTGCGTACGTCTCCTTGGCGAGGCGGTCCTACTGACCCGCGGCGTTCACCGGGACGGAGCAGGGCGGTGGACCCGACGGGACCACGACAGTGCGCTGCGCCCCCGGTGTGCCGGCACCGGGCGCGCAGCGCGCTTCCCCCTCGTCCGGCGGTCAGCGGGTGCCGACCGCCGCGCGCACGGCCCTGCGGGCCAGTGCGCAGTCGTCGTGCAGCCGTCGCAGCAGCAGTCGCTGCTCCTCCCCGGCCGCGAGCCCCGCCGCCGGCGCCTGGCCCCCGACGACGGGCGGCGCCTCCCGCATCGTGCGCTGCACGGCCGTCTCATACGTACGGATCTCCCGCGTCAGCACGAGCATCAGATTCACCAGGAAGGCGTCGCGTGCCGCCGGACCCGACTGCTGGGCCAGCTGACTGATCTGACGGCGTGCCGCGGGGGCCTCCCCGAGGACCGCCCACAGCGTCGCCAGGTCGTACCCGGGCAGGTACCAGCCGGCGTGCTCCCAGTCCACCAGGACCGGGCCGGTGGGGGAGAGCAGGATGTTCGACAGCAGCGCGTCGCCGTGGCAGAACTGGCCCATGCCGTGCCGACCGCCCGCCTGGGCGAGACCGTGGAGCAGCTTCTGCAGGTCACCCAGGTCCCGGTCGGTGAACAGACCCAGCTCGTGATAGCGGGAGATCCGCGAACCGTAGTCGAGCGGAGCGTCGAACATGCCGGCGGGCGGCCGCCACGAGTTGAGCCCGGCGACGGCGCCGAGCGCCGCCCGCACGTCCGCCCTCGGCGGCGCCTCCAGAGGATGCCGGGCGAGAGCCGCCGGGCGGCCGGGCATCCGCTCGATCACCAGCGTGCAGTTCTCCGGGTCGGCGGCGATGAGCCGGGGCACCCGGACCGGCGGCCGGTGCCGCACGAACGCACGGTAGGAAGCTATTTCGTGCCGGAGCGACTCCGCCCACGCGGGCGAGTGGTCCAGTAAGCACTTGGCGACCGCGGTGGTACGCCCCGTCGTTCCGACGATGAGCACGGAACGTCCGCTGCGGCGCAGCACCTGCACCGGATGGAACTCCGGGCAGATCCGGTGCACCGACGCGACAGCCTTGCGCAGCTGGGCGCCCTGAGGGCCGGACAAGTCGATTCTCCCGCTGAGGGGGTGGCCGACCGCACCGGCGGGCACGCGTGCCCGGCCGGCGTGAGCGGGGGCGAGATACGGTCCGGAGCCGGCCGGGACAGCCGGACGCTGCGGCCGGGTGGGGGCGGACACGGAGGACGATGCTGCGTACATGGGCGATACAGATCCCTTCGTGTGCCGACAAGTTGCGTGCGCTGCCCCGCTCCGGACGTACCGGAGGCAACACCCTGGGGAATGTGCCCCTGGCAGCCGGAGCGGGGTGGCGCGTTCCTACCTGACACCGGCTCGCGGGTGGCACACCATCTGGCGGACCCTGGCGAACCCTGGCGAATAGTCGCCAGCCCCATGACGCGGGGTTACTGTCAACTCAGCCGAGAACCTGGGGGCTTGACGTGAGCGGAGAACCCAACACGCGCCTGAGCGACCTGTTCGGCCTGGCCGGCTGGTCCAAGGGCGAACTCGCGAGACTCGTGAACCGGCAGGCGGCGGCCATGGGCCACCCCCAACTGGCCACCGACACCTCGCGGGTACGGCGCTGGATCGACATGGGCGAGTCCCCGCGCGATCCCGTGCCGAAGGTGCTGGCGGCCCTGTTCACCGAGCGACTCGGTCGTGTCGTGACCATCGAGGACCTCGGGTTCGCACGGAGCGGGCGAGCGGGGAAGCGGCGGGACGTCCAGGGCACCGACAACCCTGACGGTCTGCCGTGGGCGCCCGACCGTACGGCGGCGGTCCTCACCGAATTCACGGGAATGGACCTCATGCTCAACCGACGCGGCCTCGTGGGCGCCGGCGCGGCGCTCGCCGCGGGCTCAGCGCTCACCAGCGCCATGCACGACTGGCTCAAGACCGACCCCGGCACCTCCCACGACCCCGCCCTCACCGCCGATCCGCTGCACGCCGACCCCGCTGGGTACGACCGCTACGAGGCCGCCCCCATCGGGTCGCAGGAGATCGACGCACTGGAGCGCTCCGTGGAGGTGTTCCGCGCCTGGGACGCCGCCCGCGGCGGCGGCCTGCAGCGCAAGGCGGTCGTGGGCCAGCTCAACGAGGTGGGCGGCATGCTCGCCTACCGCCACCCCGACCACCTCCAGCGGCGCCTGTGGGGCGTCGCCGCCAATCTCGCCGTCCTCGCGGGCTGGATGTCCCACGACGTCGGCCTGGAGCCCACCGCCCAGAAGTACTTCGTCATCGCCGCGCATGCGGCGCGCGAGGGCGGCGACCGCCCCCGCGCCGGCGAAGCGCTGTCCCGTGCCGCCCGCCAGATGGTGCACCTGGGCCGCCCCGACGACGCCCTGGACCTGATGAAGCTCGCCAAGGCGGGCTCGGGGGAGCAGACCCTGCCCCGTACGCGGGCCATGCTGCACACCATCGAGGCGTGGGCGCAGGCGTCCATGGGGCGCGGGCAGGCCATGCGCCGCACCCTCGGTGAGGCCGAGGAGCTCTTCGTCTCCGACAAGGGCGATGTGCCGCCGCCGAGTTGGATGCAGATGTTCGACGAGGCGGACATGCACGGCATGCAGGCGCTCGCGTACCGCACGCTGGCCGATCACGACCCGTCGGCAGCGAGCACCGCCCTGCGGCACGCCAAGCTGGCGCTCCAGCTGCGCGAGGGCGGGCGTCAGCGTTCCAAGATCTTCGACTACATCTCGCTGGCGTCGGCGTGCTTCATCGCCGACGATCCGGAGCAGGCCGACCGTTACGCCCGGCTCGCGCTGGTGTCGATGGGGGAGACCTCCTCGCACCGGACGTGGGACCGGCTGCGCGAGATGTACCGGCTCACCGGGCAGTACGCGGGCTACGCGAAGATCGAGGACCTGCGCGAGGAGATTCAGCTGGCGCTGCCCGCCGCCCCGTCGACGAAGCGCGGAAGCGCACGGATCTGACCGGTGGGCGCGCGGGATCAGCGGGCCCGGCGGTCGGCCCGAGGGGGCGTCCGCCTCGCCCGTCCTACGCGGTCACCTTCGCCACCAGTACACAGGCGTCGCCCTGGCGCTCGTCCTGACCGAATTCGCCCACCACGACCCTGACGCCTTCCTGTGCGTCACGCACCCCGGTGAGCCGTGCTGCCAGTGCCGTCAGCCGGTCCGCCGCATCCTCGCCGTCCTGTGGTCCCGAGCTCCCACGCGTCAGCCCGTCGGAGTGCAGGACCAGCACATCGCCCTGCCGCAGGGTCAGTTCACCCTGCTCGTACGATGCGCCCCTGGTGGCTCCCAGCAGCACCCCGTCGAGCGTCGACAGCGCCCGCCCCGTCCCGTCGCGGAACAACAGCGGGGCGGGGTGCCCCGCCTGCGCCCAGGTCACCAGGCGGCTGGCGGGGTCGTAACGGCAGCACACGGCGCTGCCGAGGGCAGGCTGGGGCGAGGTGTCCAGCAACTGGTTCAGATGGGCCATGAGCTGTCCCGGGCGGATGCCCGCCACGGCCATGCCCCGCAGGGCACCCAGCAGCATGGCCATGGTCGAGGTGACCGCCACTCCGTGACCGGTGAGGTCCCCGACGCTCAACAGCGATGAGCCGTCCGGGAGTTGCAGAGCGTCGTACCAGTCGCCGCCGATGAGCGCGCCGTCGGTCGCGTCGAGGCAGTGCGCGGCGATGTCCAGGGACGTGGGGCTGCCGACCGGGATGTGGCGCGCGCCGCGCCACGGTGTCAGCACCGCCTCCTGCATCTCGACGGCGAGTCGGCGCTCGGTCCGCTCGATGTGCTGGTGGCGCCGGAGCGAGTCCCGGGTCTCACGCACCGCCCGCTGGCTGCGCCGCAGTTCGCCGACGTCGCGGAGGACGGCCCACATGGCGGCCGTGGAGCCGTCGGCGTCGAGGACGGGCTCGCCCATCATGTGCACCGTGCGGACGCGGCCGTCGGGCCGCACCATGCGGAACTCGCCGTCGATCGGCCGGCCGTCGACCAGGCAGTCCGTCACCATCGCCGTGAGCAGCGGCTGGTCCTCGGCGAACACGACCGACGGCAGCTCGTCCAGGGACATGGGTCCGGCCTCGGGGTCGCGGCCGAGGATCCGGAACAGCTCGTCGGACCAGCTGACCTCGTCGGTCAGCAGATTCCACTCCGCGCTGCCGACCCGGCTGAGCAGCGAGCCGCTGCCGGCCGCGCCGTCCGCCTCGTACTCGGCGAGTTCCTCGGCGAACGCGTCGGCCGTCGCCGGTGGCAGGCCCTCCTTGAGCTGGTCCAGGTGCGCGCCCAGGTCGTCCAGATGATGGACGGCGAGGTCGTAGAGCGCGCGCTGCCACCGTCCCTGCGGGTCGTCCTCCGCGCCCACCGTGTCCTGGCGCACCGCGTCCACGTCTCCGCGCAGTCTGCGGGTGCGGGTGATGAGGGCGTCGACAGTGCCGCGCTCGGGCGGCTGGGCGGGACGGTCCGCGAACACATGGGACGGCATGTCGAACTCCGATACAGGCGCGGCCACGGCAGGACGGATACAGGGACCGGTTACGACTGTTGCACAGGCGGCGAGGTGCCGTAAGCCGTTTGGCAACACTCGATCCGGTGGTGTCTTTGGCATATGCCAGCGGCCACCCCGCTGTTCGTCCCCCTGTTCGGGCCGCCTGTGTCGCCCCGTACCCGCGTGAGGACTTGATGCCCGTGGCTGGCGTGATGCATGTGACGGAAGCGGCCTCCGTGGTCTTGGCATATGCCACGGCCGGACGCGTGTACGCCCGGGACGGTGGGGCGTGCGACGCCGAAGGATCCCCCCGTACGGTACGGAAATCGCCGCCCGGGTCGCCGTGCCGAGGTGTCTGTCATACTCGGATCATGACAGAGCCCCTTACCGTCATGACTCGCGGTGCCGGCGGCGTACGGCGTCGCGAGGTGGTGCGGATCGTCCGGGCGACCGCGCGGGACGCCCGGCGGCTGACCCGCATGGTGCGCGGCTCTCGTGCCTACGAGGGGCAGTACGCGGCCATGGTGGCCGGATACCGCGTCGGCCCCGACTACATCGAGGCGCACGAGGTTCATCTCGCGGTGGGTGACGAGGACCGGCTGCTCGGCTTCTACGCCCTCGTCCTGTCCCCGCCCGAGCTCGACCTGATGTTCGTCGCCGACGACGCCCAGGGCCTCGGGGTCGGCCGGCGGCTCATCGGGCACATGAAGGACCGGGCCCGCGAGGCCGGACTCGGGTCCGTACGCGTGGTGTCCCATCCGCCCGCCGAGGGGTTCTACCTGAGTGTGGGCGCCCGCCGGACCGGCACGGTGCGGGCCGCGCCGCCGGCGGTGCTGTGGGACCGGCCGGAGCTGCTGATCGACGTGGAGTGACCCGCGGGCGCGACGGGGCTCACTCCAGGAGCCGCTCACGAAGCCGCGTGACCACCTTCTCGTCGACACCGACGTGTCCGGTGGCGTAGGAGTGCAGTGATCGGAGCGGTAGAGCCGGCGCCATCTGACGGTCCGGCCGTCGGCCGCCCGGTACCCGCCCAAGTCCCGGAAGTTGTGGAGCCGTTCGAAGGTCACATGTCTGCCCATGCCGTCACCCTATGATCACCGGCCGCCGTTGCGGCGGTGGGCAGTGCGGGGTGGGAGCGCTCTCGTACGAGGGGGTGGGGGCGGCTGCGGTTCCCGCTCCGCGAGGGCGGCGGCGTGCCGTCCAAAGCGGCGGGCCTCGAAGGACCGGCTCCGGCGCGCGGTCGGCACCTCGGTCGAGGCCGGCCGTTCGGTCGCGGTCGGCGGTTCAGTCGCGCTCGACGAGTGCGGGGGCACCCGGCGACAGGGGCTGCTCGGTCCAGATCACCTTGCCGCTCCCCGTGTACCGCGTCCCCCAGCGCTCCGCGAACTGGGACACGAGGAACAGCCCCCGGCCCCCCTCGTCCGTGGTCGCCGCCTGCCGCAGATGGGGCGAAGTGCTGCTGCGGTCCGCCACCTCGCAGATCAGACTGCGGTCCCGGATCAGCCGGACCTGGATGGGGCCGTCGGCATAACGGATCGCGTTGGTCACCAGCTCACTGAGGATCAGTTCCGTGGTGAACGCCTCCTCGCCGACATCCCATTCGGCCAGCTTCCGCGACACCGCGGCCCGGACGTCCCGTACGGCGGCCGGGTCCGGCGGCACGTCCCACTCGGCCACCCGGTCGGACGTCAGGACGCGGGTACGCCCCACGAGCAGCGCGATGTCGTCGCGGGGGCGGTCCGGCAGCAGCGCCGCGAGGACCTGCTCGCAGGTCTCCTCGGGTGTCCGGCCGCCGTCGTGGTCCAGGGTGCGGCGCAGCATCTCCAGGCCCTCGTCGATCTCGCGCCCGCGGTCCTCGATGAGCCCGTCGGTGTAGAGGACGAGCCGGCTGCCCTCGGGCAGCCGCACTTCCAGGGTCTCGAACGGCATGCCGCCCAGTCCCAGCGGCGGACCGCCCGGCACGTCGGCGAACTCCGCTTTGCCGTCCGGGAGGACGATCGCGGGCTGGAGATGGCCGGCCCGCGCGATGCTGCAGTTCCCGGAGACCGGATCGTAGATCGCGTAGATGCAGGTGGCCCCCGTGACCGAGGCGTCCACGCCGTCGTCCGTCTCGTCCTGGTCGATACGGGCGACCAGTTCGTCGAGGTGCCACAGCAGTTCGTCCGGCGGCAGGTCCAGGCCGGCGAAGTTGTGCACCGCGGTGCGCAGGCGCCCCATCGTCGCCGCGGCGTGCAGCCCGTGCCCGACCACGTCCCCCACCACGAGCGCCACGCGCGCCCCCGGCAACGGGATGATGTCGAACCAGTCGCCGCCCACTCCGCCGAGGCCACCGAGCCCGGCCTGGGCCGGCCGGTAGCGGTAGGCCATGTCCAGCGCGGTCTGTTCCGGCAGGCCCCGGGGGAGCAGGCTGCGCTGCAGCGTCACCGCCATGGTGTGCTCGCGGGAGTAACGCCGTGCGTTGTCGACGCTCACCGCGGCGCGGGCCACCAGCTCCTCCGCGAGCGACAGGTCCTCCGCCTCGAACGGCTCCGGCGTCCCGGCCCGCCAGAACATCGCCACCCCCAGTACCACCCCCCTCGCCCGCAGGGGCACCGCGATCATCGAGTGCATCCCGTACTCGACCAGTTGCGGCGCCCGTACCGGGTCCTGGCGCTGCCAGCCGGAGAACGCGGCCAGATCCGTCTCCAGGACCGCGTCACCCTTGACGAGTCCCGAACCCAGCGGCGTCGTGGGCACGAAGCGGATCGTATGACCGAGCGGGTACAGCGCCGTGTCGCCGGGACCGCTGAACGCCGTGCGCCGCATGTCGACGTCCACGCCCGTGGCGGTCGGCTCCGCGCCGCGAAGCACGGCCTCCGCCAGATCGACGGTGGCGAAGTCGGCGAACCGGGCGGCGGCGAACTCGCACAACTCCTCGCAGGTGCGCACCACATCGAGCGTCGTGCCGATCTCCGTGCCCGCGTCGTACAGCAGCTTCAGCCGGCCACGCGCCACATCGACCCGTCCGGTCAGCGCCTGGAGCTCCGTGGTGTCCCGGAACGTCGCGACCGTGCCCGGCGGCCCGCCCGCCTGGTCCGTCGAGCGCTGGTTGACGGCCAGCAGCCGGTCGCCGACCGGGACGACCTCGTCGGTGGCGATGCGGCCGGACGAAAGGAGATGTGCGGTGCGCGGTTCGAGACCGAGGTCGTCGACCGGGGAGCCGTCGACGTCGGCCGGCAGGTCGAGCAGCCGGCGTGCCTCGTCGTTGGCCAGCAGCAGCCGGCCGTCCCCGCCCACGATGACGACCCCCTCGCGGACGGCGTGCAGGACGGCGTCGTGGTGCTCGTACATCCGGGTCATCTCGGCGGGGCCCAGGCCGTGGGTCTGACGGCGCAGCCTGCGGGTGACCAGGGCGGTGCCGCCGGTCGTGAGCAGCAGGACTCCCGCCGCGGAGCCGAACAGCAGGGGGAACTGGTCCTCCACGACGCCGCTGACGCGTGCGACGGTGATGCCCGCGGACACCAGACCGACGACCTTGCCGTCACTCGCCCTGACCGGGACGACGGCCTGGACGAGCGGGCCGATCGTCCCGGTGATCTTCTCGGTGACCACACGGCCCGCGAGGGCCGGAGCGTAGTTGCCGACGAACCTCTTGCCGATGCGGTCGGTGAAGGGGTGGGTGTAGCGGATGCCCTCGGTGTTGAAGACGACGATGAAGTCGACTCCCGAGCGTTCGCGGGCCTCCTCGGCCCGCGGCTGGAGCACGGCGGTCGGGTCCGGGGCGGCGAAAGCCTCGACGATGCCGGGCGCGTTCGCGAAGGTCTCGGCCACGGCGACGGACCGGTTGCGGGCCTCCCGTTCGCTGTCGGCGTGGGACTGGAGCACCAGCGCCGCCATGGCCACGGCAACGAGCGACACCACGATCGCCACCTGCAGGAGAAAGACCTGACCTGCGACGGTTCGCATCCGCAGAACCGCGCGCGGGCGGCCGTAGCATCCGGCCATATGCTCTTTCTACACCTCCCGCACAGGGTGGGCGAACCGCGCAGAGCGGAGCGAAGCACCCGCGCTCACGTGGCTGTGCCGCAGGTCGCTCAAGCATGCCAACCCGACGGGTGATGACCAAGGTCTTCGCGCAACTCCCTGACCGGAAAACCGACGTTCTCCACGGCAGTCGCGCCGGAGGAGAACGAATCCGCCAGGTGCGCGGGCTACGCCAGCAGGATCTGCGGACTCGCCTCCTTCAGCTTCGCCTGGGCCCAGCGCGCCTGGCGCAGGGTGTCCGGGCGGCAGGTGGTGGCGAGCCGCAGCAACCCCTGGTCGTTCAGGGCCTGCGCCGCCTGCGCGAGCATCTCCCAGTCGGCCGCCACCCCCGTCGCCTCCGTGCACACCTTCCGCAGGTCGCGCAACAGCAGCAGTTCCGCCTGCCCGTGGCGGCCGGCCAGTTCGCTCGCCCTCTCCCGCATCTTCGCCACCGGCGAGATCTCACCCGGCCCGGCCGGATCGAGATCGGCGCCGTACGCCGGGCCCGCCTCGGCCAGTGCCTTGATGTGCCGGTGCGACCAGCCCGCCAGGTCACGGGCCAGGTGGTACACCTCGTGGTCCACGCGGTGACGCTCGGAGACCACCATCAGATGGTGCGCCAAGGCATTCTCGCCGTCGTGCAGTTCGCGCAGCAGCAGGCCGATCCTCATGGCGTGCCTTCCTGGTCGTCGCCGCCGGCGGGCGGGCGTGCCTCCTCCGCCTCGGCCGCGGGGCCGCCGCGTGTGGGTGCGATGCCCGCGGTCACCGGGGCGGAGGCGGTGTTCGTGGGAACGGGCTGGATACCGTCGCCCGCGCCGATGCGCCGGATCCTGGCCGCGGCCGTCTTGAACAGCGGCTGTTTGGACGCCGGATCCCAGTCGGTCAGGGTGAGTTCGTTCGCCGCCCGGGGTGGCCGGCCGGCTCCGTGCCCGTCACCGTCGTCCCAGTAGCCGTAGTGGAAGGGCAGGAACAGCACGCCGTCCCGGATCGCCGTGATCCGTGCCGTGGCCCGCACACTGCCGCGCGGCGTCGTCGCCTCCATGAGGTCGCCCTCGGCGATACCGGCGGCCTCCGCGTCGTGCCGGGACAGCTCGATCCACATCCGGGGCGCGGCGGCCTGGAGTTGGGGCGTGCGGGCGGTCTTGGTACGGGTGTGGAAGTGGTACAGCGTCCGGCCCGTCGTCAGGACGAGCGGATACGCGTCCGAGGTCTGCTCGTGCGGCGGCACGTACTCGGCCGCCTTGACCACGGCCCTGCCCGAGGGGTTGAGCGCGCGGTACTCGGCCTCCTCCAACGGGGCGCCGGTGACGAGATCCCGGCCGTAGCTCTCGCAGGACGCCGGATCGCTGAAGAACCGGCCGTCGGCGTAGAGGCGTTCGGCGCCGTCGGGGTGCTCGTCGTCGCACGGCCACTGGATGCCGCCGTGCTCGCGCAACCGGTCGTAGGTGATGCCCGTGTAGTCGCACGGCCGCCCGCGGCTGCACTCCTGCCACGCCGCGAACGCCGACTCGGGCCCGTCCCACGGGACCAGGGGCCCGCCGTCCTTGTCGCGCAGGTCCAGGCGGGTGGCGTAGTCGAGGAAGATGTCCAGGTCGGAGCGTGCGTCGCCGGGCGGATCGACCGCCTTCTCGGACAGGTGCACCGTACGGTCGGCGTTGGTGAACGTGCCCGTCTTCTCGCCCCACGCGGCGGCCGGCAGGACGACGTCCGCCAGCTGGGCCGTCTCGGTCAGGAAGATGTCCTGCACCACCAGGAACAGCCGCCTCTGGCCCAGCACCCCGCGGATCCGGTGCAGTTCGGGCAGGGACACCGCCGGATTGGTTCCCGACACCCACAGCATGCGGATCGAGCCGTCCTCCACGTAACGCATCATCTGCATGGCGTGCGTGGGCGGTCCGTAGTGCGGGATACGTTCCGGTGCGACGTTCCAGATCCGGGCCAGCTCGGCGACGTGCGCGTCGTTGTTCCAGTTGCGGAATCCCGGCAGGTCGCCGTCGGCGCCGCATTCGCGGGTGTTCTGGGCCGTCGGCTGGCCGTTCATCTGCAGCACCCCGCAGCCGGGCCGCCCGAGCATGCCGCGGATCAGATGCAGGTTGTTCACCTGGACCGCGGCGGCCGTCGACTGGTGCGACTGGTAGAACCCCTGCAGAACGGTGGACAGCAGCCGCTCGGCACCGCCCAGCAGCTGTGCGGCACGCCGGATGTCGTCGGCCGGCACCCCGCAGATCCCGGCAGCCCGCTCGGGGGGATACTCCGCCACGCACCGCTCGAATTCGTCGAAGCCGACCACATGGGCGTCGATGTAGTCGCGGTCGATCCGGCCCGTGCGCACGATCACGTGGAGCAGCGCGTTCATCAGGGCGACGTTGGTGCCCGGCTTCGGCGCCAGGTGGACGGTCGCCGCCCGCGCGACCGGGGTCGGCCGGGGGTCGACGCAGACCAGCGCGGGCGGATGCGGCCCGGCCAGCCGGTCGAGCACCCTGCTCCACAGGACGGCCTGGCTCTCGGCCATGTTGTGCCCGAACAGCGCGATCACGTCGGCGTGGTCGACGTCCGTGTACGAGCCGGGTTGGCCGTCGCAGCCGAAGGACGTCTTCAGCGCCTCGGCCGCCGTCGCCGTGCACAACCGGGTGTTGCCGTCCAGGTGGTTGGTGCCGATGCCGCCGTGGGCGATCAGGGAGAGCGCGTAGTACTCCTCCAGGAACAGCTGCCCGCTGGTGTAGAACCCGATGGCGGAGGCGCCCTGGTCGTCCAGGAGCCGGCGGGTGCGCGAGACGACGCGGGACATCGCCGTCTCCCAGTCGCTCTCCACCAGCTCGCCGCCCTCCCGCACCAGCGGGCGGGTCAGCCGGTCCCGGGAGGCGTTCGCCTGCCAGCCGAAGAGGTCCTTGGGATCGAGCCGCCCGTGGTTGACGCGGTCGTCGGGCCGGCCCCGCACGCCCACGATCTTCCCGCCGCGGACGGCGAGGTACAGGGCGTCGCCGTTCGAGTGCAGCACCGAGGCGCTGGGCACCCAGCGCTCCACGTCGTCGGCGCCGATCCCCTCGGCGAGGTGCGAGTCGACCCGCACCGGCCAGGTACCGCCGTGGTCGTAGGGCGTGCGGGTGCCCCAGGGCTCGGCGATGCGGTCCGTTCGTTTCATGCGGGCCTCCTCGGGGCTCACGCCGCGAAAAATCCTCGTCACCTGCCGCCTGTCCCCCCCAGGGCCGGGACCGCCTGCCCTCCGGCACCGACCCGTCACTCCTCCGGCCCGACCCGTCACCGCGCGGACGCCGGCCGGCCCGCGGACGCCGAGGCCCGCAGGATGCCGATCACTTCCTCGTCGCTGACCTGGCCGAAGTCCTCGTACCACTGGCCGACCGAGTGGAACGCCTCCGGCGTGTACAGGCACACGAGGTCGTCGACCTCGGCCCGGAGCACGGCGGCGGGCTCCCTGGCGGAGACGGGCACCGCGAGCACGATCTCCGCGGGGTCCATGCCCCGCACCGCGCGCACCGCGGCCCGCGCGGTCACGCCCGTGGCCAGACCGTCGTCGACCACGACGGCCGTACGGTCGTGCAGGGCGGGGGCGGGCCGCTTCCCCCGGTACAGGTCCTCCCGCCGGTGCAGCTCGGTACGCTCCGCCGCGACCTGCGCGCCGAGCCGGTCGGCGGTCAGATCGAGCATGGCCATGGTCCGCGCGTCGTACAGCGGAGGGTCCTCGCCCGCCAGCGCACCGACTCCGAGCTCCGGATTGAACGGCGCACCGATCTTGCGGGCCACGACGACGTCGAGCGGCGCGCCGAGCGCCCGCGCGATCTCGTCCCCCACCGGCACCCCGCCGCGCGGCAGCGCGAGGACGACCGGGGCGCGCAGCCGCTCCTCCCGCAGTCTCTCGACGAGCAGCGCCGCCAGTTCCCGTCCGGCCGCCCTGCGATCACGGAAACGCATGAGTGTGCCTCACTCCCGGCCGGCCCCCGGCTCTTCCTCGGTGCCCAGCCGGTCGTCGGAGGTGACGTACATGGCCGCCTCCTCCGCGGAGGCCGCACCGCCGTCGATCCCGACGTCACGGGCCACGATGTGGCTGGGCCTGCGGGGCGCGGGATCCTCGACGTCGGCCAGCCGGCCCGCTCGTTCCTCACCGGCCAGCTCGTCGACCGGTTCGCCGTCGCCGTCCACCTGGTCGCCGATGCCGTTTCCCTCGGGCGGAGCCACGTCCGGCATCTCCTGGGCGAGCCGCTGGTCCAGCGTCTCCCCGGCCTGCTGCTCCTCGCCCGTGGTGCCGTACCGGCCGACGCCCAAGGGGCGCTCCGGCGGCGAATAGCCCTCGGCGATCATGTCGTCCAGATCGCGCTCGCCGATCACGTTCTCCATGTCGAGATCGTCGCTCGGCCGGTTCTGCACGTCCGAGTACGTGGGCTGGTACACGTCGTCGCCACGGGCCTCGTCGTCCCGGGCCCGGTCGCCCTGTTCGGATCGTTCGGACATGGCGCACTCCCTTCTCGGACGGTCCCGGGTGGCGTGTGCCCGGGACTCTCGGGCGGATGCGCGGGGTCCTTCGGCCCCGCAGCCGGTCATGACCTCACAGCAGGAGGACGAGCGCGAACGCGAGGAAGAACGCCGCGCACAGGACCACCACGATGCCGATGACGAACAGTGGTCCCTTCGCCCAGCCGCGGGTGAGGTCTCCTCGCGGTCCGGTGCCGGAGCCGGCGCTCGCCTCGCCCTGCGGTGTCTCACCCGGCGGCACGCCGCGTCCGGCTTCGTGACCTGGGGTGGTGCGTGGATCGGGGTCTGGGTTGTTGCTCTTCATAGGGGGCGAGTGCCCGGAATCGCCCGGATCAACAGCCCGGATTCCGATCGCTCGCGGAAGCCTGGACCGCCTGCCGGGACGGGGCACCCGCGTGAGTACGGCCGGTCCGCAGGGGTAACCGGCCGGAAGGGGCCACGAACCGCACACGGCGGGAGGCGAGAGCGGTGACCACCAGTGAAGAGCCCCGGCCGGGCGAGGGCTACGACGCCGGGCCGTTCGTGCCGCGCAGCGGCGGACTGCCGACGCTGCGGCGGGCCGCCGCCGGCTGCGAGGGCTGCCCCCTGTTCCGCAACGCGACGGGGACCGTGTTCGGCGCGGGGACCTCTTCGGCCCGGGTCGTGATCGTCGGAGAACAGCCGGGCGACCAGGAGGACCGGGCCGGGGAGCCGTTCGTCGGCCCGGCGGGCCGGCTGCTGCGCAGGGCCCTGGAGGAAGTGGGCATCGACGAGAGCACGGCGTACTTCACGAACGCCGTCAAACACTTCAAGTTCCAGCCCGCGCAGCGCGGCAAGCGCCGGATCCACAAGGCCCCCAGCCTGCGCGAGATGACCGCCTGCCGCCCCTGGCTCGCCGCCGAACTGCGCGTGGTGGACCCCCACCTGGTGATGGCTCTGGGCGCGACCGCGGGCAAGGCGCTGCTCGGCGGCACGTTCCGGGTGAGCGAGCAGCGAGGGCTGCTGCTGCCCTTGCCGCCGTGGGACCGGCTGGGGCAGGTCGACGTGTCGGGTGAGACGCAGGGGATGCCGCCCGAGCGGGCGGCCCACGAAGGCTGCGTGATCGCCACCGTCCATCCCTCGGCGGTCCTGCGGGCGGACGACCGGGAAACGGCCTACAAGGGGCTCGTCGCCGACCTGCGCGTGGCCGCCGAGGTACTGGCCTGAGTCACTGCTCGGACGGGCGGCGGCCGGAGCGGCGTTCGGGGTGGGCCCGCCGACGGGTCCCGGACCGAGCGGTCCGGGACCCGCGATACCGGTGGTCAGGAAGGCAGACCCCGGACCGGTGTCAGCAAGGCAGCCCACGGACCGGTGGTCAGGCAGGCAGCCGCCGGACCCTCAGTACGTTGTCGGTCCGCGTCGCGGGCAGGCCCCCGGGGTCGTTCTGCGCGCGCTCGAACTCCTCGCAGCGCTGCACCTCCCACTCGCCCGTCGGCAGCTCCAGCGAGTCGAGGACCTGCTGCGGCGTCGGCAGCGGCACCCCCTCGTACGTGGGGGGCTCCCACGGGGCGATCCCCGCGTGTCCGACGATCAGCAGGACGCCTCCGGGAGCGACCGCCGAGGCCGCCCTGCGCAGGATCTCCTCGCGCGGCATGTCACCGGGGGAGTGCAGGTAGTGGGCCGAGACCAGGTCGAACTCCCCGTCCGGGAACGACACGGCGAGGTCCAGCCGCCGCCATTCGACGGCGTCGGCGACCCCCGCCTCCTCGGCATGACGGGCCGCACGGTCCAGCGCGACCGCGGAGATGTCGGTGCCCGTCACCTGCCAGCCGCGCTGCGCCAGCCAGATCGTGTCGGCGCCCTCCCCGCATCCCAGGTCGAGCGCGGTGCCGGGCCGCAGACCGGCGACTTCACGGACGAGCGCGGCGTTCGGATCGCCGCTCCACATCCGCTCGCTCTCGCTGTAGCGGGAGTCCCAGAACTCCGCGCCTCCCGCATCGCTGTCGGTCACCGGTGTGTGCTCCTCGTCGTGGCGCTGTGCCATGCCGGAAGGCCAAGGGGCCCCGGTCTCTTCTGCGAAAGCCGTCATGTCGTGTACCTCCGTTTCACGGCGATACTCCGCCCGGCCCCCGACCGGTGGCAAAGAAGCTTGCCGACTCCGCAAAAACCTGCTCGCGCCGCTTCGCGCGCGTCGAGCGGCCCCGGGTCAGCCTGCCTCGTCGCCGGACGCCACCACCCAACGGCCCGGACCGTAGTCGTAGTCGTGGACGGGCAGTCCCCGCACGCCGCTCGTACGGAACGGCCTGCCGCCGTCGTCGATCCGCACCGTGCCACCGCGCTCACCGCTGCTCCACCGCAGCTCCAAGAACCAGTCGCAGTCGCACCCGGACGTACGGCCGCTGACGAGCAGCGACTCCGGATCGGCGGAGGAGACGGTGTACGGGAACGACACGGCCGGGATCGGCTCCCCGGAGTCGTTGCCGGGCACCGGGCGTGCCACGGGGCGCTCCGCGTCGAGGTCGACGTCGAACAGTCGCGGCGTCAGCGCACCCCCGCACCCGGAACTCGTGCGGAACACACCCCGCTCGGGCGGCGTCCGGCGCTCCACCACGCGCACGTGCAGCGACTCCAGCACGACGGCTTCGGCGCCCCTGCCCCGTACCGTGATGCGCACCTGCGTCTCACCCCCGTGGAGCGCGCCCAGCGAAGCGGCCCATGACGCCGCGTCGGCCTGTACGGGCGGCGGCGGTACGGCGGCGGGCTCGCGGTCCACGAGATACGCGTGGTCGCAGCCGTTGCGCCAGACGTGGTCGTCGACGGTCCAGGCGAACGGCGTCCCGGTCGCGGGTGCGCTGCCCGTGCCGCCGGAAGCCGCCGTGCCGGGCCCGTCGCTCCCGTCACCGGAGCGGGGACGCGGAGCGGCGGTCCCGGACTCCGCGGCCGCCGGCGGACTCGCCGGGGAGCTACGCGGACGGGCGGGCGGCGGGGGGACCGCCGGTCCCTGGCCCGGCCGGGGGTGGGCCGTGCGGGTTTCGCCGCCTGGGCCGGGATCGAGCTTGCGGAAGCCGACCAGCACGGTGAGCGCGGCGAGCAGGGAGAGTGCTGCGACGGACGCCACGACGAGGGTGCCGCGACGGGAACGCCAGGGCACGCGCACCGGCCCCGCGGGCCGTGGCACGTGCGGGGCATCTCCGACGGCATCGGCGTCCGCCGCGGATCCATCGGGGACCGCGGCAGCCTTCGGTGACGCGTCGACGACAGCAGCCGGGCAGGCTGCGGCCTCGGCGGACGGCTCGGGTGACGTGCCCCTCGCGGGAGCGGCGCTCGCCCTCGGCACCCAGTCGGCGGCGGCCGACGGCCGCGCGGCGCCGGCCTCCCGGCGTACCCCGCGGTCCGCGTCCGCCAGGACCCACAGCCGGTGCAGCTCCGCGAGTTCGTCGGGCCCGCAGCCGCACAGCCGCGCCAGCCGTTCCACCGGCGCGAAGTCCATCGGGACCGTCTGCCCGGCGCAGTAGCGGTGCAGCGTCGCCGCGCCGACACCCATCCGCCGTGCCAACGCCCCGTACGTACGCCCCGATCCGCTGCGCAGCTCGTGCAGCCGCCGTGCGAAGGCCTCGGTCGACGTTCCTCTCGGTGTGTCCGTCACTCTCGGTCCTCCAGTCGGTCCGCCCGGGAGGCGTTTCGTCCCACTACGGAAATCCCACGTCAGCCGGGGTGGAACGGTTCCCCGTGCGCGTGCGGCGGGTGACGAGGGGATAGACGCCGGCAAGACGAGCCTGACCGAGCGGCTGCTCAACGCCACCCATGTCATCGACGAGCTCGGCAGCGTCGACGACGGAAGCACGCGCACCGACTCGCTCGATCTGGAGCGGCTGCGCGGCATCACCATCAAGGCCGCCGTCGCGTCCTTCGACGTCGACGACGTCACGGTCAACTTGATCGACACCCCGGCCACCCCGACTTCATCGCCGAGGTCGAGCGCGCCCTCGGCGTTCTCGACGGCGCCGTGCTCGTGGTCTCCGCCGTCGAAGGCGTCCAGGCGCAGACCCGCGTCCTGATGCGCACCCTGCGGCGGCTGCGCGTCCCGACGCTCGTCTTCGTCAACAAGATCGACCGCCGCGGCGCCCGGTACGGGAGCCTGCTGCGCGCGATCGGCGAGAAGCTGACGCCGGCCCACATCGCGATCAGCGCCACCGAGGGGCTCGGCACCCCCGGCGCGGTCAGCGGGCCGCGTACCGGCCCCGCCTTCCGCTCCGAGCTGACCGCCCTGCTCGCCGAGCACGACGACGCCCTCCTGGCCGCCTATGTGGACGACGCCGTGCAGGAGTTGCCGGATGCCCGGCTCCGCGGCGAACTCGCCGCGCAGACCCGTCGCGGGCCCGTGCACCCGGTCCTCTTCGGCTCGGCGATCACCGGGGCCGGGACCGATGCCCTGATCGGCGCCATCACCGAACTGCTGCCGACCGCCCCCGCGGACGCCGCAGGCCCCGTCTCGGGCACCGTGTTCAAGGTCGAGCGCGGCCCCGCCGGGGAGAAGACCGGCGTACGTCCGCATGTTCTCCGGCACGGTACGGGTCCGGGACACACTGCCCTTCGGCAGCGGCGCGACAGCGGGAAAGGTGACCGGCATCAGCGTGTTCGCACACGGCGCGGCCGTCAGCCGCGAAGCCGTCTCGGCCGGACAGATCGCCGGGCTCCGGGGACTCGGGGCGATCCGCGTCGGGGACACCGTCGGCGTGCGGGGACCGGCGCGGACCGCCGGCCGTCAATTCGCCCCGCCCACGCTGGAGACGATCGTCGTCGCCCGCCGGCCCGGCGAGCGGGGCGCCCTGCACGCCGCCCTCACCCAGCTCGCCGAGCAGGATCCGCTGATCGGCCTGCGCCGGGACGAACTGGGCCAGGAGATCTCGGTGTCGCTCTACGGCGAGGTGCAGAAGGAAGTCGTCCAGGCCACCCTGGCCGATGACTTCGGCATCGACGTCGACTTCCGCGAGACGACGACGATCCACGTGGAACGCCTCGTGGGCACGGGGGCCGCCGCGGAGTTCCGGCACGTCGACCCGAATCCCTTCCTCGCCACGGTCGGGCTGCGGGCCGAACCCGCGTCCGCGGGCTCGGGCGTGGAGTCGCCGGACCGGCGCCCGTGACGACCACCGGTGACCGCCCGCGCCGCCCTGCCGCCTCCTCGCCGCTGCCCGCCGTGCCCGACCGGACACCGCGTCAGCGGCAGCGTCAGCCGCCGACCCCGGGCGATGCCTGCGGCAGGGCGGGCACCGTCGCGGTCGTGGGACCGCGCACCGCCGCGATCACCGCGTCGTGCAGGTCACGGCTCGCGGCCTCCGACGGGCACGGCGCCGGACTCCCCGACACCGTGAACCAGTCGGCCGCGCCGGTGAACTGCACCGTCACGGACGCCTCGCCGTCGACCCAGGTGGTGTGCACGGTGAGGTCGCCCGTGACGACACCGACCTCGTCGGTGAGCACGCCGCCACGGCCCGAATACACGCCAGGAGTAGTCCAGGATGCCCAGCTCATGCCTCCAACGTCACACTGTTCCCGCTTGATCGCTACTGGCGCGACAGGACTTTTCAGCACAGAATGCCGAGCGCCCCCGGCTGCACCCGCGCCGTCACCGGCAGCACCGCGTCCACCTCACCGTCCGCGCCGTACGGGACGGGGCGGTCCGCCTCGATGCGGACCTCCTTGCCCCGCAGGATCTCGACCTGGGGCCGCGCCACGTGCGCGCCGGTCTTCAGCTCGTTCATCATCGTGAAGAACAGCCGCTTCGGAGCTTCCTGGACCACCACCACGTCGAGCACGCCGTCGTCGAGCCGTGCCCCCGGCGCGATCTGTCTGCCGAAGCCGTAGAAGCCGGAGTTGGCCGCCACCACCGTGTAGCCGCGGCGCTCGTGCACGGTTCCGTCGATCGTGATCCGGTACGCGGCGGGCCGCCAGGCCACGACCGCCCGGAGCCCGCCCGCGTAGTAGGACGCGGCTCCGCGCAGCAGCCGGGAGGTGTTGGCATACCGGTTGGCGACGGCGTCGACCCCGGCGTACACACTGCCCAGGACGGAGACGCCCGCGTGCGCCGCCGATGCGACCTCGATGGTGTCCACGGCCCGGACCTCGCCGCGCAGCAGCACCTCCGCGAGCCGCGGGGCGTCGGTGGGCAGGCCCAGGGCGCGGGCGAAGTCGTTGCCGCGGCCGGCCGGTACCAGGCCGAACACGGTGTCCGTTCGGCTGAGCGCCCCGCCGACGCAGCCCGCCATCCCGTCGCCGCCGACGGCGAGGACCACGTGGCCCCGCGCACCGGCCTGCCGGGCCAGTTCCCGGGCGTGGTCCAGGCTGCGGCTGTACACGGTGTCGAGCCGCGCCCCCGCCTCCCGCAGGAGCCGGGCCACGGGGAGCAGTGCGGCCGTACCGCTGGAACCGCCTGCGGTCGGGTTGACGACGGCGGTGAACTGTCGCATGGATGGCGCCTCCGGACGGCGGGAACGGGTCAGCGGACGGGGATGAGGACGCCGGGGCTGAGGACCCCGGCCGGGTCGATCTCGGCCTTGACGGCCTGCAGCATGCGCACCCCCACCGGCCCGATCTCCGAGGTGTACCAGTCGCGGTGGTCGGTGCCCACCCCGTGGTGGTGGCTGATGGTGCCGCCTGCCGCCAGGATCGCGTCGTTGGCCGCGCGCTTCGCCCGGTCCCAGTGGGCGACCGGCTCGTCCCCCTGTGCGCAGACGACGGTGAAGTAGAGCGAGGCGCCGTTCTCGTAGACGTGCGAGATGTGGCACATGACCAGCGGCGGGGTGCCCGCCTCGGTCAGCGTGGCGGTGAGTGCCTGGCGCACCGCCGCGTACAGCCCGGGCACGGCGGACCAGAACGCGGCCGTCTCCAGGGTCTCGGCGAACGCCCCCGCGTCCAGCAGCGCGTCGCGCAGGTACGGGGCGTTGTACCGGCCGTGCTCCCAGCGTTCGCCCGGCTCCTCGCCGACGAACTCGCCGCCGCAGGCGAGCAGGACCTCCCGGGCCGCAGCGCGCCGCGCCGCGGTGTCCTCCTCGGTGCCCTCGTAGCCGGCGATCGCCATGCAGCCCGCCCCCTGCAGGGCCTCGGTGGTGCCGATGGCGTCCGGTTGGGCCAGGCCGATGAACGTCTCGGTCTCGTCCGACAGGCGCAGCACCGTGGGGCGCGGCCCGTCCTGCGCGAGCCGGCGCAGGGCGGCCGCTCCCGCCTCGAACGTGGCGAAGCGCCAGCCCTCGTAGACGCGCTTGTGCGGCAGCGGCCGGATGCGCACCGTCACCGCGGTGATCACGCCGAACGCGCCCTCGGAGCCGAGGACCAGCTGCCGCAGGTCCGGGCCCGCCGCCGAGCGGGGCGCACGGCCGGTCTCCAGCGTGCCCTCGGGGGTGGCGAGCGTGAGGCCGAGGACCATCTCGTCGAAGCGGCCGTAGCCGGCCGACGCCTGACCGCTGGAGCGCGCCGCAGCGAAGCCGCCGACGGTGGCCCACTCGAACGACTGCGGGAAGTGGCCGAGGGTCCAGCCCCGCTCGCGCAGCAGCGCCTCGCACTGCGGGCCGCGCAGGCCCGGCTGGAGGGTGGCGGTGCGGGAGACCTCGTCGAGGGCGAGCAGGCCGTCGAGCCGGCGCAGGTCGAGCGCGACGAACGGCCGCTGCGCCTCGGGCGCGAGTCCGCCGACGACGGACGTGCCGCCGCCGAACGGCACGGCGGCGAGGCCGTGTTCGGCGCAGGCGCGCAGCACGGCGAGCACCTCGTCGTGGCTGCCCGGCAGCAGGACCGCGGCCGGTGTGTCGTCGACCTCCCCGGCGCGGATGCGCAGCAGGTCGGGGGTGGACTTGCCGCGGGTGTGCCGGATGCGGCTCTCGGCGTCGAGACGCATGTACGCGTCGCCGCCGACGCAGGCGGCCAGCGCCTCGCGCACGCCGTCCGGGAGCGGGGAGGCCGGGACCTCGATGGCGTCGAGCGACGCGGGGCCGGTCTCGCGGGGCGTGACGCCGAGCAGATCGCGCAGCAGTCCGGTCACCGTGCCGGGCAGCGGGGCCGCCTTGGCCGGGTCGCCCCAGCCGCTCCACAACATGTCCACTTCGGTCTTCCTCACCGTCGGTTTCGCTGGGGTGCACTGCCGCGCGGCCGCACTGCATTACACTGTGACAGATGACGCCCATTCGTCACAACCATGCGGACGCGGACGCCGTGCTGGACGCCGCACGCGACTGTGTCCTCGCCGTCGGCGTACGCCGCACGACCCTGACCGACGTGGCCCGGCGCGCCGGGGTGTCCCGGATGACGCTGTACCGCCGCTGGCCGGACGTGCGCACGCTCGTCGGCGACCTGATGACCCGTGAGTGGATCGCCCTCGCCGTCGGCGCCATGCCCGACCCCGTGCCGGGCGCGCCCGTGCGGGCGCGCATCGTCGACGGGCTCGTGGCGGGGGTCGCCGCGTTCCGCGCCCACCCGCTGTTCCACAAGATCCTCGACGTGGACCCGGAACTGCTGCTGCCCTACGTCATCGACCGCCGCGGAGCCAGCCAGGACGCCCTGCTCGGCCTCATCGCTCCGGCGCTCGCCGAGGGCCACGAGGACGGTTCCGTCCGCCGCGTGCACACCGACCTGCAGGCCCGCTCACTGCTGCTCGTCGTCCAGTCCTTCGCTCTCTCGCTGCGCACGATGACCGAAGAGGACGACCCCCATCTGAGCGACTCCGCCTTCCTCGGCGAGCTGCGGACCGTACTGGAGAGGACCCTCACGCCATGACCCGCCCCAGCGGCCCCGCCCTGCCCGCCTCCTCCCTCAACGCCGCACGGCGCCGCAACGAACTCGCGGATCTCGCGGAGGGCAGCGTCGTCGACGTACTCGTCGTCGGTCTCGGCGCCACCGGAGCCGGAGCCGCCCTCGACGCCGCCTCGCGCGGCCTCACCGTGGCCGCCGTCGACGCGCACGACCTCGCCTTCGGCACCTCGCGCTGGAGTTCCAAGCTCATCCACGGAGGGCTGCGCTACCTGGCCTACGGCCAGCTCGACGTGGCCCACGAGAGCGCCGTGGAACGCGGCGTCCTCATGGCGCGCACCGCCCCCCACCTGGTCCGTGCCCAGCCCTTCGTCCTGCCGCTCACCCCCCTGGTCAGCCGCGGCCAGGCCGCCCTCGCCTGGGCCGGCTTCCGGGCCGGCGACCTGCTGCGCGCCTCCGCCCGCACCCCACGCGCCACCCTGCCCGCACCGCGCGTCCTGTCGGCGGTGGAGACCCGGCACATGGCGCCCGCCCTGCGCGCCACCGGCCTGCGCGGCGGACTGCTGTCCTGGGACGGTCAACTTACCGACGACGCCCGCCTGGTGACCGCGATCGCCCGCACCGCCGCCGCCCACGGCGCCCGCATTCTCACCCGCGTCCGCGCCGTCGAGCTCACCGGCGGCGGCGCGCTCGTACGTGACGAGACCACCGGCGAGGAGCTGCGCATCCGCGCGCGCACCGTGATCAACGCGGCCGGGGTCTGGGCCGGCGGACTCGTCGGCGACATCCGGCTGCGCCCCTCCCGCGGCACCCATCTCGTGCTGCGCTCGGACGACCTGGGCGGCCTCGCCGCCGGCATGCACATCCCGATCCCCGGCGAGACCAACCGCTTCGTGCTCGTCCTGCCGCAGGGCGACGGCCGGGTGTACGTCGGCCTGACCGACGAACCGGTCGACGGCAGCGTCCCCGACGTGCCCGAGGTGCCCGAGACGGACATCGGCTTCCTCCTCGACGTCCTCGGCTCCGCCCTCGACGTGCCCGTCGGCCGCGACGACGTCGTCGGCGCGTTCGCCGGACTCCGCCCCCTGCTCGACACGGGCGACGGCCCCGGCCGGACCGCCGACATCTCGCGCAAGCACGCGGTTCTCACGTCGCCCGACGGCGTCGTCACCGTCGTCGGCGGCAAGCTCACCACGTACCGGCGCATGGCGCAGGACGCCGTCGACGCGGCCGTCCTCGCCCGTGGCCTGCGCTGCGGCCCGTGCCGCACCATCGCCGTCCCGCTCGTCGGCGCCGACCACCCCGGCGCCCTCGCCCGGCTGGACGTGCCCCGTCGCCTCGTCCGCCGGTACGGCTCGGAGGCGCCGGCCGTCCACGCCCTCGGCCTGGCGGACCCGTCCCTGGCGCGCCCCGTGGTCCCCGGCCACCCCGTCACCGGCGCCGAACTCGTCTGGGCGGTCCGCCACGAGGGGGCCCTCGACGAATCCGATCTCCTCGACCGCCGGACCCGCATCGGCCTGGTGACCGGCGACCGGCACGCCGCTCACGACGCCGCCCGCGACGCGCTGGCCCGCAACTCCTGACCGACCTGTCCCCGGAGCACGCGTGGTGGGGCGCCACAGGGGCGCCCCACCACGGTCACGCCCCGTGCCCGGGACGCGGTACGGCTACGGGAGTCGGGTGAACGGGGCAAGGAAGTCCCGGGCGCCGGGAGTGTCCAGACGGTACGTCACGTTCGTCGCGTAGCACGGCGAGTCGCCCGTGATCGTCGTGGAGACGAGAGTCAGCTTCCCGCCCAGCGTGGCGAAGTTCGGTCCGCCCGAATCGCCGTAGCACGCGCCGCCGTTGCCCTGCGGCGCGGTCATGGCGAGGCGTATCCAGGCATTATTCAGCGCGTCGAAGGTGACCGGGGCCTTCATCCGGACGCCGCCGCCCGGGTGGGTGTGGCCGCCGGGACCGCGACGGGACTCCTCGGTGCCGTAACCGGCGACCATGAACGAGGTGTCGTTCAGCGCCTGCGGCCCGGCCGCGTCGAGGGCGCCGGCCTTGGGCAGCGTGGCCGGCGTGAACGACCAGCGCGCCTTGACCTGTGCGGCGGACAGCTGGATGACGGATATGTCGCGCGTGTCGGAGGCCGGCCCGGGATACCCCGGGTGGTTGTGTTCGGTGCCGGGGACGCCGACGGCACGCGCCACGGCGGCCGGGTCGCCCGGGTGCGCGGCGGCGGCCTTGTCGAGACCGGCCTGCACGTCCTGGTCGAGGGAGACGTAGAACCTCACGTTCTCGGGCCAGTCGGTGGTGCAGTGGGCGGCGGTCAGGAACGTGTCCTCGTCGATCATGGTGCCGGAGCAGACCCAGTCGACGCGGTCCGGGGTCGCCGGATCGTCGTCGGCGTCCCAGGTGGCGACCAGCGCACCGACCTCGGTGCGCTCGGGCGCGGGCGTCGCGTTGTAGGAGTTGATCGCCGATGACGGCAGAGCCGCGGCGAGCACGACGGCGCAGGCCGCAGCGGTGACGGCCAACGGACGTAGGGGCAGGGCAGTCAAGTCGGACCCTTCGGTGTGGGCGAACGGAGATTCTCCTGTGGGGTGACCGACAGTGAAGCGTGCCCTCGGGCGCCCCGGCAAGAGGCCGTCACCAGGGGAAAACGGTCGTCCCACCGGCCCCGAGATGCGCTCGGCCACGAGCGCTGATTCGCTGGGGGCACCCGCTCAGACGGAACACAAGGAGTGATCATGAGCGTTTCGGACGAGTCCCGCGGCCGGGTCCGGCAGATGAGGGAGAAGGCGAAGGAACTGAACGCGGCCGCGGAGCGCAGCACCGATCCCAAGGAGCGTCAGCGGCTGAAGGAGAAGGCCCAGCGGCTGCAGGCCCAGTCGGAACAGGAGTCCGGCATGAGCACCGGGGACATCTACCCCGACGTGTGACGGACGGCGCCGCACACCACCGCGGCGCGGAGCCGGGGCGCCGGGAGCGCCCCGGCACCTCAGGTCAGTCGACCGGCCAGGTGTGGACGGGGGCGTTGAGATGCATGTAGTCGATGTACTGCCGCGTCATCAGCCGCAGCGCCTCATGGTGGTCGACCCTGCTGGTCCGGTCGATGTGGTGGAACGTCTCCGCCTGCCACACGGCGCCGTTGCGGCCGGCCACGCAGCGCTGCTCGATGATGCCCAGCAGTGGCTCCCGCCACGGCGCGTCCATCCCCGAGGCCTCCAGGCCGCGGTGCGCGAGCGGCAGCAGCCTGCGCAACACCAGTTCGGAGACCGGCACTTCACCCATGCCCGGCCAGTAGAGCCGGGCGTCGATCCCGTGTCGCGCCGCCGTGTGCAGATTGTCCTCCGCGGCCTGGAACGACATCCGCGACCACACCGGCCGCTCCTCGTCCACGAGGGCGCGCGTCAGCCCGTAGTAGAAGGCGCCGTTGGCGAGGATGTCGGCCACCGTCGGCCCGGCGGGCAGCACCCGGTTCTCGACCCGCAGGTGCGGCTTGCCGTGGTCGACGGCGTAGATGGGGCGGTTCCACCGGTAGATCGTGCCGTTGTGCAGGGTCAGCTCGGACAGCTCCGGGATGTCGCCGCCTTCGAGCGTCTCCTTGGGGTCCTCCTCGTCGCACACCGGCAGCAGGGCGGGGAAGTAGCGCACGTTCTCCTCGAAGAGGTCGAAGACGCTGGTGATCCAGCGCTCGCCGAACCACACCCGGGGCCGTACGCCCTGCACCTTGATCTCCTCCGGGCGGGTGTCCGTCGCCTGCTCGAACAGCGGGATGCGGGTCTCGCGCCAGAGCTCCTTGCCGAACAGGAACGGAGAGTTCGCGGCCAGCCCCACCTGCACACCGGCGATGGCCTGCGCCGCGTTCCAGTAGGCCGGGAACTGCTCCGGGGCGACCTGCAGGTGGAACTGGGTGCTCGTGCACGCCGACTCGGGAGTGATCGTGTCCGCGTACGTACGCAGCCGGTCGATGCCGTCCACCTCGATGAGCAGGTCCTCGCCGCGTGCGGCGAAGACCTGCTCGTTGAGCAGCCGGTAGCGGGGGTTCTCCGACAGGGCCGCCCCGGTGACGTCCTTGCGGCGCAGCGTCGGCAGGATGCCGATCATGGCCAGGTGCGCCCCGACCTCCGAGGCGCGCTGCTCGGCGTGGTTCAGGGCGTCGCGGATCTCCTGCTCCCAGGAGTCCGGTCCGCCGGCCGTCAGCGCGCGGGGCGAGATGTTGATCTCGAGATTGAACCGGCCCAGCTCGCTCGACCACGCCGGATCCGCGATGGCCTCCAGGACGTCGGTGCTGCGCATCGCGGGTTCACCGGTCTCGTCGACCAGGTTCAGCTCGATCTCCAGACCCACCTGCGGCCGCTCGAACTCGAACTTCGCCGCGCGCAGCATCTGCGCGAAGGTGTCCAGGCACGCCTGCATCTTGTTCCGGTAGCGGCGGCGGTCCTCACGGGTGAAGACCAGCGCCGGGACGTCACGCCCCATCGGCCCTCCCGAGATCGTCGGGCACAGACCCCCGTCCCAGCGTGACACCTGAGGGCGGCGGCGACCAGTGAGGCGGCCGCCGACGGGGACCAGGGCCGGTGCGGCGCGGGCGGCAGCCGCTCGCACCGTGCCCGTCAGGCGCGGAGCCGGGCGAGGCTGCCGCGGACGAATGCCGCCTGCCCGGCGTGCTGGAGGTCGTCGGAGATCACGCTCACGAGGCGTACGCCCAGCGTGACGGGCGGATCCCAGGACGTGTCGACGACCCGGTCGAGCGCCGCGTCGTCGAGTGTGCGCACGAAACGCAGCGTCTCGTCGTGGACCGCGTCGTAGTAGCCCAGCAGCAGGCCGGCGGACTCGGGGCGTACGGCGGCGACGTCCTTGGCGGTGTGCCCGAAGCCCGTGGCGGCATCGGGGAACGGCAGGGCGAATCTGCCCGCCCAGTCCTGCGACGTCCACACCTGCTCCCGGTCCGCGACGTCGGCCACGTGGTCGTCCTGGATGCGCGTCAGATGCCATACGAGCCAGCCGACGGAGTTGCCCCGCTCGTCCAGGCGGGCCGCGAGGTCCTCGGCCGCGAGTCCCGCCACGGCGTCGTGGACCACCTCGCGCACCCGCCCGAACGCGTCTGCCAGCAGGTCGGCGCTTCTCATCGTCTGCCTCCTCCGGTCGTCTGCCCCTCAGCCCATCGTGGGGCCCGCCCGCGTCTCCGACGCGTTCCCGCACCGGTGTCAATGAAGGTTGACACCTGCTCGACTGTCAACGTAGGTTGACAGTCATGACCGAAGCAACCGATCTCGCCGAACGGGCGGGTGACCGGGACCCCCGGGTCGGGCTGCGAGCCGTCGCCGCGCTGCGCCGGCTGCTGGAGCAACTCGAGGCCGTGCAGGTCCGCAGCGCCCGCAATCAGGGCTGGTCCTGGCAGGACATCGCGGCGGAGCTGGGCGTCAGTCGCCAGGCCGTCCACAAGAAACACGGGAGGCAGTGATGTTCGAGCGTTTCACCGGTGATGCCCGAGCGGTGGTGACCGGTGCCGTCGCCCGGGCCGAGCGGGGTGACGCGCCCGCCGTCACCGACGAGCACCTGCTGCTCTCCTTGCTCGACCTGCCGGGCGGCCGCACGTGGCTCGCGCTCCGTTCCCTCGGGGTCCTCGGCCGGCGCGAGGCCCTGGAGTCCGCGCTCGTGGACGCCCGCCGCCGCGGGGGCATGACGAAGGCCGACGAGGAGGCGCTCGCGGGCATCGGCATCGATGTCGGCCGGATCGTCGCGAGTGTGGAGGCGGTGCACGGGGAGGGTGCGCTCGCACAGGACCGGCCGGACCGGCGCAGGCGAGACGGTCACCGGCCGTTCACGGCCGGTGCGAAGGGCGTGCTGGAGGGGTCGCTGCGGATCGCGCTCGGCCGGCGCGACCGCACGATCGGCGCGGAGCACATCCTGCTCGCCCTCACCGCCCGCCCCGGCGCGGTCGCGGAGGTGCTGGCGGATCACGGGGCGACGTACGCGTCCGTGGAGCGCGCGATGTACGGCACGCAGAACGACGGTTCGCCACAGGTGGGTTGACAATCGGCCAGAAGCCCCGCTGTTGAAGGAAGGCTGCGTCGCGCCTCTCTCAACAGCGGGGCCCTTACGCTATTTTGGGCCTATTGCCGTGTCATCTGCGTCACGTCATGGCCAAAACTTGAAACCCCTGAGACGCCTGTCGCGTCTGTGTGAATGGCTCCGGTGGCGCGTGTCGCCGTCGGGTCACGTTCGGATCCGAAGGCTTTTCGGTGAACGGCGTTCACAAATGTCACTCTATGTGTTGAGACCGTCATGGCTTCGCCACGTACTGTCACATGAGCAGCCCGGCGGGACCGCGCGGGCAGGGGAGGAAGCAGCACATGAAACCGTTCGCGTGGAACTACGCACGCCCCGCGGAGCCGGCCCCGGCCCTGGCCGCCTACTCGTACGACTCCGCGCTGCAGCTGAACGTCCTGCCCGACGGGCGTCCGGCCATCTCGGACCGGGCCCTGCTCGCCGCCGCCGGGACGACGACGTCCAAGGCCGGCTCCGCGACCCACTTCGACGACTGAGCCGGACCGCGCCGTGACGGTGTTGGTGCTGACGTGCGAGCAGGACGTCACTGCGGACCTGGTGGTGGCCGAACTCCACGAACAGGGCGTGCCGCTCGTGCGGTTCGACCCGGGCGACCTGCCCGGTGACGTCGCCCTGTCCGCGGAGTACGTACGGGGGGAGTTCCGCGGCTACCTGTCCACCGGCGGACGCGTGGCGAGCGTGGACGGGCTGCGCTCGGTATGGGTCCGCAGACCGAGCGAACCGGCCGCGCACGCCGGTGAGCCCTCCGCCTGGCTCTCCGACGAGAGCGGCCATGCGCTGTACGGCATGCTCGACTCCACGGCCGCGCGCTGGATGAACCATCCGAGCGCGGCCGCCAAGGCCCGGCGCAAGCCGTGGCAGATGCGCGTCGCCCACCGGTGCGGCTTCCCGGTGCCCGCGACCCTGGTGACCACCTACCCCTCGATGGCCCGGCGGTTCACCGAGCAGTACCGGCAGGTGGTGGTGAAGTCCGTCTCCGGCAAGTCACCGGGCGATCCGCCCATGGCGCTGCCCACGACGCTGGTGCCGCCCGACGCCGACTTCTCCGGCGTCGCCGCGGCCCCCACCCTCCTGCAGCGCTACATCCCCAAACGTGCCGACATCAGACTGACCAGCGTGGGCGAGACACACTTCGCCGCGCGCAAGGTCGCCGAAGCCGACCAGGTCGACGGCCGGTTCGGCGACACCGGCCACACCTGGGAGCCCGTGGAGGTGCCCGTACAGATCGCACGGGCCGTCGAGACGTACAAGAAGCACACGGAACTCGCCTACGGGGCCTTCGACTTCGCGGAGGACGCGGACGGCACCTGGTGGTTCCTGGAGTGCAACCAGGGCGGTCAGTTCGGCTTCGTCGAGCTGGAGACCGGTCAGCCGATAGCCCGTGCCGTCGCCTCCTGGCTGGGCGCCGAGCCGGTCTGAGGACGGGCCCGTGGGCGCCGGCGCACCGTCCGCCGCGCCCAGGGACAGGGCATGCCTCGGAGCCTCTCGGGACCGGCCGCGCCCTCAGGAGCGGCCGCGCCGCCACTCCGCCACGACCGCGTCCGCGTCGTACGGCTTCAGGCCGAGCGGCGGTCCCGGCGGCGGACGCAACAGCATCGCCCGACCCCATGGCAGGTCGTCCGGTGCGCCCCGGGGGGAACCCCTTGCGCGTCAGCCGACCGTGAACGGCCTCGTCGCCCCGGTGAACGCCGTGATCGTGCCGAACAGGCTCTTCCAGTCGCCGTGGTGCACGATCCGGTAGGTGCCCGCAGGGGTTCCGGCCGGCGGCTTCCAGGTGATCACCGCTTTCGAGGTCCCGGTCACCCCGTTGATCCGCACCCACCGGTACGTGGTGTCCCAGTCGCCGTCGTCCCGCACGCGGTCCCACCGCCCGTCCACCCGCCGCTGCACCTCGAGGAACGTCCCGCCCCGGCGCAGGTTGTTCTTGGGGTGCCCGGTCGCGAACTCGGCCGTCACCGTCGCCCCCGGCGCGTACGACGCCGCGGGTTCGCTCAGGACGTCACCGAACGCCGTGCCCGACGGCGGGTTGTCCATCACCACCCCGGTCTGCAACGTGATCTGACGGCCCGACAAGTCCGGCGGCGTCGGTCCGAGTCCGATGTCCGTGCCGTCCTTCAGGGACGCGGCGAGCCGGCTGAACTCCTGCTGGTGCGCGGGGAGCGTGTAGCGCCCGTAGAGCGTCGAACCGCCCTCGTAGTGCTGGAGGTCGTACTCCTCCGGCGTCGTCACGTACTGGCTGTAGGCGTTGGCGTAGCCCTGCATCAGGACGTTCTCCACCGGGACGCCGAGCTTCTCGGCGACCGACCGGCGGATGCGCAGCCCGGACACGATCGTGTACTCCGCGGGGCCGGCCACCAGGTAGAGCTGGCCGATCTTGACGATCTGCACGGGCAGGACCTTCGGAGTCGCCGGTACCGCCTCGGAGATCAGCCCCGTGGGCACCAGGTTGGCCTTCGGGTACTGGCAGCCCACCAGCCACTCGGGCGGGTCGATGCGCAGCGGCTCCAGCAGCTTGGCGACGGGACTGTTCATGCCCTCGGTGAACCCGGGGATCGCGGGGCCGTCCTCCACACTCCCCGCGAGGGTCGAGGCGCCGACCATCGCCGGGCAGGTGCGGTGCTCCTTGCCGTCCGGGGTGTACCTGCCGGAGACGGTCACCTCCTCCATGTTCACGTACCGCATCCGCGCGTCCACGCTGCCGGTCAGCAGGGTGCGGGCGGCGTCGTGGATCTGCCGCGCCCGGGTGAACTGGCGGTCGCCGATGATCCGGGTGTTCTCGAACTCGTCCTCCGTCGGGCCCGAGCCGGGCTTCAGGTTCAGATTCGGCGACATGTCACCGGCATTGGTGTTGGGGAACGCGGCGACGAACCCCTTCACGTCCTCCAGATAGCGCACGCCCTTCGCGTCGTGCTCCCACGCGTAGGAGGCGTAGCCCTTGTTGTCCGGGCTGAGCAGTGTGTTCTTGTTCGTCAGCGAGGTGTTGTGGGTGGCGAACCAGCTGATCGCGCCGACGTCCCTGCCGCCCTGCCGGAACCGCAGCACCGTCATCGCCGGGTCGATCGCGCCCGGGAACGCCGCCTTGTCGGCCGCGGGGTTCTCGTCGAACGCCACCTTGGAGCGGTTGACGCTCGCGTTCGTCAGCTCGCCCCGGCCGAGCGAGATCGTGCCCGGCTTCAGGTCCTCGTGGGCCTCGGTCACCGACTCGACGATGCCGTCCACGATCGCCCGGTACGTGTCCTTCTGGAAACCGAGCGACGCCAGGTTGTACGCGACGTGGTGGGAGTGCCCGCCGGAACCGGCGTGGGTGTGCGTGGCCGACAGCAGCACGTTGCGCTCGGTGTACAGCGAGCCGTACCGCTGCTTCAGGCGCGCGAGCACCCCCTGATGCACCGACTGGAAGACCATGCCCAGATCCGCGTTGACGTAGACGATCCGGCCGCCGCTCGCCGGGTCGGCGACGACGAACGCCCGTGAGCGCTGGCGCTGATGGATCCCGGTCGCCTTCTGCTCGAAGCTGGAGTAGCCCATCATGCCCACCTCGGCGGCCTCGCCCGTCACATCGGCCATACCGCGGCCGACGAGGTAGTCGCCGCCGCCCTGGGCCGCCTCGTCCTGTCCTGGGGCCGCACCGGCGGGCACGGCACCCGGCACCGCCGCCAGGGCCAGCGCTCCGAGCGATCCGGCGAGCAGCAGGGAGACCGCCCTGGAGCGCGTCGTGGGGAACCGCATGCCTTCTCCCTCACAGATGGGCAACTGTGCCGCGGGTCACGGGTGTGACCGACGGTAAGGGGCGCGGCGGCCCGGGGGACAGGACCTGACCGGCCAGTAACGGGACTTCGGCGGCCATCCGGCCTGTCCCCGGGCCGCCGGGGTCCCTACAGTGACGCCCGGAGGTGGACGCATGAAGTGCCAGGCACCGCAGGCCCGTGCCACGACCGACCCCCGCTACGGATCGGCGACGATCACGCCGCACCTGCTGCGCTACCTCACCCTCGTCGCCGCCGAACGCGGCCACGACCTCGGCCCGGCCCTGCGCCGCGCCGGCCTCACCGAGGCCGCCCTGAGCGCCGTGGGCCAGCGCATTTCCTACCGGCAGGGCAGCTCGGTCATACGCGAGGCCATCCGCGATCTCGACGACCCCGCTCTCGGCCTCGCCGTCGGCCGCCGCCAGCGCGCCACCGCGTGGGGTCTCGTCGGCTTCGGGCTGCAGGCCAGCCCCACTCTCCACGACGCCCTCGAACTCGGCGTACGTCACCACGGCGTCACCGGCTCCATGCTCGACCACCGCACGCAGACCGTGCCCGGCGGCGCCGCGATCCTGGCCACGGCCCGCTACGCGGACTCCGAACTGCGAGCGTTCCTGCTGGAGGAGGCGTTCGCCAGCATCGTCGCCCTCGTCCGGGACTCCCTGGACGAAACGTTCGCACCGCACACCGTCGCCGTACGCCACCCCCGCCCGCCGTACGGCGGCGCGTACGAGGACTACTTCCGCTGCCCTGTCGTCTTCGACGCCACCGACGACCGGATCGTCTTCGGTGACGACTGGCTGCGCACGCCGCTGCCCGGCGCCGACGCCTACACCCTGGCCCAGGTCCGCGCGCTCCTCGACGCGGCCCGTGCGCGCAGCCGCGACCGCCAGGACCTGGTGCAGGGCCTCGAGGTCTCGGTGGCCCGCGGCCTGCCCCATGTGCCGCCGCTCGCGCAGCAGGCGCTCGCCCGGGGTATGAGCGAGCGCACCCTGCGCCGCCGCCTCGCCGAGCACGGCACGTCGTACGAGGCGCTGGTCGACTCCGTACGCCTCGTCCGCGCCGAGGAGTTGATCACGGGGAGCGACCTCCCGCTGCAGAACGTCGCGGGCCTGCTCGGCTTCAGCGACGCCCGGACGCTGCGCCGCGCGGTGGCCCGCTGGTTCGGCACCAGCCCTTCCGCGCTGCGCGGCAACCGCTCCCCGCAGCGCCGGCCGTGACGGCCGAGGGCGTGTGCGACGCGGAGGTCGACGGGGCACTCACGGTTGCTTTTCGTCGCATAACGTAAGAAATGCCTTTCGGGTCAGGAGGCGGAGCACACCCCGGACAACAGCAGCGAGCGTGGGGAGCGGCGACCATGAGCACAGGCCGAGGCAGTGCGGGCCACGACGGGCCGGATCCGCAGCACCTGCGCCCGCCGGGCGTCGACGACACGACGGTGGAGGCACTCGGCGCCCTGTCGAAGTCGCTGGAGACCACGGAGCGGGCGCGGGGCCACCTGTACGCGTTCCACCAGCTGACCGGCCGGGCGGACCTCGGCCTCGACGACGCCGTACGGCTGCTCCGCGAGGCCGGGCACGACCGTGAGGCCGACCTGGTCGAGCGGGAGATCCTGGGCCGCAACGTGATCCCCGGCCACTGGACGTACCAGATCGTCGAGGCGTACAACGCCACGTACTACCGCCCCTTCGCCGAGGTCGAACTCCAGGTGCGCGACCGGCTCGCCCAGGGCCGCGACCATCTGTACGAGGCGGAGATGAAGGAACGCCGCAGGACCCCCGGCCACCCCGACCACACCGCGCTGCCCGACTGACTGCGCCGGGGTGCCGGTCCGCCCCGGCCCGCGTGCGTGGCGGCATCCGACCTGGGTACCCGGGGTGGTGCCCACGTAGTGGACGGGCCACGACCGGAAGGCGGTGAGGATCCGTGAGCCAGACCTATCGGACCAGGGCCGACGAGCCGATCGGCGCACTGGTCTCCGACGCGTCCCAGCAGATCTCCCGGCTGGTGCGCGCGGAGATGCGTCTCGCACAGGCGGAGATGACACAGAAGGGCAAGCGCCTCGGGAAGGGCGGCGGCCTGTTCGGCGGTGCCGGACTCGTCGCCGTGCTCGGCCTGCAGGCCCTGGTCGCGGCGGCGATCATCGCGCTCGCTCTCGTGCTGCCCTGGTGGGCGTCCGCGCTCGTCGTGGCCGCTGTCCTCTTCCTCGTCGCGGCGGTCCTCGCGGCCGCGGGCAGGAAGAACATCAAGCAGGCGACTCCTGCGGCACCGCGCCAGACGATCGACAGTGTCCGGGCCGACATGGAGACGATCAAGGGAAGGGCACACCGATGAGCGGCACACCCGCCTCCCACGACGGGGGCAGGCCAGGGCTGCAGGAGTTGCGGGCCCAGGTGGAACACTCCCGTGAGGAGCTCGGCCGGACCGTGGCGGAACTGGCCGCCAGGACGGACGTGAAGGCGCGGGCCCGCAGGTCCGCGACCGAGGCGAAGCACCACATGGCCGCGAGGACCGGGCACGCCAAGGAGCAGGTCGCCGCCACCGTCGCAAGTCCCCGTGGCAAGGCGGTGTCGTTCGTGGCCGGCGCGACCGCGGTCCTGGTGCTGGTGATGCTGGCACGGCGCAGGTGGCACCGGTGATGTCCCGTCTGATCCACCGCCGCCGTCGGGCCGACCCGACGCACCCGCCTCCCGCGGCCGCACCGCGCCGCGGCGCGGAGCCGGCCGCCCCCGTCGCCCCGCCCGGCCGGACCGGCGAGGACGACACCCGCCCCGCGGGCCCGCGGGAGAACGAACCGCAGGAGAGGGGAGCGGTCGCTCCTGACAAGCCCACACAGCTGCCCGAGGGCTCCTGGGGGCAGCTGCTGCGCCGGACGCTGAAGGAGTTCAAGGACGACGAACTCGCCGACCGCGCGGCGGCGCTGACCTATTACGGTGTACTCGCCCTCTTCCCGGCCCTGCTCGTCCTCGTCTCCCTGCTCGGGATCGCCGGAGCGGACATGACGCAGAAGGTCGTGGGCAACCTGCAGCAGCTCGCTCCCGGTGCGGCCCGCGACGTGATCACCGACGCGGTCACGCAGCTGCAGGGCAGCGCAGGCACCGGGTCGGTCCTGGCCGTCGTCGGCCTGCTGGGAGCCCTCTGGTCGGCCTCCGGTTACGTCGCCGCCTTCATCCGTTCCTCCAACGCGGTCTACGACATGCCCGAAGGCCGTCCGGCCTGGAAGATCTTTCCCGTGCGGCTGGGGGCGACCGTCGCGCTGATGCTGCTCGCCTGCGCGAGCGCGCTGATCGTGGTCCTCAGCGGAGGCATCGCCCGCCAGGTGGGGACGGCGTTCGGGATCGGCGGCACCGCCATGACGGTGTGGTCGATCGCGAAGTGGCCGGTCCTGGTCGTGCTGGTCAGCCTGATGATCGCCCTGCTGTACTGGGCCGCGCCGAACGCGAGGGGCCGGGGCTTCTCCTGGGTCACGCCGGGAAGCTTCCTCGCCGTGGTGATCTGGATGCTCGCCTCCGCGGGCTTCGCCGTCTACGTCGCCAACTTCGGCTCGTCAACAAGACGTACGGCAGCCTCGCCGGAGTGATCGTCTTCCTGGTGTGGCTGTGGATCACCAACCTCGCGATTCTCCTCGGCCTGGAGTTCGACGCGGAGATGAGCAGGCAACGGGCCATCGTGAGCGGGCATCCGCCCGCCGACGAGCCCTACGTCGAGCCGCGCGACACACGCAAGTGGAGCGACGAGGACCGACGGCGCGCGACCTGACCGCCTGGACCCACGTGTGAACTGACCGCCCTCGGCCGTGTGACGCCCGGGCACGGGCCGCACACGTGGGCCGAGGGCGGGACGGTACTGCGACCAGCGACGGAGAGTGTCATGACCACCCAGCAGGAACACCGGCCCGCCCCCGTCGCCATCGTGACGGGCGCCGACTCCGGCATCGGCCGTGCCACCGCCGTCCGTCTCGCCACGGCGGGCATGGACATCGGCATCACCTTCCACACCGACCGCGAAGGCGGCGAGTCGACCGCGGAAGAGGTGCGCGCACACGGCCGCAAGGCGGTCGTGGCCCCCATGGACCTGACCCGACTGCCGGCCGCCGCCGGGGTGGTGGACCGGCTGGCCGACGAACTCGGCCGGGTGGACGTCCTCGTCAACAACGCCGGAACGGGAACCGCCACCCCCTTCCTGGAACTCGACCTGGAAACCGTGCGCCGGGTCGTCGACGTCGACCTCGTCGGACCGTTCCTGTGCGGGCAACGGGCCGCACGCCGGATGATCGCGCAGGGCGACGGCGGCCGGATCGTGAACGTCACCTCCGTCCACGAGCACCAGCCCCGCGTCGGAGCGGCCCCCTACTGCGCGGCCAAGGGCGGCCTCGGCCTGCTGACACAGGTCATGGCACTCGAACTCGCCGAGCACGGCATCACGGTGAACGCCGTGGCCCCCGGCGAGATCGCGACCCCCATGACCGGCCAGGAGGACGCGGACGTCCGGCGCGAGGAGCGCCCCGGCATCCCCCTGCGACGCCCGGGCGACGCCCGCGAGGTGGCGGCGGTCATCGCGTTCCTCGCGGGCCCGGACGCCTCCTACGTCACCGGAGCGTCGTGGTCGGTCGACGGCGGGATGCTGCGCATGGGCCCGATGGCCGGCTCCCACCTGCGCGAGGACGACTGGCGGCGCCCCTGAACGCCGTCGACGACTCGCTCGGCGTGCGGCCATGCGGAGGCGGACCGGACGCGTCCGCGGCATGAGAAGGAACGCGCCGAGCCCCGGCGTCAGGTGTCCCGCACCTCGTCCGAGGCGTTCCGTACCGGCGTGTGCTCGACACGGGAGCCCGGTGCCGCCCGGTTGTCCGCGGCGGGGCTGTGCGCGGGATGTGCGGGCGGCGGCTCCTCGTCGTCCGCGCCCTCTCCCGCGGCCGGCAGGCGCAGGGCGAGCAGGGCGACGTCGTCGCCGCCCGGCTCGATGCGGTCGAGCAAGGCGTCGCAGAAGCTCTCGACATCGAGGTGCGCCAGCGCGGAGGCGTGCTGCCGCAGCAGCGCGAGCCCGGAGTCGATGGGCTGCGAGCGGCTCTCGACGAGCCCGTCGGTATAGAGCAACAGGGTGGAGCGGGGCGGCAGTTCCACGCGGGCGTCCGGCCAGCCGAGGCCGAGGTGCAGCGCGGAACTCATCCCCAGCAGCGGCCCGTGGCCCTCCTCCAGGAACCGTGCCCGACCGTCGGCGGTCACCAGCAACGGGGGCGGATGCCCCGCGTTGACCCAGTGCATCTGCCACGGCCCGCCCGACGACCCCTCGATGCGGGCGAAGATCGCCGTCGCCATCGGGGCGTCACTGGTGTGGGTCATGGCCTCGTCCAGGCGGCGCATGATGAGGCTGGGCGGCTCCTGCCGGTCCCAGGCCAGCGCGCGCAGCATGTTGCGGACCTCGGCCATGTGCGCGGCCGCCTTGAGGTCGTGCCCGGCGACGTCACCGATGACCATCGTGGTCACGCCGTCGGCCAGGAGGAACGAGTCGTACCAGTCGCCGCCGATCTCCGCGGCGCTCTGCGCCGGCCAGTAGCGGGCGGCCATCCGCAGGCGGTTGATCTGCGGCAACGGGGTGAGCAGCTGCCGCTGCATGGTCTCGGCGACATGGCGCTGCTGGTCGAACAGCAGGGCGTTGTCCATGACAAGCCCGGCCCTGCGTCCGATGTCGGCCAGCACCAGCAGATCCGCTTCCGTGTACGCGGGAGAGCCGGTGGTCCGGGCCACGGTGAGCGCGCCGTAGACCTTGCTGCGGGAGTACAGCGGTACGACGGCGGCCGAGTGGCCGCCCAGGCGGTGGAACAGCTCGTGGTGGGCCCGCCCCAAGGCGGAGTCCGGTTCGGCGGCCAGGCCGCGGGCGTCGAGCAGAACGTGCTCCGCGTGGCGCAGCACCCGCGTCAGTGCCCCGGCCGATGTCATCGGCAGCGGCGGAAGCGGGCCCTCCAGGGAGCGCGCGCTCTCCTGGTCGTGCCAGCTGTGGACGGCGACGCGACGCGCCACCTGGGTTTCCTCGCCGGTGAGCAGATCGGCTGCGGCCCAGTCGCCCAGTTCGGGCACCAGCAGTCGTACGAGCCGGTGCAGCATCTCGTCGATGTCCAGCGTGGAGATGAGCACGGTGGAGATGCCGGCCACGGTGCTCAACCGGCCGGTCAGCTCCTCCAGCGCGGCCAGGTGCGCCGCGGTCCGTTCGGCTGCCTCCCGGTGGAGGGTGAAGTCGTGGAAGACGATGACGGCCCCGTCCACCCGGTCCTCCCGCATGATGGCGGTCGCCGCCCAGATGATCGGAGTCAGCGTGCCGTCGGCGCGCAGGTAGTAGTCGGCGCTCCCCTCGGCGGCCCGTCCGTCGGCCAGTACGTGGAGGATTGGACACTCGTCACGGGGGATCGGCCTGCCGTCGGCGTCGCGATGGAGCAGGTCGTGCAGGTCGCGCCCGATCGTCTCCGCCTCGGAGCGCCCCACGATCCGCTGCGCCCAGGGGTTGGCCGCCGTGACACGGCCGTCGGCGTCCGTGACGTAGATCCCCGCGCCCAGGGCGTCGAACACCGCCTTGAGGAACGAGGGCGACGGAAGCCGGTCCGGGCTGCTCATCGCCCTGCCGGTGCCGTCGGCGGGTGTGGATGCACGGTTCACCGCTTTCGGTGCCACCCGTCGCCCGGGTGGCTTGCAGGCTGACCTCTCCATGCTTCACCGGGGCACCTGGTTGTGCATGTCCAGTGCCTCTCCTGCGGGCCCGCGCTTGCTCGAGTACGCCCGGACGGACGTATTCCGGTGGCGCGCGGGGGGGCGTCCGGGCCCGGACCGCCGCGCCGTCCCGACGACATGCCCGTCGTCCGCGTGGTGCGCAGAATGGTCCTGCGGGCTGCCGTCGGAAAGGTTGTGGCATGCACAGAGCCGACCCCTCAGAGCTCGTACGCCACGTGCTGCGCGTCCTGCGCTGCCGTGAACCACAGGCCATGGTCGACACCCTCACCGCCGATGGCGACGGGCTCTGGAGTCTCCCGGCCGGGAACACACGCCTGTACGTGGGACGGGGGGCCGTCCTCGACGTGTTCCCCGACGGACCCGGCCGCGACGCCGCGGTCGAGGAGGCGGCGCACGAGGTGGTGCGCACCGGGCGCTCCAGGACGGTCCACGGTCCCGCCGGACGGACCTCGGTGCTCCCGCTGGCGACGGACGGGCAGGTGCTCGGCGCGCTCGCCGTGGGCACGGACGACGCCACCGGCCGGGACGGCGACCGGTCGGATCCCGCCCACTGGGCCCTGTTCGCCGAAGGGTGCGCCCTCGCGCTCCGGGCCCGCGCCGAGGCGGGCCTCCTCGCCTCGGCGATGGACGCGGCGGAGGCGGGCGTCTTCGCCTGGGACTTCTCCGCGGACGACGTCTACTGGGACGACCGCGCGTGCGCGATCTACGGCGTCGACCCGGCCGAGTTCGACGGCAGGGGCGAGACGTTCTTCGCCCTGCTGCATCCCGACGACGTGCCCGTGCTCCAGGCCGCGATCGCCCAGGCCACCGAGGCCGCCGTCGTCGCGGCCGAGTCCCGTGACCGGGCCGGACCCGACCGGTACCACCTGGACTACCGGGTCGTGCATCGCGACGGCAGCGTGCACCATCTGGCCGAGTGCGGCCGCGTCCTGCTGGACCAGGCGGGCCGCCCGTCGCGGGCGCTCGGGTTCGTCTACGAGACCGGGGCCGGCGGCGCCCCGTCGTCCGCCGTCCGCGTCTCGCCGGACACCTCCCGCGACGCCTTCCTGTTCACGCTCACCCGTGCCCTGTCCAAGGCGGTCACGGTGCGGGACGTCACCCAGGTCATGACGGATCTGGCGCGCCCCGCCCTCGGTGCCGAGAACCTGGCCCTCGGCATCGTGGACGGCGGCCGGCTGGAGATCGTGGGGGAGACCCGCGTCGCTCCCGCGCTGGAGCACCTGCGCGGACCGGCCCGCGCCATGATGACCTTCGCGGCGACCCAGGAGGAGCCGCTGTTCATCGAGGACCTCACGCAGCACCCCCTGCCGCACCTCCCCGGCCTCGCCGTCGCCGGCCCGCTGCCGCCGAGGTCCTGGGTGGTGCTGTCCCTCGGGTCGGCCGACCACGTCACCGGGGCGTGCCTGATCGCCTTCGCCCGGCCCCGCCGTTTCGACGCCGGCGAACGCACCTTCTACACGGCGGTGGCCGTCATCCTCACCCAGAGCCTGGAGCGCGCGCAGCTGTTCGACGACGAGCACCAGCGCGCCACCGACCTGCAGGAGGCCATGCTCCCGCGCCACCTGCCCGCGCTCTCCGCGCTCAGCGCGCAGTCCCGCTACCTGCCGGGGACCCGCGGCATGCACATCGGCGGGGACTGGTACGACGTCCTGCCCCTGAGCGAGGGAACGGCCGCCCTGGTCATCGGCGACGTCCAGGGTCACGACGCCCATGCCTCCGCCGTCATGGGGCAGTTGCGTGTCGCGCTGCGGACCTCCGCCGAGGCGGCCGTCTCGCCCGGCTCGATCCTGTCCCGGGTCAACCGCGTGCTGTGCGACCTGGAAACCGACCGCTTCGCGACCTGCGCCTACCTCGTCCTCGATCCCGCCGACGGCACGCTCTACGGCGCCCGGGCGGGACACCCCCACCCGATGCGGGTGCGCCGGGACGACGTCGACGAGATACGGCTCGCCGGCGGTCCGCCGCTCGGCGTGGACCCGCGGGCGCGCTACCCCACGACGGCGGCGACGCTCGGCGCAGGCGAGGCCCTGGTGCTGTTCACCGACGGACTGGTCGAGCGCCGGGACGCGGACATCGACACCTGCGTGCGCCGCATGGCGGACGACATCAGGGGCTGGCTGCGGACGACGGTCCACGGAGACGAGATGGATCTCGCGGCCCTCGCGGAGTTCCTCACGGGCCAGGACGGCCCGGGCCGCATCGACGACGTCGCCCTGCTCGCCGTCAGGCGGACTGCCTAACCTCCCTAGCCGTGCTGCCGGGCAGGGACCGGGACGGGCGCGGGGGACGGCGGAGCGGAAGGGGGCGGGGCGACGAAGTAGTCGGGGTCCTTCGGGCGGCGGTCCGGTGAGAGCCGCGGCCGCTGGGCGGGTTCCAGGTGCGGGATGTGCTTCGAGCAGTGCACGTACGCCTCTTCCACGACGACGTGCACCCACAGCTCGGGGCGACGCCCCGGAGCCGTGTCGACGGGGAGCCGCGGATACGTCCGCCGCTGCTCCTCGTCGGTGCGCAGGAACGCCCGGCCGTTGACGTGCAGCCCGATGTGATGGTGGGTGAAGTCGATGAACAGCAGGCCCATGTGCGGGTTCTCCGTGATGTTCCCGGCGCTGGCGAGGACGCCGTTGCCCCGGTACTCGGGATAGGTCAGGGTCTGCTGGTCCAGATCGACGACGAACCCCGGCGGACCGGCTCGGAAGCTCGCGTCGCACTCTCCGCCGGCGTCGGCCGTCGAGATGAAGACCATGTTCTGGCGGCGTATGAAGTCCCGCATCTGGGGCGTGAGCTGCGGTTGTACCTGGCGGCCGTAGAATCCGGCGGCCCGTTCCGCGCTGCCGAGGTGGTTTTGCAGCAGACGCTCGCCGGCGGATCCGAAAGTGCCGCTGTGAGGTGTCACGAGGGGTCGTCCTCTTCCTGATGGGCCTGGAACTGGTGGTGCCTGCCGTCGGGTTCGGCGCCCGGGGGATGGCCGGGCGATGGGGCCACTATGGTGCCCGGCCGAGGCTGTGGGAAGGCGTCGAAGCCGTCGCGCAGTTGTGAAGATCCTTTGGCCCCGCGCCGCGCAGGATGCGGCGCAGACATGTCGTCAGTGGTCGGCAGAGGACGAACCGGGCCGCATGCGCCCCCGGTGTCGGCCGAGTTCGAGGCCGGTGATGCCGAACAGGTCGGTCACGGACGGCGGCGCAGCGGATGGTCCTCGGGAACCTCGACCACCGCGATACGCACCCCGTCCGGGTCGGCGATCCACATCTCGACCAGCCCCCACGGCTCCTTCTGCGGCGCTCTGAGCACCTCCACGCCCCGGGCCAGCAGTTCGTCGTGGGCCGCCCGCACGTCGGGGACCTGCAGCCACAGCCGCACGGCCGGCGAGGGCGGGGTGTCGGAGCGGCCCGAGAGTTCGAGGAATCCGCCGCCGAGGAAGTACACCGTTCCCCGCTCGGGGCCGGTGCCGAACTCACGGTAGATCGCCAGCCCCAGAGCGCGGCCGTAGAAGTCGCGCGAGCGCTGCGGATCGGTGGGGCTCAGCAGCAGCCTGCTGCCCAGTACATGCACCATGCACAGAGCGTAGCGGGCGCGCGGGGAACCGGGGACGGTGAACCGTCCCCGGTTCCCCGCCGTCGTCGAGGATCGGCCGGGCGGTGATCAGCGCTCCGGGCCTGAGGTCATCCGGGCTTGATGCGACCGCGCCAGCCCCCGCTCTCGCCACCCTGGTGCTCGATGTACTCCTTGAAACGTCGCATGTCACCCTTGACGCGCCGGTCGATCATTCCGGTCATGTCAGCGGCCTTCTCCACCATGCCGCCGGGCTCGACGTCCATCACGAGTTCCACCCGCGTGTGCGTGTCGTCCAGGCGCTGGAAGCTGACCATGCCCTTCTGCTTGGTGTCGCCGCTGATGGTGCGCCACGCGATGCGTTCGTCGGGGAGCTGATCGATGATCTCGGTGTCGAATTCCCGGCGTACTCCTCCGATCCTGGTGGTCCAGTGGTTGTGGCGGTCGTCGACCTGGGTGACCTGCTCCACACCCTCCATGAAGTTCGGGAACTCCTCGAACATCGTCCACTGGTTGTAGGCGGTGCTGACGGGGACCTCGACTTCGACGGTCTCCTTCACCGTGCTCATCACTGCGCCTCCTCTGGATCTGCCGCGTGGCAGGGGCTGCCCGCGCGGGCTGTGCACGGTGTGCCGGGTACCCAGGGGCCGCCTTCCTGCACCAAAGGGATTCGCTCGTTCCGGGAAGCCGGTGCCTAGCCGACCAGCTTCCCGTCGCGTGCCACGACGCGACCGCCGTGCACGACCATGTCGCGCCGCGGTGTGTCCACCACCACCGGCGGCAGACACTCGCCGCGTACGAGGACGAAGTCGGCCGGAGCCCCGGGGGCGAGATCCGCGTGGGCGATGCCCAGGATGTCCGCGCCGCCGTGCGCGGCCACGCGGTAGCAGTCCGTCAGCTCCTCGTCGAGGCGTACGTCCGTGACCCAGCCCAGCAGATGGGTGCGGTGGAGCATGTCCGCGTTGCCGAACGGGCTCCACGAGTCGCGCACCCCGTCGGAGCCCAGCCCGATGTCCACGCCGTGCTCGCGCAGCCGCGCCACGGGGAGGACCAGTGAGTGGGACGGCGCCACCGTGGTCAGCGAGATGCCCAGGTCGCCCATGTCGGAAGCGATCGCTCCCAGCTCGCGGTCGCTCAGCCCGGCAGGCAGAAGACGTGACTGACGGTCACCTTGCCCCGAAGCGACAGCGCTCGCGTGCGGTCGATGATGCCGCGCAGCGCCGTGAGCCCCTTCTCCCCGCGGTCGTGCAGGTGGATGTCGACGCCGACCCCGTGCCGGTCCGCGATGCCGAAGACCAGATCGAGCTGCTCGTCGAGTGCCTGGTCGAAGCCGATGGGGTCGATGCCGCCGATCAGGTCGACGGCTCCCGTCCGGGCCGCCTCCTCGAGCAGCTCCGCGGTACCGGGTGTGCGGATCACGCCGTGCTGCGGGAAGGCGACGATCTGGACGTCGAGCGCGTGCCGCAGCCGCTCGCGGGCCGTGCCGACGCCTTCGACGCCGGCCAGGTCGTACGCCGGGGCCACGTCCGCGTGGGCCCGCATCGCACGGGTGCCGCGGGTGACGGCGTGGGCCATCAGGCCGTACGCGCGTTCCGCGACGGGCCGGTCCTGGCTGTGGAACAGCTCCACGTCCTGGGCGACGTAGTCGGCGAGGCCGGTCGCCGGCTTGCGCGACACCCAGGAGCCGCCCCAGGTCGTCTTGTCGGGGTGGATGGGCGCGTCCACGAGCGAGGGGAGCGCGATGCGGCCGTCGCCGTCGACCACGTCGGCGCCGGGCGGCGCGGGCCGGTCGGAGATGCGGCCGTCGACGACCGTTAGGTCCACAGGGGTCCGCGCCCCGAACGGCCGCACGTCGCGGAAGACCACGGCCCTGGAGGGACGGCCGCCGCGCGGCTGCCCGGCGGGGGCGGAGGCGGTGGGGGCCTGGGCGTGGGACAGCGAGGCGGATGCGGACAGCGCCGCGGTCGTACCGGCCATGGCGGCGGCGCCTGCGATCACACGGCGACGGGACAGGCCGCCGGCGGAATGCGGGGACGGTGTCATGCAGACTCCTTCGACTTCGACTTCGACTTCGGCTTCGAGTGCTGCTTCGAGTTCACCTGCGCCCCGGTGCGTCGAGCGCGATGCCCGCCCGGATCACCCGTACGGGCTTCTTCAGCACCGACACGTCCGCCAGGGGGTCACCGTCCACGACGATCACGTCGCCCGCGAACCCTCGTACGAGACGGCCTGCCGTGCGCTCCAGGCCCAGCAGGCGGGCCGCGCCGGTCGTGGCCGTACGGATCGCGTCGAGCACCGGCAGCCCGGCCTCCCGCATCAGCTCGACCTCCCGGCCCACGGGTTCCACGGTCGCGCCCGCCGAATCGGTGCCCGCCGCCAGCGGCACACCGAGCTCGTGCGCGGCGAGGACGGCGCGTTTGAGCACCGGCAGGTAGGTGCGGCCGCGTTCGGCGAGCACCGGGTCCGGCGACGTGGCCAGGCCCGCTATGGCGGTGAGCGTGGGAGTGAAGTACGTGCCACGGCGGCGCATCTCGTGCAGGGTGCGCTCGCCGACGAACGCGCCGTGCTCCAGGGAGCGGATGCCGGCCGTGACCGCGTCGTGGCAGCCCTGCTCGCTGTAGCTGTGGCACAGGACGCCCTTGCCGCCGCGCCGGGCCGCGGCCACGACCTCGGACAGCTGCTCGTGCGAGTACACCTGCGTCAGCGGGTCCTGCTCGGGCAGCCCGGCGCGCTCGTTGACGCGTGTCTTGATCACGTCGGCGCCGCGCGCGAGGTTCACCTCGACGACCCGGCGCAGCGCCTCGGCCGAGCGGACGCCGTCCTTCAGCCGGACGAGCGGGGTGAGGTCGGGGTCGGCCAGCACCGTGTCGCCGAGGTGCGGTGTGACGAAGACGCCGGCGGCCCGCAGCCGGGGCGCCTGGACGGGGGTGTGGCGGGCCAGTTCCCGTACGGCGATGTCCTGGTAGAAGTTCGTCGAACCGCTGCGCGCGCTCGTCGCGCCCAGGGCGACCGCGGCACGGGCCTCGGCCACCGTGCTCAGGTGGATGTGCGCGTCGACCAGGCCGGGCAGGATCCACCGGCCGGGGGCGTCGACGACCTCCACGCCCCGGGGCACGTCCGTGTGCGCCCGGGCCCCGGCCGCCAGGACTACGCCGTCCCTGATGACGACGACCGCGTCCTCGGTGACCTCGCCGGTCGCCGGGTCGAGCAGCGTGCCGCCGCGGACGACGAGGTCGCCGCCCGCCGCCCTGCCGCCGTGTGCCGGACGGGTCCGGTCGGCCGCCGTGGCCGTCGTCGTCGTGGACGAGGCGCCCGCGACGGTGCCGGCGAGCGCGGCGGCGCCCGCGAGGATCCCGCGGCGGGTCAGTCGGCTGGAGGGCGGTGGTGCGGCGTCGACACACATGGCGGTTCCCTGGGGAGTAGGTAGGGCGGGTTTCCAGTTTGTATACCAAGCTGATCGTAACGAGCAAGGGTGATGCCCAAGCGGCAAGAGAACCTAGGTGCGAGCGATCACCGCGCGGTGTAGATCCGGAGAGTGGTATACAAACGGCTCAGCGGGGGCTGTCGCCGAAGAGGGAACGCAGGGCCACCGTCCTGCTGTCGCGTACATGCAGCAGTGTGCTCGCCGCGGCGGCCTCGGCGTCGCCCAGCGCGATGTGACGGAACATCTCGGCGTGCTGGGCGCGCATGTGCGCCGGCTCCTCGCGCATCCCGAACAGCAGTTGGAGCTGCCAGCTCAGCTGCTCCATCATGCGGGCCAGCAGGGGATTGCCCGACAGCGTCACCACGCCCTCGTGGAACGCCGTGTGCGCGGCCACCTCGCGCGCGCCGGCGTCGTCCGCGGCCGCCTGCTCGGCCTGCCGGAGCGTCGCCTCCAGCGCGGCGAGCTGCTCGGGGGCACCGGCTGCCGCCCGCGCCGCGAGCCGCGACGCCTGGACCGCGAGCGGCTCCCACACCTCGTACAGGTGCTCCACGTCGAGCCGTTCCAGGCGGCGCACCCGCACCCCGCTGTGCGGCAGCAGTTCCAGCAGGCCCTCGGCGACCAGCGCCCGCAGGGCCTCGCGGACCGGGACGCGCGACATCCTGAGCTCCTCGGCGACCTCGCGCTCGACCAGTCGCGCGCCCTGCGGATAGCGCCGGTCGACGATGCGCTGCCGGACGGCCTCGCGCGCCTGCGCGCTGAGCGAGGCGGAGGGACGCGAGCCGCCTTCCGTACCGCCCGAAACGGTCTTCCTGCTCTCCGCCACCTCTACGGCCCTCCACTCGGCATGCCTCGGGTGAGGATATGTGCCGCCCGGTGCGGTGCCGCCGCAGCCGCCCTCGCGCACGCCCTTCCGCGACCCCGCCTCGTCGCAGAGTCGTGCAGCCGTCGAGGCCGTCGAGGCCGTCGTCCGGCTGACGGCGAGTCACATGGTCAAGCCCGGCGCGTCCGTCGAGGAAGCAGCCAAGCGCATCGCCGGGATCACGACCCCGCGCCGCCCGATACACCCATCCCGGCGAGTGGCTGGGGCCGAGGGCCGACGGGGGCTCGGGCCCGCAGGGTCACTCGTACGCGCTGCCGTTTCGGCGGGCGTCACGCCGTGGACTCGGGGTAGTCAGGAGAGCGGCACGCCGGGGCCGGGCCCCACCGCCCGGTGGGGCCGTGCTCCGCCCAGCCCGACACGGAAGGGTTTCCATGGCGACGCCGACCGAGCAGACCGTCACACCGGTGCCGGTTCCCCACCGCGGACGAGGGCAGGTGCTGATCTCGTGGATCACCACCACCGATCACAAGAAGATCGGGCACCTGTACCTGATCGCGTCGTTCCTCTTCTTCGTCGTCGGCGGTGTGATGGCCCTGCTGCTCCGTGCGGAGCTGGCGCGGCCGGGCCTCCAGATCATCAGCAACGAGCAGTACAATCAGATGTTCACCCTGCACGGCACGATCATGCTGCTGCTCTTCGCCACCCCGACCTTCGCGGGTTTCGCCAACGCCGTCATGCCGCTGCAGATCGGCTCGCCCGACGTCGCGTTCCCCCGGCTGAACATGCTGTCCTTCTGGCTGTTCCTCTTCGGCGGGCTGATCGTGGTGAGCAGCCTGCTGACCCCGCAGGGGGCAGCGGACTTCGGCTGGACCGCCTACACGCCGCTCAGCGGCGGCGAGCGGACCCCGTTCGTCGGCGGGGACCTGTGGATCATGGGACTCGCCCTGGCCGGTTTCGGCACGATCCTCGGCGCGGTCAACTTCGTCACCACGATCATCTGCCTGCGGGGCCCGGGCATGACGATGTTCCGGATGCCGATCTTCACCTGGAACGTGCTGTTCACCTCGGTGCTGGTCCTGATGGCGTTCCCGGTCCTCGCGGCCGCCCTGCTGGTCCTGGAGGCGGACCGCCGCTTCGGCGCCCAGGTGTTCAACCCGGCGAACGGCGGGGCGCTGCTGTGGCAGCACCTGTTCTGGTTCTTCGGCCATCCCGAGGTCTACATCATCGCGCTGCCGTTCTTCGGCATCATCACCGAGATCATCCCGGTGTTCTCGCGCAAACCGATCTTCGGCTACGTCGGGCTGGTCGGCGCCACCATCTCCATCACCGGTCTGTCCATGGTGGTGTGGGCGCACCACATGTTCGCGACCGGTGCCGTGCTGCTGCCGTTCTTCTCGTTCATGACGTTCCTCATCGCCGTGCCGACCGGGGTCAAGTTCTTCAACTGGATCGGCACGATGTGGACCGGGTCGCTGTCCTTCGAGACGCCGATGCTGTGGTCGACGGGCTTTCTCGTGACCTTCCTCTTCGGCGGCCTGACGGGCATCATCCTCGCGTCGCCGCCGATGGACTTCCATGTCACCGACACCTATTTCGTCGTGGGCCACTTCCACTACGTCGTCTTCGGCACGGTCGTCTTCGCGATGTTCGCCGGCTTCTACTTCTGGTGGCCCAAGATGACCGGCACGCTGCTCGACGAGCGCCTCGGGAAGATCCATTTCTGGACGCTGTTCGTCGGTTTCCACACCACGTTCCTCGTGCAGCACTGGCTCGGCGCCGAGGGCATGCCCCGCCGCTACGCCGACTACCTCGCCGCCGACGGCTTCACCGCGCTCAACACCGTCTCCTCCATCGGCGCCTTTCTGCTGGGCATCTCGACCCTGCCGTTCCTCTACAACGTGTGGAAGACCGCGCAGGCGAACCAGCGCGTGGACGTCGACGATCCCTGGGGCTACGGGCGCTCACTCGAATGGGCCACCTCCTGCCCACCGCCCCGCCACAACTTCACCGCCCTGCCCCGGATCCGCTCCGAATCCCCCGCGTTCGACCTGCACCACCCCGGCGTCGCGCAGCGCGACGAAGCGCGCGCTCGCGGCCGCCGCGACGCCGTGGAGCCGGGCAAGGGCGTCGAGTGGCCGCCAGGCGAGGAGAACGGGCGCTGACCGGCCCCTGCCCACCGGCCTCGGCGCGGGTCGCCGCCGCCGAACGGCGGTCCTAGACTGAAACGCGGGTGTCCTGCGACGTCATGGGAGGCTCGCTTGACTGCCGGAGCCACGAGTGCACGCCCCACCAAGGCGGACGCACCGCGATACCTCCCCATCGCCGAGCACGGGCTCATCGGCGACCTGCGCAGCGCGGCGCTCATCGGCACGAACGGCACCATCGACTGGTACTGCTGCGCACGCTTCGACGCGCCCAGCGTCTTCGCGTCGATCCTGGACGCCGACCGCGGCGGCTCGTTCGCCCTCGCCCCGGATGTGCCGGTCCGCACGAAGCAGTTCTACTTCCCCGACACCAACATCCTGATCACCCGCTTCTTCGCGGACGACGGCGTCGGCGAGATCCAGGACTTCATGCCCGTCGTCGACGACTCGCGCGAGGCCGGCCGCCACCGCCTGATCCGCCGCGTGCTGTGCGTCCGCGGATCGTTGCCCTTCACCGCACGGGTGGCGCCCCGGTTCGACTACGGCCGGCAGAGCCACTCGATCAGTACGCGGCAGGGCCAGACGGTCTTCGACTCCCCGGACCTCTCCCTCGCCCTGACGTCCACCGTGCCGGTCGAGATCGACGGCCCGGACGTCCGCTCCTCGTTCAAACTCCTCGAAGGCGAGTCCGCGGTCTTCGCCCTCGACCGGATCGGCGGCCCGGTCGAGCCGCGGTCCTGCGCCCTCACCGAGGCGGAGGACCTGTTCGACGCCACCGTCCGGTACTGGCGCCGCTGGCTGTCCCGGTCCCGCTACCGCGGCCGCTGGCGGGAGATGGTGCACCGGTCCGCGCTCACCCTCAAGCTGCTCACCTACGCACCGACCGGCGCCATCGTGGCCGCTCCGACGACCAGCCTCCCGGAACACGTCGGCGGCGAGCGCAACTGGGACTACCGGTACGTCTGGATCCGCGACGCCGCCTTCTGCGTCTACGCCCTCCTCAGGCTGGGCTTCGCCGACGAGGCCGAAGCGTTCGTCGCCTTCCTCTCCGAGAAGACCATCGCCCCGGCAGGTGCCGACTGCCGGCTGCAGATCATGTACGGCATCGACGGCCGCCGCGAGCTTCCGGAGGAGGAACTGACGCATCTGGAGGGCCACTTGGGCTCGGCCCCGGTCCGTATCGGCAACGGCGCCGTCGGCCAGCTCCAACTGGACGTCTACGGCGCACTCGTCGACTGCCTGTACCTCTACGACAAGTGGGGCCAGCCGCTCTCCAGCGGACACTGGGACACCGTCGTGGAGCTGGTCGACTGGGTCTGCGAGAACTGGGACCAGCCCGACGAGGGGGTGTGGGAGACCCGCGGCGGCCGCAAGAGGTTCCTGTACTCACAACTGATGTGCTGGGTCGCGATCGAACGCGCGATGAGGGTCGCCAGGCACCGCGGCCTGCCGGCCGAGCTGAGCCGCTGGGGCCACGTACGCGACACAATCTACCGGCGCATCATGCAGCGCGGCTGGTCCGACGAACGCCAGGCGTTCGTCCAGCACGAGGACGGGGACGTCCTCGACGCGGCCGTCCTGATGATGCCGCTGGCCAAGTTCATCTCCCCGACGGACCCCAAATGGCTGTCCACCCTCGACGCGCTCGGCGAGGACCTGGTGTCCGACTCCCTGGTGTACCGCTACGACCCGCAGGCCAGCCCGGACGGACTGCGGGGCGAGGAAGGCACGTTCTCGATCTGCTCCTTCTGGTACGTCGAGGCGCTGGCCCGCGCCGGGCGCGTGGACGAGGCGCGGCTCGCCTTCGAGAAGATGCTCACCTACGCCAACCACCTCGGCCTGTACGCCGAGGAGATCGGCCGGACCGGCGAGCAGACCGGCAACTTCCCGCAGGCGTTCACCCACCTGGCGCTCATCAGCGCCGCGTTCAACCTCGACCGGGCCCTGGGCTGATGCGTCCGGCTTGCGACAACGACGATCCACTCGACGCGGGGAACACGGCCGGACTCCTGGTGGACGGCACCGGAACCGTCCTCGGCTGCACACCGGCGGCCGAGGCCCTCCTGAACCGCCCGGCCGACGACCTGTCGGGCCGTCGGGTCCGTGAACTGCTGGCCGACCCCGCCCGCTGGCCGGACGTCCTCGCCCAGCGCGACGGCCCGGTCTGGGAGGGCAGTGCCGTGGTGCGGAAGGGCGGCGGAGGGGAGGCGGACATGCTCTTCCGTGGGACGGAGATCCTCGTACGAACCCGGGTCGACCCGAGGGCGGACCCGCATCGTGGCCGCCCTCTCCGCGTTCCGCCTCCAGGACCCGGACGGCCAAGTCACGGGCGTCACCGCCCTGTTCGTCGACGTGACGGAGCAGCGGCGGGCACGCGAACGGCTCGACCTGCTGCACCGGGCCACCGTCGTACTCGGCAGCTCCCTCTCGCTCGCGGAGACGACGGCGGACCTGGTGGACGTCCTCGTGCCCGCCCTGGCCGACGCGGCGGCCGTCGACATCGCCGAGGCCGTGTTCGCGCCCGAGGAACACCGACATGCACGAGGACGGGCAGCACCTGTTGCGCCGGGCGGCCGCGGCCGGGGCGGGCGGCGCGCTGAGGGTGGGCGTACCTGCGTCCGTCGACGTCACAGGCCGGCCCGCCGGCCGGATGTGGACCGCCGAGAGGCCCCCGGCGGCCGACGCCCCGCCGTCCGGCCCCCGGGCGCCCACTCCGGGATGAGCGCACTGCTCAGGGCCAGAGGGCGGCTCCTGGGGCAGGTCACGGTCTGGCGCAGCGACCCGCGCCACTCCTTCGACAACGACGACATGGCCCTGCTCGAGGAGACGGCGTCCCGGGCCGCGCTCGTCGTGGACAACGTACGCCGCTATGCGCGCGAGCGGCACGCGGCCGTGAGCCTCCAGCGCAGCCTGCTGCCGCCCACGACCACGGACGAGACCGCCGACGCAGGCACCGCGCACGACCACGCTCCGCGGGCGGCTTTCGACTCGTACGGCGCGACCTGCCTGTACCTGACGTACGACCCGGTGACTTGGCACTGCGTCGTGGCCAGCGCCGGCCATCCACCGCCCGCCCTGCTGCGCCCCGAAGGCACCGTCGGCCATCTGGACGTCAGCCCGGGCCCGCCGCTGGGAGTCGGCGGCCTGCCCTTCGAGCCTCTGGAGACGGAGGTCGAGGCGAACAGCGTCCTCGCCCTGTACACCGACGCCTGGTCGAGCGGGGCCGGGCCGACCTCGACGAGGGGATGGCGACCCTCGCCTCCCTGCTGACACGCGCGAGTGCGCCCGGCCGCCCGCTCCAGGACACCGGCCGGCAGATCGTGTCCGAACTCGCCCCGCGCCCCTTGTCGGACGACGTGACGCTGCTGCTGGCCCGTACGCGCGTGATCGCCCGGGACGACTGTGCGACCTGGCGGCTGGAAGCCGATCCCGCGGTGGTCGCCGACGCACGCACCTAGTGGTGCGGCAGCTGTCCCACTGGGGTCTCGACAAACTCTCCTTCACCACCGAACTGGTGGCGAGCGAACTGGTCACCAACGCCATCCGCTACGCGGGCGGCGGCCCCGTCGGTCTCCGGCTCATCCGGGCGGCGGTACTGATCTGCGAGGTCTCCGACGCCAGCAACACCCACCCCAGGATGCGGCGGGCGCGGGCCACCGAGGAGGGCGGACGCGGCCTCTTCCTGATCGCCCAGCTCACCGAGCGGTGGGGGAGCCGGTACACGCGCCAGGGGAAGACCATCTGGACCGAGCAGCCGCTGCCCGGTCCCTGAGGGCGGCGCGGACCGAGTCCGCTACATGTTGATCATGTGCCCGGCCAGGCCGTGGACCGCTTCCTTCACCGCCTCGCCCAGGGTCGGGTGGGCGTGCACGTTGCGGGCCACTTCGTGCACGGTCAGGTCCCATTGCTGAGCCAGGGTCAGTTCCGGGAGCAGTTCGGTGACCTCGGGGCCGATGAGGTGGGCGCCCAGCAGTTCGCCGTGCCGTCCGTCGCTGAGGATCTTCACGAAGCCGGCGGGATCGCCGAGGCCGTGGGCCTTGCCGTTGGCGGTGAAGGGGAACTTCTGCACCCGCACGTCGAAGCCGCGCTCGCGCGCCTGCGCCTCCGTCCAGCCGAAGCTGGCGATCTGCGGCTGGCAGTAGGTGGCGCGGGGGATCATCGTGTAGTCGAGTTCCATGGTCTCCGTGTCCGCGATGGTCTCGGCGGCGACGATGCCCATGGCCTCGGCGGCGTGCGCGAGCATCAGCTTCGCCGTGACGTCACCGATCGCGAAGATGTGGGGAACGCTCGTGCGGCAGCGGCCGTCGACATCGACCGCCTCCCGGTCGGTCAGCCGCACCCCGGTGTTCTCCAGGCCGTACCCGGTCACCCGGGGCTGGAACCCGATGGCCTGGAGCACCGTGTCGGCCTCGAGCGTCTGGCGCTGCCCGCCCGTGGTGACATGCACCCGCACCTGCGGCCCGGAATCGTCGATCGCCTCGACCCGCGTCGACGTCAGGACGTTCACCCCCAGCTTGCGGTACCGGCGGGACAGTTCGGCGGAGACCTCCTCGTCCTCCAGCGGGACCACCCGGTCCAGGAACTCCACGAGCGTGACCTGCACGCCGTAGTTGTGCAGGACGTACGCGAACTCGACGCCGATCGCACCGGCTCCGGCGATGATGACGCTCCCGGGCAGCCGGTCGCTGAGGATCTGCTCCTCGTACGTCACCACACGTTCGCTCACGCTCGTGCCCGGCAGCAGGCGCGTCGTGGCCCCGGTGGCGAGAATGCAGTGGTCGAAGTCGATGCTCTGTTCCGTGCCGTCGGCGGCCCGGACAACCAGGGTGTGCGCGTCGGTGAAGACGCCCGTTCCGTCGTACTCGGTGATGGCGTTCTTCTTCATCAGGTAGTGCACGCCGCCGACGCGTCCCTCGGCCACCTTCCGGCTGCGCAGGAACGCCTCCCGGTAGTCGAAGCCGACCTGACCCTCGACGCGGATCCCGAAGGTCTTCGCCTCGTGCGTGAACAGATGGGCCAGCTCGGCATTGCGCAACAGCGCCTTCGAGGGGATGCACCCCACGTTCAGGCACACGCCGCCCCAGTACCGCTCCTCGACCACCGCCACCGACATTCCGAGCTGGGCGCATCGGACGGCCGCCGTGTAGCCGCCGGGGCCGGCACCGAGGACCACGACATCGAAGTGTGCACTCATGCCGGCACGATAGGTGTGCGGCCGCCGGTGAGCTGGGCGATTCCCGTACGACATGGGCGGAATGCACCGGGCGGACCAGAGACGCGGGACCGCACGGCCCCACCCGGTGGAGGGGGCCGTGCGGGGAACCGGGGCCGCGTGCCGTCACCGCCCGCAGACCGGTGGCGCGTGCCGGATGTCGAGCACGAAGCGCTCCGGCGAGTGCAGGACGCGCGTCGTGTAGCTGGGCCTGGTGTGGAACGCGGCTCCCAAGGTGACCACTCCTTCGAAGTCGCCGGTGAGGGCGAGGCCCTTCAGGGAGGGCAGCCAGATCCTGGTGAGCTTCGGGCCCTTGTAGACGGACCTGCCGTTGTCGTCGTGTGCGGCGGCCGGCGAGAGCCTGATCTCCAGGAAGTGCTTCCCGGCGAGCGGCACCTCGGTCCCGATGGCGTCGTAGTGCAGCCGCTGCACCGCCTGCACGGTGATGGGCGGCACCTTGCCGCGGATGTCGACGACGAGCCGGTCGAAGGAGCTGTGGCCGCCCCAGCGCACGTTGGTGACGAGGGCGGTCGCCGGAGCCTGCGACGGTGCGGCGGACCGCGAGGCGGATGCGGGGACCGTCGATCCGGTCCCGGCGACGAGGAGAAGGGCCGCGGCGGCGGCCGCGAGCCGTGAGTGGTGGTGCATGGTGTCCCCCGTTTCTTTCTGTGCGGGGACAGTGGTGTCACTGAGGGAGACACACCTCGCAGAGGAATGGTTGCGGCATTGTCGTCCTATTCCTTGATATATCCCGATGCTGCCGGGCGCTGTCCCGGGCCTCCCGCGTCGGGGGTCGTCGTCGGCGTTCAAGGGGCCGTCCACCATGATCGGCGCGCCGTCTATGGGCTCCCAGCCCATAGTGATCGCCGCCGTCCTGCTCTACCTTCCTGGTCCGCGGTGCGCGCGATGCGCCCGGCCTGTGCGGTGTGAGGAGATGTCGGATGGCAGTGACGGGTACCGGGCGGACCACGGACGACACGCGCGAGAACGTCCTCGCCCGCATCGCCCTGCGATTCACCGCCGCCACGGAGCGCTGGCTGCCGGACGCCTTCGGTTTCGTCCTCGTCGGTACCTTCGTGGTCCTCGCCCTCGGCCTCCTGACCGGCGCTCCGGTCACGGGCGCGCCCGACGATCCCACGGCGACCACCGGCTACGGCCTCGTGGACGCCTGGGGCAAGGGCTTCTGGTCGCTCATCCAGTTCACGCTCCAGATGGCGATGATCATCATCGGGGGCTACGCGGTCGCGGTGTCCCGGCCCGTCGCCCGGCTGATCTCCCGCCTCGCCAGAGTGCCCCGGAGCCCGCGCTCCGCCGTCGCGTTCACCGCCACCGTGTCCATGGTGTCGTCGTACCTCAACTGGGCGTTCAGCCTGATCTTCACCGCGATCCTGGCCAAGGAGATCTCCCGGCTGGTGCGCGGTGTCGACTACCGGGCGATCGGCGCGATGGCCTTCCTCGGGCTCGGCACCGTCTGGGCGCAGGGCCTCTCGGGCTCGGCCGCCCTCCAGGTCGCCAGTGCCGGGGCGAGCCCCGAGGCGGTGCAGAAGGTCATCGAGGAAGGACGCGGCTCGGGTCTCATCCCGCTCACCGAGACCATCTTCCTGTGGCAGGGCATGGCCGCCACGGCCGTCGTCTTCCTCGTCGCGGGCGTGCTCGCCTGGTTCCTCGCCCCCTCGCCCGAGGCCGCGAAGACGGCCGAGGACCTGGGTATCCGCCTGCGGCCACTGCTGGAGGAGACGCGTGAGGACAGCGGCACCGGCGAGCGGCGCAGGCCCGGCGACTGGCTGGAGCACAGCCCGGCGTTCGCCGTCCTGATCTTCCTGCTGGGCGTGTGGTACCTGTACCGCTATTTCGCCTCGGCGACGGGCAATCCCCTGAATGCCCTGGATCTGAACACCGTCAACCTGATCCTCATCCTGCTCGCCCTCATCCTGCACTGGAGGCCGGCGCGGCTCGTGGCGGCCGTACGCGAGGGAGTGTCCGCCGCGTCCGGTGTGCTGATCCAGTTTCCGCTGTACGGCGGCATCTTCGGCGTGATCGCCTTCACCGGCCTGTCCTCCACGATCGCGGGCTGGCTGACGGACGTCTCCAACGCCTTCTTCTATCCGGCCCTCATCGCGGTCTACTCCTGCGTCCTCGGTGTGTTCGTGCCGAGCGGCGGCAGCAAGTGGGTGATCGAGGCGCCGTACGTGATGGAGGCGGCGAACCAACTCGAAGTACACCAGGGCTGGATGGTGGTGGTGTACGACCTGGGCGAGGCGAGCGCGAACCTGCTCCAGCCGTTCTGGATGCTGCCGACTCTGGCGATCCTGGGCCTGAAGGCCCGCGACATCATGGGCTACACCTTCGCGATGTTCCTGGTGTGCTTCCCCGTCGTCCTCGTGGTGGTCACACTGTTCGCGCCGACGCTCACCTTCCCCTGACGGTCCCCGCCGCCCGGACCGGCCGGGCGGCGGGGCAGGGGCGCGTCAGGGCAGCAGGGCGCCGGCCGGTTCGCCGTGGCGGATCCGGACGGGCTCGGTCTCCGGGTGGTTGTGCCGGTGCGCCCAGTGCTCCAGGGCCACCCGGCACGCGTGGTCCAGGTGGCGCAGGCGCGCGAGGTCGAGCTCGATCGGCTGGTCCTGCGGGAGTCCTTCCAGCTGTTCGAGGATGCGCGGCAGGCGCAGGAAGGTCGCGTTGCCCGTCAGGGTGACCACGATGCGGCCACCGGTCAGGCGGTGCGTGCTCAGCTGGACGTGCGACGTCTCCCACGCCGACTTCACCACCGCGAGCAGCAGGCCGAGGATCACGCCCTCGAAGAGGTTGGTGAAGACGACGGCCAGTGCCGTGACGGTCAGCAGGACCGCCTCGCTGCGGTGTGCGCGCCACAGCGGGACGAGGTCCTTGACGGGGACGAGCTTGCATCCGGCGTGGACCAGGACACCGGCGAGTGCGGCCAGCGGGATGATGCCGATGACCGCCGGCAGCAGAGCCGCGAACAGCAGCAGCCACAGGCCGTGCGCGCTACGGGACAGCGGCGTGCGGGCGCCGGCCTGGACGTTGGCAGCGCTGCGCACGATGACGGCCGTCATCGGCAACGCGCCGAGCGCTCCGCACAGCGTGTTGCCCACACCTGGGCCACGAGTTCCTTGTCGTAGTCGGTGCGTGGTCCGCTGTGCATGCGGTCCACCGCCGCGGCGCTGAACAGGCTCTCGGCCGAGGCGATGAGGGCGAACGCGAGCACCGTGCCGATGACCGCCGTGCTGCCGAGGTGGGCGAAGTCGTCCGGGCCGGGCGGCCGGACGGCCTTGAGCAACCCGCTGATCTCGACCGTCGCCGGGGACAGACCGGTGGCGGCGGTGGCGGCGGTCGCCAGCGCCACAGCGGCCAGCGGTCCCGGCACCACGCGCACTTTCGCGGGCATCCGGGGCCACAGGACCAGGACGGCGACGGTGCCCGCGCCGATCGCGAAGGCCGTGAGGGCGGCGGCACTGGCGGCGATCTCGACGGCGAGCCCCGGCAGGCCGGCCAGCTTGCCGAAACCACTGCCGGGCTGAGCGGCGTCCGCCATGGCGTACAGCTGACCGAGCACGATCACCACACCGATGCCCGCGAGCATGCCCTGCATCGCATTACCTGGCGATGGCAGATCGCAATACGCCGACCGGGCAGCCTGCGCGACGCATTCTTTGCGCCGGCCAACACGGGATCGACGTGCGGCCCCAGCGCGGCCCCTTCCACGGAGGGGGCGCCTTCGCCATCATGATCCGGCGTCAGAGATCCCGTCAGTGAAGAGGTGACGCCCATGGCCGGGTTCCGGATGGGGCGCGGAGTTCTGCGCCGCAAACCCATCGAGCAGATCGAGGAGGCCGATGTCCACCAACGCCTGACCCGCACCCTCGGGCTCTGGCAGCTCACCGCGATCGGTGTCGGCGGCATCATCGGCGCGGGCATCTTCAGCCTGGCCGGCGCCGTCGCCAACGGCACCGCGGGCCCGGCCGTGCTGGTCTCGTTCCTGATCGCGGGTGTCGCGAGCGCGGCGGCCGCCTTCTCGTACGCCGAGTTCGCGGGAATGATCCCGAAGGCCGGCTCGGCCTACACCTACGGATACGCGGTCCTCGGCGAACTGGCGGGCTGGTTCATCGGCTGGGACCTCCTGCTGGAGTACACCGCCATCGTGGCCGTCGTGGCGATCGGCATCTCCGGGTACTTCAACTTCCTCGTCGAGTCGATGGGCGCCGAGCTGCCGGCCTGGATGCTGGGCGCGCCGGGCACCGGCGAGGGACACAGAGTCGACCTGTTCGCCGTGCTGCTCTGCCTGCTCATCGCCTACCTCCTCACCCTCGGCATCAAGAACGCGGCCCGCTTCGAGACGGGCGTCGTGGTGCTGAAGGTGCTCGTCGTCCTGCTCGTCATCGGCGTCGGCGTGGTGCACGTCGACACCGCCAACTACGACCCGTTCTTCCCCTACGGCGTCGGCGGGGCGTTCACGGGAGCGGCGACGGTGTTCTTCGCCGTCTTCGGCTACGACGCGATGTCGACGGCCGCCGAGGAGTCCAAGGACGCCCAGCGCCACATGCCGAAGGCGATCGTGTACTCGCTGGCCATCTCGATGGTGCTCTACGTGCTCGCCTGCCTGGTTCTGACGGGCATGCAGAACTACCGCGACATCGACAGGGAGAGCGGATTCTCCACGGCCTTCCAGTCGGTGGGACTCGCCGGGCTCGCCGACGTCATCGCGGTCGGCGCCATCATCGGCATCCTCACCGTCATGTTCACGTTCCTCCTCGGCGTGACCCGTGTCTGGTTCTCGATGAGCCGCGACGGACTGCTGCCGAAGTGGTTCGCGAAGACACACGAGACGCGGCACGTGCCGACCCGTGTGACGTGGATCGCCGGCTTCGCCTCGGCGGCCATCGCCGGATTCCTGCCGATCGGCGAGGCGGCCGAACTGACCAACATCGGCATCCTGCTGGCCTTCGTCGTGGTGTGCATCGCCGTGATCGTGCTGCGCTACCGGCGGCCCGAACTGCCGCGCACGTTCCGGTGCCCGGGCATGCCCGTGGTCCCCGCGCTCGGTGTGGTCTTCTCGATCTGGCTGATCACCTTCCTGCAGTGGCAGACGTGGGCGCGGTTCGCGGTCTGGTTCCTCATCGGACTGGTCTTCTACTTCGGCTACTCGTACCGGAAGTCGGAGCTGGCCAAGGCGGAGGCGGCGGCGAAGGCCGCCCCCGGGTCGGCGCCGCGCGAACCCGGAAGCTGACGGAGCGCGGGCCCGGCCGTCATCGCGACCGGGCCCGCGCGCGTCGTCGCCGGCACTGAGCCGAACGCGCCGGCGCACGGCGGACCTGGGCCATGCGGCCGTGCCCCGGTGGAGTGAGTACGCGGTGCGGGCGACAGAGGCGGGCCCGGACGGGGTACCCATGCGGCGTTGTTTTCCCGAGCGCCGGAGGATGCTGCCCCCATGCCCCTCAGTCTCAGCAACGGCGCCGCAAGGTGGCTGGTCGGAGCCCTGTGCACCGCGCCGCTGCTCGCCGCGTGCACGCAGACACCGTCCGCACCCCCCTCGAAGTCCTTCACGGCCGCCCACGGGGTGCCCGGACCCGCCGCCGGCCCGCACGACGCCGCCCCGCAGGACGCCCGCCCGGGCTCCCGGTCCCGGCTGCCGTTCCCTGACCGCCTCCCCGGGGTCGGACCGGCCACCCGCGCCGAAGTCCCGGGCGGCACACGCCAGGCCCTGGTGGTCGTCGGCGAGGCGCTGGACACCAGCGACGCCACCGCCGTGCTCTACGAGCAGGACGCGACACAGCAGTGGCGGCGTACCGCGGGGCCGTGGCCCGCGCACAACGCCGTGCGCGGCTGGACGTCCGACCACCGCCAGGGCGATCTGCGCACACCCATCGGCGTCTTCGGGCTCGGCGACGCCGGCGGGCTGCTGCCGGACCCCGGGTCCCGGCTGCCGTACGACCAGGACGAGGAGTTCGTCGCCACGGGCACCGGCTTCCTCGGCGAGCCTCTCGACGGCTCCTTCGACTACGTGGTCGCCATCGACTACAACCGCGTCCCCGGAACGTCTCCGCTGGACGACGCACGGCCGCTCGGCTCCGACAAGGGCGGCGGCGTGTGGATCCACGTCGACCACGACGGCCCCACCCAGGCGTGCATCTCGCTTCCCCGGGACGCCATGCGGGAGCTGGTGCGCGCCCTGGACCCCGCAAAGCGGCCCGTGATCGTCATGGGCCCCGCCGGCGAACTCGCACGATGACGGCCCGCCGGCCGGGCCGGGGCGGGGTCCCGGCGCGGCTTGTGCGCGTATGTGCCGGGGGCGGATTCTAAAGGAGATGAACGGTGCCGGTTCAGCCGCCATGAGTCCGGGGAACGCGGCGAACGCATGGGGCGTGCCGGAGAACGCTGATCCGCGTGGCCCTCACGACCTCGCCACAGCGGCCACGGTGGTTCTCGACGCCCACAACACGGTCATCGGGTGGAGCCCCGCGGCCGAGGCACTCCTGGGCCACCCCGGCGAAGCGGTTGTCGGACAGCCCGTCGACATGCTCCTCGGCTCCCACCCCGCCGACCCCGGCCGCCGCACGGCGCACGACCTGGTGCCCAGCGGCAGCGACACCCGCATGGCGCGGCACCGCAACGGCCACGCCCTGCAGGTCGTACTCGCCGTGTGCCCGCTCACCGGCGGCGGCCGGCGGCACGCATCCTGCTGATCGCCGAGCTGGAGAGCGTGCGGCTGTCCGAGATCCGGCGGCCCATGCTGCACGGGCTGACCACCCAGTCGGCGATCGGACTGGCCGTGTACGACACCCAGCTGAGGCTGACGTGGGCCAACACGGCACACGACCACGAGGTGGGCCGCCCGCTGGCCGAGTACCGCGGCCGGACGGCCGACGAGCTGTTCCCCGACGGCACCCTGCTGACCGCCGACGGACGGACGCTCAACGACGTCATGCACCAACCGCGGTGATCGACCTGCACTTCCGCGGAAAGCTCCCCAGCGATCCGGAGAAGGACCACGTCTGGTCGTGTTCGTACTACCGGCTGCTGGACGCCGACGGGCACGTGCTGGGAGTGTGCGAGGACGCCTTCGACATCACGAACGTTACGAGGCCCAGAACCGGCTGGCCCTGCTCGTCGCGGCGGGCGGCCGTATCGGGACCACGCTGGACATGACCGTCACGGCGCAGGAGATCGCGGACGTGGCCGTCCCCGACTTCGCCGACGCCGTCACGGTCGACCTGGAGCGTGCCGTGCTGGAGGGCGGCGATCCCGGCGCCGAGGGGGCGGTGGACTCGGTGTACGTCCGTGTCGCCGCCCGGTGCGCCCCGCGGGCCGCGGCGCACGTCGTCCTGCCGGAGCCGTACGCGGACGAGGGCGAACCACGGCCCGGCCACCAGGGTGAGCCGGTCGGCCGGGTGCCGTACCCGCGAGGTTCGCCACAGCTGCGGAGCCTCGCGTCCGGCGGCCGGGTACTCGACGAGAGCACACTGGTCGTGCCGTTGCGGACCCGCGGCGGCACGCTGGGCCTCGTCACCTTCGTGCGCACCGGCCGCCCTGCCGTCTTCGACAACGGCGAGGTCGCGCTCGCGGACGAGCTGACCGCCCGCGCCGCCGTCTCCATCGACAACGCCCGCCGTTTCACCCGCGAACGCGTCGCGTCCCTCACCCTGCAACGCCAGTTGCTGCCCCAGCACCTTCCGCAGCAGCCCGCGGTGGACGTCGCCCACCGCTACCTCCCCACGGACGACGTGACCGGCGTCGGCGGCGACTGGGCGGACGTCATCCCGCTCTCCGGCGCACGGGTCGGCCTCGTCGTCGGGGACGTCGTGGGGCACGGGCTCCATGCGGCGGCCACCATGGGCCGGCTGCGCACGACCGTGGAGGCGCTCGCCCGACTGGACATGCCCCCCGACGAACTGCTGACCCGCCTGGACGACCTGGTCGGCCGGTCGCCGGAACGACAGCCCGACCTCCTCCGGGACACCGGGGACGGCCGGCCGCCGGAGGCCGGCGTCCCGCCACCCGACGTGGCCATCGGCGCGACCTGCCTCTACGCCGTCTACGACCCCGTCTCCCGCCGCTGCGCGATGGCCCGGGCCGGGCACCTGCCGCCCGCGATCGTGCGGCCCGACGGCTCGTGCGCCTTCCCCGAACTGCCGGGCGGCCCACCGCTGGAACTGGGCGGAATGCCGTTCGAGGCGGTGGAGACGGAACTGCCCGAGGGCAGCCTGATCGCCCTGTTCACCGACGGCCTCGTCGAGGCGCGCGACCGCGACATCGACGAAGGACTCGACACCCTGGCCGTGTGCTCTCCGACGGCCGCGGCCGGCCCCTGGAGGAACTGTGCGACCTTGCGGTGGCCGAACTGCGCCCCGGCGGGGCCGCGGCGGACGACACCGCGCTGCTCCTCGTCCGTACGCGTCAACTGGGTGCCGGACAGGTCGCCCTCTGGGAACTCCCGGCGGAACCGGTCGTGGTGGGCCGCGCCCGCGAACTCGTCACCGGACAGCTGGACGCCTGGGGCCTGGCAGAGCTGTCGTTCGCAACCGAACTCGTCGTCAGGGAACTGGTCACCAACGCCGTCCGGTACGCCGGGGGACCGTTGCAACTGCGCCTTATCCGCGACCGGTCACTGCTGTGCGAGGTCGCCGACGCCGGGCACACGTCACCACACCTGCGCCACAGCACGGTCGAGGACGAAGGCGGCCGTGGACTGTTCATCGTGGCCCAGCTCGTACAGCGGTGGGGCACGCGGTACACGAGCTCCGGCAAGATCATCTGGACGGAGCAGGAGTTCCCCGCCGGCGCCTGAGGCGCGCGCGGGTCACGCCGCGTGGTGCAGGAGGGCGGCGTGCGGATCGCCCGTCCCGGGCAGGGGCGCCGGGTCGGCGTGGACCAGGGCGGCCGTCAGCCGCGGCAGCGCATGGAGCAGCGCGTGCTCGGCGTCCACGGCCACCCGGTGCGCCTCGACCACGGTCAGCCGGCCGTCGACGACGACGGCCACCTCCGCCCGCAGGCGGTGCCCGATCCAGCGCAGCCGCAGCTCGCCCACCGCCCGCACCCCCCTCACGCCGAGCAGCGCGCGCTCCGCCGCGTCCATCAGGGCGGGGTCGACGGCGTCCATCAGCCGGTGGAAGACCTCCCGGGCCGCGTCGCGCAGCACCAGCAGGATCGCGGCCGTGATGGCGAGGCCGACGATCGGGTCGGCCAGGCGCCAGCCGACGGCCGCGCCTCCCGCGCCGAGCAGAACCGCCAGCGAGGTGAAGCCGTCGGTGCGGGCGTGCAGCCCGTCGGCGACCAGCGCCGCCGACCCGATCCGGCGGCCGGTGCGGATGCGGTAGCGCGCGACCCACTCGTTGCCCGCGAAGCCGATCACGGCCGCGGCGGCGACGGCCGGAAGGTGGCTCACCTCCCGCGGGTTCAGCAGCCGGTCCACCGCCGACCACGCGGCGAAGGCGGCCGATGCGGCGATGGTCAGCACGATCACGATGCCCGCCAGGTCCTCGGCCCGGCCGTAGCCGTAGGTGAACCGCCGGGTGGCCGCCCGTCGGCCGAGGACGAACGCGACGGCCAGCGGCACCGCGGTCAGCGCGTCGGCCGCGTTGTGCACGGTGTCGCCCAGCAGAGCCACCGAGCCCGACAGCACCACCACGACCGCCTGTGCCACCGCCGTGGCGCCGAGGACGGCCAGGGAGATCCACAGCGCCCGCAGGCCCTGGGCGGACGTCTCCAGTGCCCGGTCGACCTTGGCGGCCGACTCGTGGGAGTGCGGACGGATCAGGTGCGCCGCCCCGTGACGTATGCGGGACCACCGGTCGTCCGGCCCGTGCCGGTGATCATGATCGTGCCGGTGCGTGTGGTCGTCGTGTGCGTGCTCTGTCCCCGCCATACGGCCTACCGTCGCACGCGGAACCCATTGCGGCTACCAGCGTCGTACGGCCTCTGACCAGGTGCGACGCGTTCGCAGGTGCGTCCGGGCCGCGCCGCTGTGCCGAGGGCCGTCACAAGAGGCCGGCTGCGCGAGGTCGGAGGCCGTGCTCAGGAGCGTCGTCGTCATGCGCCGGCTCGGCCACCCGTTGGGCGCACCAGCGGATGCCGGCTTTCTCACCTGAACTTATGGTCAGGGACAGCCTGCCCCGGTCCTGGCAGGTCCGCCGAGAGAAGGGCGTCTGATGCATCGTCACCACAACGGCCGGGCTACGGGAATCCGCATCGGAGCGGGTCTGTGCGCCGCTGTCTCCGCCTCACTTGTCCTGCTGTGCGCCGCTCCGGGCGCCCGGGCCGACTCCGCCCTGGGCACGGCCCCGACGGGCCCACGGGTCGACTGGGACGCCATCGCGGCGTGCGAGTCCAGCGGGAACTGGCACGCCAACACGGGCAACGGACACTACGGCGGCCTGCAGTTCACCCAGTCGAGCTGGCGGGCCGCGGGCGGCCTGACGTACGCGCCGCGGGCCGATCTGGCGACGAGGTCGCAGCAGATCGCGACGGCGAAGAGACTCGCCCGGATCCAGGGCATGGGCGCCTGGACCTGCGCCCGCCGCTGAGACGAGCGGGCCGCGGTCGTGGCGTGCCGGTGGTCCCGTCCGGACCACCGGCATTCCACCCTTCGAGCGTGATCAGCCCTCGACGATGCCCGACTTGGCGATCGTGACCTTGGACTTGACCGCGCCGCTGCGCGAGCCCAGCGACTCGATCTGCTTCACCACGTCCATGCCCTCGACGACCTCGCCGAAGACGACGTGCTTGTTGTCCAGCCAGTCGGTGACGATCGTGGTGATGAAGAACTGCGAGCCGTTGGTGTTGGGGCCCGCGTTGGCCATCGAGAGCTGGCCCGGCTTGGTGTGCTTGATCTGGAAGTTCTCGTCGGCGAACTTCTCGCCATAGATGCTCCGGCCGCCGGTGCCGTCGCCGCGGGTGAAGTCGCCGCCCTGGAGCATGAAGTCCGGGATGACGCGGTGGAAGGAGGAGCCCTCGTAGCCGTAGCCGTGCTCGCCCGTGGCCAGCTCGCGGAAGTTCTTGGCGGTCTTGGGCACCACGTCGTCGAACAGGGTGAAGACGATCCGGCCGGCGGGCTGGTCGTCGATGGCGATGTCGAAGTACACGTTGTTGCTCATGACTGCATCCTGACATCCACGGTCACCACCGCGCACACCGGGCACACCGTTCGCCCCGCTTCGGGCGAAGCGTCACGTGCCGAGCAACACCTCCAGCGGGATATGACCGTTCGTCAGGGACTGCTCCGTCCAGATCACCTTCCCCGTCGGTGTGTACCTCGTTCCCCATCGCGTGGCGAGCTGGGACACGAGGAACAGACCGCGGCCTCCTTCGTCGGTGGTGGCAGCGCGGCGCAGATGGGGGGAGGTGCTGCTGCCGTCGGCTACCTCGCACACGAGAGTGCGCTCGTACAGGAGCCGTACGTGGATCGGCTCGGAGCCGTAGCGGATCGCGTTGGTGATCAGCTCGCTCAGCACGAGTTCCGTGGTGAATCCCACTTCCTCCAGTCCCCACTCCTCGAGTCGGCGTCTGCAGGCGTTGCGGACCGGGGCGACGGCCGCCGGGTCGCGGGGCACGTCCCACGTGGCGACCCGCTCCGGATCCAGCAGCCGGGTACGCGCCACCAGCAGCGCGATGTCGTCGCGGCGCGGCGTGGACAGCAGGGTGTCCGTCACCGCCTCGCAGATCTCCTCGGGCTCGCCGCCGGCATGGTCGGACAGCACCCCGCGCAGCGCCTCCAGTCCCGCGTCGATGTCGCGGTCGCGGTCCTCGACGAGGCCGTCGGTGTACAGGACGAGGCTGCTGCCCTCGGGCAGGCGCACCTCCGCGACCTCCAGCGGCAGGCCGCCCAGGCCCAGCGGGGGCGAGACGGGTACGTCCACGAACTCCACCGTCCCGTCCCGGTGCGTCAGCGCCGGCACCAGGTGACCGGCCGTCGCCATGCTGCACAGTCCGGAGACCGGATCGTAGATCGCGTACAGGCAGGTGGCGCCGGTCGTGCCCTCGCCGTCGCCGTCCGGCTCGTCCTGGTCGATGCGGCTGACCAGTTCGTCGAGGCGGCTCAGCAACTCGTCTGGAGGCAGGTCCAGCGTGGAGAAGTTGTGCACCGCCGTCCGCAGGCGGCCCATGGTCGCCGCGGCGTGCAGGCCGTGGCCGACCACGTCGCCGACGACGAGCGCGACCCGAGCGCCGGGCAGCGGGATCACATCGAACCAGTCGCCGCCCACCCGTGCCTGTGCGGGCAGGTAGCGGTACGCGATGTCGAGGGCGCTCTGGCTGGGCAGCACGTGGGGCAGCAGGCTGCGCTGGAGTGTTTCGGCCATCCGGTGCTCGCGCGTGAAGCGGCGCGCGTTGTCGATGGCGACGGCCGCACGGGCGGCCAGCTCCTCGGCGAAGGTCAGGTCCTCCTCCTCGAACGGGTCGGGCCGCTCCGCACGCCAGAAGTTGACCATGCCCAGCACCACGCCGCTGCCCTGCAGCGGTGCCGTGATGAGCGAGTGGACCCCGTAGGCCAGGGCGACGTCCGCGCCGTGGCGGTCCTGCGCCCGCCAGGCGTCCGCGACCGTCAGATCGGCCTCCAGGGCCGCGTGACCGCTGGCCATGGCCGCCGCCATCGGCGTGGCGTGCGCCACGAAGTGGATCACGTCGCCGACCGGCTGGAAGGGGGGGTCCGCCCGGATGCCGCACAGCGCCGCCCGGCGCATCTCCGAGGGCGCGACCGAGGGCTCGTCGCCGTGCAGCACCGCGTCGGGCAGTTCGACCGTCACGAAGTCCGCGAAGCGGGGGACCGCCACCCGCGACAGCTCCTCCGCGGTCCGCACCACATCCAGTGTGGTCCCGATCCGCACCCCGGCCTCGTAGAGGATCTTCAGGCGCTCCCGGGCCACCTCCGCCGTGCCGGCCAGGGCCCGCAGCTCCGTGGTGTCGCGGAGCGTCGCCACGTTGCCCGAGTTCCCGCCGTAGGGCCCGGTCGGGCGCGTACTGACGGCCAGCAGCCGGTCCCCTGCCAGATGCACCTCGTCGGTGACGGCACGGTCGGACACCAGCAGCTCGGCGATGTCGTCGTCCAGACCCAGATCGGCCACGCTCTGCCCGTCGGAGTCCGGCGGCAGCTCCAGGAGGCGGCGGGCCTCGTCGTTGGCCAGCATCAGGCGGTCGTCGCCGCCGACGATCAGGATGCCCTCGCGCACCGCGTGCAGGACCGCGTCGTGGTGCTCGTACATCCGGGTCATCTCTTCGGGGCCGATGCCGCGCGTCTGGCGTCGCAGACGCCGGCTCACCAGGGCGGCGCTGGCCGTGGCCAGGGCGAGTGCGAGGGCGGCGGACGTCAGGAGCACCGGCAGCTGCTGGTCCACGGCGTTGCCGACGTTCTCGATCTGCACACCGGCACCGACCAGACCGACGACCGATCCGTCGGGTGCCGTGACCGGAACGATCGCGCGGGCCGCGTCGCCCGGATCGCCTTCGAAGATCTCCGTGAACGCCTCCCCGGTCGCGGCCCGCTCCACCCCGATGGCCGCCCGGCCGACCAGCTCGGGATCGGTGTCGGCGTAGCGCATGCCGTCCGGGGCCATCACGGTGACGAAGTCGACTCCGGACTCGCGCGCGGTGCCCGCCATGAGCGGCTGGAGCACGGCCCTGGGGTCCGACGAGCGCAGCGCGGCCGCGGTCCCCGGGGCCTGGGCGAAGGCGGCGGCGGTGGCCAGCGACCGTGTCTGCGCATCCTCCTCGCTGTTGTGCCGGGCCTGTACGACCAGGGCGATCAGGGCGGCCGTGATGAGCAGCACCGCGACCACGATCTGGAGGAAGAGGACCTGCCCGGCGACGCTGCGCGAACCCAGCACGGACAGCGGGCCGCGCAGGGCACGCCGCGAGGCGTCGAACCTGTCGGGCCTGGGCCGGTTCATAGCGTTCCACTCCCGGGGACCTGGGCGTCCGTGGCGGGACCTCCGGTGAGGTGCGGCGCGCGGCCGAAGGGCGGGCCGTGACGACGGCCCGATCATGACCCCTTCTAGGATCAATGTACTTTTCGCCCCCCTCCGCTGCGCCTCGGGGGCGGCGGTGAGCGCCGGGGCCACGGGGGCAGTGCGCCGGGCATGGACGACGGCCGGTGGCGACGAGGCCGGTGGCGCGCCGGCCGTCGACGACGCCGGTGGCGAGGAGGCGGGTGGTCCTTCGGCGTGGACGACCGCAGGTGGCGACGAGGCGGGTGGTGCGCCGGCCGTCGACGATCGCCGGTGGTCACTCGCCGCGGGGGCGCGCGGGTCCGGCGGTCGGCCTCAGGGGTCAGGCGCGCCGGTCCCTCCGTGCCGACAACCCCTCACGCAGGCACTCCACGAGACGCGTCGCCAACGTCCCCCCGGGATCGAGCCGGGGGTTGAAGATGGTCACGTCCAGGCCCCGGGCCCGCTCGTCGGCCAGTGCCGTCCGCAGCACCGTCTCCAGCTCCGTCCACGACAGCCCGTCCGGGATCCGGTAGTCGACGGCCGGCATGATCGCGTCGTCCAGGACGTCGACGTCGAGGTGCACCCAGAAGCCCGCCGTCTCCCCGTCGGCGAGACGGTCGACCGCCTGCCGCGCGGCAACGGCGGCCCCCGCCGCGCGGACCCGGTCGAGCCCCATCGCGTGCAGGCGCGGCGGCAGCGGCTGCATCCCCGCCCGCGCCGACTCCGCCTCGTCACGGAAGCCGAAGGCGACGACGTCCTCGTCCCGCAGCAACGGCCCCCGTCCCTCCAGATCGGTGAGGAGCCGGGGGCCGCGGCCCGTCGCCAGTGCCAGTTCCATCGACGCGGCCTCGCCGGCCGGCTCGGCGGACGGCTGGTAGAAGTCTGTGTGGCCGTCGAGGAACAGCAGACCGTGACGTCCGCGGCGGTGCAGCGCGAGCAGGGCGCCGAGCAGGATGCTGCAGTCGCCGCCGAGTACGACGGGGAAGTGGCCGCGGAGGAGCACACGGCCGACCGTGTCGGCCAGTTCGACCGAATACCGCGCGATACCCGTGGGGTTGAGGACCCCGGTCTCCTCGTCACGCCGCGGGTCGTACGCCGGCGCTTCGACCCGGCCCGCCAGCACGGTCCCCGGGAGGTTCATCAGCCCTGCGTCCAGCAGTGCCTGCGGGAGGTCCTGGACACCGGACGGCCGCAGACCGAGCACGCACGGCGCCTCGACGAACTCCAGTACCTGCACGTGCGCACCCCTTCGCCGGGCGAGGCGGCCGCGGGATCCGCGCGACGGGAGCCGACAACGCGGGGCCGCGGAGCGGACCCTACGCCGGGGTGCGCCCGGCGGGCGGCGCGGGACATCGCCGCCGGGTCCGTTCTCGTGAACGGGGCCACCCGCCCGGGCGCGCGGTCCGTCCTCGTGGACCGAGCCACCCGCCCGGGCGTGATGTCGTGTCTCAGCCGAGTGCCGGGCCGGCGGCCTCGGCCAGGACGTGGGGCCGGGCGAGATTGTCCGGGTGCAGGACGAGCTGCAGGTCGCTCTCGGTCAGCAGGCCCTTGTCCAGGACGAGTTCGCGCACACTCCGGCCGGTCACCAGCGCTTCCTGGGCGACGGCGGTGGCCTGCTCGTACCCGATGTGCGGGTTGAGCGCGGTCGCCAGGCCGATGGAGTGGGTGACGAGGTGGGCGAGGTGCTCGCGGTTCGCGGTGATGCCGGCGACGCAGCGCTCGGCGAGGGTCAGGCAGCCGGCCCGCAGGTGGGTCAGGCTCTTGAGGAGGCTGTGGGCGATGACCGGTTCGAAGGCGTTCAGCTGGAGCTGACCCGCTTCGGCGGCCATGGTCACGGCCATGTCGTTGCCGATGACCTCGAAGGCGATCTGGTTGACGACCTCGGGGACGACGGGGTTCACCTTGCCGGGCATGATGCTGGATCCCGCCTGCACCGCAGGCAGGTTGATCTCGGCGAAGCCCGCGCGCGGCCCGCAGGACAGCAGCCGCAGGTCGTTGCAGACCTTGGAGAGCTTGACGGCGATCCGCTTCAGTACCCCCGACAGCTGGACGAACGCGCCCGCGTCCTGGGTGGCCTCGACGAGGTCGTCGGCGACCGTCAGCGGCAGTCCGGTGATGGTGCGCAGGTGACGGCAGGCCAGCGCCGCGTACTCGGGGTGGGCGTTGAGCCCGGTGCCGATGGCGGTGCCGCCCAGATTGATCTCGCGGATCAGCTCCCGTGCCTCGGTGAGCCGCTTGTGGTCCTCGGCCAGCATGACGGCGTACGTGGCGAATTCCTGGCCCAGCGTCATGGGGACCGCGTCCTGCAGCTGCGTGCGGCCCATCTTGAGGACGTCCGCGAACTCCTCGGCCTTCACGGCGAATGCCGAGCGCAGCACCTCCATGGCGTCCAGCAGGCGCTGGGCCGTGAAGTCGAGCGCGATCTTGACGGCGGTCGGGTAGACGTCGTTGGTGCTCTGGCCCGCGTTGACGTCCTCCAGCGGGTGCAGGTGGGCGTACTCGCCCTTGCGGTGACCGAGGATCTCCAGGGCGCGGTTGGCCACGACCTCGTTGGCGTTCATGTTGGTCGAGGTGCCGGCGCCGCCCTGGATCACGTCGACGACGAACGCGTCATGGAGCCGTCCGGCCCGGATCTCCTCGCACGCCGCCACGATCGCGTCCGCCTTGCGTCCCTCCAGCAGGCCGAGGTCGCGGTTGGCGAGGGCCGCTGCCTGCTTGACGCAGGCCAGGGCGATGACGAGGTCCGGGGAGGTCGAGACGGGGATGCCGGTGATGGGGAAGTTCTCCACCGCCCGCAGGGTGTGGATGCCGTAGTACGCGTCGGCGGGGACGTCGCGGTCACCGAGCAGGTCGTGCTCGGCGCGCGTCCCGGGGTGGACGTGGTCCTGGTGCGTGGCCATGGAGGTTCTGCTTCTCCTGTCGCGTGGATACGCGGGTCGGGGCGTGGGTGAAGGGAGTGACATGAGAGGGGCGCGGCCGGCGCGATCGGGGCCGGTGCGGCGGCCGACAGGGCCTAGGCCCGGGCCAGTTCGGCCGGCGACGGGGCGTCGGCCCGCGCGGGGACGGCGAGCGCCTGGCGCAGCACCTCGTCGCGCTCGCTCGGGTCGGAGGTGGCGAGCAGGGCGCTGAGCACGGCGATGCGGGTCTGGCCGGCCCGCAGCGTGCCCGCCGGCACGGCCCCGGCGGCGACGAGGTCGACCGCACCGCCGTGGGTGTAGATCTCGGCGACGGGTCCGGCCTGGACCCGCGTGGTCAGGGCGACCAGCACGCCGCGGGACACGGCGGCGGCGACGGCCTCGACGGTCTCGGGGGTGGCGTTGCCGGCGCCGGTGGCCACCAGGACGATGCCCTGCGCGCCGGCGTCTACGGCCGCGTTCAGCAGATACGGGTCGGCATCGCTGTGGTGCATCACCATGTCCACGCGCGGCGGGGTGTCGGGCATGGCCGGGAGCGGCAGGCCCACGGGACGCCGGGGCTGCCGCAGGACCGAGACGCGCCCGAAGCCCACGTTGCCGATGCGGGCGCCGGACGGGTCGGCGAAGGCGTCTGCCGCGAGTGTCTGGGTCTTGACCGTGCCGCGTGCGGCATGCACCTTGCCGTCGAAGGCGACCAGCACACCGAGGCCGCGGGTCGTCGAGGCGGTCAGCAGCGCGTCGTGGAGGTTGCCGGGGCCGTCGCCGTCGGCGGCGTCGAGCGGCAGCTGGGCGCCGGTGAAGACGACCGGACGCGGGTCGTCGTGGTGCAGGTCGACGAGGAACGCCGACTCCTCCAGGGTGTCCGTGCCGTGCGTGACGACGATGCCGTCCACGTCCGGGTCGGCGAGCACCTCGTGGACGGTGCGCAGCAGGGTGAGCTGATGGGCCGTGGTGAGACGGGGGCTGTTCACGCTGAACAGGTCGACGACCTCGATGGTGACGTCCGCGGGGACCGCCGCGGTCGCCATGACCTCCTGGCCGTGGGCATCGGCGGCGAATCCGGATCCCTGCCAGCGGCTGGCTATGGTTCCGCCGGTGCTGATGACGACGATCCGTCCCATCTGCGTTCTCCTCGTGGGTGCCCGGGGGGCGGTGGTTCGAGTGCGACGCAATGATAGGCGGATTGCTCCGCAATATGATTGCCTCTTTGGCTCGCATGGCCGCGGGGTCGTAGTGGATAATTGCGCAATGGACGCCATCGATCGTGCCATCTTGCGTGAGCTCCAGCAGGACGGACGGCTCAGCAACCAGGACCTGGCCCAGCGCGTGGGCCTGACGCCGTCGCCCTGCATGCGCCGGGTCCGCCAGCTGGAACAGGACGGGGTGATCCAGGGCTACCGCGCGGTGATCGACCCCGAGGCCGTCGGGCGCAGCTTCGAGGTGCTCGTCTCCATCGAGGTGAGGCGTGATCGCGAGGCGGTCGAGGCGTTCGAGGCGGCGCTCCAGGACATCCCGGACGTCATCGAGGCGTACCGGTTGTTCGGCAGCCCCGGGTGCCTGCTGCGGATCGCGGTGGCCGACCTCCGGGCGTACGAGCAGCTGTGGATCGAGAAGCTCACGGCCCTGTCCGGTGTCACCGAGGTCAACTCGCAGATCATCATGAAGCGGATCAAGGAGCCCGCCGGCCTCCCGGTGGACGGCTGACACCGACGGACGGTCCGGTCGGTGCCTGAAGCAGGCCCGGGCCGGTGACGACGAATGGAGCAACCCTCTTTGCGCGCCCCAGGCGGGAACCCGAGCCTGAGGCCATGAGGAGCAGACCCAAGGTGGTGGTCGTCGAGCCACCGGACAGCCGTGGGCTACGCGACATATCGATCGGCGGCACGAAGGTGGGGAGCGCGTGGTCGCTGCGCGATCTGCGGAAAGTCCTCGTGCGCCTTGGTTGGCCGAGGGACATGGATGTGGAGGACCGGGCATCCGTGCACTGGCGCGAGGCGGACAGCGGAACATGGCCCGACCGCGCGTGGCGAAGACGTATGGCCATGGCGCTGACAATGGCGGGGCTGCTCGGATCCATGGCGTTGCTGGCCGTTGTCGGAAGCCCGGACGCCGTCGGCGCACTGACGTTCGCGGGAAGACTGACCGGCGTCCTGTTGATGCTCTTGGGGGGCGTGCAGGGGCTGGCGGCGCTCGCGGTGCGCGATTACTGGGGAAAGCGGCGGTGGAGGCTCTCCGGGGCCCTCGTTCTGACCGGGGCGTTCATCGCGTGGGCTTTCACCACTTTCCTGCTCGTCCTGTGGCTCCAGGAAAAGGAGTACACGCACTTTCTGTTTGCCTGTCTCCCACTCTGGTGCTGGTCCGTGTGGGCCATGTGGCTGTTGATCCGAGCAGAGGCGTGGCGGGGGACTCCCCACCCCAAGAAATTTGCGGCAGGAGTGGCTGCCACCACACTCCTGGCTGCTGTCAACCTGTCCTATTCAGCGGTCTACCAACCCGTCTCCGCTCCCGTACTTTTCAGTCTGAAGGCCGAATTCGGTGAGGCTTGGACCGATACGGAGCTCGACATGGTCCACCTCCCGCTGATCCTCCATGTGAAAAACACCGGAAAGATCCCTGGATATATTATCGGCGACCACTACTGGGTTCGTGGTCTCCGCGCCGGCCTCTCCGACGGAACCGAGGGGCTGAGCGAGCGCAGGAAGGCCATGGAGCAGGGGGATGGCGACGTAAAACTTCTTTTCACACGCGCCCCTGAATCCGACACCATAAGCGCCGGGTTGTTCTACGGGGCCGGTGCGTGGCTCGCGCCGGGTGAAGAATACAGTGAGGAGAAGCTGGTCCTAATGCCCAGGTCTGCCGGGTACGACGCCATAGAGGCCGAGCTCACGGTTGAAATGATGAGAAAGGATCGAGGGACGGTGGATGCGGAACAGTTCATTGTTCCGCATCCTTCGTGGCGAAAGGATCAAGGAGCGTTCTACTGCCCTCCTGATAAATGTGGAATAGAGTATGTTGCATATCGGGCCAGGCTCCGGCACGGCAACAATCTCATCAATGTCACGCGTCGTCCGGTGTACGTGACCTCCCTCTGGGGGATGAGTCCTTCTGACTCGTCGTATACGGCATTCATCTCGTCGTCACCGGATTTCAGACCGGAAACCGTGGGGCATGAGATCGCTGCCAAGGATGAAAACAAAAGGGAAAGGGAAAGGTATGGTGTGGCTTCGTTTGATACGAAAACGGTTGTATCGTTTGTTGAATTGTTGAAGGCTCCGGCGGCCTGAGCGCGGTTCCGTGGCGATCTTGCAGCGGCCATGGTGCCCGGGTTGCGGGATGCCGTGCGGGGGCGAAGATTGTTCTGTGATGCCTGTGGATCTCCGGTGACCCTGGGCCGCCTCAAGGGCCGAATTCCCCGAGCGCACCTGGAATCGTCATGGCCGAATGCCCCCGGCGACACATCTCCCGCCTTCTTGGCGTGCCCTGTTTGACCGCCGTGCTCGCACTGCCTGCGAGCTTGGCCACTGCTGCGGCAGTGCCTCATGTAGTTGCTCGGGTCGCGGAGGAAGCGCCTGGCCAGCCCACGCCCCCGTCACCTCCGCAGCCGGACGGCCCGCCGTCACCCCCGTCACCTCCGCAGCCGGACAGTCCGCCGTCACCCCCGTCACCTCCGCAGCCGGACAGTCCCCCGTCACCCCCGTCACCTCCGCAGCCGGACGGCCCGCCGTCACCTCCATCACCTCCGACTCCCGACAGTCCGCCGTCACCTCCGCAGTCGACGGACGAGCCGGAGCCCGTACCGGAACCTCCGGAACTGAGGAAACAATTGGCCGACACACTCGGTGAACTGACGGCGCCGCAGGAGGTGAAGGAAGAGCTGAACAGGGTGCTGACCAGCACGTTGGATGTCATGGACGAGGAGCAGACGACGCCGGGGGAGCGGGCCGCATACGCGAGGATCGTGGACGGGGTCATCACGACACTGGAAATGGCCGAGGACCCGACGGCGACGCCGAAGGAACAGGACACACTGCGGAACATTGCGGTGCTGACCACCGAAGCGGTGGAGGACATCTCGCGGGTGCCGCCGGACGAGCGGCCCCGCTTCATGCATGACGTGCAGCAGAACAGCGATGTGCCGCAGACTCTCCAAGCCCCGGGGGCCAGGCCGCGGGATCCGGAGGATCGATTCTGGATCTTGGGCACCACGAAGAATACCGGCGACGCGCTGGCGAGAGTCCACGACCCGGAGACGACACCGGAGGAGCGGCGTGAAGCGAGGCGGCAGCTGGACCGGCTGAGCGGATCGCTGCGGAATTCCGAGTACCTGGCATTCATCGCAGAGGTCAAGCGCCACCAGGCACCGGCGGCATGTGTCGACGTCATCACGAAACGAACCCGTGATCTCGGCTGGCGAGTCGGATCGCTCTGGGGGCTCTCTGATTCGGCCTGCGCCACGACCGTGGACGAGGCCGCCAGGAGCGGTGGCCGGTGGAGTGCGTTGTTCGCATGCGTGCAGCGAAACCCCTTCTCCACGTGTGAGGTTCACGTTCCGAAGGACTGAGCAAGTCCGAACTACTGTCGTGGAGCAAGCAGTCCGCCCAGCCCGTCGCGGAACGGCTGCTCGGGAGTGGTGGCGTGGCCGGCGCGACCAGACTCACGAGACATCGTGCACTTGGCGTGTCACCGAACAGAGCGGTGACACTAGCCAGTACTGGCGTACCCGTGCATGGGCCTCATGCGGGATTCCAGGTGATGCGTGCCCGACGGGTCCGATGCGAGCCAGAATGCGTCACTGGCGTGACCGGTGACGCATCCTGTGTCACAGTCGTCATCACACAAGCCGGAACGCGTACACGCATGGAGGACGCACGTGTTGAACAGACGTGGCTTCAGCAAGGCCCTGGGGCTGGGCACGGGCGCCGCCGCCGTTTCACTCACCGGCCTTCAGGGCCTGCAGACCGCCTCCGCCGCCCCCCGGGGCCCAGCCGCGGCGTCAGCCGTTCCCCCGGTCACTCCCGGCGGGCGCACCGCGTTTCCGCAGGTGAAGCAGATACGGGCCGGCCTGCTGAACGTCGGCTACGTCGAACTGGGCCCCGCCCACGGCCCCGCGGTCATCTGTCTGTACGGCTGGCCGTACGACATCCACAGCTACATCGACGTCGCCCCGCTGCTGGCCGACGAGGGCTACCGGGTGATCGTCCCGTACCTGCGTGGCCACGGCACGACGCGTTTCCTGTCCGACCGGACGTTCCGGAACGCCCAGCAGTCGGCAATCGCCCTCGACGTCATCGCCCTGATGGACGCCCTGAGAATCGAGAGGGCCGTTCTGGCCGGCTTCGACTGGGGCTCGCGCACCGCCGACATCATCGCCGCGCTCTGGCCCGAACGCTGCAAGGCCCTCGTGTCGGTGAGCGGATACCTCATCACCAACCGCGAGGCCAACCTGAAGCCGCTGGCACCCAAGGCCGAATACGCCTGGTGGTACCAGTACTACTTCTCCACCGAGCGAGGCCGGCTCGCCGTGGAGGACAAGACCCAGCGCCACGACCTGGCCAGGCTCGTCTGGGACACCGTCTCCCCGACGTGGGACTTCGACGACGCCACATTCGAGCGCACCGCGGCAGCCTTCGACAACCCCGACTACGCGGCCGTCGTCATCCACAACTACCGCTGGCGGCTGAGCCTCGCCGACGGGGAGCGCCGCTACGACGGCCTCGAGAAGCGGCTCGCCGCGCGGCCGGTCATCGAGGTGCCCACCATCACGCTCGACGCCGAGCGGGATCCCTTCACCGCTCCGGGCGGCGGCGCCTCGTACCGGGACCGGTTCACGGGAGCGTACGAGCACCGGACCCTCGCGGGCGTCGGTCACAACGTGCCCCAAGAGGCACCCGCCGCCTTCGCCCAGGCCGTTGTCGACGTGGACCGCTTCTGACGCTCTTGGTCACCGTCCTGACAGGTGTCATACCCGTTCCACCGCAACCGTGAGGAGTGCGACCATGGAAACAAGAAGGCCACGGACAGCGCCGCGGCGGCACGCCGAACGCGATTCGGCGAGCTGCCCGAGCGTATCCGCTACGAGGAGATGGTCGAGGAGAAGGCGGCCACTCCGCACGACCCGACGCGGTACGCCTACGACCCCGAGAGGTCATGGACGTCCTTCTCCTGCCTGGCCCTGGGGGTCTGAGCGGGGCGGTCGAGGTGACCATTCCCGCCTGGCGCGCTCGTCACCAGTCAAAAAGGTGATGCGGGCGCGCCCCGGCTCGATGCCGTCACGTCCGTACCGTTCCGCCTGTTGTCGCGCGAAGGTGCTCGATGCCGTTGTCGAGCGCCGCCTTGAGGTGGGTCGAGTCGCCCGTGGACATCATGATGGCCACGCCCCCCTGGATGCCCGCCAGCAGCGCGGCGGCCGTCCGGTCCACATCGAGGGCCGGTGACACCAGGCCGTTCGCCTGGAGGGCCCGCATGCCGCGGGCGAGTTGCTCCTGCCATTGGCGCATCAGCTCCGTCACGATCGCCCGTGCACCCGGGCCGGACCGCCCGACCTGCAGGAACAGCGATCCCAACGGGCAGTGGTCGCCCTGGCGTTCATAGCGTTCGACCACCACGTCCCGCCACTGCTGCCAGGACTCCCACGAGTCCAGACGGCCCAGGTGCGGCTGCTGGTCCTCCAGTACACGGTCCGCTTCGAACCGGGCCACCGCCAGCAGCAGTTGGTCCTTGCCCTCGGGGAAGTAGTGGAAGAGCTGGCTCTTGCTCGTACCGGTGCGGCTACGGATGTCGTCGAGCGTCGTGAAGGCGACACCTTGCTCGCGCAGTACCCCGGACGCCCCCTCGACGATGCGGGCCCGTGCCCTCGTGCACGATGAGCACATCGGTGCCGCCGGCCGCGTCCGTGAGCGTCGTCGTCATCCTCATCTCGCCGCGCAGCGCGGGATGGTCCGTCTCGAACTCGAACACCTCGACGACCCGTTCGTCGGGCACCAGCCGCACGAAGCGGCCGTGGTAGGTGTCGGTACGCGCCCCCGACTTCCCGGCGCCCGGCCCCTCGTACGTGAGCGAGATGCGGAACGCGCCGCCCTCGCGGGCGTCGAACTCGTGCACCTGGCTGGTCATGCCGGAGGGCACCCGCCATGTGGCGAGTGCCTCCGCATCGAGCAGCGCCCGGTAGACAACGGACCGCGGCGCCCTGATGTGCCGGGAGACCTGCGTCGTGTACACGCCCGGCAGCATACGGCTCAGGTGGTCCGGATCGCCGGGTCGCTCACCCCCGGCGCGCCGGTCTCCACGTGGCCCGCGAAGCGGCGCAGGAAGACGGTGTCCGTGTCGCGGACCACCGACACGTCGTACCAGCGCCCGGTGCCGCTCAGGTCGACCGTGTGCGTCATCGTGGCCCCGGCCTGCAGGGCGAGGGTCCTCGGTGCGCCGCCGTAGGCGTTGGTGACGGTGAGGTTCGCGGCCGTGGTGCCGGGGTTGGTCAGCGTCAGGTCGAGGTTCCCCGTGGTGGCGTTGTGACGGGCCCTCGCCTCGACGGTCACGGTCTTCCCCGGGCTCCGGAAGGTGCGCAGGAAGCCGTTCGGGCCGTGCACGGTGAGGTGGTGGGTGCCCTTGGAGTAGGCGGAGTTCCAGGTGTCGCTGATGGTCCTGCCCGCCTCTGCCGTGTACGTCCACGGAGCGTCGGTGCGGTTCGGCGACGTCACGTAGAACTGCGCCCCGGCCGCCGCGCCCGGAGCGAAGGTGAGGGCGATGCGGCCGTCGGCGGTGTTCACGGCGCTGTCGACGTAGGGCGCGTACGGCAGCGGCCGGGTGGGGCGCGCGCCGGGCTCCTGCGCCGGCATACTGCCGACGGCGGGCGGGGTGGGCCGGTAGTCGGGGTGGCGCTCGTGGTCCGGCGGCTCGTAGGCCGAGGTGTCGGGCAGTGTCACCGGGGTGGTGTCGGCGGCGTCGAAGTCGAAGGCCGAGGTGAGGTCGCCGCAGATCGCGCGGCGCCAGGGCGAGATGTTGGGTTCCGTCACACCGAAGCGGCGCTCCATGAAACGGATGATCGAGGTGTGGTCGAAGACCTCGGAGCACACGTAGCCGCCGGTGCTCCACGGGGAGACGACGAGCATCGGCACCCGCGGGCCGAGGCCGTAGTGGCCCGCCGCGTACGACGCGCCGCCCGCGTAGATCTCGGTGGAGGTGTCCGCGGTGGACCTGCCCTGCGCGGCCGACGCCGGCGGGTACGGGGGCACGATGTGGTCGAAGAAACCGTCGTTCTCGTCGTAGGTGATGAACAGGGCCGTCCTGCTCCACACCGCCGGGTTGGACGTCAGCGCGTCCAGGACACGTGCGATGTACCAGGCACCGTAGTTCGAGGGGAAGTTGGAGTGCTCGGTGAACGCCTCGGGGGCGGCGATCCAGGAGATCCGGGGCAGCCTGCCGGCCTGCACGTCGGCCGTGAGGTCGTCGAGGTACCCGTCGCCGTTCTTGACGTCGGTGCCGGTGCGGGCCTTGTCGTACAGCGGGTTGCCGGGCTGGGCGTTGCGGTACTGGTTGAAATAGAGGAGCGAGTTGTCGCCGTAGTTGCCGCGGTAGGCGTCGCTGATCCAGCCCCAGTGACCGGCGGCGTCCAGGCCGTCGCCCGTGTCCTGGTAGATCTTCCAGGAGATCCCGGCCTGCTCCAGCCGCTCGGGATACGTCCGCCAGCCGTACCCGGCCTCCTCGTTGCCGAGGACGGGCCCGCCGCCGACGCCGTCGTTGCCGGTGTAACCCGTCCACATGTAATAGCGGTTGGGGTCCGTGGCCCCGATGAACGAGCAGTGGTAGGCGTCGCAGACGGTGAACTTGTCGGCGAGGGCGTAGTGGAAGGGGATGTCGTCCCGGTTGAGGTACGCCATCGTCGTCGGCGTCTTGGCGGGCACCCACTGGTCGTACTTGCCGTTGTTGAACGCCTTGTGGCCGCCGGCCCAGTCGTGGTTCAGGCCCTGGAGGAACTGCATCCCGAGATCGTCGGCCGTCGGGTGGAAGGGGAGCGTCACCTTCTTGCCGTCCGCCTGGTGCCAGACGGGCTTGCCGCTGGGCAGCGTCACGGGGCGCGGATCGCCGAATCCCCGTACGCCCTTCAGCGCGCCGAAGTAGTGGTCGAACGAACGGTTCTCCTGCATCAGCACCACGATGTGCTCGACGTCCTGGATGGTGCCGGTGCGGCGGGCCGCGGGGATGGCCGCGGCGCGGTCAATGCTGCTCGACAGCGCCGCGAAACCCGCTGTCGCACCCGCGATCTGCAGAAAACGGCGCCGGTTGATGTCAGGCATGGGCAAGGCCTCTTGGGGGGTAGTGGGACAGGAGCGTCCGGCATCCTCCAAGAGGGGCGAGGGGGAAGGGAAGGGGCCGAAGCTGCTGTTCCGGTGAACTGTGGCTGTACGGGGTCTTGACGCGGAACGCCGGTCGGTCCGGCGTGTTCGACAGTGGGCACGTACACACCAAAGAATGCGAGCGGCGGCGCGGCGAGGGCATGGACTTACGTGGAGGCCGGTTGGACTCTTGTGGCCGTCCGGACCCTGATCACCGGCTGCCGGAACTGATCGAGGGCCGCAGCACTGGGGAAGTGCCGAACGCGTGGGCCAGTAGCCGACCGGCACGGCAGGGGAAACAGGCTCCTTCGCGGGAGCCGCAAGAGCAAGGGCGCGTGCATTGGGAGCAGTGGAGGCTCTGCAGAAACTGGCACCGGTGGTGCTGGCCTTCGGATGCGGGGTCGTCCTCGCGCGACGCAAGGTGGTGCCGGCCGAGAACTCCAAGGTCTTCGCCGACTACGCCTTCCTCTTCGCCGTCCCGTGCTTCCTTTTCGGCAACATCTACCGAAGCGACCTGGGCGCCCTGTTCGACTGGCGGGCGATCACCGGTTACGCGGCCGCCGCGGGCGTCGCGGTCGTGCTGACGGGCGCCCTCGCGCGGATGTCCGGGGTGCGCGACCCGCGCGGTGTGGCCCTGCGCATCATGGCGGCCGTCCAGGTCAACACGGCCTACTTCGCCGTGCCGGTGTTCATCATGCTCTTCGGGAACGCGGCACCGATCTTTCCGGTGCTGCTGTTCCAGGTCTGCGTCCTGTCCCTGGTCATCGTCTCGATCATGGAACTGGGCCGTCCGAACCGTACCGGAGGGCCCGGCAGACGGCTCGGCGCGGCCGTCGTGGCCTCGCTGGTGACCCCGGTCGTGATCGCCTGCAACGCCAGCATCGTGCTCAACCTGCTGCCCGTGCGGCTGCCAGGGCTGGTCCTCGACAGCTTCGCGTTCGTGGGCGACAGCGCCTCACCCGTGGCGCTGTTCGCCCTCGGGCTGCACCTCGGCGGGACGGGTCTGCAGGTCCGCGGCACCACCGTGGAGGAGATGTGGCTCATCGCCTTCAAGTGCGTGGCCTTCCCGCTGCTGGCCTTCGTCGTGTGCCGCTACGTCTTCGGGGTCGGGGGCGACTGGCTGAACTACCTCGTCCTGATCGCCGCGATGCCCGCCCCGCAGAACCTGTTCATCTTCGCCCAGCGCTACGACGTGAGCGTCGACATGTCCGCAGCCCTCGTCGTCAAGAGCTCGGTCGTCGCGCTCCTCCTGCTGCCGCTGTGGATGCAGTGGGTGGCACACGCCGGCTGAGCCCTGTTCCGTGCAGGAGCCGGGCACGCCGCGGCGCCGACCACGGAGGAGGCTCCGGCCGGAGGACCGGCCGGAGCCTTCCCAGGCGCCGAACGACGCGATGCGCCCGGCTCCGTCAGGTGGCGAGCAACCGGTTGAAGAACGAGCGGTACTCGCGCAGTGCCACGCGCAGGCTCTCGGTGTCGGCCTGCTCGCCCCGGTTCCACTGCTCCTCAAGGCCCTCCCTGCGTTCTGCGAAGGTCGCGGCCAGCTTCTGCATGACGTCCGCGACCAGCGAGTCCGCAGAGTGCACGGCCTCCCGGGGATCGTCGACGAAATCGTTCTGGATCGCCTGCCAGCGGGTACGGAAGTTCTCCTTGTCCTGGGGTGCCAGCAGTTCCTCGTCCGCCCCCTCGCCCGTGTCCGCCGCGGAGGTCTTCTCCGCGTCGTCCTCGGCCCGGGCGGGTGTGCCCGGCTCCACCGCGGTATCCGTGCCCGCGTCGGCGGAGGTGTCCGCGGTGTCTGCGGTGTCTGCGGTGTCTGCGGTGTCTGCGGTGCGAGTGTCGCTCGCGCCGACGCCGCCGGTCTCCTCACCGGGGAAGACGGGCGGCGGCCCGGCGCCCTGCCCCTCGCCCGCCGCGCCACCGGAGCCCCGGGCGATGTCGTCTGTGGTCAGCCCGCTCCCGGCGGGCTGTGTCGTGCCGTTGTCCCGCATGATTTCTCCCGCGCGACTGGGTACGGATCAGGCACGGGCGGGCCCGGCCTGGTGTCCGTCGGAGAGCAGCTCGTCGAACAGGGCCCGGTAGTGCACCATGGCCCCCCGCAGCTGCTCGGTGGTGGCACGCTGTGCGGTGCTCAGCGTGTTGATCTCATGGGCGGCCCGGTAGTGCTCCAGCGTGCGGCCGTGCTCGACGGAGAGGTCTCGCATCTGCTGTTCGTAGCCCTCCGTGGGGTAGCCGCGCTCGTGCATCAGAGAGGTCACGAGCCGGTCGGCGTCGTGCACGGCGTCCACCGGCCGGTCGACGAACTCCTGCTGCACGTCGACCCATTCCCGGGCGTAGCGGTCTCTGGCGCTGTCGGGCAGGGGCCGGATGTCGAGCGACGCATGGCGCTTCTCGCGGGTGCTGAGGTCGTGCTCGGCGGCCCGCCGGCTCCCGGTGTCCTCGACGGTGCGTTCGTACTCGGGGCCGAAGCGCTCACGCAGACGACGGCGTCGCCGCATGGTCATCGCCACGGCCAGGGCGATCAGGGCGACCACCACCACGACGGGAATGATGATCGCCAGAAGCGTGCCTGTTGACATCTGGCCGGACCCCCTTGTCCGTATCGGGTGCCTCTCTGTTGAGCGCTGGTTCCCACGGGCACCCGGTCGAAACAGGTCCCGTCCGGTCGGCGGCCCCGGAGGGCCGGCGACCGGGGTGACACGTGTCATCCAGGGGCGCTCCCGACGCCCCGCTCCCCGGCGGCACTGAGCGGGCCCCGCGCGGCCCGTCACCGCCGCCTTTCGGGCGACGCCACCGTGCTCCTGCGCCGCTCCCACGCCGCGCCCCGTGACACTCGATCGTGGCTGCCGGCGCTCCCGGGCGCCACATGTGCCAGGGCGCGCGTCCTGGCCTCCTACGATGCGACGCTGCGAGGGCTGTGTGGAGCCGGTCACCCTGGGGCTGGAAGAGGAGTATCTGCTGCTCGACCCGGACACGGGCGTGCCCGTGCCGCTGGCGGAGCAGGTCAGGGCGGCCGCCGGCCTCGCCCCGCTCGTCGACGCCAAGGAGCTGCAGTCCGAGCTGCTGCAGGTGCAGGTCGAGGTCGCCACCACGATCTGCACCGAACTCAAGGAGGCCGGGGGACACCTCCTGCGCCTGCGGCATGCGTTGGGGGCGGCGGCCGAGGCGAACGGGTGCCGGCTCGCGGCCTGCGGCACACCGCCCCTGAGGGGAGCCGAGTCGGCCCAGGTGACGGAGCAGGCGCGCTACCGCGCCATGCAGGTGCAGGCTCCGCAGCTCGTCGCCGAGCAGCTGGTCAACGGCCTGCACGTCCACACCGCCGTGCCCTCGCCGGAAGTCGGCGTCGCGGTCATGAACCGGCTGCGCGGTTGGCTGCCGGTCCTCGTCGCCATGTCCGCGAACTCGCCGTTGTGGGACGGCCACGACACGGGATTCGCCAGCTGGCGCACCGTGGTCTTCGGCCGCTGGCCGGTCAGCGGGCCCCCACCCGCCTTCAGGGACCTCGCGGACCACAAGGAGCGCGTCGAGACGCTCCTCGACAGCGGGATCATCCGCGACACCGGGCAGCTGTACTGGCAGGCCCGCCTGTCGAACCACTTCCCGACCATCGAAGTACGCTGCCCGGACGTGCAGTTGCGCGCCGACGAAGCGGTCATGTTCGCGGGCATCGTGCGGGCCCTCGTCACCACGGCGATCCACGACGCCGAAGCGGACACACCCCTGCCCGCCATCGCCCCGGAGGTACTGCAGGCAGCGAACTGGCAGGCCGCCCGCCACGGCCTCGGCGGCAGCCTGATCAGCGCGGCCGGCGAGCGCCGCAGCGCCGGTGACCTCGTCGCGCTGCTGATGGAACACATCACACCCGCGCTGGACGCCGCAGGTGACACCCGGGAGGTCCTCTCCCTCGTCCACCGGCTGCTCCAGCAGGGCACACCGGCCGACCGGCAGCGGCGGGCCCTGGCCGAAGGCGGCCTGAAGGCGGTGACGGACCTGATCATCTCCGAGACGCTGGCGTTGTGAACGGGGACCCTGGCGCACGGAAGCCGGGCATACCCGCGGGACCGGGGCGGGCGACGGTCTCAGTGCAGCTTGTTCACCGCCGTGGCCGTGGTCCTCTTGAAGTCGGCGACCTGGGCGTGCTCGAAGGTGCCCATCTGGGCCCACCGCACGAACGTCACCGTCCGGTCGTCCCGGCCGACCGAGAAGAGGGAGATGTCGGAGGCGCCCCACGTGTGCCGGGTATGGATGCCGTAGACCCGGGCGCCCTCCTCGACGTCGATCCGGCCGTAGTCCCTCGCCGTCGCGGTGACCTCCGGGTCCTTCTCCATGAGCTCGGCCGCGCACTCGGACAGCTTCTTCTGCCACAGGGCCGCCAGCTGCTTCGCGCGGGTGACGCTGCGCTCGACGACGGTCACCTGGAGCGCGCCGGTGTCGAACTCCGTCCAGTACTGCCGGTGCTGGGAGATGGGGGGCAGCGCCTCGCCCACGCACATGGGGAGCGGGTCGGGCTGTCCGGACGTGACGGGACCGGCGTACCAGGCCGATGTCGGGTGCGGCGGCAGCTCCTTGGGCGCGAGGAAGCGCGGCGCGGCCGAGTGCGCCGCGGCGGCCGGCACCGAGGCGGCGGCGAGACCGGCGACGGCGGCGGCTGCCGCGACCGCAGCCAGGGCGGTACGGGACGGACGGGTACGGGCGTTCATGGTTCCCCCATGGTGTGAGAAGCACGGTGCGACGCGCGGGCCTGCGAGCGCATGCGGGTCAGGATCCGGAGCCGGCGGACACGCGGGCAATGTGCCCGCTGCGGTCACATCGGACAGCGGTTCCCTCAGCTTCTTCGGCGACGGCGCGCGACGCAACGGTCACGGGGTGGAACGGGTGGGGTGAAACGGTTCCACCCCTGCCGCGCCGGCCTGCTCCGCGGCCCGCGCACCGGGTGTGGGGACGGGGGATCGTGGCACATCCACCCTCATGGTGCGACGACTGCATGTCACGGAAGCGGTGCGGCAGGAGGCCCGCTCGACGGGGCGTGCGGTGCGCCTCGCCTGGACGGGGCCGGGCCGTGAGCGCGATCTCGCGCTCCTGTCGCTCAAGGCTGCCCTCGCCGGACTCATCGCCTGGATGATCGCCGGTCTGCTGCTGCAGGCGCCCCTGCCGTTCATCGCCCCCTGGGTGGTGGTCGTCCTCGTCCGTTCCACGGTGTACCAGTCCGTCGCCCAGGCCCTGCAGCAACTGGGTGCCATCGCGGGAGGCACGGTCCTGGCCACCGCCGATGGGGCGACGCTGGGCAGCGCGACGGCGGCGATGGCCGTCGTGCTGCCCGTCACCCTGTTGCTGGGCAACTGGCCGAGGCTCGGGGACCAGGGCATCTACGGCGCCACCGCGGCGCTGTTCGTGCTGACCTCCGGCGACATGAGCGTCGACGCGGCGACCGCGCGGCTGCTGGAGTCGCTGCTCGGCGCGGCGGTGGGCGTGGGCGTGAACATGCTCGTCCTCCCCCCGGTGCATCTGCGGAGCACCCGGACCGCCGTAAGGGCGGTGATCGACGAGGCGTCACAGACGCTGACCGCCGTCGCCGAGGGGCTGAGCGGCTCCTGGGGCCACCGGGAGGCGCGCGACTGGGACGAGCGGGCACGCCGCCTCTTCTCCCTGATCGGGCAGGCACGATCCGCACTCGATCGCGGCAGGGAGAGCACCTGGCTCAACCCCGACCGCCGCAATCGCGCGGAACTGCGGCGTCGGCACGGCTCGTTCACCCACACCGTCCACGTCCTGGAACAGCTCAGCGACTACCTCAGCGACCTGACGCGCACCCTGGTGGAGGCGTCGGACGACCGCACCGGCAGGCCGCGCCCCGAAGAAGGCGTGACCGCCCTGTACACGCGGTTCCTGCACGACGTCGCCGCCGCCGTCGAGACCTACGGGGAACTCGTCACCGGCGACGACCGCTCCGCACGGCTGCGCCTGCGCCGGGCGGTCGACGAGGTCCACGCGGCACAGCGGCGTCTGCGCGAACTGCTCGCGACGAAGGGCACCGGTGGTCCCGAGTGGCTGGCCCTGTACGGATCACTCCTGGTGGACGCGCGGAGGGTGGCCGAACAACTCCTGGAGGAACCGCCGGGCGACACCTCGTGAGTGGCGTCACGACGCGCCCTCCTCCGGTCGGTCAGCGGCGGGCGAGCTGGCGCTCACCGTTGGCGCCCGGCCGGTAGGCCAGGCCGTAGTGCGCGAACACCGCGGGCTCGTCCGAGGCGGGCAGCACGTCGTCGGTGCCGATGGCAGGGCACTTCTTCACCAGCGACTTGTCGTAGTCGACCCGCACGTACCCCGGCCCCACGACCGCGCCGTCGAGGGGGACGAAGACCAGGCGCTGGCGGGTGGGCAGACCGATCTGGACGGTAACCATGGCGGGCTCGTCCGTGCTGGTGTTGACGTAGACCGCCTCCAGCGAGCCGATCCTGCGGCCTCCTGCATCGACGACGTCGTGGGTGCGCCACTCACGGATATCCGCGATCTGGATCATCCCGGGTTCCCTTCACGCGAGCCTGGTGCTGTAACCGGTGCACTTCCCAGCGTGCCCCGGGAGGGCCGGCCCCCACCACCCTGGGCAGCCCCTTCGTGTCCGCCGGAGAAGTACGGAGGAGCACGGAGAAGTGTGGAGGAGCACGGAGAGTGCGGAGAAGTACCGCCGACGGACGCACCGGCGAGCTAACGGCGGCCCGCCCGCCGGTGCAGCAGCCTGCGCAGGCGGCGCCGCACGAGCAGGGTGGGCGACGGGCCGGGCTGCGCGGGCCGGTCGGGGTGGCGCAGGGGTACGAGCGGCATCAGGTAGCGCGTCCCGGCGCGCTCCATCACGCAAAAGGGCGCCCCGTCGGGACCTTCCACGGGAGAGATCAGGATGCGGAACGGCCGGGGCGGGTCCCCGGGCAGTTCGGCCTCGAGCGCCGTGGTGCGCTTGACCGATCCGCGCTGGTAGGCGACCACCTTGCCGTCCACCAGCACCTCGGCCTCGTCGCGGCGCCCCCGGAGCTGCACCGTGACGGAGTGGCCGTCCTGATCGAGGTGGAAACGCTGGCCGCCTGCCATGACGGGCCTCCTGTCGGTGGCACGGGGGACGCCGTGATCCCAGCGTACGCAGGACACGGGCGAAGGCGGGAAGAACGCGTTCGCCGGGGAGGCGGAGCCGTGGCGGGGCCACTCGATCCCGGTCCGGATTTCGGTGGTAGAAAGAGTTCATGGGTGCCTTTGGCCGACATGCGGCGGGGATCCGGCCATCGGCCTCCCGGTCGTCGGCCTCCCGGCCCGGACGGCGCTCCCGTTCCCTGTTCGGCGTCCGCACGGTCGCCGGACAGGTGTTTCTTCTGCAGTTGACGATCGTGGTGCTGCTCGTCACCGCGGCGGCGGTGTCACTCGTGCTGCAGGGCAGGCGCGCCGCCGCACAGGAGGCGCGGACCCGCTCGTTCAGCGTCGCCGAGGCGTTCGCCCAGTCCCCGGGCATCGTCGACGCGCTGGAGAGCCCGGATCCCACCGCGATTCTGCAGCCGCTCGCGGAGGAGACCCGCAAGAGCACCGGTGTCGAATACGTCGTCGTCTCCGACCGCGGCGGCATCCGCTACACCCATCCCGACCCGTCGTTCATCGGGAAGCACATCATCGGTCCGTACAAGGAGGCGGCCGAGGGACATGGCTTCACGAGCACGTTCTCCGGGAGCCGCGGACCCTCGGTGAACTCCGTCGTGCCCGTCCAGCGGCCCGACGGCACCGTTGTCGGACTCGTCTCCGCGGGGATCACGGTGGAGAACGTCAACGCCCTGGCCAACCGTGACGTCCCCGTGCTGCTGGGCGCCGCCGCGGCCGCGCTCGTCCTCACCGCAGGCGGCGCGGCGCTGGTCAGCCGGCGTCTGCGGCGTCAGACGCGCGGTCTCGGACCCGCCGAGATGACACGGCTGTACGAGCACCACGACGCGGTTCTCCACTCCGTGCGCGAAGGCGTACTGATCATCGGCAACGACGGGAGGCTGCTGCTCGCCAATGACGAGGCGTGCCGGCTGCTCGACCTGCCGCCGGACGCGGAGGGCAGGGCGGTGACGGACCTGGGCCTGAACGCCGCCACCGAGGACCTCCTCGCCTCCGGGAGGGCGGCCTCGGACGAGGTGCGGGTGGCGGGGGAGCGCCTGCTCGCCGTCAACCTGCGGCCCACCACCGCGGGAGGGCAGGCCGCCGGGACGGTGGCCACCCTCCGCGACACGACGGAACTGTCCGGCCTCGCGGGCCGGGCCGCAGAGGTACGCGAGCGACTGCTCCTGCTGTACGAGGCCAGTGCACGCATCGGTACGACGCTGGACGTGACGCACACCGCGGAGGAGCTGACGGAAGTGGCGACCCCGCGCTTCGCCGACGTCGTGACGGTGGACCTCGCCGTGCCCGTACTGAGCGGTGGCGAGCCGGGACCGGAGGCCGAGACCGGTCCGGTGGTCGACATGCGCCGCACGGCCATCGCGGGCGCGGGCGCGGACCACCCGTTCCATCCGGCCGGCCGGGACATGGGTTTCGGCCCCGCCGATCCCCGGGTCATGGGGATGAGCAGCGGCCGGTCCCTGCTGGTGCCCGACCTGACCACCACACCTGCCTGGCGGGAGCAGGACCCCGAGCAGGCCGAGAGGATCGTCGAGTACGGCGCCCACTCCCTGATCTGCGTGCCCCTGCACGCCCGCGGCGTCCTCCTCGGCATGGCGAACTTCTGGCGTGCGCGCAATCCGCTCCCGTTCGACCAGGACGACCTGTCGTTCGCCGAGGAGCTGGTGGCGCGTGCGGCGGTGTGCGTGGACAACGCACGCCGCTACACGAGGGAGCACGGTCTCGCCGTGACACTGCAGCGCAGTCTGCTGCCGGGCGCCCTGCCCGAGCAGAGCGCGCTGGACGTCGCGTCGCGGTATCTCCCCGCCCGGTCCGCGGTGGGTGGGGACTGGTTCGACGTGATCCCGCTGCCCGGGGCGCGCGTGGCGCTCGTCGTGGGGGACGTGGTCGGCCAAGGTCTGCACGCGGCGGCGACGATGGGACGGCTGCGCACCGCCGTGCACAACTTCGCCGGCCTGGACCTGCCGCCCGACGAACTCCTCGCGCGGCTGGACGAGTTGGTGACGAGGATCGACCAGGCGGAGTCGGCCGAAGAGACCGTCACGGCCGTCACGGGCGCCACCTGCCTGTACGCGATCTACGATCCGGCGGCGGGGACCTGCACGGTGGCCCGGGCGGGGCACCCGGGGCCCCTGCTGGCGCTGCCCGACGGCACGGTGGCGGAGCCGGACGTGCCCGCCGGGCCGCCGCTGGGGCTCGGCGGGCTGCTGTTCGAGGCGCGGGAGCTGCGGGTTCCCGAGGGGAGTCGGCTGGTGCTGTTCACCGACGGTCTGATCGAGTCCCGGGAGCGGGACTTCGACGCCGGCCTCGCGGTGATGCGCCGGGTGCTCGCGAAAGGCGGGCGGTCCGCGGAGGAGACGTGCGCGGACCTGATCACGGAGATGCTGGTCACCCCGCCCGGGGACGACGTGGCCCTGCTGGTCGCCACCACACGCACGCTCGACCCGGCGCGCGTGGGGGAGTGGGACGTGGACCCCGACCCCGCCGCCGTCTCCGTCGTCCGCAGGGACGTGAGCCGCTGGCTCACGGACCAGGGCCTCGACGAGGAGGCCTTCTCCACGGAACTGATCCTCAGCGAACTGGTCACCAACGCCATTCGCTACGGCGGCCCGCCGATCCGGGTCCGTCTGCTGCTCGACCGCACGCTCATCTGCGAGGTGTCCGACGCCGGCCGCAGCGCACCCCATCTGCGCTACGCGGCGACGACCGACGAGGGCGGCCGCGGCCTGTACCTCGTCGCCCAGTACGCCGAGCGCTGGGGGACCCGTTACACCGCCGACGGCAAGGTCATCTGGTCCGAGCAGAAACTCGGAGCGGGCGACCAGACGGCCTTCGCGTGGGACCCGGAGCTGCTGGGGCTGTGACGAGCCGAGACCTGTCGGGCCGTAGCGGGCGGAGGCGCGGTCGCGGTGCGCCCCGGCGTCATGCGTCGGCCGGGGCGCCGGGGCGGGGGACCGTACGGTTGCCCGCCGAGGCGTACTGGGCCGCCTGGGTACGGAACATCGCGGCGTAACGCCCGTTCGCGGCCATCAGCTCGTCATGACTGCCGTGTTCGACCATGCGGCCCCGGCCGAGCACGTAGATCGTGTCGGCGTGGCGCACCCCGGACATGCGGTGGGTGACCAGGACGACCGCGCGACGGGGGCCCGCGAGACGGCGGATGCGCTCGAACGCCTCGATCTCCGCCTCCGGGTCCAGCGCCGAGGTCGGCTCGTCGACGATCAGGACACTGTCGGCACCGCTGGTCCCCGCCCGCCAATGGGTGCGCGCCAGCCCGATCTTCTGCCATTCGCCGCCGCTGATCTCCGAGGCGCCGCGGAACACCCGTGCCAGCAGCGTGCGCAGGCCGTGGGGCAGCTTCGCGACGACCGGCGACGCGCCGGCGAAGTCGACCGACGGCTCCAACTCCTCGTCCGCGGCGACGTGGTGGGGCCGCCCGATCCGGATGTTCATCGCGGCCGTGACGGGCCAGCGCTGGAAGTCCTGCGTGAGCAGGCAGACCCGCTCGAAGACCTGCGCACGGTCGAGCCCGGCCAGCTCGGCACCGCCCCAGCGAACGGCTCCCGAGTGCGGCAGCAGCAGCCCCGCGAGGATCTTCATCAAGGTGCTCTTGCCCGACCCGTTCTCGCCCACCACCGCGATCACGGACCCCATCGGGACGGACAGCGACACGTCCTCCAGCGCCGGTTCGTCCCGGTCGGGGTAGCGGTAGCAGACCTTGTCCAGGACGATGCCGTCCACCCGCTCCGGCACCCCGGCTCCGCCCCCGGGAAGGGCGTGCTGCGCCGCCTCGACGAGGAACCGGTCGTGGTCCTGGACGTACAGGGACTCCTCGTGCAACTGGTTCACGTTCATCACGAGCGCCCCGAGGCTTGCCGAGCCCGACCGGACGGCGATCACCGCGGTGCCGGCGACCGCGAGTTCCATGTGCCCCGCCACGATGAGCCAGCCCATCACGGCGTACGTCAGTGCCATGGCCACACCGGAGAGCCCCGCGGCCACCAGTTCGGTGACCGCCTTGTCGTCGGCGAGCCGCCGCTGTTCGGCCTCGGCGCTCTCTGCCATGTCGCGGTAGCGGTCCAGCAGGAACGAACCGACCCCGTGGATCCGCACCTCCTGGGCCGCGGTGCGCTCGGTCAGGAGGCTGCCGATCAGGCGGCCGGCCCGCACGTGCTCGACCCACGTCATCACCGACACGTACCGCTCCTGGGCCACCCGCATCGCGCCCCATCCACGCGGTGCCGCGATCAGCAGCAGCATGGGCAGCAGCGCCGGATGCAGGACCGTGAGGACGCCGGCCGTGGCGATCAGGGCGATCGTGCCGTTGAGCGCGGCGACGCAGGCCCCGATCATGCGCCGGGCGGAGGCGGCCCCGTACTGCGCCACGTCGATCAGGCGGCGGAACGCCGGGTCCTCGATCGCCTCCAGTTCCACGGCGGTGGCCGCCGCCAGGTACTCGGTGGTGGCCATCCGCTCCACGAGCGGCTCGAGGCGCCCGGCGCGGGACGTCGACCAGCCCGCCAGGCCGGCGTTGACCACGGCGACGGCCGCCGCGGTGATCAGGGCGGGCAGCGCCGCGCGCAGCCGGTCGACCGGGTCGCCGGAGCCGAGCAGGGCGTGCATCACCGAGTTGACCGCCAGCAGGGTCACCGCCGCCGCGACACCCTGTCCCACCTCGCTGATCCCGACGCCCAGCAGCGACGGCCGGTCCGCCCGCCAGGCTCGGCGCAGCGTCCCGAACACCAGCCGCGGCATGGCGCGGATGGCGGTGACCATGGTCAGATCCAGTGCGGCCCGCTCGTGTTCGGACCAGCCCATGTCGTACCGGAGCGGCCCGCCGAACAGCTCCTCCTCGGCGGCCGAGACCTTCGGCTCGGCCATCCGCACCCGCCCGAGATACCTCTTCACGCGGCATCACCCCGAGTCGGGGCGGGAGGTAAGAGCAGGTCGTTCCCGGTGCTTCGTCGATCGGTCATGAGGAAGGAGATGCCCACAGAACGGGCTCCGGCAACTGCCCGCGGTACCGGCGGCCTTGGCGCGGACCTCCGGCCCCGCGCGTCAGCGCTCGTGGTGCACGGCGTCCTCACTGATGGGCGGCCGGTATGTGTGGAGCCAGCGCTCCGTGCGCGCGACGTGGGCGGCCGCCGCGTTCGCGGCCGCGGCCGGGTCGCGGTCGGCCAGCGCGGTGACGATCGCCCGGTGGTCCTCGTCGCTCGCGCGCTTGAACGCCGGGCCTTCGGGCATGGTGAACACCTGGTACGAGCGTGAGCGGGCGCGGAAGACGGCGAGGAGCGACTCCAGGGCCGGATTGCCGCCGAGGCGGGCGATCTCGGCGTGGAAGAGGTGGTCGAACTCGGAGAACGTCGCCGGGTCCTCGGTGGCCTCGATCGTCTCGATGTACCCGTAGAGGGTCTCCAGCGACTCGGGCGTGATCCGAGCCGCCGCCTGCGCCATCACATGCGACTCAAGGACGCGCCGGATCTCGTACAGCTCCAGCAGGCCGTCGAGCGGCAGCAGGGCGACCGTGAGGGACAGGCGCCCGATGAGGTCCGCCGGCCGCAGCTGGGAGACGAAGGTGCCGGAGCCGTGCCGCGCCTCCGCCGCACCCAGTGCGGCGAGCATGCGCACCGCCTCCCGCAGCGAACTCCGCGAGACGCCGAGCTCCTCGCACAGGTCACCCTCGGGCGGGAACCGCTCGCCCGGGCCGAGGCGACCGCTGGAGATCATGAGGCGCAAGCCGTGGAACGCCTTGTCGACTGCGGACATCGCTTCCTCCCGTATACGCCCCGCGCAGCAGCGCCAGGCAGGAAGCAGTCTATCCAGTCGTCAGATGTCGCCTGACCGAAATACAGAGTCATCAGATAACTATGGCGAGACCCTTGCTCTTTAGCGGCAGGAGCGGGCAAGATTCCGCGCAGTCATCACACCTCTTCCGGTGTGTGTCTGATGTTCAGCGCTTGGGAGTCACGTGAGCACCACAGATCTCACCACTGCGCCGCGCCCGCTGCTGCTGGCCGACGGCCGTCCCGCCTCCGCCGCCTGGTCGCTCGATCCGGCGGTCAGGCACCTCAACCACGGGTCCTTCGGGGCCGTCCCGCTCGTCGCCCAGGAAGAGCAGGACCGGCTGCGCCGGCAGATGGAAGCCGCGCCGGTGGAGTGGTTCCCGGCACTGCCGCGCAAGGTCGCGGCCGCACGGATCGAGATCGCCCGCTTCCTCGGGGTGGCGACCGACGACCTCGCCCTGGTCCCCAACGCCAGCGCCGGCGCGAGCGTCGTCTACGCCAACGTGCCCGTACGGCCCGGCGGCGAGGTCCTCGTCACCGATCACGGCTACGGCGCCGTCACCATGGGCGCCGAACGTCTCGCCCGTCGCTTCGGAGGCACGGTCCGCACCGTCCACGTGCCGCTGGACGCCGACGCCGACACCGCGTACGACGCCGTGGTGGCGGAGCTGGGCGAGGCGACCGGCCTCGTCGTCCTCGACCACATCACCTCGGCGACCGCACGCTGGATGCCGGTGCGGCACATCGCCGCCGAGGCCCGCAGGCGCGGCATCCCGGTCCTCGTGGACGGGGCGCACGTGCCCGGACTGTCCGCCGACCCCCTGGCGGGCCTCGACTGCGACTTCTGGGTCGGCAATCTCCACAAGTTCGGCTGCGCACCACGGGGTACCGCCGCCCTGGTGGCGCGCACCGAACTGCGCGACACCCTCTTCCCCCTGATCGACTCCTGGGGCGCCCCCGACCCCTTCCCCGACCGCTTCGACACCCAGGGGACCGTGGACGCCACGAGCTATCTCGCGGCGCCCGTCGCCCTCGGCTTCGTCGAGGACACCTGGGGGTGGGGGACGGCCCGCACCTACATGCGCGAGCTGGCGGACTACGCGGAACGGATCATCGCCACCGCGTTCTCCGAACTGACCGGTGAGGACTGCCGCGTGGACGTCGGCATGCCGGTCGACGCCCTGCGGCTGGTGCGCGTCCCCGCCCCGCTCGCCGCCTCCCACGCCGAGGCCGACGCGCTGCGCGACCGGGTGGGACAGGAGCTGGGAGTCGCGGCGGCGTTCACCAGCTTCGGCGGTGTCGGCTATCTGCGCCTGTCGACGCACGTGTACAACACGGCCGCCGACTTCGAGTACTTCGCCGAGCACTGCGTCCCCACGCTCGGCGCATGGTCCCGCAACCAGTCCTACGGAGGACAGCGATGAAACGCAGGAACGCGGTCGCCGCACTCGGCCTCGCCCTCACCATGACAGTGACCGGCTGCTCAGCCATGAGCGGCTCCAGTGACGGGACCGTCACACTGCAGATGGTCGAGAGCCTGACCAATCCCGCCCGCACGGAGCTGCTGAAGCAGCTCCTCCGCGACTTCGAGAAGCAGAACTCGAAGATCAAGGTCAACCTCGTCTCACCGCCGACCGCGCAGGCCGACCAGAAGATCCAGCAGATGCTGCAGTCGGGCAGCGGCGTCGACACGCTCGAGGTCCGGGACATCACCGTCGGCCCGTGGTCGAACAACGGCTGGCTCCACGACATGAGCCAGGACCTCAAGGGCTGGTCGGGCCGGCAGGACCTGACCGACAACGCCGCCGAAGCCGCCACGGACGCCAAGGGCCGGACCTACTTCGTGCCCTACGGCTTCTACGGGCTGAGCCTCTTCTACCGCACGGACCTCATAGCCGGGGCCGGTTACGACAAGCCGCCCGCCACCTGGGACGAACTGCTCGAGCAGGCAAGCGCGATCCAGGACAAGGGCAAGCGCCGCTACGGCTACGCCTTCCGGGGCGGGGCCAACGCCGGCAGCAACGTCACCGTGGTCATCGAGGCGTACGTCGCCGACAGGATCGACCCCGCCAACGGCTACAAACTGACCGACGGCAGCACGATCTTCGCCGCGCCGGAGGCCGCCGCGGCCCTCAAGACGTACTTCGCGCTCTTCGAGAAGGCTTCGCCGCCGTCCTCCATCGCCTGGGGCTATCCCGAGATGGTCGAGGGCTTCTCGAACGGATCCACCGCCTTCCTGCTCCAGGACCCCGAAGTGATCGCCAGCCTGCGCGAATCCAGGGCGATCACGGAGGACCAGTGGACCACCGCCCCGCTCCTGGCCGGCCCCGGCGGGAAGGCCGTCCAGCCGCTGGCGACCGCCGGCTGGGGCGTGGCCAAGGGCAGCAAGCACAAGGCCGAGGCCGTCAAGCTGGTCGAGTTCCTCTCGGAGGGAGAGGCGTCGACCACCTTCGCCAAGAAGAACAGCCTCGTCCCGATCCAGAAGCAGGCCGGCGAGGACCCGTTCTACAAGACCGGCCCCTGGGCCAGCTACGTGACGATGAACCAGAACCCGGGCCGGTACGTCACCGTCACCCAGCCCCGTGACGTGCCCTGGTTCACCGAGTGGACGCAGAAGGCCGACGCGGACGTCCAGAAGGTGCTCCTCGGCAAGATGACGCAGCAGCAGCTGCTGGCCGACTGGGACACGTACTGGACCGCCAAGTGGAAGAACGGGAACGGCTGACATGCGGGCGGGCACGGTCCTTTCGGCAGACGAGCAGGCGCGGCAGCTCTCCCGCAAGGAGGGCGCCCGCACTGCCGGGACGGCGGGCGGCGGCCGCCGCAGGCGCGAGTTCACCACCCGCCGGGGCCTGGTGATCGCCGCGTTCATGGCGCCGGCTGTCATCTTCGTGGTGGTGTTCACGTACTACCCGATGGTGGCCGGAAGCCAGATGGCCTTCCGCCGCTGGAACCTGACGGACCTCACCGACACGTCCTTCGTCGGACTCGGGAACTTCCGGCAGGTCTTCGACGATCCGCTGTGGGGCACCGTCCTGAGCAACACCGCCCTGTGGGTGGTGGCCTCGATCGTGCCCCAGCTCCTGATCGGGTTCGCGCTGGCCCTGTGGCTGCGGCGCCGCTTCCGCTTCCGCGGGCTCTACCAGGCGCTGATCTTCTTTCCCTGGGCCATCTCGGGGTTCCTGATCGGCATCCTGTTCCGCTGGATGTTCAACAGCGAGTTCGGGGTCGTCAACGACCTGCTGATGAAGGCGCATCTGATCGACGAGCCCGTGGCATGGCTCGCCGACCCGAAGACCGCCATGGTCGCCGTCATCGTCGCCAACATCTGGTACGGCGTGACGTTCTTCGCCATCATGATCCTTGCCGCACTGCAGTCGATACCCGACGAGATCTACGAGGCCGCCGCGCTGGACGGCGCGGGCAAGGCGCGCACGCTGTTCCGCATCACCATCCCGTACATCCGGACGACCCTGGCCCTGACGGTGCTGCTGCGCGTCATCTGGATCTTCAACTTCCCGGACATCATCTTCGGGACGACGGGCGGCGGGCCGAACAACGAGACGCACATCGTCACGACGTGGATGATCAACATCACCCAGCAGGGCGACTACGGAAAGGCGTCCGCGCTCGGTCTGCTGGTGGTCGCCGGACTCCTGCTGTTCTCCGTCTTCTACCTCACGGCCACCCGCGAGAAGGGAGCGACGTCGTGAACACCCGAGAGTCCTCGGCCGGGAAGAGCGTCAGGATCGGCTTCCTCACGCTCTGGCTGATCTTCACCGTCTTCCCGCTGTACTGGATCACCGTCACCTCGTTCAAACCTCCCGGCGCCATCTTCGCCTTCCCCCTCGCGTACTGGCCCGAGGACTTCTCCCTGGACAACTACGCCGGCCTGTTCGACAAGGCGCAGTTCGGTGTCTACCTGACCAACAGCCTGATCGTGGCCACGGTCGCGGGCACGGTGGCGACCGTCATCTCGATGCTGTCGGCCTACGTGCTGGCCCGGTTCGAGTTCCGCAGCAAGACCGCCCTGCTGATGGCGGCCCTGGTCACCCAGATGATCCCCGCCTTCATCGCGCTGGGGCCGCTCTATCTGCTGATGACCGACCTCCAACTGGTCGACAACCGCTTGGGGCTCGTCCTCGTCTACATCGCGGTCTGCATCCCGTTCTGCACGGTGATGCTGCGCGGCTTCTTCGAGAACATCCCGGACTCCCTCGAAGAGGCCGCCATGATCGACGGCTGCTCACGGTTCGGTGCCCTGTTCCGGGTCCTGCTGCCGGTGATGAGGCCGGGCATCGTCGCGGCCTTCATCTTCAACTTCGTCAACTGCTGGAACGAGCTGTTCCTCTCCGTCACGCTGATGAACAGCGACGGCAACAAGACGGTGCCCACGGCACTGAACGGCTTCATCTCCAGCTTCAACATCGACTGGGGCTCCATGTCGGCGGCGGCGGTTCTGACGATCCTGCCCACCATGGTGCTCTTCGCCTTCGCCAGCCGGCACATCGTCCAGGGCCTGACGGCGGGTGCTGTGAAGGGGTGACCCGGCGCAGGGTGCCGACCGGGTACGGGGCCGGGTCACAACACAGGTGTACCGCCGGGCGGTCCCCCGTCCGGCGGTACACCTCACGTGACGCTCGCGCGGGGGCAGAGCCCCGGGGCGTCAGACCGTGCCGCGCCACGCCCCGTCGGCCACGCCGCGGGACTCGATGAACTTCTTGAAGCGGCTGAGGTCGCCGGAGGTCCGGTGCTTGACGAACCCCAGCTTGTCGCCGACGTTCTCCGTGACGCCCGCCGGGTCGAAGTCCATCTGCAGCATCACCTTGGTGCGCGCGTCGTCGAGACGGTGGAACGTGACCACGCCGGCCTGCCGCAGCTCGCCGTCGACGGTGGTCCACGCCACGCGTTCGTCCGGGATCTGCTCGGTGATCCGCGCGTCGAACTCGCGCTTGACACCGGCGATTTCGGTCACCCAGTGGGTGAGCGTGTCGGTCCGCTGCTCGATCCGCTCGACCCCCTCCATGAAGCGCGGGAACGTCTCGAACTGGGTCCATTGGTTGTAGGCCGTGCTGACCGGTACATCGACCTCGATCGACTGCTCGACCTTCGACATCGAATGCCGTCCTTCCGTGGTGACTTGGTGCGCCCGCGGCCTCGGGGACGCCTCGGGCGTGGGTTCCACGACGCCCCGAGTACCCGAGGCGACGGGCGGTATGCCTGCCCGGGACCGCTTCGGCCACCGGATCGGTGCGTCGCGCACCATCGGTGCCGATCAGAGCCGAACGTGCCCCTCGCGACGGGGATACGGGCGAGCCGACTGCCCGAGCCGTGGGGCTCATCGCCTCCCGCAGGGCGTGGGGCGGCCGCCGAGCGCGGGCTGCACCGCGTAGTTGTTCGCGATCGCCGTTCCGGCCGTGCAGGCGAGGAGGACGGTGCCGCCGCGGAAGAGGGTCACGGCCTCTCGCCCCGGGCCAGTACGACGGCGTAACGGCAGGCGGCGCCGCTCGTGTTGGCGAAGACGCATGGGGCGGGATCACCCAGTTCGACGGTGTCGCCCGCCTCCAGCTCGTGCACCGTGTCGCCCTCGTGGAAGGTCAGCCGGCCGTCGAGCACCCAGATGACCTGCCGGACGAAGGCGAAGGCGGCGGCCGGATACGGCACGCGCGCCCCGGCGGGCAGCTCGATCTCGGCGATCTCCGCGGGGAAGTGCGGCGCGGTGATCTGGCGTCGGCGGTAGCCGGTCGCGGGATCGCGCCAGCGCGCGGCCTCGTTCTTCCGGCGCACGCCCGTGCCGTGCCCGCCGGACGCGGTGTCCTCGCTGCCGTCGTCGCCGGTCGACCCCTCGGCGAGGGCGAGCAGGGAGGAGACACTGAGCTGGAAGGCGGCGGAGAGCTTGCCCAGCAGGACGGCGGTGGGACTGCTCTCGCCGCGCTCGATCCGGTGGATCATGGCGCGGGAGACACCGGAGGCGTCGGCGAGCTGCGCCAGGGTCCAGCGGCGCCGCTCGCGCTCGGTGCGGACGCGCGCGGCGATCTGCCCGACCAGGGGATCTACTATGTGGGACATGGTTCCAATATACGAGAAACCGCGGGCGGTGAACGTCCGCCCGGCGACACCCGGCGACGCGGACGCCGTGCTCGCCATCCGCAACCACGCGATCGAGCACTCGACCGCCCTGTGGACGGAGACGAAGCAGACGCCCGCCGAGGGCGCGGCCTGGCTCGCCACGCACCTGGACCGGGGCTCGGCCTTCGTGGCGGAGACCGGGGCTGAGGTCGCCGGCTTCGCGGTGTACGGCCCATGGCGGGAGCTGGAAGGCTTCCGGCACACGGTGGAGGACTCGGTCTACGTCCGCGACGACCGGCACGGGCTCGGTGTCGGCTCGGCACTGATGGCCGCGCTCATCGCGTCGGCACGTGAGGCCGGGCACCACACCGTCATCGCGGACATCGAGGCGGGCAACGCCGCGTCGGTCCGGCTGCACGAGCGCTTCGGATTCGAGCACGTCGGCACGGTGCGGGAGGCCGGCATCAAGTTCGGGCGGTGGCTGGACCTGACGATCATGAGACTGCCTCTGAGCTGACATCCGATCAGCTCGCGCGTCGTGCTGCAACGGTGGTGTCAGGCGCCGGATGCGCGGCGGGGGCCGCCGTCCGCGGACGGCAGCCCCGCGAGGCAACGTGCGGTCATCCTGCGGAGCGGGTCACAGGCTCGCGTCGCAGTGTGTGGGGCGGCCGTCGAGGACCGTGAGCAGGACGGGCAGGTTCGGCAGATCGGTGGCTGCGGTGGAGAGCGGGTCGTCGGCGAAGGCTGTCAGATCGGCGCGGAAACTTACGGCGATCCGGCCGGCCTCGTGCTCCTCGCCCGCCGCACAGGCGGCGTTGACCGGGTCGAGCAGGCGGGCGGAGAGCAGGACGAGACGGGTACGCACAGCGGCTCCTCGAAGAGGGGGGTGGTGGAAGGGGTCAGTTGGGTACGCCGGACGTCCCGACGGACGGGCCCGCGCCGGGGCCGGGTGGCGGGGTCCTCGCCGGGGCCGGGGTCGGGGTCCGTGTCCGGGCCGGGGTCCGTGTCCGGTGGGGCGGACGGGTCCGTGCCGCGTCCGCGCCCGTGCCGGGGCCGGGGGCCGTGTCCGGTGCGGCGGACGGGCCCGTACCGGGGCCGGGGTCCGTTTCCGGTGCGGAGCCGACGGACGGGGCCGCGGATCCCACGGATGCCCCGTCCGGGCCGGACACCACCGCGGCGAGCGGTGGAGCCAGCGTCCCCGTCGGCAGGCCCAGTTCGCGCTCCGCCGTCGTCACTGCCATGCGCCTCACCGCCTCCGGCCGATCGCTGGTGCCGGTGTTGGCGTGGGCGCCGAGGCCGTCGAGCACGACGATGATCTGAATCGTCGTCACGTACGCGTCGTCCGTGCGGAATTCGTCGCGCCCGACGCCTTCTCGGACAAGGTCGCCAGTCGCTCGCGCCAGGCGGCCTCCTGGACGGCGACCCGGTCCCGCAGAACGGGCCGGTAGCGGCTGAGGTGCCGCGCAAACCTGTGGCTGGCCGTCGCCGTGATCGTGGCGGGCAACCTCCTGTTTGTGCTCACCGGACTGGTCGCCACCTCGGGCCCGGCCTCCGGCACCCCCAGTGAGGTGATCACCCGGGCCCTGTTCGGCGTGATCGGCAACCGGGTGCAGAACGCCCTGGTCGGCTGGACGGTGTCCGTCTGCTACTTCACCCTCAACCTCGCTGCCGCGGCGGTCGCCGCTTTCGCCCTCGTCGAAAGGGCCGGCATCCCCCCGAGCGCGGGAGTCGAGGTCGCCGTCATCGTGGTCATCGCCGCGATCACCCTGACCATCAGCGTCGTCGGACACGGACTGATCGTGAAGCTCTACCTTCCGATCACCCTGGCCCTGGCCCCCGCCTTCGCCGTCGTCGCCTACGGCGTGATCGGGCACACCGACTTCTCGTACACCCCCGCCGAGCCGCTGACCGGCCTCGACCTGTGGGCGACCGTCGTCGCCGGCCTCACGATGATGGCCTCGGGCCCGCTGTCCTACACCACCAGCGCCGACTTCGCCCGCTACCTGCCGCGTTCGACCTCCCCGAAGGCGGTCGTCGGCTGGACCGCGCTCGGCGCGTTCGTGCCCAGCGTCATCGTCTGCTCCCTGGGCGCGTTCGCCGCGACGGCGGTCGACATGACCGACCCGCAACGCGGTCTCGAGCAGATCCTGCCCGGCTGGTTCACGCCCGTCTTCCTGCTGGCACTGGTCCTCGGCACGATCTCCATCAACGCCCTGACGGCCTACAGCGCGGGCCTGGCCCTCCAGGCCGTCGGCCTGCGCATCCGACGCTCCGTCAGCGTGGTCTTCGACGGAATCGCCGCCGTCGCCATGACCCTGTACGGACTTCTCGTCTCCGCCTTCCTCGACACCGTCAGCAACGCCCTCCAGTTGATCGTCGTCCTGATAGGCCCCGGCATGGCCGTCTACGCCACCGACGTCGTGCTGCGGAAGAGCCGCTACGACGGCCTGGCGCTCACGGACGAGACTCCCCGGAGCCCCTTCTGGTACACCGCAGGCGTCAACTGGGCAGGCGTCGCCGGCCTCATGGCGGGCGTGGCTGCGGCAGCCCTGTGCGTCAACACCCTCTACACCGGCCCGATCGCGGCCGCCCTGGGTGGTGTGGACCTCTCCCTGCCCGCCGGCATGATCGTCTCCGTGGTCGTCTACGCCCTGCTGATGCGCAACGACCGCACCGTGCTCGCCGCGAGGACCGGCGCATGAGCGGCCGTACGGTCCTCCGGATCGCCGGGGACAGCCCATGGAAGCGCGGCCACGAACGCGGCCGCCGGGCCCGCGACGAGATCGCCCGCGCGTGGGGCGTCTACGCGAAGCTCTTCGAGACCGTCGCCGCGGGCAGCGGCCTGACCCTCGACGTTCCCGCGCTCGCGGCGCACGGTCGACGCGACCCGCGCGTGGGCACCGGAGCCGGTCGAGGAGATGGCAGGGGTCGCCGAGGGCCCGGAGGCCCGTTCTGGACGATCGCCGCGCTCAACGCGCGCACCGAGATCCTCGCCGAGGCGGGCGCGCCCCGCGCCGGCGAATGCTCGACGCTGGTCCACAGCGGCACCCGGACCACCGGCGGCCAGTGCTGGGACTGGCACGAGGGAACTCGCCGACGCCTGGCACATCCAGACCGTCAGCGGCGGCACCCGGAACGTCGCGGGCATCACCGAGTACGGCATCCTCGCGAAGATCGGCGTCAATGACGCCGGGGTGGGTGTGCTGTTCAACATCCTCGGTCACCGGGACGACGCGGCCACCGGCGTACCCGTCCACCTCGTGGCCCGTCATGTCCTCGGCACGGCCGGGTCGTTCGAGGAGGCCGTCGGCATCCTCACCGGAGCCCCGGTCTCCGCCTCGACGGTCATGACCGTTGTGGTAACCACTTCCTCGACCCCGCTCTCGCCACCGGTGAACTGCGCGGGCGGCGCGAGCCGGAGACGTTCGACCGGCACCGCCTGCTCTCGGCACGCGTGCTCGGCCACCCGGGCCCGGACGGCCCCGACGACGTCGCAGGACTGCTCACCGCCCACCGTGACGACGGCGCCGAGGTGTGCTGCCACGCCTCGGCGCGCGGGGCCCTGGGCAGCCGGTGGGCGACGCTGTCCACCGTCGCGCTCGACCCGGCAGAGCGACGGCTCCTGGTGCACGAGGGCGGTCCGTGCACGGCACGGCCCTCGGCGTGGACACCGGTCACCGCGCCGATGCTGTGAGCCTGCCTGCGTCCCTCCCGCCCGAAGAGGCCCCCCGGACGCGCTGAGGGTCGCCTCCGTGCCCGCCCGCGCTGAAGGCCTGGCCGGGCGGGGCGCCAGACGGGTGTTGGTCGTAGGAGATGAACAGGGCCTCGTAGCCGACGATCAGCCCGTTGTGGAGGCGTCGGGACCCGACCGCCCGCGTGGATGACCCCTTCGGCCCTGTGTCCGGGACGTGTCCCGGACACGCAACGTGCTGCCGAGCCGCCCACGGAGCGTGCGACGGTGTGCCGGCGCCGCTCGACGACACCGCCCCATCGGCCCGGTGGAACGGCGCGGTCACCCGTCCAGCACGTGATCAGGAGGAAACCACCATGTCCCACTTCCGACCGGCCCGGCTCCGTACGACCGCGGCGGCAATGGCCATGGCGGCCGCCGCGGTCACACTCAACTCCACCGCTGCGACCACGGCCACTGCGGCCGCCGCCGACCGGTGCAGCCAGGCCGCACCCACCAGCGCCGACAACCCGTACACCACCACACACACCGCACTGCGGGACGCGCCCCTGCGCATGGGCCCCTACGGCGAGTGCTACCGCCTGAAGACCTACCCGCAGGGCGCCACCGTCGAGGTGAGGTGCTTCATCGTCAATCAGTACGGCAACACGTGGTCCTACGTGCCCGGTTCGGGCTGGGTCTGGGACGAACACCTGTCGGGCAACGGGTCGCCCCACCGCTGCATCTTCTGACCCGATCCGGAGACGGGCGGCGCCGTCAGCCACGACCAGCAGCCGCGCGGCGCCCGCCCGTTGTTCGTCACACCATGCGCTCGTCGCTCATGTGACGAGATGTCATAGGGGGCATTCGGGTGGTAAGCAGCCGGTGCCGCAACTGCGCGGACCCGCGCGGCAGTCCTCCTCTGCAGTTGCACGACAACCGAGGAGGTACGCATGACCACCGGACAGGCAATCATCGCCCCGGTCACGAGCTCGGCGTTCGACCCCTACCGATTCCCCGGAGCCCTCATCGACGCCACCGAGGTCGCGCACGTGACGTACGGGGGGCCGGAGTCCGACGACTACGTCCTGCCCGCCCCCGACCCCGGCCGGCGCGTCCCCATGCCGCTGGACCCGGCGGACCGGCGTCGCCTGGACCTGCATGCCGCGCTGACCACCGCGGGCATCGCGCCGCTTCCGGGCGACCTGGCCGCGATCGAGGCACTGTGCAGGCTCGACGACTCCACCCACGCCGCACTGCAGCGGTGGATCACCCATTCGCTGTGACCGGCAGCCGGACATCCGCGCCGGACACCGCGCGGACCAGGCGCCGCGGGCCGGATCATCGTCCATGATCCGGCCCGGAGGCGCACGGCGGCCGGCTTGTAGTGTGGTCGGCTTGTTCCCGTCGACGCCCACGACGAAGGAGAGCCCGCCATGGACGCGCCCTACCCTCCGATCGAACCTCACGACCACGGCATGCTCGACACGGGCGACGGGAACCTCGTCCACTGGGAGGTGTGCGGGAACCCGGCAGGCAAGCCCGCCCTCGTCGTCCACGGCGGCCCCGGTTCGGGCTCCTCCGAGGGCACCCGCAGGTCGTTCGACCCGGAGCGATACCGGATCATCCTCTTCGACCAGCGCGGGTGCGGCCGCAGCACACCCGACGCGAGCGACCCGGCCACGGACATGGCGCTCAACACCACCGAGCACCTGATCGCCGACATGGAGCAGCTGCGGGAACACCTGGGCGTCGAGCGGTGGTTGCTCTTCGGCGGCTCGTGGGGGTCCACCCTGAGTCTGGCGTACGCCGAGCGGTATCCCGAGCGGGTGTCGGAGATCGTCCTCGTCGCCGTCACCAGCACGCGGCGCTACGAGATCGACTGGCTCTACCGGGGTGTGGGCCGTTTCTTCCCCGAGGCGTGGGAACGATTCCGGGACGGAGTCCCCGAGGTCGACCGTGACGGCGACCTCGTCAAGGCGTACGCGCGCCTCATGAACCACCCCGACCCGGACGTACGGGCCAAGGCCGCGGCGAACTGGTGCGCATGGGAGGACGCGGTCGTATCGGCGGAGCCCCAGGGCCGGCCCAACCCGTATGGCGACAGGCCGTCGTTGGCCAGGCTGGCGTTCGTACGGATCTGTTCGCACTACTTCGCTCACGGGGCCTGGCTGGAGGAAGGCCAGCTGATCAGGGACGCGGAGCGCCTTGCAGGCATCCCCGGCGTCCTCATCCACGGCCGCCTCGACATGAGCGGGCCGCTTGACACCGCCTGGGAACTCGCCCGCGCCTGGCCCGGCGCGGAGCTGGTGGTCGTCGACGACTCCGGACACCTGGGAAGTTCCGCGATGCGCACGGCGATGTACGGGGCGCTCGAGCGCTTCGCGCAGCCGGTACGCTGAGCAACACGCCCGTGACTGCCGCCGGTTGACAACGGATGACCGCGCCCACGACGCCCCGGCGATCGTCTCGACGCCCTCCCCGACACCTACGCCCAGACGAAGAAGTGGTACCAGGCGATCCAGAGGCCCAGGAGTCCAAGTGCCATGCCGATGAGCGGCGACTGGCGGGAGTTCGCCGTGCCGCGAAGCCGCCACAGGACGCCTGCGCCGCCGAGGACGGCGGTGAGGGAGGCGAAAGGCAGCAGGTAGGTCAGAAAGAACCCCCCGAGGTAGTAGAACGGGAGCGCACAGCACCAGCCGGCCAGGGCGAAGAGGCCGAACCGCAGGGGCCACCGGTCGGTGGGGGCGGAGGACATCACGAGTTTGGTCGTGCGCGTACGTCTTTCGGGCCGCATGGCCGCTCCTGTGGTGTCGTGGCGGGATGGTGCACCTGTCCGCAGGGCAGGTGCCGCCGGGTCAGGTGGGGAAGGCGCCCAGGGCCTCACCGAGGAAGAGCGCCAGGGAGGCCAGCCCGAGCACGGACAGCCCGATGCCGCTGGACACATAGGCTCCCCAGGGGACGGTCTTCCGCAATCCGTGCCGGACCTGACGCCTGCGCACCACCGCGAAGTGCCGGACGAAGAGAGCGACACCGCACAGGCAGAGAGCCGCACTCCCGATCCGCAGGAGCTCGAGACCCGGATAGAGAAGGGCGAAGAGCCCGAGATCCATATGCCCATGACTCTTCCCGGTGCACGCAGGCCTGCGGTGCAGGCTGTCGAACGTAAGCGTGGGCAATCAGATCACGGCTTGTGAACCGAATCAACATGCGGCCTGGAGCTCGGGACAGGCCGCGTGGCGGTGAAGGAGTGGGTCCGGCGTCCTAGGGAGTGGCCACCAGGGAGTGGTTGGTGGTGTAGGGCTCGAACTGTGCGCTGGTGGCGCTGTAGAGCACCTTGGTGGCCGTGGTGCCGGCATCGAGAACGACCTTGGCCGGCAGGTTGCTCGTGATGTGGTTCGTCGCCAGGTAGTTGTCGTCCCCGCTCTTGACCAGCACGATCGTCGGGTCGGCGCCCGCCGGCGTGATGTTCTGTGCCGGGACGGAGAAGGAGAACTGATTGGACGTCAGCGTGTTCTTGCTCCCCGCGATGTGCACGAGGCCGAACTTGTCGTCGAAGCGGGTGCTGGTGCCGTCCCCGTAGACGCGCCGGAAGTGGTTGCCGGAGATCAGGTTCTCCGAACTGCCGTTGAGCAGGGCGATCATGCTGGGGAAGTTACTGAGCAGCTTGTTGCTGGTGATGGAGGCGCGGTTCACGTTGTGGAACGTGATGTTGCAGGCCCACAGGATCGTGTTGCCGGAGATCTGCGGTCCTTCCGCGTTCTCCGCGAAGATCGAGTAGCCTCCCCATGCGCTGATCAGGAAGTTGTTGGTGATCTTGGCGACCTGGGACGCCCCGGTCAGTTCGATGCAGTACCCGCACTCCGCGATGAAGTTGTTGGTGATGTTGGGGGCGTCCGCGCCCCGGACGATGATCGCGTGCTCGAGGTAGACGAAACCCATTCCCTCGATCCGGATCGCGTCGTTGTCCGACTGGAACGAGATGCCGATCTTGGAGTTGCCCGGTGTGTAGGGCTTGGACGAGGAGACACCGTCGAGGCAGAAGTCCTGGAAGACGATGCTGTTCAGCCGGCCCACCGTGCCGGGCGCGCCGGACCGGCTGACGAGGAACGCCTCCTTGTGGCCGTCGTTGTTCTTCACCCGGATGTGACTGGCGCCCGGCAGCGTCTCGACCCAGGATCCGGTCGACGACTCGTCACGGATGGCCTCGGACAGGAACCCGTGGCCGGAGCCCTTGATCTGAAGGAAGCTCACGTCGATCACGACGCGCGTGAGCAGGTCGTAGTGGCCGGGTGGGATGTAGATGACGGCGCCGGGCCTGGTCGTCTGGGTCGACTGCTTCGCCTTGATGTCGGCGATGATCTGGTTGATCACCGCGCCGATGTCCACGTAGGGGGAGACCGTCGCCCCGGCCCATGTCGTGACGTCGTAGACCGTGTCTGCCATGTCTTTCCTTCCTGAACGGTCGGGTGCAGTGGTTCGGTTGAACGCGCTGGTCAGAGCAGGCCGACGATGGAGTGGTACGGCGGGTGCGGGGGAGGTGGCGGGGTGGAGGCGGCCGTGGCGGCCCGAGCGGGGCTCGGCCGTGCGCTCACGAACGCCGTCGAGGCCAGCGCCGCGGTGAAGCCCGTCAGCACGCTGCGGCGTGAGACCGGCGGTTTCCCTCGGTTCATTTCGGCTCCTGACGAAGGGATGGGACCGACACATCGGACAAGGGGACAGGGGGGCTCGAGCCGCGTGTCCGGGACCACGGCACACCGGGTACGGCCGGAGGCGCTCGCGCACCGGCTCAGCGGATCGCCCCGGCGGTCATGCCGGAGATGACCTGGCGCTGGAAGACGGCGTAGATGACCAGCTGGGGGAGGAGCACGAGGGTCGCGGACGCCATCATGGCGCCGTAGTTGACGCTGTAGACGCCCTGGAACCGGGAGATGCCCAACGAGATCGTCGTCAGCTCCGGCTTGTTGATCAGCGTCACGGCGAAGGGGAACTCGTTCCAGACGTAGATGACGTTGAGGATCGCGAGCGTGGCGACGACCGGGCGCATGAGCGGGAACACCACGCGCCACGCCATCGACCACAGCCCCACCCCGTCGATGACCGCCGCCTGTTCGATCTCCTCGGGGAATTCGCGCAGAAAGCCGGTCAGGAGAAGGACGTTGAAGGGGATCGAGACGGCGATGTACGGCAGGATCAGCGCGGCGTGCGTACCGAACAGGCCCAGTGCGGTGTCCAGCCGGTAGACCGGAAAGAGGAGGATGTACACCGGTACGGCGAGGCCGGCGAGGACGTAGTACCTCATCGTGTTCTGAACCCGGCGCCGTCCGCTGCGGAAGACCATCCGGGTCAGTGCGAAGGCGGCCATGTACGACACGGCCAGCCCGATGGTCACCGAGAAGACCGCCAGGATCAGGGTGTTCTTGTACATGACCATCAGGTCGAGCGTTTCCAGGGCCTGACGGTAGTTGACCAGGCTGAGATCCGACAGCGAGAACGGGTGCGCGAGGATGTTCTCGTTCGTCTGGAACGACAGCAGCATGATCCACAGGAGCGGGAGCAGGATCACGAAGGTGATCAGGTACGCGACGGCCGACGCGATGACGCGCCCGCGGCTCGGGCGCGGGGACGGGCGGGCTTCGGCGTGGGGCCCGATGCGCTGGTTGCTCGTCGTCTTCACGCCGTGGCCCTCCTCTTGACGCCGAACAGGGTGACGACCGCGGCGGCGGCGCCGAGGACGAACACCACGACGGCCAGCGCCATCCCGTAGCTGTACTGCAGTGTGGTGAAGGTGACGTGGTACATGTAGCTCACCATCACTTCGGACAGGTGCACCGGACCGCCTCCGGTCAGCGCGTAGACGAGCTCGAAGATCTTGAAGACGCCGGTCACGACCAGGGCCGTACAGATCCCGAACGACTCCCGCAGCATCGGCACGGTGATGTACCGGAGTTGCTGGAAGCGCGTCGCCCCGTCGAGGGTGCCGGCCTCCATCACATCGCGCGGAAGCATCCGGATGGCGGCGTAGAGGATGGTGACGATGAACCCGGTCTGCTGCCACAGATAGACGAACGCGACCGAGTAGGGGCTGAGGGTGGTGCCGCCGATCCATTGGGGCTGCACGGCTATGCCGATCGCCTGCAAAACCGCGTTGAGCAGGCCGATCTCGGGATCGAGGATGAAGATCCAGATCAGTCCGACGAGGATCGGCGCCACGATCGCCGGCGCGAAGACGAGCGGTCTGAGGACCGCGCTTCCCTTGACGTTGCCGCTGAGCAGGACCGCCAGGAGGAAGGCCAGCGGGACCAGCAGTGTGACGGCGACCGCGAGGATGATTCCGGTGTTCTGGACCGACGTCCGAAAGACCGTGTCGTGTGCCATCTCGCGGTAGTTGTCGAGTCCGGTGAACTGCGCGGGCGAGACGCCGTCGAAGCTGGTGAAGCTGTAGTAGATCGAGTACAGGATCGGGTAGACCATGTACACCGTGTAGAGGAGCAGGGCCGGCGCGATCATCAGGGTGAAAGTCCGGCGCGTGGTGAGCCAGTTCATGCTGTCCTTGCCATTCGGGCCAGGGCCGGCCCTGTTCGTCCGAGAACGGCCTGCGCCGTCGACTGCCTTGTCCCGTCCGCTACGTGAAGGTCCGCTGGACGAGCCGCACGGCTTCCTCGGGGCTCATCGCGCCCGACATGACGCCGTAGATGCTGTCGTACATGGCGGTGGCGGTCTCCGCCGGGACGACGAGGTCGGGCTGCGCCTTGGGGCTCGTCATATGCGGCTTGGCGGCTTCCTCCAGGACGGCCCAGAACACGGCGGACTTGTCCTTGTCCACGGTGGGCACGTAGGTGGTGACGGGCGGCTGGGCGTTGTCGACCAGGATCTGCTGGCCCGCGTCGCTGTAGTAGAACTGGAGGAACTTCTTGACTGCCTGGTACTTCTTCGGGTCCTTCTTGACCTCGGCGCTGGCGACGAGCGGCGCGGAGGGCGCGTTCATCACCAGGTTCTGGTTGCCGACGCCGTCGGAGAAGGTGGGCCCGGCCCAGAAGCCGACGTTCCTGCCGATCGGGCTCTCCTGGATCTTCGCGGCGTCCCACACTCCGGAGTCGAGGAAGGCGGCCCGTCCGGCGGTGAAGGAGGCGACGGCCTGGGTGTAGGTCTGCGTCGTCATGTTGGACGGGAACGCGCCGGCCTCGGCGAGCTCCTCGATGTGCCGGTAGAGGCGCAGGAAGTCGGGGTTGTCGTAGCTCTCCTTCTTGTCGAGGATCGCCTGGTACTTCTCCTCGTACCCGAAGCGGCTGAGCATCGTGAGGAAGGCCCACACACTGAACGACGAGTTGTTCGCGCCCTGGGCGATCGGCACGACTCCCTCGGACTTGAGCTTCTTCACGGCGGAGAGCAGGTCCTCGTAGGTCCTCGGGACCGGGATGCCGTGTTCGTCCAGGACGGCCTTGTTGTAGTAGAAGCCGGTGACCAGCGCCTGGTAGGGGACTCCGTACTGGACCTCGCCCTGCCGGAAGCCGGACAGCATGTGCGGGGCGAACTTGGCGTCGAGGCCCTTTTCCGTGAGCACCGGCTTCAGGTCGAGCAGGTCGCCGTTCTTCGCCATGGTCTTCGCGAGCGCGTCGTAGATCCAGAAGACCTCGGGGAGCGTGTCGCTCTGCGCCGCGATCGTCATCTGCTGCTGGTGCTGTTCCATCGGCCGGCCGACGAGCTTGATCTTCATTGTCGGGTTCCTCGCGTTGAACGCCTGGACGAGCTCGTGGGTCGCGGGGTCCTGCTGCTGGATGTTGGGGTTGTGCATCGCGAGGGTGATCAGTCCGTCGGCGGACGACCCCCCGGCGGAGTCCGCTCCGCAGGCCGTCGCCATCGCGGCGGTCAGGGCCGTCGCCGTGACGGCGCTCGCGAGACGGCGGACCCGCGGGAGACGGGGACTGCCCGCCACGTGTGTCATCGTTGACATAGTTGCTGCACCTTTCGCCGGCATCTTCCGATGCGCGTCTTGTGGCTTCACCGCGATGAGCTGCCCGGATCGGCTGCTGGAATGGCCTGTCGGCGGCTGCGGGGGACGTATGGGTATCGGGTCCGACCGCTGGGGGCAAACGTTTCGATGAAAGATACTCGGGCCGTTACCCGTGTCAAGGTGGTGTGCCGACGGGATTTCCGGAGCGTGCCGAAGCGGCGCTCGCCGAACCATGCCGACCGCCTCGGCCGATGCCCGGCAGCGAAAGCTGCCGCCGAGCAGGCAGGCGGCACAAGGGCGACCGGCCGTTGACGCGTCACGCGTCGCGTGCCATCGTTTCGTAAACGTTTCGATGACAGGCGGGGAAACAGAGAGTGGCAACGATCGTCGATGTCGCACAGCTGGCGGGAGTTTCCACGTCCACCGTCTCCCATGTCCTCAACGGGACCCGGCCGGTCCGGGAGGACACGCGGGAGCGTGTCGAGGAGGCCATCCGCGCGACGGGGTACCGGCGGGACAGCGTCGCCCGTGCCATGCGCCGGTCGCGGACCGAATCGATCGGGCTCGTCGTCTCCGACGTGACCCAGCCCGCGTTCGCCGAAATGGTCCGCGGCGTCGAGCACGAGGCGGCTGCCGCCGGCCACACCCTGCTGCTCGCGAATTCGGGCGAGGATCCCGCGCGCGAGCTGAGGGCGCTGCAGGCCCTGACCGAGCGCCGAGTGGACGGACTGATCATCGCCCCGGTCGGCCGGTCCCACAGCAAGGAGATGGCGGACATCCAGCAGCGTGGTACGCCCGTCGTCCTGATGGACCGCCTGGGCGGCATCCGTGCCGACCAGGTGGGCGTGGAGAACGCGGCTCCCATGCGCGAGCTGGTGCTCCACCTCGTCGAGCACGGGCACCGGCGTATCGCGCTGGCGGGCGGTGACGCGGCGGTGTCGACCGTGTCCGAACGGCGCCAGGGATATCTGGATGCGCTGGCCGAGGCCGGTGTCGAGGCCGACGACGCGCTGGTCCTCATGGGCAGCGGCCTCGCGGCCGATGTCCGCCGGCAGACGACGGCCCTCTTCCGGCGGGCGGACCGGCCCACCGCCGTGGTCGCGGTGAGCAGCGAAGCGGCCGTCGGGGTACTGGAGGCGGCCAAGGCTCTGGGCCTGAGGACGCCGCGTGACTTCGCCTTCGCCACCTTCGACGGATTCCCCAACGCGGACCTCTTCCGGCCCCGCCTCAGCACCGTCACCCAGCCCGCGTACGAAATCGGCAGCACCGCCATGCAGCTCCTCCTGAGCCGCCTCGAGGACGACACCAGGACCAGCTACCGCTCCGTGCGGCTGGTGCCCGAGATCACCTATCGCGAGTCGTGCGGCTGCCCGGACCGGGACGTCGCCGTCTCCTGACCACCGGACACGTTCCCAGGCTCACACGCGCTCCTGCGGTGCGGGCCCTGCTGCCATGCGTGATCCCGGACTCGTGGGTTGAACAGGGGCGTTGACGCCCCGTCGGGCCCCGTGAACCCGGGCCTCGCACCACCTTGACACCTACCGAGCCCGAGGCAACAATCTGCGCAAACGTTTCGCGCAAACGTTTCGATAGAGAGAGGTGCATGTGGCGACCATCGTCGATGTGGCGCAGCACGCCGGGGTCTCCATCTCGACGGTCTCCCATGTCGTGAACGGCACCAGGCCGGTGGCCCAGAGGACCCGCGAGCGGGTGCTGAAGGCCATCGAGCAGACCGGGTACCGCCAGGACACGCTCGCCCGTTCGCTCCGCCGCTCGCGCACGGACTCCATCGGGCTGGTGGTCTCCGACGCCGGCCAGCCCACCTTCGCCGAGATGGTCCGGGGCGTCGAACACGAGGCGGCCCGGGCCGGGTACACCCTGCTGCTCGCGCACTCGGCGGAGGACCCCGCCCAGGAGACGCGGTCCGTGCAGGCACTCGCCGCCCGCCGTGTGGACGGCCTCATCGTCGCCCCGGCCGCACGGTCGACGGGCGGCGAGACCGAGGCGCTACGGCGCGGCGGGACGCCGGTGGTGATCCTCGACCGGATCGGCGACCGGATCGGCGACCGGGCCCTGGGCGACCGGGTCGGGGTCGACAACACGACGCCGATGCGCGAGATCGTGGAGCACCTGCTCGGGCACGGACACCGCCGGATCGCCCTGGCCGCCGGAGACCTCGCGGTCTCCACCATGGCCGAGCGCCACCGCGGCTACGCGCAGGCGCTGCGGGCAGCGGGCATCGAACCGGAACCCGACCTGGTGATCACCGGGTCGGGACTGGCCGCGGAGACCCGCGCCCTCGCCCTGCGCATGCTCACTCGCGAGCGGAGGCCGGAAGCGGTCGCCTGCGCCAGCACGGAAACCGCCGTGGGCGTCATGGAGGCCGCCGCGGAGATCGGCCTGCGCATCCCGAGGGACCTCAAGCTCGCGGTCTTCGACGGCTTCCCGCAGTCCGGCCTCTTCGAACCCCGCATCACCACCGTCGTCCAGCCGGCATTCGACGTGGGCGCCACCGCCATGGCCCTGCTGCTGCGGCGGGTGAACGGGGAGAGATGCGAGCGGGGCGAGGTCATCCGCCTCGAACCGCGCGTGGTGTACCGCACCTCCTGCGGCTGCGGACCCCGACAGCCCCCTCTTCGTAACCGACCTTCCTGACCGACGGCGGAGGAGGCCGGTCCTCCTGCGCCCACCCTCAGCGACTCACCTCACCGAAAGGCAACGCCCCATGCTTTCTTCCCTCACGGACCTGACCCGCCGCAAGGCGGCACGCAGCGCCCGCACGTCGAGCTGGGACCAGCGCGGCCGCAACCAGGACTACTGGACCACCCCGGCGCATTCCAGCCGCGTCCTCGCCGACCTGGAGGGCCCAGGCCAGATCACGCACATCTGGATGACGCAGTTCTGCCGGAAGACGCTCGGACCCGGTCTGATCGACCCGCTGGAGGCGGACACCGTCGCGCCGGTCATGGAGATCCACAACGCGCTCGGCGTCAACTGGGAGGAGCCGGACCCCGACTACTACCGAAAGGTCCTGATCCGTATCACCTGGGACGACGAGGAGGAGCCGGCCGTCCTCGTGCCGCTCGGAGACTTCTTCGGCGTGGGCCACTGCATGCCCAACAGCTACCAGTCCGCACTCTTCACCGTCTCGGCCAAGCCCGAGGAGTCACTGATGTTCGGCGGCAGCGCGGCACTGAACTGCTGGGCGCCGATGCCGTTCGACAAGAGGGCCCGGATCGAGCTGGTCAACGAGAACGACCTGCCGATCCAGCAGTACTTCTACATCGACTACGAACTGTTCCCCGAGCCGCTGCCCGAGGACACGCTCTACTTCCACGCCCGCTGGAACCGCAGCAACCCGTGCAACGGCTGGGCCCCGGACATCCAGACCAACAGCCCCGAAGTCAACATCGCCGACGTCACCGGCGAGGACAACTACGTCATCCTCGACACCGAGGGCACCGGTCACTACGTCGGCTGCAACCTCTCCGTCCACCACCGGCAGGGCAGTTGGTGGGGCGAGGGCAACGACATGATCTGGATCGACGACGACTTCCTGCCCGACGGCAGCACGCTCTGGCCGCCCTCCCTGCACGGCACCGGCACCGAGGACTACTTCAACCACGCCTGGGGCATGCAGAAGAACGCCTACCTCTACCACGGAGCGATCCTCCACGAGGCCGACGTCCCCGGCTACTCCGTCAACTACCGCTTCCACGTGACCGATCCGGTCCGCTTCGAGGAACGCATCAAGGTCTCCATCGAGCACGGCCACGGGAACCACCTGAGCGACGACTGGGCCTCGACCGCCTACTGGTACCAGACGCTCCCCTCGCCGAGGGCCTCCATACTGCCGCTCGAACAGCGCCTGCCGGTACGGCCCGCCGGCCTGCCCATGCCCACCCCGGCCCCCCGCCACGGCCTCGTCGCCGAAGAGATCGCCCAGATGCGCGAACGCTACCGGGTCCGTTTCGAACGGCACATGGAGCACCTCGCCGAGCGCACCCGCCTGCGCGGGGAGCGTTCACTGCAGGAGTCCGAGGCCAACACCAAGCAGGCCGCGGACGTACGCCACCGCTACAACGAGCGCGCCCGTGGCTGAGCACGTGCACACCGCGAAGAGACACCGCGCCGCGTCCGCCACCGCGCGGGACCCGCACTTCCCCGCACTCCACCTGCGCCCGCCGCGCAACTGGCTGAACGACCCCAACGGGCTCGTCTTCCACGACGGGCACTACCACGTCTTCTTCCAGTACAACCCGGGAAGCGCCCGCCACGCGGACATGCACTGGGGGCACTTCCGCAGTGCCGACCTCCTCGACTGGGAACTCCTGCCCATCGCCCTGGCCCCCACCCCCGGCGGCGAGGACACCGAAGGAGTGTGGTCGGGCAACGCCGTCGAAGCAGGCGGCGAACTCGTCGCCTTCTACTCCGCCAAACACCCCGACCGCTGGTACCAGCCGGTCGCCCGGGCGGTGTCCCGGGACGGCGGTCTGACCTTCGCCAAGCACGACCGGCTGCTCGTTCCCGAACCGCCCGCGGACACCACCATGTTCCGCGACCCGTACGTGTGGCGCGACGGCGACCGCTGGCGCATGCTCGTCGGCGCCGCCCTGGGGGACGGTCGCGGCGCGGCTGTGCAGTACTCCTCCACCGACCTGACCGACTGGGTGTATCAGGGCGTCTTCCTGGCCCGCGCGCCCGAGCCGCTGCCCGGCGGGGACAACACCGAGGAGGGCTGGGAGTGCGCCCAGTACGCACACTTCGGCCACGGCCGCGGGGCGGTGATCGTCAGCGCCTGGGACCCCGACGACGGTGCCCTCTGCACGGCGGCCTGGCCCGGACACGAGGAGAACGGGGCGTTCGTCGCCGCCTCCCCCCAACGCCTCGATCACGGGCCGGACTTCTACGCACCGGCTCTGCTGCCCGCCCTCGACGGCCGCTGGCTGATGTGGGGCTGGATCTGGGAAGCGCGTGACGAGGCACGCGTCGGCGCGCCCAGCGAATGGACCGACGAGGTGGGATGGGCCGGGATGCTGTCCCTGCCGCGCGAACTCACCCTCGATGCGGACGGCGTGGTTGTCCAACGGCCGGCCCGGGAGATCGGGCGGCTGCGCCGGGACCGTCGCGTCGCCGCCACGGGCGAGTCCCGTCCCGGCCGGCCCGCCGACCTCGGCGAGATCGACTCCGTCTGCGACATCACCGCCCGCCTCGACACCGGAGGAGGGCTGCGGCTGGTCACCGACGCGGCCGACGGCGAGTACCTGGACATCGTCCGCGACCCGGCAACGGCGGAGGTGGTCGTCGACCGGTCCCACGCCTCCCTCGACCCACGGGCCAAGGGCGGCAGTTGGCGGTTGCCCGCGCCTGCGGGGCCGGTGGACATCCGCGTCGTACTCGACCGCTCCGCCGCCGAGGTGTTCACGGCCGAGGGGCAGGCACTCACCCTGCGCCTCTATCCGGCCGGCCGGGGTCCCTGGCGCCTGCAGGCCACGGCGGCCGGCGCCACACCGGTCCCCTACGCCGTCGAGGCATGGGATCTCGCCGGTCTGAGGATCCACGACAGGAGACCCGCGTCGGAGCAGGCGTCATGACCACCGTCGTCGTCGGCGAGGCGCTCGTCGACCTCGTGTGGCGGGCCGGGGACACGTCCGTCGCCGCCATTGCGGGCGGCAGCCCGGCGGTCGCGGCCCTGCTGCGGCCCGCCGAGGACGGCACGCTCCATGTGCGGCTGCCCGAGAGCCGCGACGACGTGGAGCACCTGCTGCGCCGCGCCGCGACCGCGGGGGCGCTCGCCTGCGAACGGCCCGGCGCCCAGCCGCTCACCCGCGCCGAACCGGACGCCGCCCTGCTCGGGGGTGGCGTCCGGTGAGGTGCCGGGCAAGACGACCGTGTCCGCGCTCGGAGCGCGTCGGGCCGCAGGGAGCGGGCAGGGTGAAGGCGCCGCGTCGACCTCTGGATGTCCGAATCCCCAGCGGTCCGGTCCGTGTCTACGCGCCCCGGTCGGCTTCCCGAGCTGCACGCTCCAGTCGGTCTCGATAGTTCTCCCACCACACCGAGTCGCCCGGCGGCATGCTGTCGTTGCCCTTGTTCATCCCCACGGCGCCGTCGAGTCGTTCCCGGATGATGTCGGCGTGCCCGGCGTGCCGGTGGGTGTCGGCAATGACGCGCACCACGGCATGATGCAACGTCACCTCGTCCCTGCCGCTCGGCCACCACGGCACTCTGCCGATCGTGTCCAGCGCCAGCGCGTCGATCGTCGCGTCCGCGTGCGCCCACGCCCGGCGGTAGAGGCCCACGATGACATCGCGTGACTCGGCGGCCGTGGCCCACATGTCCGCGTTGGGCTCGGCACCGTCTTCGAGCCAGGGCAGCGGCTCCCCGGACGGCCGGCCGAAGGTGTCGCCGAGGTAGCCCAGTTCCACACCGGCCGCGTGTTTCACCATGCCCAGGAGATTGGTGCCGGTCGGCGTCATGGGACGGCGAATGTCGTACTCCGAGAGTCCATCGAGCTTCCACAACAGGGTGTCGCGGGCGGACTGCAGGTAGAAGAGAAGGTCGGCCTTGGGATCGGATGCGGTCATCGGGCCATTCTGCCGCTCGCGCGCTGTCTGTTCACCGTCATTTCCCACCAGGACAGGCCCCTGGCCGTGGGCCGCCGGCCCGACGGAGCCCGCGCCCGCTCATCTCTCGTCGAGGAACGCCAGCGTGCGCCGGATCAGCAGCGTGGTGGCCGCGGCGTCGTAGGACGACAACGAGCTGTCGGCGAAGTTGTGCTGCTCGCCCGGATAGAGGTGCAGCTCGGCGTCGGGCACCTCGTCGACCAGTGCGCGGGCCGCCTCGGCGTCGCCTTCGTCGCGGAAGACCGGGTCCGCCTCCATGGCGTGGACCCGTACCGGCACCCCGGCGGGCCAGGGCCCGAAGTACGAAGCCGGAACGCACGCCGAGACGAGCACCACGCCGCGGGCCCCGGAGCGCGTCTGGGCCAGTTTCTGCGCGGTCACCACGCCGAGGGAGAACCCGACGTGGACGACGTCGGCCGGCAGTTCCGCGACGGCGCGTGTCCCGCGCGCGACGATCTCCTCGACGCCGATCTCCGACAGGTGGGCCAGACCGGCGTCCAGTGTGTCGAACGTGTGGCCCTCGTACAGGTCCGGCGCGTACACGGTGTGTCCGGCGCCGCGGAGTTCCTCGGCGAAGCCGATGACTCCCGGAGTCAGGCCCTGGGCGTGGTGGAAGACAACCACATCCGTCACGTCGATCTACCTCCATGGCAGCGGCCGCAGCAGTGACCCGTGATCGTAGAACACCTGCTCGTACGAGCGGGCCCGTTCAGGCCGGGTGCCGGTCCCGGCGCTGGGTCCGGCGCTTGAGGGAACGGCGCTCGTCCTCGCTCAGCCCGCCCCAGACACCGGACTCCTGGTTGTTCTCCATGGCCCATGCGAGGCACTGCTCGCGGACCGGGCACCGCTCGCAGACCAGCTTGGCGGCTTCCGCCTGCACCAGGGCCGGTGCGCCGGTGCCGATCGGGAAGAACAGGTCGGGATCCGCGTTCCTGCATGCCGCGTACTCACGCCAGTTCAGCACGGTGCGTCTCTCCCTTCCGGGTCGTACGGCGCGGCGCTCCTCGCCGCGTCTTCCGTTGCGGGTGACCGGCAGGTCCGCTCGCGAAACACATGGGAGCGCTTCGGCAGCCTGGAGGTGGACCGGCCTTCTCGGCCCGAATTGCGCGCACATGAAGGGAACTTGACGCCGAGCCCCATGAGATGACCGTAGGCGAGTGTGGGGCGGCGGCGGTGGGGTAGACAACACCGCGAGGCCCCGCCGCGTTCCCCCGTCGCGGTGGGGCCCCGCGCTGCCGTCGCAGGCGGCGCGGGAGCTCATCGGTGCAGGAGGAACGGGATGCCGCCGCCGGAGTCGCCGAGGTCCGGCCCCGCTACGGAGCGCACCCGCGCATCCGACAGCAGGTGACCGAACCGTTCCTCGACGTCGCCACGCTCATGGAGACCCTCGCGCCGGACGTGACCCTGTGGCCGACGGCGGAGGCAACGCGCGCTCGGCACTGCGCCCCGTCGAGGGCCGCCAGAAGGCTGCGCGCCTGCCGGCGGGCCACGCCTCCCACCCGCCCGCGCGGCCTCGATGTCCGCGACTCTCCGCCGTCGAGCGACGGCGCCGACGGCGATGACATCCCCGTTGACCAGGCCGTCGGGCACGGCAGGACGCAGCACCGCCGCGCGTCGGCCGCTGAGTGGGTCACGGCCCGATGAGATCCACTCCACGCGCTCCGGCCCTTCAAAAGACCCCCGTCCCACCCGTAACGTTGCCGCCGGGTCGAGCGCCGGGCAGCCCGCTCGGCGTGGTCCGTGGAAGCAGATCATGACCCGTGTGGCACGGCAGAGGCATCAGACGACACCATGGTTTCGTCACCGGCAGGCTGAAGGGATCCGCAATGTTCCGCAAGGTGCTGGTCGCCAACCGCGGGGAGATCGCGATTCGCGCGTTCCGCGCCGGTTACGAACTGGGTGCGCGCACCGTCGCTGTCTTCCCGCACGAGGACCGCAACTCGCTGCACCGGCTGAAGGCCGACGAGGCGTACGAGATCGGCGAGCCCGGGCATCCGGTGCGCGCCTACCTCTCCGTGGCGGAGATCATCCGGGCCGCGCGCCTGGCCGGCGCGGACGCGGTCTACCCGGGGTACGGCTTCCTGTCCGAGAACCCGGAGCTGGCGCGCGCCTGCGAGGAGGCGGGCATCACGTTCGTGGGCCCGGACAGGCAGACGCTGGAGCTGACCGGCAACAAGGCGCGTGCCGTGGCCGCCGCCCGCGAGGCCGGCGTACCCGTGCTCGGCTCGTCGGAGCCCTCCACCGACGTGGATGAACTGGTCGCGGCCGCCCAGGACATCGGCTTCCCGGTGTTCGTCAAGGCGGTCGCCGGCGGCGGTGGGCGCGGCATGCGGCGGGTCGAGGACCCCGCGCTGCTCCGCGAGGCCATCGAGGCGGCCGCCCGCGAGGCCGAGTCCGCGTTCGGCGACCCCACCGTCTTCCTGGAGAAGGCCGTCGTCGACCCCCGGCACATCGAGGTGCAGATCCTCGCCGACGGGCAGGGCGATGTCATCCACCTCTTCGAACGCGACTGCTCGGTGCAGCGCCGCCACCAGAAGGTGATCGAACTCGCGCCCGCCCCCAACCTCCATCCGGCGCTGCGCGAGCGGATCTGCGACGACGCCGTGAAGTTCGCCCGCCGGATCGGCTACCGCAACGCCGGCACCGTGGAATTCCTCCTCGACCGCGACGGCAACCACGTCTTCATCGAGATGAACCCGCGCATCCAGGTGGAGCACACGGTGACCGAGGAGGTCACCGACGTCGACCTGGTGCAGGCACAGCTGCGCATCGCCGCCGGCGAGACGCTGGCCGACCTCGGCCTGACGCAGGAGACCGTCGTCCTGCGCGGCGCCGCGCTGCAGTGCCGGATCACCACCGAGGACCCGGCCAACGGCTTCCGGCCGGACACCGGCATGATCAGCGCGTACCGCTCGCCGGGCGGTTCGGGCATCCGCCTCGACGGTGGCACCACACACGCCGGTACGGAGGTCAGCGCCCACTTCGACTCGATGCTGGTCAAACTGACCTGCCGGGGAAGGGACTTCAGGACTGCCGTCGGCCGTGCCCGGCGCGCGGTGGCCGAGTTCCGCATCAGGGGCGTGTCCACGAACATCCCGTTCCTGCAGGCCGTGCTCGACGACCCGGATTTCCAGGCCGGGCGCGTCACGACGTCCTTCATCGAGGAACGGCCGCACCTGCTCACCGCGCGCCACTCCGCCGACCGCGGCACGAAGCTGCTCACCTACCTCGCCGACGTCACGGTGAACAAGCCCCACGGCCCGAGGCCCGACCTGATCGCCCCGGCCACCAAGCTGCCACCGCTGCCCGCCGGCGAGCCGCCGGCCGGCTCCCGGCAGCAGCTCACCGCACTGGGCCCGGAGGGCTTCGCCCGCCGGCTGCGCGAGTCGCCGACCATCGGCATCACCGACACCACCTTCCGGGACGCGCACCAGTCGCTGCTCGCCACCCGGGTGAGGACCAAGGACCTGCTCGCCGTCGCCCCGGTGGTGGCACATACCCTGCCGCAGCTGCTGTCCCTGGAGTGCTGGGGCGGCGCCACCTACGACGTCGCACTGCGCTTCCTCGCGGAGGACCCCTGGGAGCGCCTGGCCGCCCTGCGCGAGGCCGTACCGAACATCTGCCTCCAAATGCTGCTGCGCGGCCGCAACACCGTGGGATACACCCCGTACCCGACCGAGGTGACCGACGCATTCGTCCAGGAGGCCGCGGCCACCGGCATCGACATCTTCCGCATCTTCGACGCGCTCAACGACGTCGGACAGATGCGGCCCGCCATCGACGCCGTACGCGAGACCGGAACGGCCCTCGCCGAGGTCGCCCTCTGCTACACCTCCGACCTGTCCGACCCGTCGGAGCGGCTCTACACCCTGGACTACTACCTCCGCCTGGCCGAGCAGATCGTCGAGGCGGGCGCCCACGTCCTGGCCGTCAAGGACATGGCGGGTCTGCTCCGTGCCCCGGCCGCCGCCAGGCTCGTCTCCGCGCTGCGCAGGGAGTTCGACCTTCCTGTCCACATCCACACGCACGACACGGCGGGCGGCCAGCTCGCCACCTACCTGGCCGCGATCCAGGCCGGCGCGGACGCCGTGGACGGTGCGGTGGCGTCCATGGCCGGCACCACGTCACAGCCGTCGCTGTCGGCGATCGTGGCGGCGACCGACCACTCCGAGCGGCCCACCGGCCTCGACCTCCAGGCGGTCGGGGACCTGGAGCCGTACTGGGAGAGCGTCCGCAGGATCTACGCACCGTTCGAGGCCGGACTCGCCTCCCCGACCGGGCGCGTGTACCACCACGAGATCCCCGGCGGCCAGCTCTCCAACCTCCGCACCCAGGCGATCGCACTCGGGCTCGGCGACCGCTTCGAGGAGGTCGAGGCCATGTACGCCGCAGCGGACAGGATGCTCGGCCGGCTGGTCAAGGTCACCCCGTCCTCGAAGGTGGTCGGCGACCTCGCGCTGCACCTCGTGGGCGCCGCCGTGTCCCCGGCGGACTTCGAGGCGGAGCCCGGCAGGTTCGACATCCCCGACTCCGTCATCGGCTTCCTGCGCGGCGAGTTGGGCAATCCGCCGGGCGGCTGGCCCGAGCCGTTCCGCAGCAAGGCGCTGCAGGGCCGCGCCGAGCCCAAGCCGGTGCGGGAACTGACCGCGGAGGACCGCACCGGACTCGAGAAGGACCGGCGGTCGACGCTCAACCGCCTGCTGTTCCCCGGACCGGCGAAGGAGTTCGAGACACACCGGCAGACCTACGGCGACACCAGCGTGCTCGACAGCAAGGACTTCTTCTACGGGCTGCGCCCCGGAAAGGAGTACTCCGTCGACCTTGGACCGGGCGTGCGGCTGCTCATCGAGCTGGAGGCCGTGGGCGAGGCCGACGAACGCGGCATGCGCACCGTGATGTCCACCCTGAACGGCCAACTGCGGCCGATCCAGGTGCGGGACGCCGCGGCGGCCGCCGACGTACCGGTGACCGAGAAGGCCGACAGGGCGAACCCCGGTCACGTCGCCGCGCCGTTCGCCGGCGTCGTGACGCTCGCGGTCGCCGAGGGCGATGCGGTGGAAGCCGGTGCCACGGTGGCCACCATCGAGGCGATGAAGATGGAGGCCGCGATCACCGCCCCGAAGGGCGGCACGGTGAGCAGGCTGGCCATCAACCGGATCCAGCAGGTGGAAGGCGGCGACCTCCTCGTCGAGATCGGGTGAGCCGTCACCGACGTCTCAGCCGTCACCAAGGCGCCGGGGAACGCGAACCGGGCACGCGGGCAGCGGCTGTCCGCTGCCGGACGCGTACGCCGCGACGTCACGCATACGTCCGGTTCGTACGGGCAGGCGAACCGGCGTCACGCAGTGCAGACGAGTGTTCGGTGAGAGATCCGCCCCGGGCGCTCGGACCCTGACAGGCAAGGAGACAGTCATGACCGCTGAAAGCAACGGCCCCAGGAACTCCGGTGCCGCGAAGGCCAGGAAGACCACCGGCGCCCGGTCCACCGCCTCCCGAGGCAAGCAGTCCGCCCCGGCGACCGGCACGAAGGCCGAGTCCACGGCGCAGACCGCGGCCGGCGAAGCCGAAACCGCGGCGCAGGACGCCAGGAAATCCGCTTCGGCCACCGTGCGGGCAGCGGGCCAAGCCACCAGGCGTATGGGTCGCGCCGCCGCCGCGGGTCTCCAGACCGGACAGCAGGCGGTGACCGCGAATGCCGCACAGGCCGCCACTGCCGCCGGCACCGCATGGGAGGCCGTCAAGCACCGGAAGGCGGTCGCCGCCGGGGCAGCGGCAGGCGTCGCGGGAGTCGCCGGCGCCGCCTTCGCCCTGGGCCGTTCCACGGCGAAGCCCCCGACCGGCCCGTTGACGCGGCTCGCCCGCGGCCGGATCTGACACCGGTCGCGCGCTCGACGAGCGTCCTCGCGTCGGTGCGGCCCGGCAGAGGAGTCGGTCCGGGTGGCGGCGTGGGACCGGCCCGGGCAGCGGGGACGACGCGGGGGAGTGGTGCCGGAACCTGCCACGCCGCCGCCCCGGCGGCTCGGCGCCCCCGTGGTGTCAGTGGCGGCTGAGAAGCTTCCGGCATGGACGAGCAGATCATGCGAGGGCGGGTCTACGGGGCCGACCACGAGGACCCCGACGCCGGCAGGCGGCCCGGGCGCGCCTATGTCGACCTGGTCGGCGGCCCGCTGGACGGGCTGTTCCTGGACGTGACCGGATGGACGGCCGAGCAGCTCCGGGCAGGTGCGGCGCTGACGACCGAGCTCGGCCGGTACGGGCCCGGCGGGCGTGCCCTGTACAGGCCGCGGCCCGGTGACCCCCAGCGGTTCGACTGGGAAGGCGACAGCCCGTGACCACCCGGCGGTGCCGCGTCGCCCCCGGCCACCGAGAGCGCCGGTGGTGCCGGGGCTAGGGTGAGGTGAGAAGCCCTCCGGAGCACACCGGAGCCGTGATGCCCCGACATCGCCCCGACCCGTCCGACAGCGGGCAGCAACTTCTGCTCACTCTCGGGCAGCTCGTCGATCAGGCCCTGGAGCGGATCAAGTTCCAGCGGGCCCGGGTCGAGCTGGCCATGGCGCTGCAGCGCCACATGCTCCCGCCGGGGCTGCCGGAGCTGCCGGGGCTGCACTTCGCCGCCAGGTACACGCCGTCGCGGGACGGTCTCGACGTGGGCGGCGACTGGTACGACGCCTTCGTGATGAAGGACGGGTCACTGGCGCTCGCGATCGGTGACGTACAGGGCCACGATGTGGAGGCCGTCGCCTTCATGGGGCAGGTGCGCACCAGCATCCGAGCGATCGCCGAGGCGACGCACGACACCCGCGAGGTGTTGAGCCGGGCGAACGACGTGCTGATCAACATGGGGTGCGGCCTGTTCGCCACCTGCTGTTTCCTGCGTTTCGACCCGGTCAGCCGCGAGCTCACGGTGTCCCGCGCCGGCCATGTTCCGATGGTCTGGGCGACCTCGGGAGGCGACTTCGGCGTAGCCCTCGACCGTGGCGGGCCGCCGATCGGCATCGTGCCGGGCGAGCGCTATCCGGTGACGCGTCGGCGTCTGACGGAAGCGGGAGTCCTCGTCCTGTTCACCGACGGTGTGGTGGAGGGCCCCGACTTCCCGATCGAGGCCGGTCTGGAGGAGGTGACCAAGCTGGTCCGCGCAGGGTTCGACGCCGACCCCGAGATACTGGCCTCGGCCGTCGTCAAGGTGGCCGACCTGACCGGCCACCGCGACGACGCCGCGGTCCTCGTCGTCCGCTACGACGGCCCACGAGGGCCCGTCTGACCTCGGCGACCGCCCGTCGACCGCCGCGGTCGCTGCGGAGCCGGGACGGGCGCAGACTGCTGTTGTGCGCAGTGGAGACATCGGTCGCTTCGGGTCTGCCGCCCTGCGGATCATCGTCGTCGCCGCCGTCTACTACGGGGCCGCGCGGATCGGGCTTCTTCAGCAGCTGGTGCGCGACCAGGTCACCCCTCTGTGGCCGCCGACCGGTGTCGCGCTGGCCGCGCTGCTCTTCCTGGGGCTGCGTGTCTGGCCGGGCGTCGCGCTTGGCGCCTTCCTGGTGAACGTGGCGCTCGGGCCCTCGGTGGCAGCGGTGTGCGTCATCACCGCAGGCAACACTCTGGCGCCGGTCTGCGCCTGCCTGATGCTGCGCAGAGCCCGGTTCCGGGTCGAGCTGGACCGCCTGCGGGACGTACTGGCCCTGGTCTTCCTCGGCGCTCTCACCGGGATGCTGATCAGTTCGACCATCGGCAGCGGCGCACTGGTCGCCTCCGGGGCACTGGAGCCGAGCGACTTCTGGCCGACGTGGTCGGTGTGGTGGACCGGCGACGCGATGGGGATCCTCATCGTCGCGCCGTTCCTCCTCGCGCTGCGCGGAGCGCGGTGGCCGCCGCGGGCAGCGCCTGGCCGATGGGTCGAGGCGGCGGCGCTGGCGGCCGCGACGGTCCTCGTCACGGGTCTGGCGACGCGTACGCCGCACTCGACCCTGCTCTTCCTCGTCTTCCCCGTCCTGATCTGGGCCGCCTTCCGCTTCCAGCTGGCCGGCGCCGCACCGTGCGCGCTGGCGGTGTCCATACTGACGATTCTGGCCGCGGCCGGGAAGAGCGGGCCGTTCGCCGGTCAGGACCTGTTCTCCAGCATGGTCACGCTCCAGGCGTTCAACGGCACGACGGCGCTCACCGCTCTCCTCCTCGCAGCCGTCATCACCGAACGCGACAGGACACATGAGGAGATCAGACAGGTCTGCAGCCGGTTCGCCGAGATGGTGGCCGAGCTGGAGCCGCGCCCCGAGTCGTACGACCTCCCGCCGCCGATCGCCGCCGCGAGCCGACCACGGCGCCCACCGCCGGCGGCCGGTCCGGCCCTCGCGGTGTCCGGCACGCCGCCGCCACATCCCGGAGGGCGACCGGCCGATCGCCCCGCTGCTGGAGATGCCGACGGACGCCCCGAACCTGCGTCCGACCGCGCCGCCGACGAGCCCCGCGAGCGGGACCGGAGAGCCGACTGACCTGGGCCCGGGGTCCGGGCCCGGCCGCGCCGGCATCCCGCGGCGGGCCGCCGCGGGGCCGACTGCCCGCGTACGCGGGGAAGTTGAGATCATGACCGCATGATTCTCTCCCCCCCCCCGCGGTGAACGGTCCGCTGGGCCTATGAGCCGGTGGACCGGCGGGCGTCAGCCGACCACGACCTCGGTGTCGTAGAAGCAGAAGTGCCCCTTGATCAGGGCGACTTCGGGCTTGGGGTCGAGGTACGCCCAGACGAGATCGGCCGCCCCCGGTCGGGACCAGTAGGACGCGTCGCCTTTGTAAGGACAGTGGGTGCCCGAGTCCGACGGCGTCAGCAGTTCGGTGTTCACGTCCTCGGGCGGCAGGTAGTAGCGCACCGGCAGGCCGGTCTCGTGCAGGAGCAGCGGCCGGCGGCTCTCGGCCAGGACCGTACCGTCGTGGACCACACGGACGTGCTGCGTGCCCTGCTCGATCGTGATGCGGTGACCCGGCGACATGGACTCTCCTCGGCTGGGCGGTACCGAAACGGCCGTGCGGTGAACGCTCATAGGACTCCAACCCTCCTCCGGCCGCCCGTGTTCCCGAGTGGCGCGGATTGCGACGGCGAACCGCCCACGGTCCCCCGTGAGATCCGTGACGTGCTGGGGGGCGTGGCCCGCTCAGAGGACCGCGATGCCCAAGGGACGTACGCCGGCCGGCAGCCGTCGGGTGTCGCCGGACTCCAGGTCCACGACCGTGATGCCGTTCCAGTAGCCGTCGCGCGTGAAACCGCCCGTCACGTACGCGGTGCGGCCGTCGCGGGAGACGGCGACGTCCTCGTGGGCTCCGTCGAGGGGCACGATCCGCTCGCGGCCGTCCGGGGCGCGCACCGTCAGCGACGGGCCCTCGTCGCTCGTCGGGTCGATCGGGCCCGTCCCGACCGCGAGCAGTGTGCCGTCGCCGGTGATCGTCGCGCCGTGCTGGTGGGTGTCGGCGGTCATGCGCTCGACGCGGGACGTTCCGGACTCCGGGTCGAGGACCACCAGCCGTTCGCCCTCGAACGGCAGCAGGAGCCGTCCGTCCGAGTGCCGTACGACGGCGTAGTGCGGCTTGAGCCAGGAGCCCAGACCGCCCTGCGTGCCGTAGGGAGCCACCTCGATGCGCCGGGTGCCGAGGCCGTCGGTCTCCACGACGGTGACGTCGAAGGAGTCGTGGCCGGTCGCGTACACCTCGCGCCCGTCGCGCGAGACGTCCACGTCGAACGGGCGACGGCCCACATCGGCGACGCCCGTGACCTCCAGGGACCGGGTGTCGACGACCTCGACGGCGCCGTTGCCGCCGGGCCGGTTCACCCCGACGTACACGTGGCGGCCGTCGGGGGCGAGGGCGATGCCCATGCCGCCGCCGCGGTACTCGCCGTGCGTGGGCTCCCCGAGGCCGTCGGTCCAGTACGGAACGCGGGCGATCCGGGTCCGCCGGGCCGTGTCCACGACGGCGACGCCCTCGGCCGTGGCCACCCACGCCCGCCCGTCGTCGCCGACGACGAGACCGTAGGGGGCGGTGCCGACGTCGACCGAGTCGAACGCGCCCCGGTCCGGGTCGACGAACGTGACCGTGGCGGCGGCGAAGTCCGCCACGAGGAGCGTGCCGGTCGGCGTGCGCCCCGACGGAGCCGGCGCAGGCTCGGCGGACGTCGCGGGCGCGGCGGAAGGCCCCTGCGAGGCGGGGGAGTTGACCTCGGCTCCGGCGGAGCATCCGGCGATGAGCACGACGCCCGCCGCCGCGGCCCATGCGGTTCGCCTCACCGTACGGCCCTCAGCAGACCGGCGATCCCGGTGAAGCCGCGGCGCTCGGCGTGCTGCAGGGCGGTGACGCCGTCCTTGTCGGCAAGCCCGGGGTCGGCCCCGGCGGTGATCAGCAGTTCGACGACCTCCTGGTGGTCCCGGCCGCCGTCCCCGAGGATCACGGCCTCCAGCAGGGCGGTCCAGCCCAGCTGGTTGACGTGGTCGACGTCGATGCCGGTCTCGCGGAGCACCGCGCGCACGTAGTCGACGTGGCCGCTTTCGGCGGCCGGGATGAGGCTGACGCCGCCGTAGCGGTTGGTGACCTTCAGATCGGGTCCTGCGGGCAGCAGGGCCCGCATCATGGCGACGCTGCCGGTCACGCCTGTGACCAGCCACGGGCTGTCGAGCCGGTCGTCCTGGGCGTCCGGGTCCCCGCCCGCGGCCACCAGCACCTGCGCGGCAGCCGTGTGATCGCCGAGCGCCGCGAGCAGCAGCGGGGTGCGGCGGTGCTCGTCGCGGGCGTCGACGGTGGCGCCCCCGTCGAGGGCGGCGCGCACGGCGTCGGTGTCACCGCGCGCGGCGGCCTCCAGGAGGGCGCGGTCGACGGCGTTCATGGCGGAACTCCTTGTCCTTCGTGGCGTCCCCGGACCTCTTGCGGTCCGGGGACTCCGGAGCGGCACGGGGACCACGGGACCGCGCGGAAACCAGGGCGCCGCGCTGCGTTCCATCCTGGGGCCGCTCCCCGCCGCCTTCGGTCGGGGCACCGGCTGGACACGGCGAGCGCAACGGCGGACACCGGGGTCAACCGATCGGCTGACCCCGGTGCCGGGAGATCCCGCCCTCGAAGCCCCACGCCACCGGCACCGTGACCCGATCACATCTCGGCACGGTCCAGCTCCTCGTCGAGAGCGAGGGCCGCGGTGATGAGCGCGAGGTGGGTGAAGGCCTGGGGAAAGTTGCCCAGTTGCTCACCGGTCGGGCCTATCTCCTCGGCGAACAGGCCGACGTGGTTGGCGTAGGTGAGCATCTTGTCGAAGGCGTAGCGGGCCACCCCCAGGCGACCGGCGCGAGCCAGGGCTTCCACGTACAGGAAGCTGCACATCGAGAAGGTCCCTTCGCCGCCGCGCAGTCCGTCCGGTGAGGCGACCGGGTCGTAGCGGTGGACGAGGCTGTCCGAGACCAGTTCCCGGTCCATGGCGTCCAGGGTCGACAGCCAGCGGCGGTCCTTCGGGGAGACGAAGCCGACGGAGGGCATCAACAGCAGTGCGGCGTCGAGGACTTCCGCCCCGTAGTGCTGGACGAACGCACGACGACGGGGGCTGTAGCCCCGGTCCATCACCTGCGCGAAGATCGCGTCCCGCGCGGCGGTCCAGCCGGCGACATCGGCAGGCCGTGCCAGTTGCGCGGCCAGGCGGACACCACGGTCGAAGGCCACCCAGCACATCACCCGGCTGAAGGTGAAGTCCTTGCGGCCACCACGCGTTTCCCAGATGCCCTCGTCGGGCCGGTTCCAGGTGTGCGCCAGCCAGTCGAGCAGCGCGCGCAGGTGCGGCCAGCCGTCGTACCCGGCCGGCTGAGGGATGCCGGGCGCATGGGCGAGGGCGAAGACCACTTCGCCGTAGATGTCGAGCTGCAGCTGGCCGGCCGCACCGTTGCCGATCCGGACCGGCGCCGAGCCCATGTAACCCTCCAGATGGCCGAGGACCTCCTCGGCGAGGTGCGGGTCGCCGTCCACCCGGTACATGACCTGGAGCGGCTCACCGGTCACCGTCGTGCCCGCCGGCACCCGGGCGACGAGCCAGCGCCGGAAGGCATCCGCCTCCGCCTCCAACCCGAGGTCCAGCAGCGCCTTCACCGACAGCGCCGCGTCACGCACCCAGGTGTACCGGTAGTCCCAGTTGCGTTCGCCGCCCGGCTGCTCCGGCAGGCCCGCGGTGACCGCCGCCACGGGCGCGCCCGTGGGTGCGTACGTCATCAGCTTGAGTGTGATCGCGGAGCGGTTGACCGACTGCTGCCAGCGGCCCCGGTACCGGCTGCGGCGAAGCCAGCGGTGCCAGTAGTCGTAAGTGGAGCGGAATTCCCGCTGGACGCCTGTCTCGGTGAGTGGCGGCAGCGGCCCGGCAGGGCCGTCGCACACCGTCAGGACGGCGGCGGCCCGCTCGCCCTGCCGCAGCACCACGTCCGCCCGCACGTCCTGCCCGTCACGCCGGAGCGTCACCGCCCCGTCGACCTGGAGGCAGGCGGTCTGGCCGGGACCACGGAAATAGCCCACCCCGTGCTCCAGCGCCAGGCGGTGCCCGGCGCGCCCGTAGTCGAACCGGGGCCGGCACGCCAGCCGGAAGCCGACCGTGCCACGCGTCACGCGCATGACGCGGACGATGCGGTGCCGGTCCGCCGGGGCTTCGGCCTCACCCAGCGGCATGAAGTCGACGACCTCCCCGACTCCGTCGGCGGTCATGAACCGTGTGACCAGGACTGCTGTGTCCGCCAGGTAGAGCTGCCGTGTGGTGGCGCCCGAGGTCTGCGCGGTGATCGCGAAGTGACCGCCGCGATCGGGGTCGAGCAGCCCCGCGAACATGCTCGGCGAGTCGAATCGTGGAGTGCAGAACCAGTCGAGCACCCCCTCGGAGGTCACGAGTGCGGCCGTGCGCAGGTCCCCGATGAGCCCGTGATCCGCGATGGGCGGCCAACGAAGCATGACGGTCCCTTCATGAGGTCACCCGCTTCCCACGGTACGTCGGGACGTTTCGCCGGGCATGCGGGCGTCATCGGGGGCGCTGCGACGCGGGCCGCGACGCGTGCGGTGGTTCAGCCGAAGCCCACCGTCAGGTGGAGCGTCCCGTCGTGCGGGACGCGCAGCAGATGGGCGCGCCGCGCGCCGCCGCGCAAGTACGTCGTGGACGTCGCGGTGAGACTCGCGGTGCGCGGCACCTGCCACCGGATGCGGACCGTGGTGCGTCCCCGGCGCAGTGTGAGGCCGTCCGCGGTGGCCGTCGTGGCGGAACCGTAGGACGCCGCCGTGCCGTCGGTGAAGGCCATCCGGTCGGCCGGGTGCACCACGAGCGGGATCAGCTCGGTCGCGGCGGAGCCCGCGGTCACGACACGGCGCACCGTCTGCCCGGCGACGGTGACCTCGGTGGTGACGGCTGCGTCGGGGGTGCCGTACCGGACCACGAACGGGGCCTGAGCAGCACGGTCGTCGCCGGTCCACGGACGCGCGCCCGGTGCTCCGGTGACGTATTCCGCCGTCAGGTCGCCTTCGGCGTCCAGCCGGCCGTCGGCGAGCCGCGTGGCCCAGCAGAAGGCGTCGCCGTTGAGCGAGTACACGACCATGCCCGCGTCCGGGTGCCAGAGGAAGGAGAGGCCGGAGCGGACCAACGACGTGGCCCGCCGGCCGAGGAACGCTCCGAGATAGAGGCCCGGCCGCCGGACGAACAGGAAGTCCTGGCCGCCGTCGCGGCGGAGCTCCACGAAGGCGTCCCGTCGCAGATAGGGCAACTCGGCGATGGCGGCCTGCTTCTGCGCACGGGTGGGGAAGGCTTCACCGTACGGCACGTGCGCGATGATGCGCGGTGAGGTGTTGCCGCGTTGCGGCGCGGGCACGGGCGACGGGTCCGCTGCCCAGGCGGCGCGTGCGGCGGCCCGGTCCTCACGGGTCGTGAAGAACGGCGCCAGTCCCGGCACGCCGGGCACGAAGAGCGAGCCCAGGTGCGTGCGGTCGGGCTCCCGTATCTCGTCGTCGAGGGCCCGGACGCTGGTACGCGCCGACACGGCGACGTTGGTGAACCACCCCGAGCCGTCGGGTTCGCGGACGAGGTTGTAGCCCAGCCACGGCCCGAAGCCGCGGGCCATGGTGAGCATGGCCGGGTCGTCCCTGTGGTGCTGGATCTCGGCCATGTCGGGCAGCATGACCTCGAGGTTGTAACCGACGTCCATGCCACGGGGCTCGTAGAAGAAGCCTTGCGGGCTCTGCCCGTGGGCGACGACGAAAGCGATGCGTTCCGCCAGCCGCTCCCGCAGGGCCGGCTGCGGATCCAGGTCCAGGCACAGTGCCGCTCCGGCCAGCCCCGCGATGTGCTGGTTGGCGTACTTCAGGGGTGACTCCCACACGGTGGTGTTCCCGGGGTCGAGGAACCACTGCATCGCCTTGCGCAGAGCGGCCCGGATCTGCGCCTGACGAGTGGGCAGGGCCCCGGTGGTGCGCAGATTGCGCAGCGTCTTGCTCAGGTAGCCGAGGGCGAAGCCGGTGGCGGCACGCGAGTGCTCGGTGGGCCGGTACTCGGGCCACGAGCCGTCGTCGTGCTGCAGACGCAGGTAGTGCTGGAGCGCCGCGTCGAGGCGGGCGAGCAGTGCCGGGTCGCCTGCGTACGGGTTCCACGGCCGGGGATGCGTGTGGAACCAGCTCAGTGTGAAGACGTGTTCCTGGATGCGGGCGTTGTACGGCACGTTCGGCGTGCGCCACCAGCCGCCGGTGAACCAGCCGTAGGTGGCGGGGTCGGTGTCCTCGATCTCGTTGGCCATCGGGGCGAGAATCACCAGATACGGCGCGAACCGCTGCTCATGGGGAGCGAACAGCGTTCGGTCGGGAGCGCCTGCCGGCAACGGTTCGAGGAGCGGCAGTCCCGTCCTCGTCCCGCCGACCGCCTCGGCGGGCAGCGCGGTGAGCAGTGCGGCGCCGCCGACGGCGCCCAGCAGGGCGCGACGGCTGAGGCCGGGGAGGCCGGGACCTGGGGGAGGGCAGGGGTCTGTCGGGTGACGCACTGTTGTCTCCTTCGGAAGAGGTCCTCAGTCGCGGGTGAACTCCGAGAGCAGATCGAGGAGTTGCGGGCGCGGTACGCAGGAGCCGAGGCGGAACGAGCCGGCGAGGTCCTCGACGGCGGCGTCGTCGAGGGAGGAGAAGAGGGCGGCGAACTCCTCGAGCAGGGGCTCGCCGAGAAGCAGCTCCCGGACCAGCCGGCGCACGTACCAGCGGCGGCCGAACGGCGGCGGGTCGAAGCCGGGGTACTCGGCGGCGAGCAGTTCGTCCAGCGGCGCGAGGACATGGCCGATGCCCTCCTCGCCGGTGGACCACGGCTCGGTGCCCAGCCGCTCCTTCTTCTCGCGGATCGGACGCAGCAGCCGGGACCACGGCGAGTCGGGGTCCAGCGTCACCAGCCCGGACAGGTGGGTGTCCTTGTACGTCCAGATCGACCAGCTCGCGCCGTGCTCCCGGTAGATCTCCAACTGGTCGTGCAGGACCGCGTAACGGTGCTTGTCGACCGCGGGGTCACCGGAGTAGACCGGCCCGAACTCGCCGATCCACACCGGTGTACCGGTCCGGCGCGAGTGCGCGGTCCGCTCCAGGAAGCGCTCCTCGAGGGCGGCACGGTCGACGTACTGGCCGCGTACCTCGCCGGGATACGTCGTCGCGTCGCGGATCCCGGCGAGGGCGTAGTCGTGCACCGAGTAGACGGTGTTCTCGTACCCGTCGCCGATGACGTCGAAGTCGTTGGCGTAGCGGTTGCCGTCGAGGAAGATCACATGGTCGGGGTCGACGGCGCGCACGGCGGAGGTGAGCCGCCGGTAGAACGGTCCGACCACGTCACCCGTGGGGTCGCCCGGCTCGTTCAGCAGGTTGTACCCCGCGATCTCGGGCCGGCCGCGGAACTGGTCGGCGAGGGCCTCCCAGAGGGCCACGAGCCGGTCCTGGAAGTGGCGATGACGCCACAGCCACGCATGGTGGGTCGGGTTGTCGCTGTGCTCCGACTGGTTCTGGAACCCGGGCGCGGCGTGCAGATCGACGACGGTGTAGAGGCCGTGCCGGGCGCAGGCGTCGACGGCGGCGGTCAGGCGCCGCATGCCCTCCTGCCTGATCTCGAACGCCTTGGCGTCGTCGGCGAGGTGGCGGTAATTGACGGCGATGCGTACGCAGTTGAGTCCGGTACGGGCGATGAGCGCGGCGTCGGCGTCGGTGAAGAACTCGTCGAGGATGCGGTCGAAGAGCCGGTCGGCCCGCTCCGCCCCCATCGTGCGGCGCAGTGCGTCCCGCGCCTGGTGCTCGGTGCCGGGGAAGCCGTTGAGGAAGTTCTCCATCATCATCCAGCCGCCGAGCCCCACGCCCCGCAGTGCCACCGGTTCGCCCGAGCCAGTGGTGAGGCGGTCGCCGGACACCTTCAGCATCTTCATCGCTAACCCTTCAGGCCGCTGTTGACAATGGACTTGATGAACCACCGCTGGGCCACCAGGAACACGGCCAGCACCGGGATGACCGTGAGCGTGCTCGCCGCCAGCTGCACGTTCCACACCGGGCTTCCCTGGGCGTCCACGATCTGGGTGAGGGCGAGCGGCAGGGTGAACAGCTCCGGGGTGCGCAAAAACACGAGTGGTTCGAGGAACGCGTTCCAACTGTGCAGGAAGGACAGCAGCGCGACGGCCGACAGCGACGGTCCCGCGAGCGGCAGGGCGATCCTGAAGAACAGGCCGAAACGCCCCAGCCCGTCGAGCCGGCCGCTCTCCTCCAGTTCGGCGGGCAGACCGAGGAAGAACTGCCGCATGATGAACGTGCCGAAGACGGCGTTGCCGCCGAAGACCGCCGGCAGGATCAGCGGCCAATGGGTGTCGGTCCAGCCGATCTCGGAGAACAGCCGAAACAGCGGGACGATGACGACCTCGCTCGGCATCAGCAGGGCGGTGAGCAGCAGGACGAACATGATGCTCCGGCCGGCGAAGCGGATCCGGGCGAAGGCGTAGCCCGCCATGGCCGAGACCATGACACTGCCCGCGGACACGAGGGCCGCGATGTAGACACTGTTGAGGTACTGCCGGCCGAAGGGCTGATAGTCGGTGATGCGGGCGTAGTTGTCCCATCGCCACTCTCCGGGGAGCAGCGACGGCGGGTAGGAGAAGATCTCCGAGATCGGTTTGAGCGAGCTGCTCGCCATCCACAGGAGTGGCAGGACGAACGGCACGGCGAGCGCGACCATCAGCGCGTACAGCAGGGACCGGCGTACGACCGGTCCCCACGGACGGCGCCGTGGCAGCCCCAGGGTTTCACTGCTCATGGAACACCCACTTCTTGCGCAGCCACCACTGCACGGCGGTGAGGATCAGGACGGCGAGGAACAGCAGCACCGCCAGCGCGCTCGCGTAGCCGAGGTCGAAGAACTTGAACGCCTGCAGATAGATGTAATAGGCGAGGACGGTCGTGGAGTTGCCCGGGCCGCCGACGGTCAGCACCAGGATCTGGCCGAAGACCTGGAGCGACCCGATCACCGTGACGATCGCGGCCAGCAGCATGGTCGCGCTGATCATCGGCAGGGTGATCCGGCGGAACACGGTCCAGGGCGAGGCGCCGTCCACGATCGCCGCCTCACGCATCTCCGCGGGGACGGCCTGCAGGGCGGCCAGGAACAGGACCATGTTCACGCCGACGCCCTTGAGTACCTGCACCAGGATCACCGAGAACATCGCGGTGTCCGACTCCCGCAGCCAGTTCGGCCCCTCGATGCCCACCGTGCGCAGCAGCAGGTTGACACCGCCGTCGCTGCTGAGCAGGAAGCCCCACACCACGGTCCAGGCGATGATCGACACGACCGTCGGCGAGAAGAAGATGGCACGGAACACGAGGGTGCCGCGCAGACCTTGGTCCAGCAGGACGGCGAGGAGTAGGGCGAGGCAGATGTTGAACGGCACCAGCCCCAGGGAGAACACGGCCGTGTTCGTCGCCACCTCGACCGCGAGCGGGTCGTCGAGCAGCCTCCGGTAGTTCTCGCCGCCGACGAAACCGATCTCAGCCGTGAGGTTGTTGTACGTCGTGAGGCTGTAGTAGACGACGGCGATCAGCGGCCCCAGCACGAAGGCGACGAATCCCGCCATCTGCGGGGCGACCAGCAGGTAGCCGGCGAGCATGTCCCTCCGGCGCCACCGCGGTGTCCGGCGCTTGCCGCCGTCCTGGCGCGCCTGCACGCCCCCGGCGGGAGCGGGGGCGTGCAGGGGCGGCCGCGCGGGGGCCTTGCGCACCAGGAGACTCACGAGCCGGTCCGCAGGATCGGCTGGATGGACGTACACACGTCACGCAGGACCTTGCGGGTGTCGGCCTTCGGCGTCCAGGCGGCATCGAGGCCGGCCCGCGTCTGCTCCGAGAGCCGGGCGTATCCCGTGTGTCCGGGGCGCACGGTGCCGGACTTCAGCGAGTCGATGATGACCTTCTGGAGTTGCTCCTTGCTGAGCAGCGGGTTCGTCTCGGCGAGGGTCTCGGACGTCAGCAGGGAGGCGCGCGGCGGCGGGAAGAACCGGGCGAGCTTCGCGGCGTTCTCCGTGTTGGTGGAGTACAGGAAGAACTCCTTGGCCAGGTCCACGTTCCTGCCCTTCGCGAAGACCCCGAGTCCCGCCTGCCCGATGACCTGGCGGTCGCCCGCCGGTCCGGACGGCAGGGGCACCGCGCCCCACTTCCACGTCACGTCGGCGAGCGGGCCGATCTTGCTGACCTGGAAGATGACCATGGCGCTCTCACCGGAGAAGAAGTCCGCCTGGTCGCCGGGAGCCGGCGTGGACCGGTCGGTGAAGGCCATGTCCCGCAGGAAGTCGATCGCATCCGTCATCTTGGGATCGGCGAACCCGCAGGCGTCGTCGGACGTCCAGGGGGCGGCACCGTACGCGCCCATGATCGGGTAGAGCCGGTCCCACTGCTTGTACTCGAACTCGTGGATCACCAGCCCGAACCGGGCGACCTTGGCATCGGTGACCTTCTTCGCGGCCTCCGCCAGGGCGTCCCACGTCCACGCGCCGTCCGCGAGCAGCTCCGCGGGGTCGGCCGCGCCGGCCTTCGCCAGGGCGTCGGCGTTGTAGAAGACCGCGAAGGGCGAGCTCGAGAACGGGTACGCGAACAGCGACGTGCCGCGCCGCCACTGGTGCAGAAGAGCCGGTTCCAGGTCGTTGTAGCGGTAGCTGGCGTCGGCCTTCATGTCCGGCGCCATGTCGACGAGGGTCTCGGCCTCGATGAAGTCCGCCGCGTTCGTCTCCAGGATCCAGCCGAGGTCGGGCGGGTTGCCCGAGGCGAGCTGGGTGGTCAGGGCGGTGGTGTAGTCGGACGGGTTGAGCGACTCGAAGGTGACGCTCCTGACCTCGGGACGATCGGCTGTGAACGCCTTCCCGATGCCGTTGAGCAGGGCGAGATGGTCCTTGTTCGCCGTCCACACCGAGATGCGGAGGTTGCCGTCGCCGGCACCCGTTCCTCCGCCGCTCCCACCACCCGAGCAGCCGGCGGCGAGAGCGGCCACGCCGGCAGCGCCGGCCGCGATGATGGAGCGTCTCGTCGGATTCATGTCGGAACTCCTTGCGGTTCGCGGTTCAGTAGGCGGCTATCTCGGGCCAGCGCAGCTCGACGCCTTGGTCCGTGAGGCGCTTTTGGAAGTCGGCCAGCAGATCCGGTGTGCCCCGCACGGAGCGGGGGGAGGTGCCGCGCTCCAGGCAGAACGCGGCCAGAGCGCCGGCCGCCTCGCCGACGTTCCACTCGACGGGGTGCAGTCGGTAGCAGCCGTTGGTGATGTGGGTGGTGCCGATGTTCTTGCCGGCGGGGAGCAGGTTCTCCATCCGCTCGGGCAGCAGCGCGCCGAGCGGTATCCGGAACGGGCAGGACGCCACGTCGAGGTAGTGGTCGCCGCCGGTGGACGGGTGCAGATCGATGCGGTACATGCCGATGCCCACCGAGTCCGGGTACTCCACCGCACCGGCGTCGCCCCGCACCGCGAGGGACAGGTCCTGTTCCACGACGGTGCGTTCGGCCCGGATGCGCCGCGACTCGCGGATGTACGGAGCCTGCGCCAGACCGTCCGCCGACCCCATGACGTCACCGCGCAGCCGCAGCCCGGGGAAGCCGGTGCCGCCGTCGGGCCGCGGAGCCTCCGTCTGCAGCCAGTACAGGAACGAGTAGGACAACTCCCTAGCCGCTGTGAGGTGTTCGGTGGCGTCGGGCACGTCGAAGACCGGACCGGGCAGATAGTCGATCATCGGCCAGTTGACCAGCGTGATGTCGCTCTCGTAGGCGCCGTCGGTGAAGTTGCGCCGTGCCGCGATGCGCCGGAAGGTCCACAGGTTGCCGTCCCCGGGGCTGAGGCGCTGGTCCGCGACGACGGCCAGCGGGTCGTCGTCCGGGTTAGGTGTGAACTGCCGCTCGACGATCTCCTTCGTCCTCGGATGAGGAGCGTTCAGGGAGAACAACGGGCCGCCCCAGAAGTCCGGCTGGTACGTGCGCCAGAAGCCGTACCGGGCCGGCTTGTCGATGGTGTGGTCGCCGTCCACGTGGTCAAGCGCGAAACACACCGACGCGGCCTGCATGTTGAGCGGCTGCGCCACGTCCGGGGCGCTCGGCTCGCCGGTCTCCGACTGCGCCTCGAAGCCAGTGACGTACTCGGTCCCCGTGAGCGGCAGCAGCTCGCCCGTCTCGGTGGCGTCGAGGACGTACGGCGCGCTGACGGTGATCTCGCCGCCCCCGTCCCGGTGAGCCACCGTCACGGCGCCGACCCGGTCTCCGTCGGTCTCGGCGGACACCGGGCGGTAGGGCTGCAGCACGCGCAGCCGTCCGCTGCCCCGGTACGGCGCGAGCATCGCCTCCAGGACCGCAACGGCCACGCGCGGCTCGTGACAGAGCCGGCTGACGTGCCCGGCACCGGGGTTGAGATGACGCCACGCCCGGGACCGTTCGGTGAGCGGGAAGTGCCGGCGGTAGTAGTGGCGGATCCCGTCCCGCAGGGCCCGGTAGCTCGCGGTGGCACCGAACTGCTCGACCCAGCTGTTCTCGTCCGGTGGCACGGCCTGGCTCGTGAGCTGGCCGCCCAGCCAGTCGAACTCTTCGGTCAGCACCACCTTGCGGCCGGCGCGGAGCGCGGCCAGCGCCGCTGCCACTCCGCCGAGCCCGCCGCCGATGACGAGGACGTCCGCCTCCATGCATGCTCCTTCCACCGTTGTGTCCCAGCTCTGTCGAGCCGGATGACTCACGGCTCGCTCGATCGGCCCGGCGCGCGGCCGGTTCAGGGGGTGCGGGGCGGCGCCAGGGTGGCACCGGCGACGAGTTCGCAGGGGAGGAGCCGCTGGGTCGTGGCCTCGGCCCCTTCGAGGAGTCCGGTCAGCAGCGCGACGGCCTGCCGGCCCATTTCCTCCCGCGGGATGCGGAATCCCGTGAAGTCGGTGTCCGTCGGCACCGGCGTCGTCGGATCGCCCAGCGTGACGACCGACAGGTCGGCCGGCACGTCCAGGCCACGGCGCTGTGCGGCCGCGACCAGGCCCACGGCGGTGGCGAAGTGCTCCACCAGGACCACCGTGGCCTCCGAGGCGAGCAACGCTGCCAGCAACTCGTCGGGCTCGCGTCCGGGGGACAGCGCGTCGAACGCGACGACGACACCGTCCTCACTCGCCGCCTCGGTGGCCCGGGCGAAGCCGGCCCGCCGGTCGGCTGAGGACTCCACGTCGGCGGGTAGCCCCACGTGCGCCAGGCGTCGATGTCCACGCGTCACTGCCAGCCGTACCAACTCGCCGACGACGCCGGCGTAGTCGGCTCCCACGTACGGCACCGGACCACCGGCGTCGTCGCGCCGGCCGACCGTCACGAACGGGTACGCGTCGGCGACCATCCGCGTGAGGTCGTCGCGGTCGAGCGACCGGCCGAGCAGCAGGCAGCCGTCCGCGACCCGCAGCCGGTTGTCGCCTCCGAAGATGCGCCGCCGTCCACCGGTCACCGAAGCACTCGTGAGCAGGAGCAGATCACAGCCGACCCGCTCGGCGGCCTCCTCGATGCCGACCAGGAATGGGTGGTAGAAGTCGTTGGTGTCGCTGGGGAACACCGCTTCGTACGTGAAGACGCCGAGGATCCGGTTGTGCTTCGCGGCCAGCCGCCTGGCCACGGGATCGGGCACGTAGCCGTACTCCTGGATCACCCGCAGCACGCGCTCACGGGTCTCCTGAGGGATGCGAATGTCCGCGTCGGCACGGCCGTTGAGCACCAGGGAGACGGTCGGCTGACTGACCCCGGCCAGTCGGGCGATGTCCCGCTGCGTTATCCGTCGCGCTGGGCGACCATTCGTCACGTACGCCTCCGATAATTCGGATTATCTCCCCGTCGGAGTCAGTGTCAGGGCCGTGTTTCGGGCACGTCAACCCTCGTGACGCTTGATAATGCGAATTATCAACTCACCTTGCGTGTCTGTGCACTTCACGGCCGTGAGACACCGCTCCCTGGCCGTCGCCCGGCCAGTCGTCCGAGGCCCGCAACCGCGTGTCACCGCCCGTTCCCGCGATGCTCGCCCGAGTGAAGCGTGCGGCAGCTGCGACGGCCCGGCCCGACGCGAGGGTCCGGACGGGTACCTCCGGCCGCCTGTCCACCCACAGCGGGCGCGCCGACGCACCCTCGCAATCCAACGGCACGGTGGCTCGTACGAGCCACTCCGGCGGAGGCGCCGGCGCGGCGCCCGTGTCGTCGGCACGGTGGGCGACGTCCACAACCGACCCGAAAGAGTGAATCCGGGCCGTGTGGTCATGGACCTGCAGCCGCCGCTGTTCCAGGAAATCGCGGGGCCGGAAAGTGCAATACGGCAACCGCAGCGGAGGTGTCACCCCGGCAGCCGGTACCGGGAGTCGTTATGTTGCCCCCATAACCGTTATGAGGGCAGCACGCTCGATGCTGCTCGCCGTCCGCCGTGGTTGACCTGACGAGTGGAGTTCGTGTGACCCTGAACAGGGCGACGCTGTCCGAGGACGAGGATGCGTACCAGAACGAGCTGCCGTTGCACCGCAGGCAGCCTGGCAATGTCGTCATCAAGTGGCTGACCACCACCGACCACAAGACCATCGGCACGCTCTATCTGTCGACGTCCTTCTTGTTCTTTCTGATCGGTGGCCTGATGGCGCTTCTCATGCGCGCCGAGCTGGCCCGTCCCGGCACGCAGATCATGTCGAACGAGCAGTTCAACCAGGCGTTCACGATGCACGGCACGATCATGCTGCTGATGTTCGCGACGCCGCTGTTCGCCGGATTCGCGAACTGGATCATGCCGCTGCAGATCGGCGCGCCCGATGTGGCGTTCCCGCGGCTGAACATGTTCGCGTACTGGCTGTACCTCTTCGGCTCGCTGATCGCGGTGGCCGGCTTCCTCACCCCGCAGGGTGCGGCGGACTTCGGCTGGTTCGCCTATTCGCCACTCAACAGCAGCGAACGCTCCCCGGGCGTCGGGGCCGACTTGTGGATCATGGGTCTGGCCTTCTCCGGCTTCGGCACGATCCTCGGCTCGGTCAACTTCATCACCACGATCATCTGCATGCGCGCGCCCGGCATGACGATGTTCCGCATGCCGATCTTCACCTGGAACGTGCTGCTGACCGGTGTGCTGGTCCTGCTCGCCTTCCCCGTCCTGGCGGCGGCGCTGTTCGCCCTGGAGGCGGACCGCAAATTCGGCGCGCACGTATTCGACGCCGACAACGGCGGAGCCCTGCTGTGGCAGCACCTCTTCTGGTTCTTCGGCCACCCGGAGGTGTACATCATCGCCCTGCCGTTCTTCGGCATCGTGACGGAAGTCATCCCGGTCTTCGCCCGCAAGCCGATCTTCGGCTACATCGGTCTGGTCGGCGCGACGATTGCGATCGCCGGTCTGTCCGTGACGGTGTGGGCGCACCACATGTACGTCACCGGCGGCGTACTGCTGCCCTTCTTCGCCTTCATGACGTTCCTCATCGCGGTCCCTACCGGTGTGAAGTTCTTCAACTGGATCGGCACGATGTGGAAGGGGGCGCTGTCCTTCGAGACGCCGATGCTCTGGTCGATCGGCTTCCTGGTCACCTTCCTTTTCGGCGGTCTGACGGGAATCATTCTCGCTTCCCCGCCGATGGACTTCCACGTCTCCGACTCGTACTTCGTCGTCGCGCACTTCCACTACGTCGTCTTCGGCACCGTGGTCTTCGCGATGTTCGCCGGATTCCACTTCTGGTGGCCGAAGTTCACGGGCAAGATGCTGGACGAGCGGCTCGGCAAGATCACGTTCTGGACGCTGTTCATCGGCTTCCACGGAACGTTTCTGGTGCAGCACTGGCTGGGCGCCGAGGGCATGCCGCGCCGTTATCCGGACTACCTTTCCTTCGACGGCTTCACCGCGCTGAACACCGTTTCGACGATCAGCTCGTTCCTGCTCGGGCTGTCGATGCTGCCCTTCATGTACAACGTCTGGAAGACATCGAAGTACGGCAAGCAGATCGAGGTGGACGACCCCTGGGGCTTCGGCCGTTCGCTGGAGTGGGCCACGTCCTGCCCGCCGCCCCGGCACAACTTCCTCACGCTGCCGCGCATCCGCAGCGAATCTCCTGCGTTCGACCTGCACCACCCCGGAATCTCGCAGGTGGACCTCATGGAGAGTGCGGGCCGCCGGGACGTCGTCGAACCCGGGAGAGGCATCGCTCCGCCGCTCGGTGGCGACAAGGGCGACAAGTGACCCGGCCCGCGCAGAAGCCGGAGCGGGAGGCCGCCGCCGGTATCGCGGAGCTGGAGGGCTATCTGCTCGCCCAGAGCCGTCTGTACGAAGCCCGCGTCGAGGCGGAGGCGTTCGCGGACCGGTTGCCGTGGCTCACGACCAGCCAGCGCGAGGAGGTCGTCCGCCTCTTCGCGGAAGACCGGATCGCGCTGTCCCGGCGCGCGCTGGCGGCCCTGGTGTCCCGGGCCGGCGAACTGCGCCAGGAGTACTCGCAGCGCTACGACTTTCTCAGGCAACGCATGCTGTGCGGCGGCCTCGCGGCGCTCCTGGGCCTCGTGGCTCTGTTGCTGTTCACCTACTGCATCGTTGTGCGGACATGACGGTCGCCCGCCTGCGGGTCAGGAGAAGACCACGCAGGCGGCCGCCGGCACCGGCACCGCACCGGCGCGGCGCAGTCGCCCGCTCTGCGCGTCCACGTCGAACCAGGTGACGTCCCCGGACCACTCGTTGGCGACGTAGAGTCTGCGCCCCGAGGGGTCGGGCACCAGATCACGCGGCCAGCTGCCACCGCTCGCCACGCAGTCGGTGATCCTGGGCTTGTCCGCCCCGTCGGCCAGCGAGAGGGTGACGAGTGTGTTGCTGCCCCGCACCGCCGCCCAGAGGAAGCGCCCGTCGGACGCCACACAGACGACCGAGGGATACGCCCGTACGCCGTCCGGAAGGTCATCGGAGAGGATCGGCACCTCGGAGAGCGGTTCGAGGCGGCCGGACGCGGGATCCCAGCGGCACACGGTCAGCTGTGGTTCCAGTTCGTGCAGTACGTAGACCGTCTCGCCGTCCGAGTGGAATACGAGATGACGGGGCCCCGACCCGGCGCGCAGCGCGGTCTCGGTATGGCCCCGCAGCTCCCCGGTGGCGTGGTCCGGTGCCCAGACCCGTACCGAATCGGTGCCCAGGTCGACACTGAGCACCCACGGACCGCTGGGGTCGGCCAGCACCTGATGGGCGTGCGGCCCCGCCTGCCTCTCGGGGTCGGGACCGGAGCCGTGGTGCGCGAAGACGGAGGCGGTCCCCGCCAGGCTGCCGTCGGGTGCCACCGGCAGGCTGCTGACGCTGCCCGAGGTGTAGTTGGCGGTCAGCACGCGATCCCCGGTCACACTGAGATGAGTGGGACCCGACGCGCCCACCTCGACCACCGGCCCGAGCGGGGTCAGACCTTCGGGGCCGGGGCGGAAGGCACCCACCGCGCCCTGGTCCGCCTCGCTCACCGCGTAGAGCACTCGGCCGTCGGGGGAGAGCGTGAGCCACGACGGGTCGGGGAACGGCGCCGTCGCCGATCGCGGTGTCAGTGCTCCGGTCGCCGGATCCACGGCCGCGACGGTGATTCCATGGCCGCCGCCCGAGGTGAAGGAACCGATGTACGCACGGAGCTCGGCGCCCGCGTGCGCTGTGTTGCCCTGCTGCCTGTCGCTCACAAGATGCCCTCTTCGCCGTCCTCGACCGGCCGGGATGTGCGTGATCGGCGGTCACGCCGGTCACCACGCCGTTCGCGCCACCGCACGCCCCGGCCCGCAAGCGCACGGTGTCGTTGCCCCTTCGCGCAGCCGCCTGCCTGCCAGGCTTCGCCGACTCGTAGGTCAGGGCTGGCTCTGCGCCTGTGCGGCGGCCGCGCTCGCGGCGTCCTTCTCGGTGGTCGCGCCCGCGGTGCTGAGCTTGCCGCCGCTGGATTCCAGGTGAGCGCGGACGAACCACTGGAACAGTTCGAGACTCCGCAGTTGTTCGATGAGCATGTCCTGTGTGACGGGATCGGTCTCCTCCGTGGCCCGCATGGCCTCGCGGTGGTCCTTGATGACGGAGGTGTAGACGAGATCGAGAGCGCCCAGGTGCTCGATGGCTTCGCCGCGGCCGATGGAGTAGTCGTTCCAGTCGCGGTCGGCGACCAGGGCACCCGGTGTTCCCTTCGGCTCGCCGCCCAGGGTGGAGATGCGCTCGGCCAGGTCGTCGGTCATGGCGCGGACCTGCTCCACCTGCGGGTCGAGCATCTCGTGCACCGCGATGAAGTGGGGCCCGACCACGTTCCAGTGGATGTGCTTGAGCGTCAGGTGGACATCGTTCAGCGAGTGCAGGCGCATCTGCAGCAGCCCGATGATGTCGCTGCTGGTCTCCCGGCTGATACCGGGGACGGTGTACGACGGTTCGGAAGGCTGTGACGGCATGGTGTGCTCCCCTGTCGGCGGCTTGTCGGCCCTTCAGGCAAGCACCCGAGCCGTCGATTGCCGGGGCAGGGGGAGGCCAGTGGCGTGGTTTTTCACCGGTCCGGTCGACCGCGGCCGCCGGCAGCGCCTCGACCCGTGGACGCCTGCTCACCCCGCGACGGCCCTCGCCGATGGGGACGCCCAGGGCGGCCGGCGCGTGGGCCGGCCGCCCTGGACGTGAGGCATCAGACGAGGTCGAACCGGTCCAGGTTCATCACCTTGTCCCACGCCGCGACGAAGTCCTTGACGAACTTCTCCTTCGCGTCGTCACTCGCGTAGACCTCCGCGAGCGCACGCAGCTCGGAGTTCGAGCCGAAGACGAGGTCGGCACGGGTACCGGTCCACTTGACCTCGCCCGTGGCCGCGTCGCGGCCCTCGAAGGTGCTCTGGTCCTCGGACGTCGCCTTCCAGGTCGTTCCCAGGTCGAGCAGGTTGACGAAGAAGTCGTTGGTCAGCGACCCGGGCGTCGTGGTGAAGACACCGAGCTGCGACTGCTGGTGGTTGGCTCCCAGAACGCGCAGGCCACCGACGAGCACCGTCATCTCCGGCGCGCTCAGGGTGAGCAGGTTCGCCCGGTCGACCAGCAGGTACTCGGCCTGCAGGCGATTGCCCTTGCCGAGGTAGTTGCGGAACCCGTCGGCCGTCGGCTCGAGCGCGGCGAACGACTCCACGTCGGTGTGCTCCTCGGTCGCGTCCACGCGGCCCGGGGTGAAGGGCACCTCGATGGCGTGACCGGCGTCCTTGGCGGCCTTCTCCACGGCCGCGGCGCCGCCGAGCACGATCAGGTCGGCCATCGAGACCTTCTTGGCACCGGAGTTGAACTCCTGCTGGATGCCCTCGAGGGTGCGCAGGACGGTCGCGAGCTGGTCGGGGTCGTTGACCTCCCACCCGCGCTGCGGCTCGAGACGGATGCGGGCACCGTTGGCGCCGCCGCGCTTGTCGCTGCCCCGGAAGGTCGAGGCCGACGCCCACGCGGTGGTGACCAGCTGCGAGACGGTCAGGCCCGAGTCGAGGAGCTTGGCCTTGAGGGCCGCGATGTCCGCGGCGTCGACGGCCTCGCCCTCGGCCTCCGGCAGCGGGTCCTGCCACAGCAGGGTCTCCTCCGGGACCTCCGCGCCGAGGTAGAGCGACTTCGGGCCCATGTCACGGTGGGTCAGCTTGTACCAGGCGCGGGCGAAGGCGTCCGCGAACTGGTCGGGGTTCTCGTAGAAGCGCCGGGAGATCTGCTCGTAGACCGGGTCGAAGCGCAGCGAGAGGTCGGTGGTGAGCATCGTCGGGCGGTGCTTCTTCGACGGGTCGTGCGCGTCGGGGATGATCTCCGGGGCGTCCTTCGCCACCCACTGGTGGGCGCCGGCCGGGCTCTTGGTGAGTTCGTACTCGTGCTCGAAGAGGTTCTTGAAGAACCCGTTGCTCCACTGGATCGGGGTCGCGGTCCAGGTCACCTCCAGACCGGAGGTGATGGTGTCCGCGCCCTTGCCGGTGCCGAAGGTGTTCCTCCAGCCCAGGCCCTGCTCCTCCATCGACGCGGCCTCGGGGTCGGCGCCGACGTGGTCCGCCGGGCCCGCACCGTGGGTCTTGCCGAAGGTGTGACCGCCCGCGATCAGGGCCACCGTCTCCTCGTCGTTCATCGCCATCCGGCGGAACGTCTCACGGATGTCGCGGGCCGCGGCGATCGGGTCCGGATTGCCGTTGGGGCCCTCCGGGTTGACGTAGATGAGGCCCATCTGGACCGCACCGAGCGGGTTCTCCAGCTCCCGGTCGCCGGTGTAGCGCTCGTCGCCGAGCCACGTCGACTCCGGGCCCCAGTAGACGTCCTCCTCGGACTCCCAGACGTCCTCACGGCCGCCGGCGAAGCCGAAGGTCTCGAAGCCCATGGACTCCAGGGCGACGTTCCCCGCGAGGATCATGAGGTCGGCCCACGAGAGGTTCTTGCCGTACTTCTTCTTCACCGGCCACAGCAGGCGGCGGGCCTTGTCGAGGTTCCCGTTGTCCGGCCAGCTGTTGAGCGGCGCGAAGCGCTGCTGGCCGGCCCCGGCGCCGCCGCGGCCGTCGCTGATCCGGTAGGTGCCCGCGCTGTGCCACGCCATGCGGATCATGAGGGGGCCGTAGTGGCCGAAGTCGGCGGGCCACCAGTCCTGCGAGGTCGTCAGTACCTCGGCGATGTCCCGCTTCACGGCCGGGAGGTCGAGGCTCTTGAACGCCTCGGCGTAGTCGAACTCCTCACCCATGGGGTTGGCCACGGCGGGGTTCTTGGCGAGGATCTTCAGGTTGAGCCGCTCCGACCACCACTGGCGGTTGCCGCCGCCCTGGGTCGGGTGCGGGGCGCGCCCGTGCGCGACCGGGCAGCCACCTCCCCCTTCCGTCTTCGCGTCGGTGACGATTGCGTCAGGGTTCTCAGCCATGGGAATCCTTCCGGACTATGCGGATCACGGTGCTCAGGAATTGCATGAGGTGGAACGGTCGTGGCACAGGCCCCGGTGGACGGCCTCGCACGCAGCGCTTCAGCGCGGCGCCGGAAGGAAGTGACAAGGGATCACCTGCTCCTGAGGGAATCGCCCGCGACGCCGAGACGGCTCCGGCCGGTCACGACCAGCGCGACGGGTGGTGGCCATTCCCGCGCAGGCGGGGGACACGCTGCCAGGTGATGGTCCCGTCATGTCTGTGTCTCCTGCCGTACCGGGGGCTCCTGGCCCTTGGCTCTCGCCGGAACCGATCCTACAATGGACAGAATCCAGGTCAAGAAGCCTGCCGATCCCGTATCTCATCGGAACACGGACATGTACCAGTGAACTTGAGGTATCCCACCGAGCCTGAACAGGTGAACCGACATGAGTGACCTGCTGGAGCGACTGCGAGGGCGTGGCTGGCGGGTGACCTCCCAGCGGCGAGTCGTGGCGGAGGTGCTCGACGGCGATCATGTGCACCTCACGGCCGACGAGGTGCACGCCCGCGCGGTGCAGCGGCTGCCCGAGATCTCCCGGGCGACCGTCTACAACACCTTGGGCGAGCTGGTGTCCCTCGGCGAGGTCATCGAGGTCTCCACCGACGGCCGGGCCAAGCGCTACGACCCCAACGCCCACCGCCCGCACCAACACCTGGTGTGCTCCGGCTGCGGCACCATCCGCGATGTCCACCCGGCCGGCGATCCGCTGGCCGCTCTTCCGGCGGGGGAGCGGTTCGGCTTCGCGGTCTCCGATGTCGAGGTCACCTACCGGGGGCTGTGTCCGGCCTGCGCCTGAGGCGTCGTCATCCGCCGCTGGAGCACGCCGCCTGCTCCAGGAGTTCACCAGGCCGACCTGCGCCACGACTTCAGGGCAGCCGGGCCGTGCCGGCGAGGGGCGATCGGGGACGGTTCAGTCGCCAGATCACGTCGGTGCCGCTGTCCCCGGGAGCCACGGGCGACGCCACCTGCTCGCGCCGGACCTCGGTGAAGCCCAGGCGCCTGGGGACGGCCCCGCTGGCCGTGTTGGCCAGGTCGTGCACGATTTCCAGGTACTCCACGTCCGGCAGCGACGCGAACGCCTCGGTGACGACGGCCGCTGCTGCGCGCGTCGCCAGGCCCCGCCCGACGGCGGCGGGGTGCAGCCAGTACCCCATGAAGCGGCCCCGTGGCTCGTCGGCGCGGTAGAGGGAGATGCTGCCGACGAGTGCGTCGTCCACCGTGATCGCGTAGTAGTACGCCTCCCCGCTCCGCCACTTCGCCTCACAGTCGGCGAGGAACTCGCGGGTGTGCCGGTGGCTGTGGCCGGCCACCCACGGCATCCACGGCCGCAGGTGGTCGAGCGATTCGTCGATCATCCGGAAAAGGGCGTCGAAGTCGCTCTCCGCCCGCCAGCGCCGCAGGACGTAGTCCTGACAGTCGATGGTCTCACTCGGCTGCACCATGGCGGCATCGTCGTCCACAACAGGGGATCACCGCAATCGGATATGGGGACGGCCAACTGCCGTGGGCGCGGGGCCTGTTGCCCCTCGCCGCGTCCCGCCCGACGATGCCGCCGTGGCGCTCCTCAGGCGGCGGTGCCCGGCGCGCGCCGCATGGACCACAACACCGGTCCGCCCCCCGGCAGTCGCGCCTCCTCGCGGACCGTGAAGCCGAAGTGCTCGTAGAAGGGGAGGTTGTCCGGTTTCGAGGACTCCAGGTAGACGGGCAGGCCCGCCGCGTCGGCCTTCGCCAGCCCCGAGCGCAGCAGGGCGGCCCCGTGTCCCTGACCCCGCGCGGCCGGGTCGGCGCCGATCACCGCCAGGTACCAGTGGGATTCGTCCGGTGCGTGCTGGGCTGCCGCCTCGACGGCGTCGCGGAACAGCGCGGCCCGGTCTCCGAGGATGTCCTGGAGTTCCTGAACGGTCTCCGCGTCGGGAACGGCCTTCTCCTGCCCCTCCGGCGGTACCCAGAAGGCGGCCGCCGCGTCGGTGCGCTCGCACACGCCGTGGCGGGCGTACTGCCGGGTGAAGATGGTGGTGAAGTAGCGGCTCAGCCCCGCGTCGCGAGAGGCGTCGTCGGGGAAGAACCAGCGCATCATCGGGTCGTCGTCGAAGGCACTTGCCAGGGTGCGGCTGACCGGTCGAGCGTGGTCGATCGTTGCCGTCTTCGGGGTGTTCGTCATCGGCATACGGGTCATTCTGCACCCCTTGGTGATCTTCGTCGGCCAGTGGGGTGGAACCCGGGCCCTCGAACGTACGGTGCGGTGCCGGGCGACCCCGGCCCCTGCCCTCTGTGGCGCAGGGGCCGAGGCCGGCCCTCCTCCCGCGTGCGCGGAGCGTACGAACGTACACTCGGTCTCATTGCCCGGCTCGGAATCACACCTGAGCCCGGAGGACATCACCAGGTCGCCGTCGTCCACGACCCGGCCGCCGACCACACGGCCGCCCTGAGCCTTGATGTCATCGTCCTTGGCGATGTGATGCGTGGTGCAGGGGCGTCGGTGATGTTGGCGGCAGACAACAACCACGTGCATACCGACGGAGGTTACGTCATCGGCTGGGCGTCACTCGGCCCGTCGACGGCGACCCTAGAGGCCGAAGACCTCCGAAGCCGCGGCGAGCGCCCGGAAGTACTCGTGCGGATGCGCCACGAGCCTGCGCTCCTTCAGGTCCATCAGGCCGCCGACCCCCGTCACCTCGGCCGCCACCGTGCCGTCAGCCCTGCGGATCGTCTGCTCGATGCGGAACGTCTTGCCCTCACCCCAGAGGAAGGCGCACGTCACGTCCACCTCGTCGCCCGCCCGCAACTCCCGCAGATAGCGCACCGTGACCTCCAGGGCCACCGGTCCCACGCCCTTGTCCAGAAGATCCGTCTGCCGGATGCCCGCCTTCTGCAACATCGACCAGCGCGCGTGCTCCGCGTACTGGAGGTAGACGGCCTGGTTCAGGTGGCCCTGGGTATCGGTCTCGTATCCGCGTACGACGACGGGCACGGAGAACGGCTCTGCCACGGTATTCCTCTCGACGACGACACTCACTGAGCGGTTGCTCATCCGAGGCAACCGCCCGGCGGCCCGCGGCATTCCTCGGGGGCCGCACAAGACCGTGCGCGCGCCCCCAGGGGGCGCGTTCATCGACCGGTGACGTCCGCACGCGGTTGACTTGGAGTGCGCTCTCATACCTAGCGTCGTGGGCAGACGATTCGAGCCCAGGAGGCAGCAGCATGACCGACGTCCCCACCCGGCACCTCGGCGCACTGGCGGTTCCCGAGCAGGGGCTGGGATGCATGGGCATGAGCCACGGATACGGCGCGGCGGACGATACGGAGTCGATCGCGACACTGCACCACGCCCTCGACCTCGGGGTCACCTTCCTCGACACCTCCGACTTCTACGGCGGTGGTCACAACGAGGAGTTGATCGGACGGGCCGTCGCCGGGCGCCGCGACGAGGTGGTGTTGGCCACGAAGTTCGGCTTCGCCAACCGCCTGGGCGAGCCCACCCTCATCCGCGGTGACGCCGCGTACGTGCGGCAGGCGTGCGACGCGTCGCTGCGCCGGCTCGGGGTCGACCACATCGACCTCTACTACCAGCACCGGGTGGATCCGCAGGTGCCGATCGAGGAGACCGTCGGCGCCATGGCCGAGCTGGTGCAGGCGGGGAAGGTACGCCACCTGGGTCTGTCCGAGGCCGGCGCGCGCACCATCCGGCGGGCGCACGCGGTGCACCCGATCGCCGCGCTGCAGAGCGAGTGGTCGCTGTGGACCCGCGACCTGGAGGCGGAGATCGCCCCGGTCTGCCGCGAACTGGGCATCGGCCTGGTCCCGTTCTCCCCGCTGGGGCGCGGCTTCCTCACCGGCCGGTACACCTCGGTCGAGGGACTGGCGGAGACCGACGTGCGGCGCAGCCAGCCCCGTTTCGCGGACGGCAACCTCGAACGGAACCTGGCGATCGTCGCGAGGCTGAACGAGGTGGCTGCGGCGAAGGGAGTGACCGCCGGCCGGCTCGCCCTGGCCTGGGTCCAGCACCGGGGCGACGACGTGGTGCCGATCCCCGGCACCCGGCGGCAGCGGTACCTGGAGGAGAACATCGCGGCCCTGTCCCTCGAACTGTCCGCCGAGGACCTCGCCGCCATCGAGGCCGCCGCCCCGCCCGAGCAGGTCGCGGGCACCCGCTACGACGCGACCAGCCTCACCTTCGTCAACGGCTGAGCCCACCTCGTCGCCCGCCCCCGGCACGACTCCGGCGCACCCCCACTCGCCGACCCCTGCTGCCACGAGCCGGGCCGGCGGCGGCCATGGCGCACGACGGCACAAGGCTCACGTGCCGGGATGTCGTCAAGGCTCCGCGTCACGACGGGGCGAGGACGCAGAACTCGTGGCCCTCCGGGTCGGCCAGGCAGGTCCACGGGACGTCACCCTGGCCGACGTCGAGGTCGGTGGCGCCGAGGGCCCGCAGCCGGGCCACCTCCGCCGCTCTGTCGTCACCTGGGTACGGCAGCAGGTCGAGGTGGACGCGGTCCGGCACGGTCTTCACGTCGGGCGTGCGGACGAACTCGAGATACGGGCCGACGCCCTTGGCGGAGCGCAGCACCGCTTGATCGTCGGCCACCTCGTGCAGGGTCCAGTCCATCGCCTCACCCCAGAACCGCGCCATGGCCCGCGGATCCGCACAGTCGACCACCACCGCGGCGATCGGCCCGGTGTCCCGGTAGATCTCCCGGGGCTCCAGTACGCAGAACTCGTTGCCCTCGGGGTCGGCGAGAACCGTCCACGGCACGTTGCCCTGTCCCACGTCGGCGGGCGTCGCGCCGAGAGCCTTCAGACGCGCGACCAACTCGGCCTGATGGGCCGCAGAGGTGGTGGCGAGATCGAGGTGCACACGGTTCTTCGTTGTCGTCCTGGGTTCCGGGACGGGAACGACGTCGATGCCGACGGCGACCGGGTGCGGCCAGACGAGGCCGCCGACGGGTCCGACGTAGGTGGCCACGCCGGTGCTGTAGGCACTCCAGCCGAGCGCCTCCGCCCAGAACCGGCCGACCGCCGAGGCGTCGAGAGCCTTGATGATCACGTGAACAGGTCGCAGCGCCATGCCGGCGATCCTATGCACCCGCTCATCAAGCGGCCCGCTCGCGCGTCCGCGGGACCCGGCGTTGCATGGTCATGCGAGATCGTGCATACTCTTCCTATGTCCAAGGTTCTCACCTCCCTTCCCGCCGGCGAGCGCGTCGGCATCGCCTTCTCGGGCGGCCTCGACACCTCCGTCGCGGTCGCGTGGATGCGCGACAAGGGCGCCGTCCCGTGCACCTACACCGCCGACATCGGCCAGTACGACGAGCCCGACATCGCCTCGGTGCCCGGCCGTGCGAAGACCTACGGTGCCGAGATCGCGCGCCTCGTCGACTGCCGCGAGGCGCTCGTCGAGGAGGGGCTGGCCGCGCTCACCTGCGGGGCGTTCCACATCCGCTCCGGCGGCCGCGCCTACTTCAACACCACGCCGCTCGGCCGCGCCGTCACGGGCACCCTCCTGGTCCGCGCGATGCTCGAGGACGACGTACAGATCTGGGGCGACGGCTCGACCTTCAAGGGCAACGACATCGAGCGGTTCTACCGGTACGGCCTGCTCGCCAACCCGAACCTGCGGATCTACAAGCCCTGGCTCGACGCGGACTTCGTGACCGAGCTCGGCGGCCGCAAGGAAATGTCCGAGTGGCTTCTCGCCCACGACCTGCCCTACCGCGACAGCACCGAGAAGGCCTACTCCACCGACGCCAACATCTGGGGCGCCACCCACGAGGCCAAGACCCTGGAGCACCTGGACACCGGTGTGGAGACCGTGCAGCCGATCATGGGCGTGCGGTTCTGGGACCCCTCGGTCGAGATCGCCACCGAGGACGTGACCATCGGCTTCGAGCAGGGCCGCCCGGTGACGATCAACGGCAAGACGTTCGCCTCCGCCGTCGACCTCGTGACGGAGGCCAACGCCATCGGCGGCCGGCACGGCATGGGCATGTCGGACCAGATCGAGAACCGGATCATCGAGGCCAAGAGCCGCGGCATCTACGAGGCGCCCGGCATGGCCCTGCTGCACGCGGCGTACGAGCGCCTGGTCAACGCGATCCACAACGAGGACACCCTCGCCCAGTACCACAACGAGGGACGCCGCCTCGGCCGGCTCATGTACGAGGGCCGCTGGCTGGACCCGCAGGCGCTGATGGTGCGCGAGTCGCTGCAGCGCTGGGTCGGCGCGGCGGTCACCGGCGAGGTGACGCTGCGGCTGCGGCGCGGCGAGGACTACTCGATCCTCGACACCACGGGCCCGGCGTTCAGCTACCACCCGGACAAGCTGTCCATGGAGCGCACCGAGGACTCGGCGTTCGGCCCGGTGGACCGGATCGGCCAGCTCACCATGCGCAACCTCGACATCGCCGACTCGCGCGCCAAGCTGGAGCAGTACGCCGGGATCGGCCTGATCGGCACCGCCCACCCCGCGATCGGCGCGGCCCAGGCGGCCGCGACCGGGCTGATCGGCACCCTGACGGAGGGCGGCGCGGAGGCCATCGCCTCCCGCGGCGAGGTCTCCGCCGAGGACGAGGTGCTGGACCGCGCCGCGATGGAGTCCGGCACGGACTGACCGAGGCGTACGCCCCACTGGAAGGGCCGGCTCGACGCGAACGGCGTCGAACCGGCCCTTTCCGTAGCCCGCGAGCCTGACGCGGCTCGGCTCCTGACGCGCGCGCTCGCCCGCGAGCCTGAAGCGGCGGCCCCTGACGTGCGCTCCGGCTCCCTGGCTCGGGACCACCCCGTTCGGCTACCGGTCGGAAACCTCAGATCCCGCACAAATCTTGCCGCACGTCGTTGATGGCCCACCAGGACGCTGCCAGGGTTTCGATCATTCCCTCAACGCAGGTCACCGGAGGCTCCCTTGGCTGTCCGTCGTGCCGTTGTCGCTGTCGTGTCCGCGGCGGCGCTCGTCTTCCCCGTCCTGACCCCCACCGGCGCCGCCGGTGCTCCCGCCGCCGCGCCGGGCACCGGTGGCGCCGGTCTGCAACCGCCGGGCAAGCAGCCCGTCGCCGTCGGCAGCGGTGGTGCGGTCTCCAGCGTGAACCCGTACGCCTCGCAGGCCGGGTTCGACGTGTTGCGCCGCGGTGGCAACGCGGTCGACGCCGCGGTGGCCACCGCGGCGGCGCTCGGAGTGGTCGAGCCGTACTCGGCGGGCATCGGAGGCGGTGGATTCTTCGTCTACTACGACGCCGCGACCCGCAAGGTGCGCACCATCGACGGCCGGGAGACCGCTCCGGCCCGGATGCGTTCCGACTCCTTCGTCGACCCTGCGACCGGCAAGCCCATTCCGTTCCCCGAGGCGGTCAACTCGGGGCTGTCCGTGGGCGTTCCGGGCACCCCCGCCACCTGGCAGAAGGCGTTGAAGGACTGGGGCACGGTCTCGCTGGCATCGGCGCTGCGGCCGGCCACCCGCATCGCCGACGAAGGCTTCGTCGTCAACGAGGAGTTCCGCGCGCAGACGGCGATGAACGAGGACCGCTTCCGCGACTTCACCTCCACCGCCGACCTGTTCCTGCCGGACGGTGAACTCCCCGTGGTCGGCTCCCGCTTCCGCAACCCCGACCTCGCCAGGACCTACCGCGAGCTCGCCCGTGAGGGCGTCGGCGCGCTGTACCACGGGGACATCGGGCGCGACGTCGTGCGGACCGTCAAGAAGCCGCCGGTGGCGCCCGGGGCGGACCGCACGGTCCGCCCCGGGCTGATGGAGCGGGGTGACCTCGCCGACTACGCGACCGTACGACGCGACCCGACCCGCACCACGTACCAGGGGCTGGACGTCTACTCCATGGCGCCGTCCTCCTCCGGCGGGACGACCGTCGGCGAGGCCCTGAACATCCTCGAGAACTTCGACCTCTCGTCGGCCGACAGGGCCCAGGCGTTCCACCACTACCTGGAGGCGAGCCGGATCGCGTACGCCGACCGCAACCGCTGGGTGGGCGACCCGGCCTTCTCGGACGTGCCCACCCGGGAGCTGCTGTCCAAGGAGTTCGCCAAGGACCGCGCATGCCTCATCCGCGCCGACGCCGTGCTGACCAGCCCGCTGGCACCGGCCGACCCGCGCAGTCCCGGCTCGGGTTGCACATCGGGCACCGGCGGCGAGGAGCCTTACGAGGGGCCCTCCACCACCCACCTGGTGACCGCGGACCGCTGGGGCAACGTCGTCTCGTACACCCTGACGATCGAGCAGACCGGTGGGTCGGCCATCACCGTGCCCGGCCGGGGATTCCTGCTGAACAACGAGCTGACGGACTTCGACTTCACGCCTCTCACCGAAGGGGTGCCGGACCCGAACCTGCCGGGCCCCGGCAAGCGCCCGCGCAGCAGCATGTCGCCGACGATCGTCCTGCACGACGGCAAGCCGATGCTCGCCGTCGGCTCACCCGGCGGGGCCACCATCATCACCACGGTGCTGCAGACCCTCGTCAACCGGTTCGACCTGGGCATGGCGCTGCCGGAGGCGGTCGCCGCGCCGCGCATCTCGCAGCGGAACCGGGCGGTGACCGACGCCGAACCGGCCTTCCTCGACTCGCCCGAGCGCACGGCGCTGGAACGCCTGGGGCACCGATTCGCTGTGGCCCCGAGCACCTTCACTCCCTCTCCGGAGATCGGGGCGGTGGCGGCGTTGGAGTTCCTGCCCGACGGCAGGCTCCAGGCGGTGGCCGAGCCGACACGTCGGGGTGGCGGCTCGGCGATGGTGCTGCACCAGCACCGCGACGACCGGTGACCGTCAAGCGCCGTTGAAGGCCCAGGAGTTGAAGGATCTAGGCTGTCCCCGACCACTGCGGGCGACATGTCCGCGTCAATCGAAGGGGAGTAACAACTATGCGCGCACGCCGGATCCTCGGTGCGTCCGTGGTGTCCGCCGCCCTGGTCGGGACCACACTCATCGCCGGCAGCCCCGCCGTCGCCCGGACGAACGCGTCCGCGGCGACCTGCACGGCACTGGCCCTCGAGACCGTGGTGATCCGTAACCGCACCAGCCTCAGCGGCACGGCCCTCGCCCAGCTCAACAAGGGGGAGACCGCACCCTCGCCGTGCCAGATGTACTACGGCGGTTCGTACACCAAGTGCGGTATCACCAGCTCGCGCTGGGTCAAGGTCACCAAGCACGGCGTCACCGGTTACGTCGTCGGCACCTGCGTGAAGCAGCCCGCCTGATCCGGGCGGCCGGCCGGCTGGGCGGCGCCCCGGGCACAGCGTCCGGGGCCCCGCCTCGGCGTATTCAGGAGCCCGCGGGACTACGCGGTCGTGCGGGACTACGCCGTCGTCCGGCCTTTGCCGCGCCTGCCGGGGAGACGGGTGAGGGGAAGTCCGGGAGGACCTGTTCGGCCAGTTCGTGCAGGACCTCCTCGACCCGGCGGTCACCCGGCCGGAGGTTGAACGAGACGTGTGCGACGCCGAGGTCGCCCATCGTCTTCAGGTGCTCGCGCAGAGCGTGGCGGCCGGTGCGCAGGCCGAGGCGGATCGCGGTGGCCGGTGCGTCCGGGTCGGCGGCCAGGTCCAGCTGCATCGGGGTCAGATACGGCTTGCGGGACCAGGCGGTGAGCTCGTGCCACTCCCGGGTCTTGAGGCGGAGTGCGCCGAGAGGCCGGGGGTAGTTGAGCGAGGCGTCGGCGTTCTCGGCGATCCACTCGGAGCTCTGCTGGGCGTGACCGGCGATGGCCAGCGGAATCGTCGCGCCGACCGGCTTGGGCAGTACGTCGAGCCGCCTGTCGGCCCCCAGTCCGAGCGCGGGCAGCGCGAGCACCTGGCCGTCGGGACGGGTCGCCCAGGCGGCGCGCAGGATCTTGACGCTCTCGCGGAACGTCTCCCCGCGCGCCTGGAAGTCCTCGCCGAACAACGGGTACTCGACGGGCCGGTCCCCGCTGGCCAGGCCCAGGACGAAACGGCCTCCGGACAGCACGTCCACGGTGGCGGCCGCCTTGGCGACGAGCAGCGGCTGCCGCAGCGGCAGCACGACGGCGGCGGTGCCGAGCACGGCTCGCTCGGTGACGGCGGCGAGGTGACCGAGGTGGGTGAACGTCTCGAAGACCGAGCCGGCGTCACCGAACTGCTCAGGGTCGTAGAGGGGCACGTCGCGCACCCACAGGCCGGCGAAACCGAGCTCGTCGGCGAGGTGGGCGAGCCGGGCATGCCCACTGATGTCGGGAACGCCGAAGGGACGGCCGGCCGCACGGTCGGCGCCCAGTCGGGTGGCGCCCCAGTCGTTGTCGAGGGGGAGTTCGAGCCCGAGGGTCGGCCGGCCGTCGGGGGAGACCAGACGGTCCAGGGCTGTCGGGTTCGCGGGCATGAGAGGGACACACCTTTCGGCCGTCTGGGAGGAGGAGGGCTCACGCGGGCGGGTCGGGGGAAGCCCGCCCGCGTGAGGCATGTGCGGCCCGGCGCCACCGGGCGGCCAGGGCGTGGGGGGCGGGGATGTCAGCCGAGGGCGGCGACGGCCGTGGTGGCGAAGGCGTGATCCTGCTCGGGGGCGCCGCCGCCGACTCCGATCGCGCCGATGAGCGTGCCGTCGCGGTGGACGGGGAGGCCGCCGGCGATGAACAGCAGCGGGCGGTCGAGTGCGGTGGTGAGGCTGTGGAAGGGACCGTCGGGCTTGACCAGGTCGACGAGGTCGGCGGTGGGTGCGTTCAGCTGCAGGGCGGTGTAGGCCTTGCGGGTGCTGGTCTCACCGGAGATCAGCACGGCGCGGTCGTCGCGGCGGAAGGCGAGGAGGTGGCCGCCCGCGTCCAGGACGGTCACGCTGACGGTGACCCCGGCGGCCTCGGCCGCCCGGCGGGCCGCGCCGAGCAGGATCTCGGCGTCCTCGGTGGTCAGCGGGGTGACGGCGGTGGGGGTGGCGGTGGTGCTCATGGTCGTTCCTTCGGAAGTGACGAGTGGGCTTCGGCAGGGATGAGGGGGAGGGTCACTGGCGCCCGGCCGGCGCGGGGGCGGGCACCGCGGCCCGGACGGCGGTCTGCGCCTGGGCGGCGCGGGTGCGCTTGTGGAGGTGTGCGGTCAGGAAGGCGAGCAGCAGGGCGGTCCCGGAGAGCAGGGCGCCGACCCAGTTCGGCGAGGTGTAGCCGAGGCCGCCGGCGATCACGATGCCGCCGAGCCAGGCCGCGAGTGCGTTGCCGAGGTTGAAGGCGCCGATGTTGGCGGCGGAGGCGAGCGTCGGAGCGGCCGAGGCCTGGTCCAGCACCCACTTCTGCAGCGGCGGCACGGTCGCGAAGCCCAGCGCGCCGATGAGCGTCAGGGTGATCGCCGCGAGGGTCTTGTCGTGCGCGGTCGCGGTGAAGACCAGCAGGGCGAGCGAGAGGGCGCCCAGGGACACGAACAGCATGGGCATCAGGGCGCGGTCGGCGAACTTTCCGCCCAGCAGGTTGCCCAGGAACATGCCGATGCCGAACAGTACGAGGAGCCAGGTGACGGCGGCCTCGGTGTAGCCGGCGACCTCGGTCATCATCGGCGTGATGTACGTGATGGCCGCGAACACCCCGCCGTAGCCGAGAACGGTCATCGCCATGGCGAGCCAGACCTGGACGTTCTTGAACGCGGCGAATTCGGTGCGGACGTTCTCGGTCTCGGGCCTGCCCTGCTCGGGTACGAGCCTGGCGACGCCGAGGAGGCCGACTATGCCGAGGGCGGCGACGACGGTGAAGGTGATGCGCCAGCCGAGTGCCTGGCCGATGTAGGTGCCGCCCGGGACGCCGACGATGTTGGCGACGGTCAGGCCCATGAACATCAGGGAGATGGCGGACGCCTTCTTCTCCGGGGCGACGAGGTCGGCGGCGACCACCGAACCGATGCCGAAGAATGCGCCGTGAGCCAGAGAGGCGACGACGCGGCCGATCAGCATGACGCCGAAGCCGGGCGCGAAGGCGGAGAGCGCGTTGCCGAGGATGAACAGGCCCATGAGGAACATGAGCATCTTCTTGCGGGACACCTTGGTGCCGAGCACGGTCAGCAGCGGGGCACCGAACACGACGCCGAGGGCGTAGCCGGTCACCAGCCAGCCGGCGGTGGGGATCGAGACACCGAAGTCGCCGGCGACCTGGGGCAGCACGCCCATGATCACGAATTCGGTGGTGCCGATCCCGAAGGCTCCGATGGCCAGGGCCAGCAGCGCGAGAGGCATGACGAACGAACCTTCCAGAGATTGTTGCGCAGAGGTCTTATAGGCCACGACAATACTTGCAGACGCTTATCAATGCAAACGCGTGCTATCTGCGGAGGGCGGCTATCATTGTGTGCAAGTCAGTTGCGCCGACGAAGGAGGCCCTCGTGATCGCGACCGCCGCGACGCCCGCAGCCCTGGCCCAGGGCTGGTCTGCTCTGTCGCTGTTGCACGGAAGGATCGAGACGCGCATCGAGCGGGCGCTGCAGGCCGGACACGGCCTGAGTGCACGCGAGTACGTCCTCCTGGAGGTGCTCAGCCGCCAGCACGACGGCGAGGGCGGCCATCTGCAGATGAAGCAGGTGGCCGACGCCGTCACTCTCAGCCAGAGCGCGACCACCCGCCTCGTCACCCGGCTGGAGGATCGCGGCCTGCTGTCCCGCTACCTCTGCCTCACCGACCGCCGTGGCATCTACACCGACGTCACTCCCGCCGGTCTGACGCTGCTCGCCGATGCCCGGCCGACCCATGACGCCGCGCTGCGCGAGGCGCTCGCCGAAGCCGGACGCGACACGCTGCTGCGGCCGCTCGTCGAGGTGGTGGAGGCGGCTTCGCCCACCGCTCGCAGCTGAGCCGACCTGCCGCGTGCGACGAGGTCGCCCGCGGTGGTGCCGCCGAGATTGCCCGCCGCCTCGATCCGGTTGAAGATCTGCCGGCCGCTGCCCACCAGCTTGCGCCGCCTGTCGTTGGCCAGCCAGGGGTTGAGGTGGTCCCACGCCGTGTCCTCGCGCCACAACCGGCCGGAGCTGTCGCGGGCCAGCAGGTCGGGCGAGCCGTTGTCGGTGTAGTCGTGCGGGGCGGGCTTCCGGACCGCCTTGAAGGTGCCCGAGGCGGTCAGGACGGGACCGATGCCGTTCCGCGGCGTCGCCCTGATCTGCCAGGTGCAGTCGCCGTTGTGCGCGGCGGCCGCCGCACCCTGCTCGCGGAGCAGGCCGTTCCAGGTGTAGTTGACCCGCTGAGGGCCGAGCGAGTCGCCGTTGTCCGGGTAGAGCCAGGCCTCGGCGATCAGGCCCGTCCGGACGTGCCGGAGGGTGACGGCGACCTCGACGTTCAGGCGCGACAGACGCCACTCCATGGGGAGTTGGCCGCGATTGCGGTCGAGGTCCACCATCGTGGGGATGCTGTGCCCGAGCAGTTGCACCGCGGTCGGTTCGCCGGTGCTCGCGACGAGCGCGGCAGTCGGGGTGCCGTCGGAGCCGGCGGCGACGCGGTACGCCCCTTCGCCGCTCGCGACGGTGCCGCCCATGGCGAGCAGCGACCCGTCCGGCGCGGGCGTCACGGTGGTGACATGGTCCAGCAGCTTGCGGGCGGTTGCCCGGGGGTCGTTCGCGGGTACGGCGGTGAGCGCCATGAAGCGGTCGGCGTCGGCGTCGCCGTGCAGGAGAGCCGTCTCGTTGGCGTAGACGATCCAGTCGCCGACCAGCCCGAGCCGCGGGCTGTAGAGGCCGGTGAGCTCCGTGCGAACGGGTGCGCCGCCGCGCTCGGCGACGGACAGCGTGGCCTTCCCGCTGCCGTCCGCGGTGATCCAGGCGGCGTGCGTACGCGACAGCGCCGAGGCGCCGAGGCCACCGTCCGCGCCGAGGGAGTAGGTGTCGGTGACGGGCGCGGTCGCGAGGTCGACCACCGCCACGAAGGCCTGCGAAGCCGCCGGTCCGGTCCGGTACCAGAGCATCACGCTGCCGTCGGCCGCGGCCCGGGTGGACACCGCGTACGCCTTGGGGTCCAGACCCGAGACGCGGCGGTCGGACAGGGGGCCGCCGGTCCTGGAGAGCAACTGGACCGCCTGCGTGGTGTCGGAGATTTCAATATCACCCCGTATGCCGCCGTCTCGGTGAGCCCTGAGCAGCCTGATCGCGCGAGCGCGACTGCACAGGGTGAGCCGGAGGCCCCGGGCAGGCCGTGCACCACCGGGCGGCCAGGCACCCCCGCGCCTGCGGCACTCCCGCACATCGCGGCTCCGGCCGGGCCTGCTCCTGCGCGTCGTCCTGTGGAACCGGCAGGCTGTCCTGTTTCTCGCCGGCTCGGCGACGCTGTTCCGCCCGGCCGGGGGTCAGACGGAACCAATGGTTCCGTGACATCCGTCACAGCCGTTCTCGCTCGTCACGACTGCCGATAGTAGATGGCTCGTTGGCGACATAAGGATATTTGTCCATCTCGCTACGGATATTCCCCGCACGGCGCTCGGCGGCCTTCGGCTCTCCGGGCACCGTTGCCACCGTCGCGTGCATGGAGTTTTTTGACGATGCGTCAAACGGATCACATCATTCCGCATGTGTGCCAGCACGCCCGCTGCCCCATGGCAAGGGCGCTCAGACCTACTAGCCGCGCTAGTAGCAGGTGCTCGTTGCCCTCCACGCGCGGCGCTCCTAACAATGGCTGCCCGCAAGGCGTCTCCGCAGGTCACGCACCGATTGGGCCGGGCCGACCGCTCTCGGTGGCGCTCCGCGATGACGAGTGAGGTCACACATGAGCAAGCACCGCAAGACGAGGCACTACCGGAAGGCAGCCATCGCTGCCATCGCCCTGGCGGCCGTGGGTGTGCCCTCCGTAGCCATGGCCTGTATGGACCCGCAGGGCGGTCAGGACGACCGGTCGTACGGCCAGTGGACGGGTACGTATTCCGACCAGGCGTGGCAGGGGAACGACTCCGACCGACGGTGGGACCGCGACGGGTGGGACCGGGAGGAGTGGGACCGGAAGCCCGCGTCGCCCGAGTCGCAGGCCCCCACCGCGACGCCGAGCACCCCGAAGCCGGCGGCGAAGCAGCCGGCGGTAGCCAAGCCCACCGCGAAGCCGGCCGCACCCAAGCCGGCCGCGAAGAAGCCCGCCGCCCCCAAGCCCGCCGCGCCGTCCACCGCGGCACCGGCGTCCGGTGATGTCGCCCGCGTCGTGGAACTCGTCAACAGTGAGCGCAGCAAGGCCGGATGCTCTCCGGTGACCCTGAACGCCAAGCTGAGCAAGGCTGCCCAGGATCACAGCGAGGACATGGCCGCCCACCGGAACATGTCCCACACGGGCTCCGACGGCTCGGGCGCGGGTGACCGGATCACACGTGCCGGTTACAACTGGAGCACGTACGGCGAGAACGTCGCCTACGGTTACGAGACTCCCGAGAGCGTCATGGCGGGCTGGATGTCCAGCCCCGGTCACAAGAAGAACATCCTCAACTGTGCGTTCAAGGAGATCGGCGTCGGTCTCGCGCAGCCCAATCACTACTGGACGCAGGACTTCGGCACGGCCCGATAGGCGGGGCCGCGAAGCCGGAGCGACATCGGAAGGCCCCTGCCGTGACCAGACGGCGGGGGCCTCGCCGCCTGCCCGGCCGGCGAGCGGGGCCGAGGCGCGTCAGCAGGAGTAACGCGGAGTGCCCCCTCAGGGTTCCCTGTTGCGCTGTGATCTTCCTGCCCCGTTCCGCACCTTTCCGTCACCGCTGTTGCCTGCGCATACTCCAGTCCGCCTCGCCTCGAGCCGCCGAGGGGCGATGACCGATCGCATGGAGCTGATGAAGCAGATGACGTCGCGCACGGTCTCCGCAGCAGCCTCGGGCACGTGGCTGCTCGGTGACCTCAGGGTCAACCGGATCGGCTTCGGCGCCATGCGCCTGACCGGCAGCGCCGCCTTCCACCAGGGCACCCCCAGCGACCGCGGCACGGCACTCGCCGTGCTGCGCCGCGCGGTCGAACTCGGCGTCAATCACATCGACACCGCGGCGTTCTACTTCTCCCGCCTGCGTTCCGCCAATGAGCTGATCAACTCCGCGCTGTCGCCGTACTCTGACGACCTCGTCATCGCCACCAAAGTGGGCCCCGCCCGGGACGCATCCGGTGGGTGGGCCGCTTCGGCTCGGCCCGACCAGCTGCGCGGACAAGTCGAGGAGAACCTGCGCCAGCTCGGCCGCGACCACCTCGACGTGGTGAACCTGCGCATCATGAGCCAGGAGTCCGTCAGCGAGCACTTCGGAGCCCTCGCCGAGCTGCGCGAGGCCGGACTGGTCCGCCACCTCGGTATCTCCAACGCCCGCATGGAGCACCTGGCGCAGGCCGAGAAGATCGCGCCGGTGGTGTGTGTCCAGAACCGCTACGGCATCGACGCGCGCGACGGAGAGGTGATGCTCCGCGCTTGCGCGGCACGGGGCATCGCGTTCGTGCCCTTCTTCTCCATCGCCGGGGAAGGGCGCGAGGCCGGCGCCGTCCGGGCCGAGCACGACGAGGTCTGCGCTGTCGCCCGCGCCCACGGGATCTCACCGGCTCAGGTACGGCTCGCGTGGGCCCTGCGGCACGGCATGCACGTGCTGGCCATCCCCGGGACGGGCAATCCGGCTCACCTCGTCGACAACGTGGCAGCGGGCGGACTGCGCCTGACGAAGGAAGATTTCCAGCTCCTCGATTCGATCGGCCGCTCGGCATCCTGACGCCGGCTTGTGTCCTCAGCGCGGGTCAGCGGCTTGAGCGTCCGTCAGGGGCGGCTCATCTGACGAAGGTTCGGCCAGTCTGAGATGGGCATGCCAATCACGGCGTGTTCCCATCCGTGGTCGACCAGGAGGATGCAGTGAAGACGAGCTCGCGGATCCGAAGAGTGGCGTTCGTCCTCGGCAGTTCCCTCGCGCTGCTGATCGCCTCTCCGGGCAGCGCTCTCGCCGCCCCGCCCGCCGCGTTGCCCCCCAACGCCGACGGACTGGAGCAGACGTTCCAACCCGCCTACGACTATGACACGGACGGCTGCTATCCCACGCCGGCCATCGGCCCGGACGGGTCTGTCAACGGTGGCCTCAAACCGTCCGGTGCCCTCAACGGCCAGTGCCGCGACTCGTGGGACCTCGACAACACCAACGGATATGCGCGGTACAAGTGCAACAACGGCTGGTGCGCGATCATGTACGGCCTCTATTTCGAGAAGGACCAGGCCGTGGCCGGAAGCGGTCTCGGCGGGCACCGCCACGACTGGGAGCACGTCGTGGTGTGGGTGCGGAACAACCAGGCCCAGTACGTCTCCACCTCCGCCCACGGCCGTTTCGACGTCCACGGCCGTGACCGGATCCGGTGGGACGGCACGCATGCGAAGATCGTGTATCACAAGGACGGTGTGAGCACGCACTGCTTCCGTCCCGCGAACTCCAACGACGAGCCGCCCGAGAATCACTACCGCAGCTGGCAGTTCCCCGCCCTGGTGGGCTGGAACGGCTACCCCACCGGCATACGCGACACGTTGAGCCAGCCCGATTTCGGAAGTGCCGTGTTCGGTCTGAAGGACGGCAACTTCGCCTACCACCTCGAAAAGGCCAAGCCGGCCGGTGTTCCCTTCGACCCGCACGCCTGACGATGGCGGTGGACCCGAGGGGGCGGCCCGGGGCACCGGAGATGCGGTCGTGGCCTGCGTTCATGAATCTGGTCCATACCAAGCCCTTGACAGGCCCATCGTTCACTTCTTGAATCACGTAGTGAACTGAGTGGCTCCCGGGGCGAGTTCTCACTCCACTTCCTGTTACATGGGAGCCGCTCGGCGGCGATCTGTCATATGCATGCCATGACCTCGGCTGTCCCCGTCATGCTCCATGAAGGGAGAGACATGCACCCCCCACGCCTGCCCCGGCGCCTGTCGCTGTCCCTGGTTTCCGTCCTCGCCCTCGCGTCGCTGTCCACCGGACTGGCGCAGGGAGCGCCTGCGCCCGAGGCCAAGCCCGCCGCGCCGACGGTCGCGGCCGCTCCGACCGCCCTCGCCTTCGCCGACGAATTCGACGGGCCTGCGGGCTCCGCCGTCGACGGCGGTAAGTGGCAGATCGAGACGGGCGACAACGTCAACAACCACGAGCGGCAGTACTACACCGCGGGCAACCGCAACGCCGTCCTCGACGGCCAGGGTCACCTGGTCATCACGGCCCGCCGTGAGAACCCGGGCAACTACCAGTGCTGGTACGGCAGATGCGAGTACACCTCTGCCCGGCTCAACACGGCCGGCAGATTCACCACGACGTACGGCCGCGTCGAGGCCCGGATGAAGATCCCGCGCGGGCAGGGCATGTGGCCCGCGTTCTGGATGCTGGGCAACGACATCGGGCAGGTCGGCTGGCCCGACTCGGGCGAGATCGACGTCATGGAGAACGTGGGCTTCGAACCGTCCACCGTCCACGGCACCCTCCACGGCCCCGGCTACTCAGGAACCGGCGGCATCGGCGCCGCGTACACCCTGCCCGGCGGTCAGGTGTTCGCCGACGCCTTCCACACCTTCGCCGTCGACTGGAGCCCGGACTCGATCACCTGGTCCGTCGACGGCACCGTGTACCAGCGGCGCACGCCCGCCGACCTCGGCGGACGGCAGTGGGTCTTCGACAAGCCGTTCTTCCTGATCCTCAACCTCGCGGTCGGCGGCTACTGGCCCGGAGACCCCGACGGCAGCACTGTCTTCCCCCAGCAGCTCGTGGTGGACTACGTCCGGGTCAGCACCCAGCCGGGCGGCGGTGGCCCCATCAGAGGCATCGGCGGCAATTGCGTGGACGTGGCCGGCGCCAACAGTGCCAACGGCACGGCCGTACAGCTCTACGACTGCAACGGCACGGCCGCGCAGCAGTGGACCGTCAGCTCGGACGGCACCATCCGCGCGCTCGGCAAGTGCCTGGACGTGGCCTCGGGAGGCACGGCCGACGGCACGCCCGTCCAGCTGTGGGACTGCAACGGCACCGACGCCCAGCAGTGGGCAGTCCCCGCCGCCCAGGACATCGTCAACCCCCAGGCCGACAAATGCCTGGATGCCACCGGCGGCAGCACGGCCAACGGCACCCGGCTGCAGATATGGACCTGCACCGGAGCCGCCAACCAGAAATGGACAGTCACCCGATGACCACGAGGCTGCTGCCCCCACCCACGGTGCGCGGTGCACCGGCCCCGCCCGGTAGCTCCGTCCGCCGCCCGGGGGCCTGCCATGCCTTGCTGCGCATGCCCGTTCCGGGGACGGCGTCAGGGGCGGATCCCGTCGCAGGCGATGGGCAGGTGCCGCGGACCGCGGAGTACGGCGTTGCGCCGGTAGGGGGGCGGGTCCTCCAGCAGGCGCGGGTTCTCGAGTCTGCGGGCGAGTTCCGACAGGGCGATCTGGGCCTCGAGCCGGGCCAGGGGTGCGCCGAAGCAGCTGTGGATGCCGCTGCCCAGACCGAGGTGCTGGATGTCCCGGCGGTCCGGGTCGAAGCGGTCAGGATTCTCGAAGCGCTGGGGGTCGCGGTTGCCGGATGCCAGGACCAGCCAGAGGGAGGCGCCTTTCGGGATGGTGATGCCGCGGACCTCGATGTCCGCGAGGGTGGTGCGCTGCGGCACCAGCTGCACCGGCGGTTCGAAGCGGAGCAGTTCCTCGACGATGGGCACGGCGAGTCGCGGGTCGGTCCGCAGCCGTTGCAGGACGTCGGGGTTGCGCAGCAGGGTCAGCATTCCGTTGGTGACGAGGTTGACGGTGGTCTCGTGGCCCGCGATCAGCAGCAGCGCGGCGGTACTGAGCAGTTCCATCGTGGTCATCGTGCCGTCCTGGCTCCTGCCCGTGGCCAGTTCGGAGAGCATGTCGTCCCCGGGGTTCTTGCGGCGTTGCTCGATCAGGCCGGCCAGGTACATGCCCAGCTGCATACGCGCGTCGTGCGAGGCTTTGCCCCGCTCGGTGGGGTCCGCGTCCGGATCGGGGTCCAGGCTCGCGGCGATGGTGTCGGCCCAGGTGTGGAAGCGGGCCTCGTCCTCGCGCGGCACGCCGAGCAGCCGGCAGATCACCGTCACGGGGAAGGGGTAGGAGAACTGGTCGACCAGGTCGATCCGGCCCGTGTCGTCGATGCCGTCGATGAGGGCGGAGACGATGCCGTGGAGTTCCTGGCGCATCCCGTCGACCCGGCGGGGGGAGTGCGGTGGGCCGAAGGGCCTGTTGGTCATGCGTCGCAGCCGGTCGTGTTCGGGCGGGTCGAGCCGTAGGAAGCTCGGCGGCAGGACGCTCTCCTCCTCCTGGGTCGGCTCTGCCGGCGAGGCATCGGCGGTCGAGGCCAGATTGCGGGCGTCGGAGCTGATGCGAGGGTCGTGCAGGAGGCTGCGGATCTCGTAGTAGGTGCTGACGACGAACGGCCCGTCGGCTTCGCGGTGGACCGGTGTTCTGCGCAGCTCTTCGTAGATCGGGTACGGATCGGCACGGTTGGAGTAGTCCAGGATCTGGTGCAGCAGCGATGGCGTCATGGTGGGTCCTCGTGGCCGTGCGGGTCAGTGCGCGGGGGTGAACGTCATCCGGCGGTCGGCCGGTGAGTATCCGCTGAGGGTCACAGTGGGGCCGTGGGTCGGCACCGACGGGTCGGGGAAGTCGGCGTCCATCGGCCGCTGCCCGTCCGAGCGCCGGCCCACCGACGGGAAGGCCGGCGGGAACGGTGCGGTGGTCTCGATCAGTTCCTGGTAGAAAGGCAGCCACCGGGCATGGTCGAAGGCGACCGCGCCGATGACGCGGCCCTGGTACCCGTAGACGCCGATGAACCGACGGTCGTCGAGGGAGCCCTGGGAGACGACGATCTCGGTTCCCATCGACGGCACACCGACGGACTTGATGTTCACGCCGAACTGGGAGGACCAGAAGGCCGGCACCCATATGTGGGGAAGCCGGTCGGTGCTCTCGCTGAGCATGTTGTGTGCCGCGGTCCTGGCCTGGGAGACGGCGTTGCCCCAGTGCTCCAGGGACAGGAACTGGTAGCCGAACAGGGGATGCGGGGACCGGGCGACGTCGCCGGCGACGAAGACGTCGTCGGTCACGATGCCGCGGATGTCGAAGGCGCGGCAGCCCGCGTCGCAGGCGATGCCGCGGGGACCGGCGCCGAGTCCCGACCCGGCCAGCCATTCGGTGTTGCGGGTGGCGCCGAGCGAGACGACCACCACGTCCGTCTCGACGGTGGATCCGTCCGACAGGTGCGCGGCGCGCACCCGTCCCGAGGCGTCGCCCTCCAGCGCGGTCACCATCACCCCGCAGCGCAGGTCGACACCATGCCCGCGCTGGAGGTCGGCGGCGACCGCGCCGACCACCCCGCCGAGTGCACCGACCAGGGGTGCCGCGCCGCGTTCGGCGACGGTGACGGCCAGGCCCCGTTCGCGGCAGGCGGAGGCGATCTCCGAGCCGGTGAACCCGGCGCCGATGACGAAGACCCGCTTCGGGCCCTCGGCGAGCCGCCGTGCGAGCGCGGCGCCGTCGTCGCGGGTCCGCAGCACGAAGACGCCGTCGAGTTCCGCCTCGGCCTCGCGTGGCCACGGTCGTGCGCGCACGCCGGTGGCGATCAGCAGCCGGTCGTACGGCACCTCGTCGCCGTCGGCCAGCCGTACCCGTCGGGCTGCCATGTCCAGGCCGGTGGCCGGGACGCCGAGCCGCCAGGTCGCGTCCAGGGCGCGGCGTCTGGGCAGTGCGGTGCGGTCCGCGGCGGCCACGCCCAGCAGTACCTGCTTGGACAGCGGCGGCCGGTCGTACGGCTCGTGGGGCTCGTCGCCGATCATCGTCAGGGAACCGGCGAAGCCCTTCTCGCGGAGGGTCTCCGCCGCCCGCAGACCCGCCAGAGAGGCGCCGACGACGACGATACGGCCCTCGCGTCTGAGCCAGTCCAGCCATCCGTCACCGTTCACCGGACACCCCCTCGGCCGGTGCGTCCAGCGCATCGACGAGGATGGCCTGGACGGGGCAGGCGGCGGCGGCCTGTGCCAGCTTCTCGCGATGTGTCTCGTCTGCGTCCGGGGTGTACAGCAGCCCCTCCTCGCCGTGCATGGTGAAGACGTCGGGGGCGAGAAACGCGCACTGCGCGTACCCCTGACAGTGGTTCAGGTCGACGACAAGCCTTACCAAGGGATCGGTCCCTTCCGTTGGTCCGGACCCCCTGGACCAGCCTCTGCGACCGGAGGGGATGAGGCGACGAGGAGCAGCCCGTTCGGGTGAGGTGCCGGGCCCGCTCAGGCAGGGCCCGCTCAGGCGGGGGCCGCTCAGGCAGGGGCCGCGGGCCCGGGGCCGGCGGGGTGACGGCCCGACAGGATGTACAGGCCGACGATCAGCGCCCAGGCCGGGAAGACCAGTTCCGACCAGGGCAGGTCCGCTCCCACCACCAGCAGCGTCAGACCGGCGAGATAGCCGAGGACGACGAGCGGTCGAGGGAAGAGGCCGAGGCGGCGGCCGATGGCCGAGGTCGTGAAGATGAACACGGCCGCCATCCGCATTGCGTACGTGGTCAGCAGGGAGTACGCGAAGTGGCGGCCGAACGGCAAGGGCTGCTGACTCTCGTCGAGCACGGTCCCCGCCGCCGCGGCGCTGGCGAACAGGGTGGCGACGAAGACGAAGCCGCTGCCCAGGAAGACGGTGGACACGAACCGGTCCTCATGCTCACCCGCCTGCGTACGCAGGGCTCCCATGAACCACAGGAAGGCGATCCCTGCGAACGGCAGCAGCGCCAGCGCCGACTGCACGGCGCTCCGCTGCCCGGCATCGACGGTGATGTCGTCCCCGCCGGCCCCGCCGGGCAGGGCGAGGCGCACCAGGACGATCGCCGCGGCCATCAGGATCGCGAAGACGACCCCGGCGATCCCGGCGGCCCGGGGAGTCCCGAGGTGCTCGTGCGTGCGGTTCATGGTCCCTCGCTCTCTGTCTGCACGTCCTCCGTCCAGACAGCAGGGATTCGGCGATCCGCGCCACCGGGGCCGCTCGGAAGGCCGAGCGGTACGCGGCGGTCCGGCGTGCCGGCGGGGCAGCGGCGTCAGCGCGCCTGAGCCCTGGGACAGCTCCGCCGGGCCGGGACCACGGGCATGCCCACGCGCGGTCCGGTTCACCCGCATCGCCCTGGGAATCCCGCCGGGCCGGCCTTCGGCAGAAGGCCGACGCGTCCGGCCGCTCTTGGCCCGCCCCGTGCCGCCGATCGCCCCGGCAGCGGGCGAGCCGCGGAAGACCTCACGGGATGCCCAAAACGACTCCTTGACAAGGGGTAGAGGCGACCTCAGACTGGCGTTGCACTTGACGCAATCCGTTTCGTAATACGCACCGAGGTGGTCATGATGATTCCTGCGTGCCGTGTCGCCGACCTGCCGCGAGGCGAGGCGTACCGGATCGAGTCCGACCCGCCCGTCGCCGTGTTCCACACCGAGGACGGCGAGTTCTACGCGATCGACGACACGTGCACCCATCAGGACGCCTCGCTCTCCGACGGCTGGCTGGAGGGATGCGAGGTCGAATGTCCCCTGCACGCTTCGAAGTTCGACCTGCGCACGGGACGCGTGGACGCCCCGCCGGCCCGGCTCCCCGTGCGCACCCACCAGGTCCTCGTCGAGGACGGCATGATCTACGTCAAGCTCTCCGACGCCCCGCCTAACCTCCCGCCCTCCTGTGTCGCCGCACGGCTCGGAGCGGTCCCGGTCTCCGGAGACGCCGCGTGAAGAGCGTGGCGGTCGTCGGCGCCTCGCTGGCCGGGCTGTCGGCCGCCCGGGCCCTGCGCGCGCAGGGCTATGACGGACGGCTCGTCATCATCGGCGACGAGACCCACCGCCCCTACGACCGCCCCCCGCTGTCGAAGGAGTTCCTCGCCGGCCAGGTGGGGGAGTCGGACCTCGCGCTCGAGGCGGACGGCGAGGAGCTGGGCGCGGAGTGGCTGCTCGGCACCCGCGCCGTCGGGCTCGACAGCGCCGATCGCACAATACGGCTGGCGGACGGCCGTACGGTCCGCGCCGACGGGGTCGTGGTGGCCACCGGAGCGGCCGCCCGCACCCTCCCCGGCAGCCAGGGTCTGGCCGGCGTCCACGTGCTGCGCACGCTCGACGACGCCCGCGCACTGCGCGAGGACCTGGCGCGCGGAGGACGGCTCGTCGTCATCGGCGGCGGCTTCGTCGGCGCAGAGGTCGCCTCGACCGCCCGCGCCCTCGGGCTCGACGTCACTGTGGTCGAGGCCGCGCCGACCCCGCTCGCCGGTCCGCTCGGCACGGCGATGGGCGCGCTCCTGTCGGCCCTCCACGCCGACCACGGCGTGCGGCTGCTGTGCGGAGTCGGCGTACAAGGGCTCAGCGGTGATGCGCCGAGCGGGACGGGAATCCCTCACGCGGAGGCCACTCTCAACGGTGGCCGAGCCCGCGGGAGGGTGAAGGCGGTGCTGCTGGACGACGGCCGCAGCCTTGCCGCCGACACCGTCGTCGTCGGAGTGGGTGCCCGCCCCTGCGTCGACTGGCTCGACGGCTCCGGCGTGGCGCTGGAGAACGGCGTGCTGTGCGACGCCGCCGGCGCCACGAACGTCCCCGGCGTCGTGGCGGTCGGCGACTGCGCGGCCTGGTACGACCCCGCGGTCGGGGCCCACCGCCGCGTGGAGCACTGGACCGGTGCGCGCGAGCGTCCGGCGGCGGCCGTGACCGCCCTGCTCTCCGGAGGCACGGCCGCACCCGAGCCGCCGCGTCCGCCGTACTTCTGGTCCGACCAGTACGGCGTGCGCATCCAGTTCGCCGGATACGCGGCCGGGGCCGACAGCGTGACCGTCGAGGAGGGTGCCGCGGACGACCGCAGCTTCCTCGCCGTCTACCGGCGGGCAGAGCGCCCGGTCGCCGTGCTCGGCGTGAACCGGACCCGCCCGTTCATGCGCTGGCGCCGTCAGCTGTCCACGGTCGCTGCGCGCGAGGACGGATCCGCGTGACCGCCATTGCCCACGCCACCGCCCCCACACGCCCCGGCATCCCGGAACCGCACCCCTACGGGCTTCCGCGGCCGGGCCGGACCCTGGTCATGGGCGTCGTGAACGTCACTCCGGACTCGTTCTCCGACGGCGGGCAGTCGGGCACGCCGGGTTGTCCCCTCCTCGTGGGCACGTCACGCACGTCGTTCCTGGGGCGTGTGCTCCAGGATCCGGCGCAGGTGTCCCTGCGCTGAGGCCCGGTGTCCGGCCGGCGGCGCGGCGCCGCAGCCTGCCGGGCCGACGTCTTGACACCGCTTCCTCCACAGCAGATTCTTTGTTTCGTAATACGCCACTTGTCTCTTATTGAGAAACGCACCGTTGTGAACCGTCCCTGACGGACCACTGCGCCGTGTGCGCGTGTGACATCTCCCGAGGTGAGAATGATGAGCAGCACCAGTCTGTCCCCGAGCCTGATCGCCACGCTGGCGGGCGAGTACTACACGGATCCTGGGGTGTTTGCCCGGGAGCAGGAGCGGGTGTTCGAGGCCATGTGGTTCTGTGTGGCTCGGGCGGCCGAGTTGGACAAGCCGGGCGCGTTCCGTACGTATCAGGTGGGGCGGGAGAGTGTGCTGGTGTCCCGGTCGCGGGACGGTTCGGTGCGGGCGTTTTTGAACATCTGCCGGCATCGTGGGGCCAAGCTGTGCCTGGAGGAGTCGGGTGAGGTGAAGCGGGCGTTCCAGTGTCCGTATCACGCCTGGACCTATGGTCTGGACGGCAAGCTGGTGGCGGCGCCGAATCTGACGTCGATGCCGGACATCGACCGCACGGAGTACGGGCTGGTGAACGTCCATGTGCGGGAGTGGCTGGGGTATGTGTGGGTGTGCCTGGCCGAGGAGCCGCCGTCGTTCGAGGCGGATGTGATGGGCGCGGTGGTGGAGCGGCTGGGGGATCTGGAGTCGATCGAGCGTTATGACATCGACCATCTGCGGCTGGGCCGGCGTATCACCTATGACGTGCGGGCGAACTGGAAGCTGATCATCGAGAACTTCATGGAGTGCTACCACTGCGCGACGATCCATCCGGAACTGACGGAGGTGCTGCCGGAGTTCGCGGACGGTTACGCGGCTCAGTACTACGTGGGGCACGGTGCGGAGTTCGGTGAGGAGGTGAAGGGCTTCACGGTGGACGGTTCGGAGGGTCTGGACCGTATTCCGGGTGTTGCGGAGGACCAGGACCGCCGGTATTACGCGATCACGGTGCGGCCGCAGGTGTTCATCAACCTGGTGCCCGATCATGTGATCTTCCACCGGATGTATCCGATGGCGCACGACCGGACGGTCGTGGAGTGCGACTGGCTGTATCTGCCGCATGTGGTGGAGAGCGGCAAGGACGTGGACCGGTCGGTGGAGCTGTTCCACCGGGTCAACCAGCAGGACTTCGACGCCTGTGAGCGTACCCAGCCGGCGATGAGCTCCCGGGCGTATGCCAAGGGCGGTGTCCTGGTGCCCAGCGAACACCACATCGGCGAATTCCACACCTGGCTGCAGACCCGACTGAGCGCATAACAGCAGTCCCACCGGCACATCGGACGAGGAGAGGCAGTCATGGCACGCAAGGCGCCGCGCGTGGACCCCGGCGAGGACGCACTGGAAGTGACCGAACCGAAGCGCTGGGCCGCCGGGATCCCCGCGGTGACCCATGCGCTGCGCATGGGGTACGACCAGATGGGCGTGCGGCGCACCGCGCTGACCCTGCTGAAGGTCAACCAGAAGGACGGCTTCGACTGCCCCGGTTGCGCCTGGCCGGAGGGCGATCACCGCAGCAGGGCCGAGTTCTGCGAGAACGGCGCCAAGGCTGTCGCCGAGGAGGCCACCGTCCGCCGGGTGACGCGCGAGTTTTTCGCCGCGCACCCGGTGGGCGAACTCGCGACCCGCAGCGACTACTGGCTGGGCCAGCAGGGCCGCCTCACCGAGCCGATGCACAAGCCGGCCGGCTCCGACACGTACGTGCCGGTCACCTGGGAGACGGCGTTCGACGTCATCGCCCAGCAGCTCAAGGCGCTGCGCAGCCCCGACGAAGCGGCCTTCTACACCTCGGGGCGGACCTCCAACGAGGCCGCCTACCTCTACCAGCTCCTCGTACGGCGATTCGGCACCAACAACCTGCCGGACTGCTCGAACATGTGCCACGAGTCGAGCGGCTCGGCGCTCACCGAGACGATCGGGGTCGGCAAGGGCAGCGTCCACCTCGACGATCTGTACCGCGCCGACCTGATCTTCGTCGTCGGGCAGAATCCCGGCACCAACCACCCGCGCATGCTGTCCGCGCTGGAGAAGGCCAAGCAGCGCGGTGCGCGCATCGTGGCCGTGAACCCGCTGCCCGAGGCCGGGCTGCTGCGCTTCAAGAACCCGCAGAACGCCCGCGGAGTAGCCGGCGGCGGCACGTCCCTGGCCGACCGGTTCCTGCAGATCCGGCTCGGCGGCGACCAGGCGCTCTTCCAGGCGCTGTCACGGCTGCTGCTGGAGGCCGAGGACGCCGCGCCCGGCACGGTCCTCGACCACGACTTCATCGCCGCGCACACCGACGGCTTCGACGCCTACGCCGACCACCTGCGCACACTCGACTGGGACGACGTCGCCGAGGCGACCGGACTCGCGCGCGAAGCCATCGAGGCGACCGCGCGCGACGTCCTGTCCGCCCGGTCGATCGTGGTGTGCTGGGCCATGGGCCTCACCCAGCACAAGCACTCCGTGCCCACCATCCGCGAGGTGGTGGACTTCCTGCTGCTGCGCGGGAACATCGGCCGCCCCGGCGCCGGTGTGTGCCCCGTGCGAGGCCACTCCAACGTCCAGGGCGACCGGACGATGGGCATCTACGAGAAGCCGGCGCCGGATTTCCTCGACGCGCTGCACAAGGAATTCGGATTCGACCCGCCACGCCACCACGGTTTCGACGCCGTGGAGACGATCCGGGCGATGGGCACCGAGGACGTGAAGGTGTTCTTCGCCATGGGCGGCAACTTCGTCTCCGCCGCCCCGGACACGGCCGCCACGGAGCGCGCCCTGCGGAACTGCCGGCTGACCGTGCAGGTCTCCACCAAGCTCAACCGCTCCCACGCCGTCTGCGGCCGAGAGGCCCTCATCCTCCCCGTCCTCGGCCGCACCGAACGTGACAGGGGACCGGACGGCAGGAACCGGTTCGTCACCGTCGAGGACTCGATGGGGATGGTGCACGCCTCACGCGGCGGGCTGCCACCCGCCTCCGCGCACCTGCTCTCCGAGCCGGCCGTCGTCTGCCGGCTGGCGCAGGCCCTCTTCGGGCCGGACGGCGAGGTGCCGTGGGCGGCCTTCGAGGCCGACTACGACGCCGTCCGCGACAGCATCGCCCGGGTCCTGCCGGACTTCGCCGACTTCAACACCCGGGTCCGGCACCCCGGAGGCTTCACCCTGCCGCACGGCCCCCGTGACGCACGGCACTTCCCCACTAGCACGGGCAAGGCCAACTTCACGGTCAACCCCCTTCAGGTGCTGCGCGTCCCGCCCGGCCGCATGCTGCTGCAGACACTGCGCAGCCACGACCAGTACAACACCACGATCTACGGCCTCGACGACCGCTACCGCGGCATCCACCAGGGACGCCGAGTCGTGTTCGTCCACCCCGACGACCTCGCCGAGCGCGGGCTCACCGACGGGGACCTGGTGGACCTCGTCAGCGAGTGGCAGGACGGCCCTGAGCGGCGGGCGGAGGACTTCCGCGCCGTCGCCTACGACACGCCCCGCGGCTGCTGCGCGGCCTACTTCCCCGAGGCCAATGTGCTCGTCCCGCTCGACTCGGTGGCCGACATCTCCAACACACCGACGTCCAAGAGCATCGTGGTCCGGCTCGAGCCGCGTGCGGCAGCCCGCAGCGACGAGGCACAGGCGGCGCCGGCCGGACCCGTCGGCCCGCACGGGACTCAGCCGATGTAGCCCATGCGGTGGCTGATCTCCTCGGCGCCTCTGACCAGCACGGGTGCGAGCTCGTGCATCCGCTCCTCGGTGAAGCGGTACTCGGGGCCGGAGGCGCTGAGGGCGGCGATGACGTCGCCGTCGCGAGACCGGATGGGCGCCGCCATGGCGTGCAGTCCGATCTCGAATTCCTCCAACGACACCGCGTAACCGCGCTCCCGCGCCTCGGCGAGCGCCTTCTCCAGCCTGCTCTTGGCGGTGATCGTGTGCGGCGTCAGCTTCTGCATCCCGGACCTCGTGATCACTGCGGCCCGCTCCGTCGCCGGCAGGTGAGCCAGCAGGATCTTGCCGCTGGAGGTGGCGTGCAGCGGGGTGAGCTGTCCGACCCAGTTGTGCGTGCCGACCGCGCCCGGGCCGCGCACCTGGTCGAGGTTGACCGCGTAGTGCTCCTGCAGGACGGCGATGTTGACGGTCTCACCGATCTCCTCGGCGAGCCGCTCGCACACGGGCCGGCCCTGCTGGGTGAGGTCGAGCCGGCCCGTGACCGCGCCGGCCAGGCGCACAATCCCGAAACCGAGCCGGTACTTGCCCCGCTCTGCCGCCTGCTCGACCAGACCACGCGCCTCCAGCGCCCCGAGAAGACGGAACGCGGTCGACTTGTGGACGTCGATCTCGGCGGCGACCTCGCTCACGCCCGCCTCGCCGCGCTGGGCGAGGATCTCCAGGACGCTGACGGCACGGTCGACGGACTGCACGCCGCCCGCCGCGGGACCTGCTGTTTCGCCATCTGCCGTATAGTTGCTCATGGCGCAACTATACGCACTGGTATCCATGGATTCTGCAGTGCTGTGGCGTGTGCGGCGACATCAGCGGCGCGAGTGCGGCTAAGCCGGTATACCAGTCCCGGGAATGCTCCTCAAGGCATCCGGCCGCTCCACTGCGCGTATGCGAGCAGACCGGCGCGCCCAGCGCCCGACGGACCCGTGCGGGGTCCGGATCGCGCCGACCGGACGGCCGTCGGCGAGGCGCATACAGCGGACGTCGTCGCCGGGCTACGGCCGCGTCGACGACACGGCCGTAGCCCGGCGACGCCCGGCCCGGGCGACCGCGCGCTGCGTGCGCCGCCGCCCGGACCGCCCGTTACTCCCGCGCCGGCCCGGCCGGCCCGGTCAGCGGAACACGACCGTGCGGTTGCCGTTGATCAGCACGCGGCTCTCACTGTGCCACTCCACGGCGCGGGCCAGCACCTGGGCCTCGACATCGCGGCCCATGGTGACCAGCTCGTCCGGGGCGCGCGAGTGGTCCACGCGGACCACGTCCTGCTCGATGATCGGGCCTTCGTCGAGGTCCGATGTGACGTAGTGCGCCGTGGCTCCGACGAGCTTGACCCCGCGCTCATGCGCCTGGACGTACGGCCGCGCGCCCTTGAAGCTCGGCAGGAACGAGTGGTGGATGTTGATCGCCCGGCCGTCCAGCTGCTTGCACAGGTCGTCGGAGAGGATCTGCATGTAGCGGGCGAGGACGACGAGGTCGATGTCGAGATCGTCCACGAGCTGCAGCAGCCGCGCCTCCGCCTCGCCCTTCGTCTGCGGTGTCACCGGGATGTGGTGGAACGGGATGCCGTAGTTCTGCGCCAGCGGCTCGAAGTCGCGGTGGTTGGAGACGATCGCCGGGATCTCGATGTTGAGCGTGCCCGTGGACCTGCGGAAGAGCAGGTCGTTCAGGCAGTGGCCGAACTTCGACACCATGATCAGGGTGCGGGTCGGGGTCGCGGCGTCGTGCAGCTGCCAGGTGATCCGGTACGCCTCGGCCACCGGGCCGAAACCGGTGCGCAGCTCCTTCAGGGAAACGTCCGGATCCGAGACATCGAAGTGCACCCGCATGAAGAAGCGGTTCTGCAGTCGGTCGTCGAACTGCTGGCTCTCCAGGATGTTGCCGGAGTGGTCGACGAGAAACGTGGTCACGGCGTGGACGAGACCGGCCCGGTCAGGGCACGAAAGGGTGAGGACGAACTCGCTGCCGGACTGCGGTCGAGGAGACATGGCATCCTCCGTTGATGCGTATTACACAACAGGATGAGTGATACGCAACATCGTCCAGTGTGGACGGCCGGCTGGTCAAGGGCCGGCGGGCAACTGTCACGTTCGGTGGGGCGGTCTTGTGCGGCACTCGTCACCCATGTGACGCACGGTTGCGTGCTGTGCCTGGTGCTGCACCCGGCTCGTTCGCCGGACGGTGCCCGGCGTGCAAACGCTCCGGACGCGCCGCGAGCCTGCCCCCGAGTTCGGGAGCAGGCTCGCGACGGCGTCGAGGTCTACGTGTAGATGACGAAGACCTTGCGCAGCGTCTCGTGGATCGTCCAGGTGCCCTGCCACCCGATGGGGAACACCGCGGTGGTTCCGGGACCGACCTCGGTCGTCGCCCCTCCCTTCTCTTCACACGTCATCCGACCGGACAGCACGTGGATGACTTCACCGCGGTCGGAGAAGTCCCATGCCGACTCTCCCGGTTCGCACTCCCATGTTCCGCTGACGATCCTGCCGTCGTCCGAGGTGAAGATCCGCCGGCTGCGGGTCTGCATGGGTCCGCCGAGGGGCGTGGCTGTCGGCGGGGCGAGGTCCTTCTTGTCCTCGAGCTCGTCGGAGGACAGTGATCCGGCGTTCAGGCTGATGGTCATGGTCATTTCCTTCTCTGTCGTGGAAGTGACTGGCGTCCGCCGATCGCCGCTCCGGAGGCGGCGCAGGCCGCCATTCGCTTACGGGACGGGGTCGGGCGGAGGTCTGCTGCGGGCCGAGGGCGCCGGCGTCGGGAGAAAGTCCGGAGGGTCCCGGCGCCGTTGGGGCGGGGCTGCGGCCGCGCGCGGCAGTCCGGCGAAGTCCGCTCCTCCGTGGAGTCATACCGGACGTTGTTTCACGATACAAAACTCAGATCGTTATACGCAACGACTTGAACTGTGCCGTCGCGGGCGGATGCCATGCGTAAGAGCGTCGGAGGCCGTCGCCGAAGGCCGAGCAAGTTACAAGAGCTTCCGCATCGTGTCTTGACGCCGACACGCGATCGATGTTCGGTTGCGTATGTAGAAACGAGTTTTTATGAGCGCAACATTGCTCACGTGTGATCCGTCGACCGCGCGGTCGCCGCCCCGGTGTGCGGGTCACGCAGTCCACAGTCCCCCATCCCTGGAGTTCAGATGTCCATCCGTGCCATCGACGAGGCGCCACTGAGCAGGTTCCATCGGAAACTCACCTGGGCCTGCGCCGGCGGCCCCTTCCTGGACGGCTACCTGCTCAGCATCATCGGCGTCGCGCTGGTCGGCATGAGCAGCGAACTGCACCTGAGCGCGGGGGACGTGGGTCTCATCGGTGCCGCCGCCCTGGTCGGCATCTTCGTCGGAGGCCTGTTCGGCGGAGCCGTCACCGACAAACTCGGCCGTGAGGCGATGTACACCATTGACCTGGCGATTCTGGTCGGCGCATCGGTGCTGTCGGTGTTCGCCACCGAGACCTGGCAGTTCGTCGTGCTGCGCTTCGTCCTCGGCATAGCCATCGGAGCGGACTACCCGATCGCGACGTCCCTGCTGGCCGAGTGGGTGCCGGGCCGGCACAGGGGCCGACTGCTCGGCGTCCTCATCCTCGCCTGGTACGTCGGTGCGGCAGCCGCCTACGTGGCCGGCTACGTCATGGCCGAGATCGGCGGCACCGGCACCTGGCGGTGGATGCTCGCCTCCGGCGCCGTGCTGAGCGCCGTGATCCTGCTGATGCGCATCGGTACGCCCGAGTCCCCGCTGTGGCTGGTGAACAAGGGCCGCACCGCCGATGCCCAGGACTCGATCAGGAAAGCCCTCGGCCGTACCGTCCCGATCGAGCAGCTGCTCGCGGCCTCGGCTGCCGAACAGGCGGTGGAACAGAACCGGTTCCGTGACCTGTTCCAGGGCGCCTACCTGCGGCGGACGCTCTTCTGCGGACTGTTCTACATGTGTCAGATCACGCCGATGTTCGCCCTCTACACCTTCGGGCCCGCCATCCTGGGCTCCTTCGGGCTCGGGGAGGGCAACGCGAGCAACCTCGGCTCGGCCCTGATCAGCATCGTGTTCGTGCTGGGCTGCCTCCCCGCGCTGCGCCTGGTGGACCGGGTGGGACGCCGCCCCGTCATGGTCTGGTCGTTCGCCCTGATGGCGGTCCCGCTCGCGGTGCTGGGTGGCGGCGACGCCCTCCCCATCACGGTGGTCATCCTGTGCTTCTGCGCCTATGCCCTCCTCTCGGGCGGTCCCACGGTGCTGGAGTGGACCTATCCCAACGAGCTGTTCCCCACCGGCATCCGGGCCACCGCGGGAGGCGTGGCCACCTCCATCAGCCGCATCGGCGCCGCCGCGGGCACCTTCCTGCTGCCGATCTCCCTCAGCAAGCTGGGCATCGGCACGACCATGCTGATCGGTGCCGGCATCACACTGCTGGGCTGGGTGGTGTCCCTGGCGTGGGCCGAGGAGACGCGTGGGCGCACGCTGGCGGAGACCAGTGCCCTTCCCGCCCGCTTCCGGCAGTCCTCGGCTGACGACAGTGAGCGTGTCGGCGGCCTGAGGGAGGGCGACCTCGAGCGCTCCTGACGCAATCGAACGACCCTGACGGCGCAAGCGCCGAACGCGACGCCCGGCGCTGTCGGGCCTCAGTGCCGAACGCGACGCTGCGCCGGCTGTCCGGCCTCGGGGCCGAACGCGGCGAAGCACAGCTGTCCGGCCTCCTCCGGGGGCCGGACAGCTGCGTGCGGCGGGGGAGAGGTCGTCCGCCGTGGACGGCCCGGCGCTGTCCCTTTGCGGCCTCCCCATCTGCCCTGACGGCCTGATCGCCGCGGAGGCCGACCCTGCCTCGTGGCCCGTTGAACGGTCGCGGGGCACCGTCGTTTCCGGCGGTCGTGGCCGGTCGGCCGCAGGTGCTGCCGACAGCACGACAAGTTCGCCCGTTCCAACCCCTTGACAGCGGTCGCCCAGCAGGCAGACTGTTTCTTATAGCGAAGCAAGAGGCGTAATACGCAACAACCGTCTGAGCCTCCGAGCCTCCGGGCACGTCGGTCCGACACCGGTTGCCACGTCGAGGCCCGCCGCTCGCTGCGGGACCCCCGTGAACATCGACGTTCCCCCTCCCGCGTCCATCGCTCCGGCGGAGCGATGCGACGCCCCGTCATCCAGCACATCCGGCCGGACCTCGCATTCGGCCGTCTCCCTCAGCGAGGAGATCGACAGTGACACACGAGGTACGCGCCGTCGTCGCCCTGAAGAAGGGCGTTCCGGTCACGGTGGAGACCGTCCTGGTCCCCGACCCCGGCCCAGGCGAGGCGCTGGTGCAGGTGCAGGCCTGCGGCGTCTGCCACACCGACCTGCACTACCGGGAGGGCGGGATCGCGGACGAGTTCCCGTTCCTGCTCGGCCATGAGGCCGCGGGCGTGGTCGAGGCGGTCGGTGCAGGCGTCACCGACGTCGCACCCGGCGACTTCGTCGTGCTCAACTGGCGCGCGGTCTGCGGCGGCCAGTGCCGGGCCTGCCGCAAGGGCAAGCCCTGGTACTGCTTCGCCACCCACAACGCCACCCAGCCGATGACGCTGGCCGACGGCACCCCGCTGTCCCCGGCCCTCGGCATCGGCGCCTTCGCCGAGAAGACCCTGGTCGCCGCCGGTCAGTGCACCAAGGTCGACTCGACCGCCTCCGCCGCCGCGGCGGGACTGCTCGGCTGCGGCGTGATGGCCGGGTTCGGCGCCGCGGTCAACACCGGCGGCGTCGGCCGCGGGGACTCGATCGCGGTGATCGGCTGCGGCGGCGTGGGCATGGCCGCCATCGCGGGGGCCAAGGTGGCCGGCGCCGGCCGCATCATCGCGGTCGACGTCGACGAGCGGAAGCTGAGGTGGGCCGAGGAATTCGGCGCCACCGACACCGTCGACTCCTCCAGGACCGACGCCGTCGAGGCCATCCGCGCCCTCACCGGCGGCTTCGGCGCCGACGTCGTCGTGGACGCGGTGGGCCGGCCCGAAACCTACAAGCAGGCCTTCTACGCCCGCGATCTTGCCGGCACCGCCGTCCTGGTCGGCGTCCCCACCCCCGAACTGACCGTCGACCTCCCCCTGTTGGACGTCTTCGGCCGCGGCGGCGCGCTGAAGTCCAGCTGGTACGGCGACTGCCTGCCCTCCCGGGACTTCCCCGCCCTGATCGACCTCTACCTGCAAGGCCGCTTCGACCTGGCGGGATTCGTCAGCGAGAAGATCGCCCTCGACGAGGTGGAAGCGGCGTTCGCCAAGATGCACCGCGGTGAGGTCCTGCGCTCGGTGGTCATCCTGTGACCGCGCGGATCGAGCGCCTGGTCACCTCCGGAACCTTCCAGCTGGACGGGGGGAGTTGGGAGGTGGACAACAACGTCTGGCTGATCGGCGACGACCGGGAGGTCCTGGTCATCGACGCCGCGCACGACGCGGCGGCGATCGCGGCCGCTGTCGGCGACCGGCGCCTGGTCGGCATCGTGTGCACCCACGCCCACAACGACCACATCAACGCCGCCCCCGCTCTCGCCGCCCGCACCGGGGCGCCCATCCTGCTCCATCCCGCCGACTCCGTGCTGTGGAAGGAGGTGCACCCCGACCGGGAACACGGGTACTGGGACCTGGTCGACGGCGAGCTGCTGACCGTGGCCGACACCGGACTGTACGTGCTGCACACTCCCGGCCACTCTCCCGGGGCCGTCTGCCTGTACGTGCCCGAGCTGGAAGTGCTGTTCTCCGGCGACACCCTCTTCCGGGGCGGTCCCGGAGCCACCGGCCGCTCCTACTCCGACTTCGACACCATCATCGCCTCCATCCGTGACCGGCTGCTCACGCTCCCCGTCGACACCACCGTCCACCCCGGTCATGGCGCCACCACGTCGGTCGGAGCCGAAGCTCCCCAGCTCGACGACTGGATCGCCCGAGGGCACTGACCCGCCCGTCACAGAACACGAATCTGGAGGAAGACCATGGCGGCACAGCCGAAGGTGGTCATCATCGGTGCAGGCATCGTCGGGTGCGCACTCAGCGACGAACTCACCGCACGCGGCTGGACGGACGTCACCGTCCTGGAGCAGGGCCCGCTCTTCGCCACGGGCGGCTCCACCTCGCACGCCCCCGGTCTGGTCTTCCAGACCAACGCGTCCAGGACGATGACCGAGTTCGCCCGCTACACGGTCGAGAAGTACAGCACGCTGACCCTCGACGGGCAGTGGTGCTTCCGGCAGGTCGGCGGGCTGGAGGTGGCCACCAGCCCCGAGCGGCTGGCGGAGATCCAGCGCCGGCACGGGTGGCTGAGCTCCTGGGGCGTCGACAGCCGCCTGCTCACCCCCGAGGAGTCCGCCGCACTGCACCCCCTGCTCGACGCCGAGCGGATCCTCGGCGGATTCCACATCCCCAGCGACGGCCTGGCCAAGGCCCTGCGGGCGGGCGAGGCGCAGGCCCGCCTGGCGACGTCTCGCGGCGCCCGGTTCCTCGGCCACCACACGGTGACCGGGATCGAGACGAACGGGGACCAGGTCAGCGCGGTGGTCACCGACCAGGGGACCTTCCCGGCGGACATCGTGGTCTCCTGCGCCGGCTTCTGGGGCCCGAGGATCGGGCGCATGGTCGGGCAGACGGTGCCGCTGGTGCCACTGGCCCACCAGTACGCCCGCACCACCACGCTCCCGGTGCTCGAGGGACGCAACGACGAGCGCACCGAGGCGTCCCTGCCCATCCTGCGCAACCAGGACGCCGGCCTGTACTACCGCGAGCTCGTCGACCGGATCGGCATCGGCTCCTACGCGCACCGCCCCATGCCCGTCTCCCTGGACGACGTCGCACACCCGCGTGACGCCGTGATGCCGTCCTCGCTGGAGTTCACCGAGGCCGACTTCGAGGGCGCCTGGGCCGACTCGGTCACCCTGCTCCCGTCCCTGGCCGACGCGAAGGTCGAGGAGGGCTTCAACGGCATCTTCTCCTTCACCTCCGACGGCATGCCGTTGATGGGCGAGTCACCGACGGTGCGGGGCTTCTGGCTGGCAGAGGCCGTGTGGGTCACCCACTCCGCCGGCGTCGCCAAGGCGATGGCCGAGTGGCTGGTCGACGGCCGGCCGACCACCGATGTCCACGAGTGCGACATCAACCGCTTCGAGGAGGTGCAGCTGGCTCCCTCCTACGTGCACGAGCGCAGCTGCCGGAACTTCGACGAGGTGTACGACATCCTCCACCCGCTGCAACCGGCGGAAGGACCGCGCCCCCTGCGGATCAGCCCCTTCCACTCCCGCCAGGAGGCACTCGGCGCCGTCTTCCTGGAAGGCGGCGGCTGGGAGCGGCCGCACTGGTACGAGGCCAACGCCGGCCTCCCCGAGGTGGCCCGGATCCCCCACCGCAACGACTGGGCTTCCCGCTACTGGTCGCCGATCGCCGGGGCCGAGGCCCTCGTCACCCGCGAGCGCGTGGCCCTGTACGACATGACCCCGCTGAAGCGGCTCGAGGTCACGGGCCCCGACGCACTCGCGTTCCTCCAGGTACTGACGACCAATCAGCTCGACAAGCCGGTCGGCTCGGTCACGTACACCCTGCTGCTCGACGACGCCGGTGGCATCCGCAGCGACCTGACCATCGCCCGCCTTGGCGCCGACCGTTTCCAGATCGGCGCCAACGGCAACCTCGACCTGGACTGGCTGCGCCGCCACCTGCCGGACGACGGGTCGGTACAGGTGCGCGACATCACCGCCGGCACCTGCTGCCTGGGCGTGTGGGGCCCGCGCGCCCGCGACCTGGTGCAGCCGCTGACCGACACCGACTTCTCGCACCAGGGCTTCGGCTACTTCAAGGCCAAGCAGGCCTGCCTCGGCGACGTCCCGGTCACCGCGATGCGACTCAGCTACGTGGGCGAGCTCGGCTGGGAGCTCTACACCACGGCCGATCTCGGCGCCAAGCTGTGGGACACCCTGTGGGAGGCCGGGCAGGAGCTGGGCATCATCGCCGCCGGCCGCAGCGCCTTCAACAGCCTGCGCCTGGAGAAGGGTTACCGCTCCTGGGGCCATGACATGACCACCGAGCACAACCCCTACGAGGCCGGCCTCGGCTTCGCCGTCCGCCGGAAGAAGCCGCACTTCACCGGCCGGCCCGCACTGGAGGGACTCAGCGAGGAGACGGTCGGCCGCCGACTCACCGCCCTGTTGATCCAGGACCGGCAGGCCGTGGTGATGGGGCACGAACCGGTCTACGCGGCCGGACGGCCGGTCGGCTACGTGACCAGCGCCGCCTACGGCTACACGGTCGACGCGCCGATCGCCTACGCCTGGCTGCCCGCCGAGCACACCGCCCCCGGAACGCCGGTGGAGATCGAGTACTTCGGCGCCCAAGTCGCGGCCGTCACCGCCGCCGAGCCCCTGTTCGACCCCGAGATGTCACGCATCCGGCGCTGAACCGGCCACGGGCACGCGCAGAACCCACTCAGCGGGCGTGCGCGGAACCCCCTCAACGACAGCAAGATTCCCAGGAGATGGACACATGGCCCCTTCATACGACGTGATCGTCGTCGGTCTGGGCGGGATGGGCAGCGCAGCCGCCTACCACCTCGCCGCCCGCGGTCAGCGAGTGCTCGGCCTGGAGCGCTTCGGCCCGGCCCACAACCTCGGCTCCAGCCATGGCGGATCCCGCATCTACCGGCAGGCCTATTTCGAGGACCCCGCCTACGTACCACTGCTGCTCCGCTCGCACGAGTTGTGGGAGAAGCTGGCCGTCGACTCCGGCCACGAGGTCTTCACCGAAACCGGGGGCCTCATGATCGGGCGCGAGGACAGCCTGGCGTTCGCCGGCACCCTCAGCAGCGCCCGGCAGTGGGGCCTGGACCATGAAGTCCTGACCGCCGCCGACATCCGGCGCCGCTTCCCCACCTTCAACCCGGCCGCCGAGGACGTCGGCTTCTACGAGCGCAAGGCCGGCGTGGCCCGCCCTGAGGCGACCGTCACCGCCCACCTGAACCTCGCCCGGGAACACGGCGCCGACCTGCACTTCGCGGAAATGGTCCTCGGATGGGAGGCCGAGGGCCCGGGCGGCAAGGCCTGGGTGGTCACCGACCGGGGCAGCTACATCGCCGACCGGCTGGTCATCGCCCCCGGCGCCTGGGCGCCGAAGCTCCTCTCCGACCTCGGGGTCAGCGTGACGGTGGAGCGTCAGGTCATGTACTGGTTCCAGCCCGACGGCGGAACCGGCCCGTTCACCGCCGACCGGCACCCCGTCTACATCTGGGAGGACCCGGACGGCACCCAGATCTACGGCTTCCCCTCCCTCGACGGCCCTGACGGAGGCGCCAAGGTCGCCTTCTTCCGCAAGGGCGTCCCCAGTGACCCCGACACCCTCGACAGGGATGTCCACCCCGAGGAGATCGCGGCCATCGCCGAGTACCTGCGGCCGCGGATCCCCTCACTGCCCGGCCGCTTCCTCAAGGGCGCGGCCTGCATGTACAGCAACACCCCGGACGAGCACTTCGTGCTCTCCCGACACCCCGAGCACCCGCAGGTCACGGTGGCCTGCGGATTCTCGGGCCACGGCTTCAAGTTCGTGCCCGTGATCGGCGAGATCATCGCCGACCTCGCCACCGAAGGCACCACCGAACACCCCATCGCCCTGTTCGACCCTCGCCGCGTGCGCGTCTGACATTTTCCGAAGGTGACACGATGACCATCACGAATCTGCCGCCCAGCCTGATCCCTACGCTGGCGGGCGAGTACTACACGGATCCTGGGGTGTTTGCCCGGGAGCAGGAGCGGGTGTTCGAGGCCATGTGGTTCTGTGTGGCTCGGGCGGCCGAGTTGGACAAGCCGGGCGCGTTCCGTACGTATCAGGTGGGGCGGGAGAGTGTGCTGGTGTCCCGGTCGCGGGACGGTTCGGTGCGGGCGTTTTTGAACATCTGCCGGCATCGTGGGGCCAAGCTGTGCCTGGAGGAGTCGGGTGAGGTGAAGCGGGCGTTCCAGTGTCCGTATCACGCCTGGACCTATGGTCTGGACGGCAAGCTGGTGGCGGCGCCGAATCTGACGTCGATGCCGGACATCGACCGCACGGAGTACGGGCTGGTGAACGTCCATGTGCGGGAGTGGCTGGGGTATGTGTGGGTGTGCCTGGCCGAGGAGCCGCCGTCGTTCGAGGCGGATGTGATGGGCGCGGTGGTGGAGCGGCTGGGGGATCTGGAGTCGATCGAGCGTTATGACATCGACCATCTGCGGCTGGGCCGGCGTATCACCTATGACGTGCGGGCGAACTGGAAGCTGATCATCGAGAACTTCATGGAGTGCTACCACTGCGCGACGATCCATCCGGAACTGACGGAGGTGCTGCCGGAGTTCGCGGACGGTTACGCGGCTCAGTACTACGTGGGGCACGGTGCGGAGTTCGGTGAGGAGGTGAAGGGCTTCACGGTGGACGGTTCGGAGGGTCTGGACCGTATTCCGGGTGTTGCGGAGGACCAGGACCGCCGGTATTACGCGATCACGGTGCGGCCGCAGGTGTTCATCAACCTGGTGCCCGATCATGTGATCTTCCACCGGATGTATCCGATGGCGCACGACCGGACGGTCGTGGAGTGCGACTGGCTGTATCTGCCGCATGTGGTGGAGAGCGGCAAGGACGTGGACCGGTCGGTGGAGCTGTTCCACCGGGTCAACCAGCAGGACTTCGACGCCTGTGAGCGTACCCAGCCGGCGATGAGCTCCCGGGCGTATGCCAAGGGCGGTGTCCTGGTGCCCAGCGAACACCACATCGGCGAATTCCACACCTGGCTGCAGACCAAGCTCGACGCGCGGTCCGCTCACTGACCCGTCCCACCCAGTACAGCCCGTCCACCTGCCGTGCAGCCCCTCCGGCAGGTGGACGGGCCAGCACGGGATCGGCGTGCTGGCTTACCGGGGTTATTAGTACTAGAAGTATTGATATGGGCGTATTCCGGCGATCGTCCGTACCGTCATCCCGGCGCTTCACCGGGTGGCGTACGTGGAATCGGCGTGCGGCCCGGCGCCTGGGGACCGGGCAGCCGGCCGGGTCCGAGGGGGACCACGCCGCGCAGCCCCGGACGCCGGTACGCCTGCCCTCCGTGCTGAGCGTGCGCAGCGTCGCCGGGCAGGTCTTCGTCCTGCAGTTGGCGGTCGTCACGCTGCTCGTCGTCGCTGCGGTGGTGGCCCTCGTGCTGCAGGCCCGCAGCGCGAGCCTGCAGGAGGCCCGTGAGCGCTCGCGCGTCGGCGCCCAGACCTTCGCGCACGCCCCGGGCACGCTGGCGGCCATGGAATCCGCCCACCCCAGTGCGCTCCTGCAGCCGCGAGCGGAGAAAGCCCGCAAGGAATCCGGGGTCGACTACATCATCGCGTTCGGTCCGGACGGCTTGCGCTGGACCCACCCCGACCCGGACCTGATCGGCAAGAAGGTCGTCGGCTCCTACGCGGACGCGCTCGCCGGCCATGTGCACCAGGAGACCTACGACACGCCAGGGGTCGGCCGCGCGGTGGACACGATGGTCCCCGTCTTCGGCGCCGACGGCTCGGTCGTCGGCATGGTGTCCGTGGGTATCACGGTCAAGAGCGTGAACGAGCAGGTGGAGAGCCAGCTGCCGTTGCTCTTCGGTTCCGCCGCCGCCGGGCTGGTCCTGGTCTCCGGCGGGTCCGCGCTGGTGAGCCGGCGGCTGCGGCGGCAGACGCACGGTCTGGAGCCGGCGGAGATGACGCGGATGTACGAGCACCACGACGCGGTCCTGCACTCGGTCCGGGAAGGCGTGCTCGTCATCAGTGGCGAGGGGCGTCTGCTGCTGGCCAACGACGAGGCGTGCCGACTGCTGGATCTGCCCGAGGACCTGGACGGCCGGCGCATCACCGACCTCGGGCTGCCCCCACGCACTGCCGCGCTGCTGGCCTCGGGCCGGGCCGCCACCGACGAGGTGCTGCTTGCGGGGGAGAGGCTGCTGGCGGTCAACCTGCGGCCGACCGCCCCGCACGGAGGCCCGGCGGGGAGTGTGGCGACCCTGCGGGACACCACCGAGCTGCGCGCACTGACGGGCCGGGCCGAGGTGGCGCGGACCCGCCTTCGAATGCTCTACGACGCCGGGGTGCGGATCGGCACCACGCTGGACGTGGTGCGCACCACCGAGGAACTGGCCGCGAGCGCGGTCCCCCGGTTCGCCGACTTCGTCACCGTCGAGTTGCTGGATGCGGTCCGGCGCGGTGAGGAGCCGGACGGCGCGAACCTGACGATGCGCCGCACCGCCGTACGCGGCATCCGGGCCGACCACCCGCTGTACCCGGCGGGCGAGGTGATCACGTTCCTGCCGACGATGCCGCAGGCGCAGGGGCTGCAAAGCGGTCACGCCGTGCTGGAGCCCGATCTGAACCTCGCCCCGGCCTGGCAGGCGCTGGATCCCGAGCGGACGGTGCGCGTCCTGGGTTTCGGCATCCACTCGCTGATCACCGTGCCGTTGCAGGCCCGTGGCATGGTGCTGGGGATGGTCGACTTCTGGCGCTCGGAGCAGGATCCCTTCGTCGAGGAGGATCTGTCCTTCGCCGAGGAGCTGGCCGCCCGTGCGGCGGTGTGCATCGACAATGCCCGCCGCTTCACCCGTGAGCACACCCTGGCGGTCACTCTGCAGCGCAGCCTGCTGCCCCGCCGCCTGCCCGAGCAGTCGGCCCTGGAGGTGGCGCACCGTTACCTGCCCGCCCAGGCCGGGGTGGGCGGGGACTGGTTCGACGTCATCCCCCTGTCCGGTACTCGCGTCGCCCTGGTCGTCGGCGATGTCGTCGGGCACGGCCTGCACGCCTCCGCCACCATGGGCCGCCTGCGCACCGCCGTGCACAATTTCTGTGCCCTCGACCTGTCCCCCGACGAGCTCATCGGCCACCTGGACGAGCTGGTCGCCGACATCGACCAGAGAGAGGCGGCCGAGGGCGAGGGCGAAGGCGTCACCGGTGCCACCTGCCTGTTCGCCATCTACGACCCGGTCTCCGGTCAGTGCAGCATCGCCAGGGCCGGCCATCCCTCACCCGCCCTGGTGCACCCCGGCGGCATCGTCACCTTCCCCGACGTGCCCGTCTCCCCGCCCCTCGGCCTGGGCGCGGGCCTGCCGATCGAGACCGCCGAACTGCACCTGCCCGAGGGCTCCCGACTGGTCCTGTACACCGACGGGCTCGTCGAGGACCGCGACCGTGACATAGACACCGGCCTCGACCTCCTGCGAGGCGCCCTGGCGCACCCCGACCACACTCCGGAACAGGCGTGTCAGGCGGTACTCGACGCGCTGCTGCCCGCCCGCCCCAGTGACGACATCGCTCTGCTGGTGGCCCGCACCCGGCTGCTGGACCCGGACCGGGTCGCCGGGTGGGACGTACCCTCCGATCCGGCTGCGGTGGCCTCCATCCGCAGCGCCTGCGTCCGTCAGATGGAGACATGGGGCCTGCACGAGATCACCTTCACCACGGAGCTCATCCTCAGTGAACTGGTCACCAACGCGATCCGCTACGGCGCCGAACCCGTCAGACTGCGCCTGCTGTACGACCGCGACAGCCTGATCTGCGAAGTCACCGACGGCAGCAGCACCTCCCCGCACCTGCGCCGGGCGGCCACCACCGACGAGGGCGGCCGGGGACTGTTCCTCGTCGCCCAGTTCGCCCAGCGCTGGGGCACCCGGTACATGGCCCGCGGCAAGGTCATCTGGACCGAACAGTCCCTGGACGAGGCGCCGGCCGGGTTCGGCGGCGCCATGGGCGACATCTTGCTGGACCAGCTGGACGAGCTGGAAGAGCCGGGCCTGTGACCGCAGACCGTCACCTCCTGGGCCGGCCCGTCCGTGCGTAGTCGCCTCGTCGGCGACGACGGCGGCAGCACCGGCGTTCCCGCACGCCCCCGCTGCGGCGGCCCCGAAGGACACCGACCGGCTGTTGAGTATGGTGCAACACGGTGCGCCATGGCGGACCGATGCGGCTTTCTCTCTTGACAACCCCGAGGTCAGCCGAAAGCATGTTGCGTATAGCGAGTTTGGTTGTGCTATTCGAGACGGCCACCACTCCCGCTCCGTCGTCACACCGGGTGCCGCCCCGGTCGACGGCTCCCCACCCCAGTCGGGCACCCGCAACCCGGAGGTTCCCCATGATCACGGTGTGCCGGATCGAACACCTGCCGCCTGGCGAGTCCAGCCGCGTCACCCGCCCGTCGGCGAACGGCACGGTGGGCACCCACCGGGCCTGCCGGGCCGACCGCCACGTCCCACTCCATGTCACCGTCGGGGAGCCGGCATGAAGAGCATCACCGTCGTCGGAGCGTCGCTGGCCGGCCTGAGCACGGTCCGCGCACTGCGCGCGGAAGGCTACGACGGCGACCTCGTCGTCATCGGCGAGGAGCGCCACACGCCCTACGACCGCCCGCCGCTGTCCAAGGACTTCCTCAAGGGCGACCTCGACGCCGACGCGCTCGCGCTCGGCGACCCGGACGAGTACGCGGACCTGGACGTTCAGTGGCTGCTCGGCGAGCGCGCGACGCGGCTCGACACCGCGGCCCGGACCGTCACCCTGGCCGGAGGGCGACAGCTGCTCACCGACGGGGTCGTCGTCGCGACCGGCGCCAGTCCCCGGACGCTCCCCGGCGCGAAGGGCCTGGCGGGAGTCCACACCCTGCGGACCCTGGACGACGCCAAGGCCCTGCGCGCCGAGCTGCTGGACGGCCTGCCCCGCGTCGTCGTCATCGGCGCCGGCTTCATCGGCGCCGAGGTGGCGTCCACCGCTCACCAGCTCGGGCTCCACGTCACCGTCGTCGAGGCGCTCGACGTACCACTGGAACGCCAACTGGGGCGCGAGATGGGGCTGGTGTGCTCCTCGCTCCACACCGATCACGGAGTGCGCCTGCTGTGCGGGACCGGCGTGGCCGGATTCGACGGCGACGGCCGGGTCACCGGCGTACGGCTGGCCGACGGGCGACTGCTGCCCGCCGACATCGTCGTGGTCGGCGTGGGCGTACGGCCCGCCACCGACTGGCTCGCCGGTTCCGGTGTTCAGGTGGACGACGGAGTGGTGTGCGACGCCGGCTGCGCGACCAGCGTCCCGGGCGTGGTCGCCGTCGGTGACGTCGCCCGCTGCCCCAGCCCGTTCACCGGGCGGCACGCCCGCATCGAGCACTGGAGCAACGCCACCGAGCAGGCGAAGACCGCCGCCCGCACGCTGCTCTCCGGCGTGCCGGCCCCGGCCCCGCGCACCGCGCCGTACTTCTGGTCCGACCAGTACAAGGTGCGCATCCAGCTCGCCGGACACGTCGCCCCCGGGGCCGAGCCGCAGGTCGTCGAGGGCGACCTCGACAGCCGCTCCTTCACGGCCGTCTACCGGCACGAGGGCAACCCCGTCGCCGTACTCTCCCTGAACCAGCCGAAGCTGTTCAACCGGCTGCGCCGCACCCTCACCCCGGCCGTCGCGGCCGCCGTCTCGTGAGCTCGTCCGTGCGGTCCCGGCGGGAGACCTCCATGAGCGTTCCGCAGCACCTGAGGTACACCTGGGACCACGAGTGGCTGGACGTGGACAAGGGCAACGCCACCGTCGGGATCACCGCGTTCGCGGCCGAGGCGCTCGGCGATGTCGTCCACCTCCGGCTGCCCGAAGTCGGCACCCAGGTCGAGGCGGGGGAGAGCTGCGGGGAGATCAGGTCACCCACAGCCGTCAGCGGCCTGTACGCACCTGCCTCGGGCGAGGTCCTGGAGGTCAACACCGCGCTGGCCGACGACCCGGGCGCGGTCAACGCTTCCCCCTACACCGTCGGCTGGCTGTTCAAGCTGCGGGTCGAGAACATCGCCGGCGCCCTGTCCGCCGACGCGTACGCCGCGTACTGCGCCCACACACAAGGAGACCGCCGATGACCCTCTTCCACCAGCCCCTCCACGAGCTGGACCCGGATGTCGCCGCCGCTGTCGACGCCGAGCTCCACCGTCAGCAGTCCACCCTGGAAATGATCGCGTCGGAGAACTTCGCCCCGGTCGCGGTCATGGAGGCCCAGGGCTCCGTCCTGACCAACAAGTACGCCGAGGGCTACCCCGGCCGCCGCTACTACGGCGGCTGCGAGCACGTCGACGTGGTCGAGCAGATCGCGATCGACCGCATCAAGGAGCTGTTCGGCGCCGAGTACGCCAATGTGCAGCCCCACTCGGGCGCGTCGGCCAACCAGGCCGCCCTGTTCGCCCTCGCCGAGCCCGGCGACACGATCCTGGGGCTGGACCTCGCGCACGGCGGCCACCTCACGCACGGCATGCGCCTGAACTTCTCCGGCAAGCAGTTCGACGTGGTGCCCTACCACGTCGACGAGGCCGGACTCGTGGACATGGCCGAGCTCGAGCGCCTCGCCAAGGAGCACCGGCCGAAGGTGATCATCGCCGGCTGGTCCGCGTACCCGCGGCAGCTCGACTTCGCCGCCTTCCGCCGGATCGCGGACGAGGTCGAGGCGTACCTCTGGGTCGACATGGCGCACTTCGCGGGCCTGGTGGCGGCCGGGCTGCACCCCAACCCGGTGCCGCACGCCGACGTGGTCACCTCCACCACGCACAAGACCCTCGGCGGGCCGCGCGGCGGGATCGTCCTGGCGAGGAAGGAGTTCGCGAAGAAGCTGAACTCCGCGGTCTTCCCCGGCTTCCAGGGCGGCCCGCTGGAGCACGTCATCGCCGCGAAGGCCGTCTCCTTCAAGGTCGCCGCGAGCGACGAGTTCAAGGAGCGCCAGCAGCGCACCCTCGAAGGCGCCAGGATCCTCGCCGAGCGCCTGGTCCGGGCGGACGTCACCGAGCACGGCGTCTCCGTCCTGTCCGGCGGCACCGATGTCCACCTCGTCCTGGTCGACCTGCGCAACAGCGAGCTCGACGGACAACAGGCCGAGGACCGCCTCCACGAGGTCGGCATCACCGTCAACCGCAACGCCGTCCCGAACGACCCGAGGCCCCCGATGGTCACCTCGGGCCTGCGGATCGGCACCCCGGCCCTCGCCACCCGCGGCTTCGCGGCCGAGGACTTCCGCGAGGTCGCCGACATCATCGCCGAGGCCCTCAAGCCCACCTACGACGCGCAGGCCCTGCGCGCCCGGGTCACCGCCCTCGCCGACAAGCACCCCCTCTACCGCGGCCTGTAACCGACCACCCTCACAAGGGACATGCTCACGGCACGGTCGGCATGTCCCTCCAATCCCACGGAGTATGGCGTGGCAATCAGCGTCTTCGACCTGTTCTCCATCGGCATCGGCCCCTCCAGCTCGCACACCGTCGGCCCGATGCGGGCCGCCCGGATGTTCGCCGACCGGCTGAAGAAGGACGGCCTGCTCGCCCAGTCCGCCGCGGTGCGCGCGGAGCTCTTCGGCTCCCTCGGCGCCACCGGCCACGGCCACGGCACCCCCAAGGCCGTGCTGCTCGGCCTGGAGGGCAACGAGCCGCACACGGTCGACGTCGCCCAGGCCGAGCTGGACGTCGAGCGGATCCGCACCACCCGGCGCATCCGCCTCCTCGGCACCGAGATCGGCCCGGCCCACGAGATCGACTTCGACGCCTCGACCCAGCTGGTCCTGCACCGCCGGCGCTCGCTGCCCTACCACGCCAACGGCATGTCCCTGTTCGCGTACGACGCGGACGGGCTGCCGCTGCTGGAGAAGACGTACTACTCGGTCGGCGGCGGCTTCGTGGTCGACGAGGACGCGGTCGGCGCCGACCGGATCAAGCTCGACGACACCGTGCTGAAGCACCCCTTCCGCACCGGCGACGAACTGCTGCGCCTCACCAGGGAGACCGGCCTGTCGATCTCCGCGCTGATGCTGGAGAACGAGAAGGCCTGGCGCACCGAGGACGAGATCCGCACCGGACTGCTGGACATCTGGCGGGTCATGGAGGCCTGCGTCTCCCGAGGACTGTCCCAGGAGGGGATCCTCCCCGGCGGCCTGAAGGTCCGCCGCCGGGCCGCGGCGGCGGCCCGGGCGCTGCGCAGCGAGGGCGACCCGGCGGGCCGCGCGATGGAGTGGGTGACCCTCTACGCGATGGCGGTGAACGAGGAGAACGCCGCCGGCGGCCGGGTCGTGACCGCGCCGACGAACGGCGCCGCCGGCATCATCCCGGCCGTTCTGCACTACTACCTCGACTTCGTGCCGGGCGCGGACGAGGACGGTGTGGTGCGTTTCCTGCTGGCGGCCGGGGCGATCGGCCTGCTCTTCAAGGAGAACGCGTCGATCTCCGGCGCCGAGGTCGGCTGCCAGGGCGAGGTCGGCTCCGCCTGCTCCATGGCCGCGGGCGGCCTGGCCGAGGTGCTGGGCGGCAGCCCGGAGCAGGTGGAGAACGCCGCCGAGATCGGCATGGAGCACAACCTCGGTCTGACCTGCGACCCGGTCGGCGGCCTGGTGCAGATCCCGTGCATCGAGCGCAACGGCATGGCCGCGGTCAAGGCCGTCACCGCCGCCCGGATGGCCATGCGCGGCGACGGCCGCCACCACGTCTCCCTCGACAAGGTCATCAAGACCATGAAGGAGACCGGTGCCGACATGAAGGTGAAGTACAAGGAGACCGCCCGTGGGGGCCTCGCCGTCAATGTCATCGAGTGCTGAGGGAGGCGGCGCAGCGGTGCTCATCGACACGTTCGGCCGCGTCGCCACTGACCTGCGGGTCTCGCTCACCGACCGGTGCAACCTGCGCTGCACGTACTGCATGCCGGAAGAGGGCCTGCAGTGGCTGGCCAAGCCCGGCCTGCTCACCGACGACGAGATCGTCCGGCTGATCCGTATCGCGGTCACCCGCCTCGGCATCGAGGAGGTCCGCTTCACCGGGGGCGAGCCCCTGCTGCGACCCGGCCTCGTGGGCATCGTCGAGCGCTGCGCCGCCCTCGAACCCCGCCCTCGGACGTCGCTGACCACCAACGGCATCGGGCTGCAACGCACCGCCCGGGCGCTGAAGGAGGCCGGCCTGGACCGGGTCAACGTCTCGCTGGACACCCTGCGCCCGGACGTCTTCACGGCCCTGACCCGACGCGACCGCCACCAGGACGTGCTGAAGGGCCTGGAAGGGGCGCGCGCCGCGGGTCTCACCCCGGTCAAGGTCAACGCCGTGCTGATGCCCGGCCTCAACGACGACGAAGCGCCCGACCTGCTCGCCTGGGCCGTGGAGAACGGCTACGAGCTCCGCTTCATCGAGCAGATGCCCCTGGACGCCCAGCACGGCTGGAAGCGCGACGGCCTGATCACCGCCGGCGACGTCCTTCAGAGCCTGCGCACCCGCTTCACCCTCACCCCCGAGCCCGACGAGGCCCGCGGCTCCGCGCCCGCCGAGCGCTGGATCGTCGACGGCGGCCCGGCCCGCGTGGGCGTCATCGCCTCCGTCACCCGACCCTTCTGCCGCGCCTGCGACCGCACCCGGCTCACGGCCGACGGCCAACTGCGGACCTGCCTGTTCGCGAGGGAGGAGACCGATCTGCGCGGGGCGTTGCGTTCGGGGGCGCCCGACGAGGAGATCGCCCGGCTGTGGCAGACGGCGACGCGGGGCAAGAAGGCCGGGTCCGGGCTCGACGACCCCTCCTTCCTGCAGCCCGCGCGGCCGATGTCGGCCATCGGCGGCTGACACCCCGGGCGTCCAGCCGCACCAGTCCCCGGGAAGCGGACGCCCACACGATCCAACACTCCCCCACCAGCACGTACAGAACCGGGAGCAACGCATGGGACGGGTCACCGAGCGACGGCGCGTGCTGCGCATCCGGGACGGTGCGGTGAGCACCCGCCCGGACACCCTGGTCGCGGAGGAACCACTGGAGATCCGGCTGAACGGCAAGCCGCTGGCGATCACCATGCGCACGCCCGGCGACGACTTCGCGCTGGCCGCCGGATTCCTGGTGAGCGAGGGCGTCGTGGGCCGCGTCTCGGACGTGGCGAACATCGTGTACTGCGCGGGCGCCACGCAGGACGGTGTGAACACGTACAACGTCGTCGACGTGCAGCTCGCCCCCGGCGTGCCGGTGCCCGACATCACGCTCGAGCGGAACGTGTACACCACCTCCTCCTGCGGGTTGTGCGGCAAGGCAAGCCTGGAGGCCGTACGGACCACGGCACGGTGGCCGATCGCCGACACGCCCCCGGTTCGCGTCGCTCCCGGCCTGCTCGCGGACCTGCCCGACCGACTGCGGGCCGCACAGCGGGTGTTCGACCGGACCGGGGGCCTGCACGCCGCCGGACTGTTCTCGCCCGAGGGCGAACTGCTGGACCTGCGTGAGGACGTCGGGCGGCACAACGCCGTCGACAAGCTGATCGGCCGCGCCCTGCAGTCCGGCGAACTGCCGCTGTCCCGCAGCCTTCTGCTCGTGTCCGGACGGGCGTCCTTCGAGCTGGCCCAGAAGGCGGTCATGGCGGGCATCCCGGTGCTGGCCGCGGTCTCGGCACCGTCCTCCCTCGCCGTGGACCTGGCGTCGGAGACCGGGCTCACACTCGTCGGCTTCCTGCGCGGCGCCTCCATGAACGTGTACGCGGGCGAGCAGCGCCTCGACCTGCGGGCGGCGGGCGTCACACCGGCGACACCGACGTCCTCGACACGCGCCGCGCCACAGCAGCAGAAGGCGGGCGTACATCCGGCACCCGGCAGGCCACGCCGGCCGGAAGGGGGACGCGTGACGTGAGCCCGTACGTCACCCGGCTCGGCAGGCGCCGCGGCCCCGCCACCACACCCCTAGCCGGCCCGCCCCGATCGCCGCTTCCCGGCCCCCACCGCCGCCCCCGCCGCGTCGCGATGCTCAGCGTCCACACCTCCCCGCTGCACCAGCCGGGCACGGGCGACGCGGGCGGGATGAACGTCTACATCGTCGAGCTCGCCAAGCGGCTCGCCGCGATCGACGTCGAGGTGGAGATCTTCACCCGTGCCACCTCCGCCGCACTCCCGCCCGTCGTCGAACTCGCGCCGGGTGTCCTCGTCCGGCACGTCGACGCGGGCCCGTACGAGGGCCTGGCCAAGGAGGACCTGCCGCCCCAGCTGTGCGCCTTCACGCACGGCGTCATGCAGGCGTGGGCGGGCCACCGGCCCGGCCACTACGACCTCGTCCACTCCCACTACTGGCTCTCCGGCCACGTCGGCCGGCCCGTCGCCGCACGCTGGGGCGTCCCCCTCGTCCACGCCATGCACACCATGGCCAAGGTCAAGAACGCCGCCCTCGCCAAGGGCGACACCCCCGAACCCGCCTCCCGTGTCCTCGGCGAGACGCAGGTCGTCCAGGCCGCCGACCGGCTGATCGCCAACACCGAGAAGGAGGCGCAGGAGCTGCTCCGCCACTACGACGCCGACACCGGCCGGGTCGCCGTCGTGCACCCAGGGGTCAACCTGGAGCGCTTCCGGCCCGACGCCCGCGGCGTCGAGGCCGGCCGGGCCGCGGCCCGCGCCCGCCTCGGGCTGCCGCGGGACGCGCTCGTTCCCCTCTTCGCGGGCCGTATACAGCCGTTGAAGGCGCCGGACGTCCTGCTGTTCGCCGTGGCCCGGCTGTTGGCGGAGCGGCCCGGGCTCCGGGAACGGATCGTGGTGCCGGTCATCGGCGGGCCGAGCGGCAGCGGACTCGCCAAGCCGGAGGAGCTGCAGAAGCTGGCGGCCGGGCTCGGCATCGGCGACGTCGTGCTGTTCCGGCCGCCGGTGGGCCAGGAGCAGCTCGCCGACTGGTACCGGGCGGCGTCGGTCCTGGTCATGCCGTCCCACAGCGAGTCCTTCGGCCTGGTGGCGATCGAGGCACAGGCCTGTGGCACCCCGGTGATCGCGGCCGAGGTCGGCGGCCTGCCGGTGGCCGTACGGGACGGGACGAGCGGCGTGCTCGTACCGGGGCACGATCCGGTGGACTACGCACGTGCGTTGCACGGCTTCGCCGACGACCCGGCGCTCTCCGCCCGGATGGGCGAGGCCGCGGCACGGCACGCCCGGTCCTTCGGCTGGGACACGGCTGCGGCGGCGACGGCGGACGTGTACACGCAGGCGATACACGAGCGTCATCTGCGGTCGCTGCACGGCGGCGTCAGCAGCCCGCACGCCGGTGCGCTCGCCGCCGAGCCGTAGCCGTACCTCCCCACGGGAGCCGCAGCCGTGCATCCCCACGACCGGACTCGGCCGAGACCGAAACGATGGGTGTACGGGGCTTGACGTACCGGGGTCCGGAGGGGACTGTGTTGCACATCAAGCTGACGGTTGCGTGTCACGCACCACTGTGCGGTGGTTCCCGCAGGGCAGAGGCCCTCCCCCCGCCCCACCTCCTCTTTCGGAAGGCTTCGGATGAGTACCGCAACGACGAAGAAGGCAAGATCGGCTCCGGGTCGGGTGGATCCGGCCGTCCTCTACATATCCGTGACGCTGTCCGCCCTGTTCGTGGCGTGGGGTGTGTTCTTCACCGACAACCTCGCTTCGGTCGCCGAGGCGACGCTGGGCCGGATCATCGGGAACTTCGGCTGGCTCTTCGTCCTGACGAGCTCCGGATTCGTGCTGCTGGCGGCCGTGTTGGCGTTCAGCCGGTTCGGGTGCATCCGGCTCGGCAAGGACCACGAGCGACCCGAGTTCAGCACCGCCTCCTGGGTGGCGATGATGTTCAGCGCCGGCATGGGCATCGGCCTGATGTTCTACGGGGCGAGCGAGCCCATCATGCACATGTCCAGCCCTCCGCCGGGTACGGCCGAGGCGGGGAGCGAGGACGCGGCCAAGGTCGCGTTGGAGTACTCGTACTTCCACTGGGCGATCCATCCCTGGGCGATGTACGCCGTTGCCGGCCTGGCGCTCGCCTACTTCGGATTCCGCAAGAGCGGCAACAGCCTGATCAGCTCCGCCTTCCGCCCTCTGCTCGGGGACCGGGTCGACGGACCGCTGGGCAAGTCCATCGACATTCTGGCGATCTTCGCCACCCTCTTCGGCTCCGCGGTCTCGCTCGGGCTCGGCGCGTTGCAGATCAACAACGGCCTGAAGACGCTCTGGGGCATCGACGACTCGACCGCGCTCGCCGTCTCGATCATCGCGGTCCTGACCGTCATGTTCGTGCTCTCCGCCCTCTCCGGGGTGCATCGCGGCATCCAGTGGCTGAGCAACGGCAACATGATCCTGGCCGGCGCCCTGGCCCTGTTCGTCTTCGTCGTGGGTCCCACGGTGTTCATCCTGAACAGCCAGACCGAGGCGCTGGGCGGATACCTGGCCTCGCTGCCCAAGATGAGTTTCACGACGGGCGCCTTCGGCGGCGGCGACTGGCTCTCCGGCTGGACCGTCTTCTACTGGGCGTGGTGGATCTCCTGGACGCCGTTCGTCGGCACGTTCATCGCACGCATCTCCCGCGGCCGCACGATCCGGGAGTTCATCGTCGGTGTGATCATCGCGCCGAGCGTGGTGAGCGTCGTGTGGTTCGCGATCCTCGGCGGCACCGCGCTGAACCAGGAAATGCACGGCGGCCACCTGTCCGAGGCGGTCGCCAAGGGCGAGGAGGCGGGCTTGTTCGCCACCCTCCAGAGCCTTCCCTGGTTCCCCATCACCTCGGTGGTGGTGATCATTCTGGTCGGCCTGTTCTTCGTCAGCGGTGCCGACGCGGCCTCCGTGGTGCTGGGCATGCTCTCCTGTCGCGGCTGTACGAGCCCGAGCCGACCCGTCGTGATCCTCTGGGGGACGCTGACCGGTCTGGTCGCGTCCGTCCTGCTGCTGGCCGGCGGCTTGGAGGCGGTCAAGCAAGTGGCCATCATCGCCGCCTTCCCGTTCCTCTTCGTGATGATCGGAATGTGCGTGTCCCTGGTGAAGGCGCTGCGCGCCGAGCCGAGGACGAAGCCGGCTCCCGCGAGTGAGGAGAGGGCCGACGCGGGCGACGGACCCGAGCCGGAGGACAGCGCGCCGGCGGCCGAGGCCCTGGCCGATCCGCAGGCCGCGCGCTGAGCCTGCCGGAGTGGAGCGATCCGGGGCGAAAGCCGGGCGCAGGGGAGCGCTGTCCCAGATGCGCCCCGTGTGCCGCGTCGGCGGAGCACCCTGCGCCGTCGGCGGATCCGGCCGAGCCGACCCTGCCGGAGCCGACCTCTTGACCCCCGGCGCTCCCTCCCCGATCATCAGTTGCGTATAGCGGTACGTGTATCTAATTAGGAAACATGTGCGGGAGAGATTCCCGCTCGAGGAGTAACTCATGGCTCATGAGGTTCGTGCCGTCGTCGCCCTGAAGAAGGGCGCACCGGTCTCCGTCGAGACGATCGTCGTTCCCGACCCGGGCCCGGGTGAGGCGCTGGTCAGGATCGAGGCGTGCGGCGTCTGCCACACCGACCTCCACTACCGGGAGGGCGGAATCAACGACGACTTCCCCTTCCTGCTGGGGCACGAGGCGGCCGGCCGCGTCGAGGCCGTCGGCGAAGGCGTCACCGGCGTCGAGCCGGGTGACTTCGTCGTCCTCAACTGGCGTGCTGTCTGCGGTCAGTGCCGGGCCTGCAGCAAGGGCAAGCCCTGGTACTGCTTCGCCACCCACAACGCCACGCAGCCGATGACGCTGCTCGACGGCACCCCGCTCTCACCCGCGCTCGGCATCGGCGCGTTCGCGGAGAAGACGCTGGTCGCCGCGGGCCAGTGCACCAAGGTCGACCCGGCGGCCCCGGCGGCCGCCGCCGGCCTGCTCGGATGCGGCGTCATGGCGGGCTTCGGCGCCGCCGTCAACACCGGCGCCGTCGGCCGCGGCGACTCCGTCGCCGTCATCGGCTGCGGCGGCGTGGGAATGGCCGCCGTTGCGGGGGCGAGGCTCGCCGGAGCGAGCAAGGTGATCGCCGTCGACGTCGACCAGCGCAAGCTGGAGCGCGCCCTGACCATGGGCGCCACCCACACCGTCGACGGCCGGGCGGTGGACGTCGTGGAGGCGGTGCGCGAGCTGACCGGAGGCTTCGGCGCGGACGTGGTCGTCGAGGCGGTCGGCCGCCCCGAGACGTACCAGCAGGCCTTCTACGCCCGCGACCTGGCCGGCACGGTCGTCCTGGTCGGCGTGCCCACGCCGGAGATGAAGGTCGAACTGCCGCTGCTCGACGTCTTCGGGCGCGGCGGCTCCCTGAAGTCCAGCTGGTACGGCGACTGCCTGCCCTCGCGCGACTTCCCGGCCCTGATCGACCTGTACCTGGGCGGGCGTTTCGACCTGGACGCCTTCGTCTCCGAGACCATCGGCCTCGGCGACGTCGAGGAGGCGTTCGAGAAGATGCACCGCGGTGAGGTGCTGCGTTCCGTGGTGGTGCTGTGATGGCCGGCGCACCGCGTATCGAACACCTCGTCACCAGCGGGACGTTCAGCCTCGACGGCGGCACCTGGGACGTCGACAACAACGTCTGGATCGTCGGCGATGACGACGAGGCCGTCGTCATCGACGCGGCACACGACGCCTGCGCCATCCTGGCCGCCGTCGGCGACCGCCGCCTGACGGCCGTCGTGTGCACCCACGCGCACAACGACCATGTGAACGCGGCACCGGACGTCGCGGACGCCACGGGCGCACCCATCCTCCTGCACCCCGAGGACCAGGTGCTGTGGACGATGGCCCACCCGGACCGGCGGCCCGACGGCCCGCTCGCCGACGGCGACGAGATCAAGGTGGCGGGCATCGCCCTGCGCGTCCTCCACACGCCCGGACACGCTCCGGGCGCCGTGTGCCTGTACGCACCGGAACTGGGCGCACTGTTCAGCGGCGACACGCTGTTCGCGGGCGGGCCCGGCGCGACGGGACGCTCCTACAGCGACTTCGGCACCATCATCGCCTCGATCGGCGACCGGCTGCTGACGCTCCCCGGTGAGACGGTCGTCCATACGGGACACGGCGACACGACCACCATCGCCGCCGAAGCACCGCATCTGCAGGAGTGGGCCGACCGCGGCTGGTGACACGGGCACGGCCACGCCCCGCCGGGGCTCCCGGCTGCGACCGCCCTTCCGGGCAGACCCGCGGACGAGAGCCCCGGCCCTGCCGTGCCCACCGCCGTAGAGCATCCGCCACCCTGCTGGCGGCTCTGGCGGAGGACACCAGGGGCTCCTGTTGTGCATTCCGTATGAAGTTGCATAAAAAGCAACGCGACAAGAGGTGCGGACCGGCCTTCGGACGCCTTGACAAGGGTTCGCGGCCGCCCTCAAACTGGCGTTGCGTCAATAGAAATCCGTTTCGCTATACGCACCGAGGTGTCATGATGATTCCCGTGTGCCGTCTCGTGGATCTGCCGCGAGGCGAGGCCTACCGGCTCGACATCGATCCGCCGGTCTCGGTGTTCCACACCGACGACGGCGAGATCTTCGCCATCGATGACACCTGCACCCACCAGGACGCCTCGCTCGCCGACGGCTGGCTGGAGGGCTGCGAGGTGGAATGCCCGCTGCACGCCTCCAAGTTCGACCTCCGGACCGGAGCCGTCGACGCTCCACCGGCGAAGCGCCCGGTCCGCACGCACGAGGTGTTCGTCGAGGACGGCGTGATCCACGTACGGCTGTCCACCGATGCCCCCAACCTGCCGCCCTGCATCGCCTCCCGGCTCGCGGGGGGTCCCGCGTGAGGACAGTGGCTGTGGTGGGTGCGTCGCTGGCCGGCCTGTCGGCGGCGCGCTCATTGCGGAAGCAGGGGTACGACGGGCGGCTGGTCGTCATCGGCGACGAACCGCACCGCCCGTACGACCGGCCCCCACTGTCCAAGGAGTTTCTATCCGGCGGCATCGGTGAAACCGATCTCGCGCTGGAGCCGGACGACGAGGACCTGCAGGCGGAGTGGCTGCTCGGCGCCCGTGCCACCGGACTCGACAGCGCGGACCGCGCCGTGCGCCTCGCCGACGGCCGAGAGGTCCGGGCCGACGGGATCGTCATCGCGACCGGCGCGGCAGCACGGCAGCTGCCGGGCACAGACGGCCTGGCCGGCGTGCACACCCTGCGCACGCTGGACGACGCCCGCGCCCTGCGGGACCAACTGGCCCTGGGCGGACGGCTGGTCGTGATCGGCGGCGGATTCATCGGCGCCGAGGTCGCCTCCACCGCATACGCCCTCGGACTTGACGTGACCGTCGTCGAGGCGGCGCCGACACCGCTGGCCGGGCCGCTCGGCGAGGCCATGGGCGCCGTCGTCTCCGCCCTCCACGCGGACCACGGCGTACGGCTGTTGTGCGGTGTGGGTGTCAAGGGGCTGAGCGGGGAGACCCGCGTCGACGCCGTCCTGCTGGAGGACGGCCGCAGCGTTCCCGCCGACACCGTCGTCGTCGGCGTGGGCGCCCGCCCGTGCGTCGAGTGGCTGGAAGGATCCGGCGTCGTGCTCGACAACGGCGTCAGATGCGGTGTCGACGGCCGCACCAGCCTGGCCTCCGTGGTCGCGGTCGGTGACTGCGCCTCCTGGTACGACCCCGGTGCCGGCGTCCACCGGCGCGTCGAACACTGGACCGGTGCGCGGGAGCGGCCCGACGCGGCCGTGGCCACGCTCCTGTCGTCGGGCGCGGCGGTACCGGGCGTGCCCCGGCCACCGTACTTCTGGTCGGACCAGTACGGCGTGAAGATCCAGTTCGCCGGCCATGCGGCCGGTGCCGACAGTGTGACCGTCGAGGAAGGCGCTGTGGACGACCGCAGTTTCCTGGCCGTCTACCGGCGGGCCGGGCATCCGGTCGCCGTGCTCGCGATGAACCAGCCAAGGCTGTTCATGCGCTGGCGCAAGCAGCTCGCGGGCGCATCGTGAAGGCGTCCCTCATCCAGGAGCGTCCCGGGACGCGGCGGTCGCGGCAGTGGCGGGCCCGCGGGCGTCGGACTCCGTGGTCGTCGGCCGCGGCGCGCGGTCTCACCCCAGGTAGCCCATGCGATGGCTGATCTCGTCCGCGCCCTGGACCAGCGCCGGGGCGAGCTCGTGCATGCGCTCCTCGGTGAGCCGGTAGACGGGCCCGGAGGCGCTGAGCGCCGCGACGACCTCTCCGTCGCGGTTGCGGACCGGCGCGGCCATGGCGTGGAGCCCCACTTCCAGCTCCTCCAGGGTCCAGGAGTAGCCGCGCCTGTGCGCCTCGGCGAGATTCTTCTCGAGCCTCGTCTTCGCCGTGAGGGTGTGCGGGGTCATCTTCTTCAGCCCGGCCTCGGACAGCAGCGCGGCCCGCTCCTTGGCGGGCATGTGGGCCAGCAGGATCTTGCCGCTGGAGGTGGCGTGCAGCGGGGTGAGCTGGCCGACCCAGTTGTGCGCGGTGACGGCGCCCCGGCCGCGCACCTGGTAGAGGTTGATCGCGTAGTGCTCCTGCTTCACGGCGAGGTTGACGGTCTCCCCGATTTCCTCGGCGAGACGCTCGCAGACCGGGCGGCTCTGCTGGATGATGTCGATCCGGCCCGTGGCCGCGCCGGCGAGGCGCACGATGCCGAAACCGAGGCGGTACTTGCCACGCTCGCCGGCCTGCTCCACCAGGCCCCGCACCTCCAGCGCGCCCAGCAGGCGGAACGCCGTGGACTTGTGCACATCGATCTCGGCGGCCACCTCGCTGACCCCCGCCTCACCGCGCTGGGCCAGGATCTCCAGCACGCTGATGGCGCGGTCGACGGACTGCACCCCACCGGTCTGCGAACCAGTTGTTTCGTTATCCGGACTGTAGTTGCTCATGGCGAAACCATACCGGTCGGTAAACAACCACAGCGGCGGCGCACGTCAAGGGTGACGCACATCCCGCCCTGGTTGCGTGTAACGCAACACAGTGCGTATAGCGATATTCCTACGAGCATGCCCGCGTTTCAGGGCGCGAGCGGGGACGAGGCACCATGGCTGGTCGGCAGGCGCATGCCACGAGCGCGGAGGCCGCGGGTGAGGCCAGGAAGCGGGTCGGGCATGTGGCGGGCAGCGAGCAGTTCCGTGCGCTCCTGCGCACCGTCCGTTACGAGGTGCTGCCCGCGAAGGGGACCGAGGACAAGGTCGTCGCCCATGTCCCGCGCGACGTCGTCGTCACCGTGACGGCGTCGCCGGTCAAGGGTCTGGAGCCGACGCTCGGTCTTGCCGCCCGGCTCGCGGCCCACGGCTACCGCGTCGTCCCGCACCTACCCGCGCGGCTGCTGCGGGACGACGTGCACCTGAAGGACGTCGTCGACCGGCTCCGCGGGGCCGGTGTCGAGGACGTCTTCGTCCCGGCGGGCGACGCGGACCCGCCGGCCGGGGCCTACGACGGGGCGCTGCCGGTGCTGCGCAGGCTGAGCGAGTGGGGCAGCCCCTTCCGGCGTGTCGGCATCACCGGGTATCCCGAGAGTCACCCGCTCATCCACGACGACCTCACCATCCAGGCGATGTGGGACAAGCGGGAGCACGCCACCTACATCGTCAGCAACCTGTGCTTCGACCCGCGCCTGCTGGGTGACTGGGTCGGCCGGATACGCCGCCGCGACGTCACCCTGCCCGTCCACATCGGCGTCGCCGGGCCCGTGCAGCGGGCGAAGCTGCTGTCCATGGCGGCCAAGATCGGCGTGGGGGAGTCGACCCGCTTCCTGACCAAGCACAGCTCGTGGTTCCTGCGCTTCGCGACACCCGGCGGCTACTCACCGGAGCGACTGCTCGCCCGCAGTGCCGAGGCGCTCACGGCCCCCTCGGCGGACGTGGCCGGCCTGCACCTGTTCACCTTCAACCAGATCGCCGAGACCGAGCGGTGGCGCCGCGCTCTGCTCGACCGGCTGAGCAGCTGAGCGTCGCACTCTGCTCGACCGGCTCGGCGGCTGAGCGTCGCCTCACAGGAGTGCCCCGGAACCCGTCGGACGGGCCCGGCAGGCTGCGTCGGCAGCCCGCCGGGCCCCGTCGTGTTTCCGGCCTGTTTCCCGACGTCACGACCCCTTGACACGCCTCGTTGGGGCAGGCACATTGAGTTGCGCAACCTGAACCATGTTGCGCAGACAGCAACTGAATTGCTTTCGAGTCGGAGGTGCGGCGATGGCGGGACCCCGGGTGGTCATCATCGGAGCGGGCGTCGTGGGAGCGGCACTCGCCGATGAGATCTCCGAGCGAGGCTGGACGGACGTGACCGTGGTCGACCAGGGCCCGCTCCCTGCCACCGGGGGATCGTCGTCACACGCCCCGGGCCTGGTTTTCCAGACGAACTCCTCCAAGACCATGACCGAGTTGGCCCGCTACACCGTCGAGAAGTTCTGCTCGCTCGACGTCGACGGACAGCCCTGCTTCCTGCAGGTCGGCGGCCTCGAAGTGGCGACCACCCCCGAGCGCGTCGCCGAACTCCAGCGCCGCCACGGCTGGCTCACCGCCTGGGGCATCGAGGGCCGGCTGCTGAGCCCCGAGGAGTGCGTCGAACAGCACCCGCTGGTGAACCCGGACAAGGTCCTCGGCGGTCTCCTGATCCCGACCGACGGCCTCGCCAAGGCCGTCCTCGCCGTCGAGGCGCAGATCCGGCGGGCCACCGAGCGCGGCGTGCGCTTCCTCGCCCGCCATGAGGTCCTCGACATCCGCACCGAGGACGACCGTGTGACCGGCGTGGTCACCGACCAGGGCGAGATCCCCGCCGACATCGTGGTGTGCTGCGCCGGCATCTGGGGCCCGAGGATCGCCCGCATGGTCGGCATGGACCTCCCGCTGACCCCGCTGGCCCACCAGCTCGCCTGGACCGGCCCGGTCCCGGCCCTTGCGGGCCAGACGCAGGAGGCGGTGCGTCCGATCCTGCGTCACCAGGACGCGGACCTGTACTACCGCGACCGTTTCGACCAGCTCGGCATCGGCTACTACGGCCACCGTCCGATGCCCGTCGACGTCGACGACATCCTGTCCGTGGACGAGGCCGACGAGATGCCGTCGGTACTGAAGTTCACCGAGGACGACTTCGCCGAGGCGTGGACCGAGACACAGGCCCTGCTGCCCGCGACGAAGGAGGCCGAGGTCGAGGAGGGCATCAACGGCCTCTTCTCCTTCACCACCGACGGGCTGCCCCTGCTGGGCGAGTCCCCGGACGTGAAGGGCTTCTGGGTCGCGGAGGCCGTCTGGGTCACCCACTCCGCCGGCGTGGGGCGGGCCGTGGCCGAATGGCTCGTCGACGGGCACTGCTCTTCCTTCGACCTGCACGAGTGCGACGTCAACCGCTTCGAGGCGCACCAGCTGGCTCCCGAGTACGTCCTGGCCCGCGACTGCCGGAACTTCGTCGAGGTCTACGACATCCTGCACCCCCTCCAGCCGACCGCGGACCCGCGGCCGATCCGCACCAGCCCCTTCTACTCCCGTCAGCAGGAACACGGCGCCTTCTTCCTGGAGGCGAACGGCTGGGAGCGCCCGCACTGGTACGAGGCCAACGCCGGCCTGGTGGACGGCCGCACCATCCCCACCCCGAACGACTGGGCCGCGCAGTACTGGTCGCCCATCGTCGGCGCCGAGGCGCAGGCCACCCGCGAGACCGTCGCGATGTACGACATGACGGCCCTCAAGCGCCTCGAGGTGACCGGCCCGGGTGCCGCCGCCTTCCTGGAGCGCCTGTGCACCGGCAAGGTCGACAAGTCCGTCGGCTCGGTGACGTACACCCTGCTCCTCGACACCGACGGCGGCATCCGCAGCGACATCACCGTCGCCCGGCTCGCCCGCGACCGCTTCCAGATCGGCGCCAACGGCAACCTCGACCTCGACTGGTTCACCCGCCACCTGCCGGAGGACGGCACGGTCCAGGTCCGCGACATCACGGCCGGCACCTGCTGCATCGGCCTGTGGGGTCCGCTCGCCCGCGAGGTCCTCCAGCCCCTCACGGACGAGGACTTCTCGGGCGACGGTCTGAAGTACTTCCGCGCCAAGCGCGCCCACATCGGCAGCGTCCCGGTCACCGCGTGGCGTCTGTCGTACGTCGGTGAACTCGGCTGGGAGATCTACACCACCGCCGACATGGGCCGGAAGCTGTGGGACACCCTGTGGGCGGCGGCCGAGCCGCTCGGCGGCATCATCGCCGGCCGCGGCGCCTTCAACAGCCTGCGCCTGGAGAAGGGCTACCGCTCCTTCGGCACCGACATGACCTACGAGCACGACCCCTATGAGGCGGGCGTCGGTTTCGCGGTCAAGCTCGACAAGGACGACTTCATCGGCAAGGCGGCGCTGGAGCGGCGCAAGGCCGACGTCCGGCGCAAGCTGACCTGCCTCACCATCGACGACCCGCAGGCCGTCGTCATGGGCAAGGAGCCGGTGTACGACGGCGACCGCCCCGTCGGCTACGTCACCAGCGCCGCCTACGGCTACACGATCGGCAAGGGCATCGCCTACGCGTGGCTCCCCACGGAACTCGCGACACCGGGCCGGACCCTGCACATCGGCTACTTCGACCAGCGGATCGAGGCAGCCGTCGCCGAGGAGCCCCTCTTCGACCCGACCATGTCCCGCCTCCGTGGCTGACCGCAGGGAAGGAACACCGCCGGTGACCGCACAACTGCTCGACGGAAAAGCCACCGCCGCCACGATCCGCCGCGAACTCGCCGAACGGGTGGCCAAGTTGGCCGCCACCGAGGGGCGCCCGCCGGGGCTCGGCACCGTCCTGGTCGGCGACGACCCCGGCAGCCGCGCCTACGTCGCCGGCAAGCACCGCGACTGCGCCCAGGTCGGGATCGCCTCGATCCGCCGCGAACTGCCCGCCGACGCCACGCAGCAGCAGGTCGAGGACGTGATCGACGAGCTCAACGCCGACCCGGCCTGCACCGGCTACATCGTCCAGCTCCCGCTCCCGCGCCACCTGGACGCGGGCGCCGTCCTGGAGCGCATGGACCCGGCCAAGGACGCCGACGGACTGCATCCCGTCAGCCTCGGCCGGCTCGCCCTGGGCGTCGAGGCCCCGCTGCCCTGCACCCCGCGCGGCATCGTCGAACTGCTCCGCCGCAACGACGTGCCCATCGCGGGAGCACGGGTGTGCGTGATCGGACGGGGCATCACGGTCGGACGTCCCCTCGGACTGCTGCTCACCCGCAGGTCCGAGAACGCCACCGTGACCCTGTGCCACACCGGCACCAAGGGCCTGGCCTGGCACGTACGCGAGGCGGACATCGTCGTCGCGGCCGCCGGCTCGCCCGCGCTGATCACCAAGGACATGCTGCGCCCCGGCGCGGCCGTCCTGGACGTCGGCATCACCCGCACCGAACAGGGCCTCGTCGGCGATGTGCACCCGGACGCGGCCACGGTCGCCGGGTGGCTCGCGCCGATGCCCGGGGGAGTGGGACCCATGACCCGGGCCATGCTGCTCGCCAATGTCGTCGAGGCCGCCGAGAGGAACGCGAACACCGTATGAACACGCTGAACACCCCCCTCGCGGAGCTGGACCCCGAGGTCCACGGAGCCCTTCGCGCCGAGCTGCACCGCCAGCAGTCCACGCTCGAGATGATCGCCTCCGAGAACTTCGCGCCCACCGCCGTGATGGAGGCCCAGGGCTCGGTCGCGACCAACAAGTACGCCGAGGGCTACCCGGGCCGCCGCTACTACGGCGGCTGCGAACACGTCGACGTCACCGAGAAGTTGGCCATTGAACGGGTCAAGGACCTGTTCGGAGCGGCGTACGCCAACGTCCAGCCGCACTCCGGCGCCCAGGCGAACACCGCCGTCTTCTTCGCTCTCCTCCAGCCCGGAGACACCATCCTCGGCCTCGATCTCGCCCACGGCGGGCACCTCACCCACGGCATGCGCATCAACTACAGCGGCAAGATGCTCAATGTTGTGCCGTACCACGTGGCCGAGGCGGACAACCTCGTCGACATGGACGAGGTGGAACGCCTCGCCAAGGAACACCGCCCCAAGATGATCATCGCGGGCTGGTCGGCGTACCCGCGACAGCTGGATTTCGCGGCGTTCCGGCGGATCGCCGACGAGGTGGGCGCCCTGCTGATGGTCGACATGGCGCACTTCGCCGGCCTCGTCGCCGCCGGCCTGCACCCCAACCCGGTGCCGCACGCCCACGTCACCACCACGACGACGCACAAGACGCTCGGCGGGCCCCGCGGAGGAGTGATCCTCACCAATGACGCCGGCCTCGCCAAGAAGATCAACTCGGCGGTGTTCCCCGGCATGCAGGGCGGGCCGCTGGAGCACGTCATCGCCGCGAAGGCGGTGTCGTTCAAGGTCGCGGCGTCGCCCGAGTTCGCCGAGCGGCAGGCCCGGACCCTCGCCGGCTCCCGCATCCTCGCCGAGCGGCTCACCCGCCCCGACGCGGCGGCAGCCGGAGTGAAGGTCCTCACCGGCGGCACGGACGTCCACCTCGTCCTGGTCGACCTCCGCGCCTGCGAACTCGACGGCAAGCAGGCGGAAGACCTGCTCCACGAGATCGGCATCACCGTCAACCGCAACGCCGTTCCCTTCGACCCGCGCCCGCCCATGGTGACCTCGGGACTGCGCATCGGCACCCCGGCGCTGGCCACCCGCGGCTTCACCGAAGAGGACTTCACGGAAGTCGCCGACATCATCGCGCTGGCCCTCCAGCCCGCGCCCGACACCGCGGCCCTGCGCGCCCGCACCGAGGCGCTGGCCCTCAAGCACCCGCTCTACCCGCACCTGTCAGGAGACTCCCGATGAGCCCCCGCACCCCAGGCGCCGACCTGCCCGAACACCCGGACTGGCTGTGGCGCACGCCCGAGCCGAAGCGGTCGTACGACGTGGTGATCGTCGGCGGCGGCGGCCACGGCCTGGCCACCGCCCACTACCTGGCGAAGAACCACGGCATCACCAACGTCGCCGTGCTGGAGAAGGGCTGGCTCGCCGGCGGCAACATGGCCCGCAACACCACCATCATCCGTTCCAACTACCTGTGGGACGAGAGCGCGGGCATCTACGAGCACGCGCTGAAGCTGTGGGAAGGGCTGGCCGACGAGCTCGACTACCCCATCCTGTTCTCGCAGCGCGGTGTGCTCAACCTCGCCCACAGTCTCCAGGACGTGCGCGACAGCGTGCGCCGGGTCGAGGCCAACCGGCTCAACGGCGTCGACGCCGAATGGCTCTCCCCGCGGGAGGTCAAGGACGTCTGCCCGATCGTCAACATCTCGCCGGACGTGCGTTATCCGGTGATGGGCGCCACCTACCAGCCGCGCGCCGGTATCGCCAAGCACGACCACGTCGCCTGGGGCCTGGCCCGCTCCGCGGATGCCGCCGGCATCGACCTCATCCAGAACTGCGAGGTCACCGGCATCGACATCGAGGGCGGCCGGGTGACCGGAGTGCAGACCACCCTCGGCCCCATCGCGGCGGGCAAGGTGGCCCTGTGCTCCGCCGGCCACTCCTCCGTCCTCGCCGCCATGGCCGGGTTCGAGCTGCCGATCCAGAGCCACCCGCTGCAGGCCCTGGTCTCCGAACTGCTGGAGCCGGTGCACCCGACGGTCGTGATGTCCAACGCGGTGCACGTGTACGTCAGCCAGGCGCACAAGGGCGAGCTGGTCATGGGCGCCGGCATCGACGCGTACAACGCCTACACCCAGCGCGGCGCCTTCCACATCATCGAAGAGCAGATGTCCGCCGCTCTGGAGCTGTTCCCCGTCTTCGCCCGCGCCCACGTCCTGCGCACCTGGGGCGGCATCGTCGACGTCAGCCCCGACGCCTCCCCGATCATCGGCCTCACCCCCGTCGACAACCTCTACCTCAACTGCGGCTGGGGCACCGGCGGTTTCAAGGCCACCCCCGGCCTCGGCTGGGTCTACGCCCACACCATCGCCCACGACACGCCGCACCCCCTCAACGCCCCCTTCTCGCTCGACCGTTTCACCACCGGCGCGCTCGTCGACGAGCACGGCGCGGCCGCGGTCGCTCACTAGGAGCCTGCCGATGATGCTCATTCCATGCCCCTGGTGCGGACCTCGTGACGAGGCCGAGTTCCACTACGGCGGCCAGGCGCACGTGCCCTACCCCGAGGACCCCGCGGCCCTGACCGACGAGGACTGGGCGCGCTACCTGTTCTTCCGCGACAACCCCAAGGGCCCGTTCGCCGAGCGGTGGAGTCACGCCGACGGCTGCCGCCGCTGGTTCAACGCGGTGCGGGACACGGCGACCAACGAGATCCTCGCCGTGTACCGGGCCGGCGAGCCGAGGCCGGCCACCACCGAGCCCCGCCCGGTGCCGCCGGCCCGGCTGGCGGCCTCGGACAGGCCCGTCGAGGGCGGTCCGGGGACGCAGCCCTCAGCAGAGGCCGGCAGCCGGCCCGCGGCGTCCGCACGGCCCGCAACGGCGGACCAGGCCACGACCGCGACGTCACAGCCTTTCCGCCTGCCCACCGGCGGCCGGGTGTTCCGCGACCAGCCGCTGACCTTCCGCTTCGACGGGGTGGAGTACGAGGGCTACCGGGGCGACACCCTCGCCTCCGCCCTCCTGGCCAACGGCGTCATCCAGGCCGGCACGAGTATCAAGCTCGGCCGCCCGCGTGGCATCTTCTCCGCCGGCGTCGAGGAGCCCAACGCCGTCGTCCAGATCGAGGCCCCCTTCCCCGAGCCGATGCTGCCCGCGACGGCGGTCGAGTTGTACGACGGCCTGGTCGCGAGCAGCCTGCCCGGCCAGGGACGGCTCGCCACCGAACCGGACCCCGCCCGCTACGACGCCGTCCACGCGCACTGCGACCTGCTCGTCGTCGGTGCCGGACCGGCCGGACTGGCCGCCGCGGCCGCCGCCGCCCGCAGCGGAGCCCGTGTCATCCTCGCCGACGACCAGCCGGAACTCGGCGGCAGCCTGCTCGGCACGGGCGAGCTCCTCGACTGGGCGGACGAGACCGGCCGCGCACTCGACGCCGCCCCCGACGTACGCGTGCTGCGCCGCACCACCGTGTTCGGCTACTACGACGACAACCACCTCCTCGCCGTCGAACGCCGCACCAACCACCTCGGCGCCGACGCCCCCGAGCACGTCTCCCGCGAGCGGGTGTGGCGGATCCGTGCCCGGCGCGTGGTGCTCGCCACCGGAGCCCACGAGCGCTCGCTGGCCTTCGCGGACAACGACCGCCCCGGCGTGATGCTGGCCGCCTCGGCCCGCACGTACGCGGTCCGCCACGGCGTCCTGCCCGGCCGCCGCGCCGTCGTCTTCACCACCAACGACAGCGCCTACGCCGCCGCCCTCGACCTCGCCGAGGCGGGCCTGCACGTCGCCGCGATCGTCGACATCCGGCCCGAGCCGGGGGAGTGGGCGCGCCACGCCCGCGAAGCCGGGATCGAGGTGCTGACCGGACACGCCGTCACCGGCACGGAGGGCGGCACACGTCTCACCGCGGTGTCCGTCGCCCCCTACGGGGAGTCCGCAGCCCGCCGGGAGTTCGCCGTCGACCTGCTGCTGGTCTCCGGCGGCTGGAACCCGGTGGCCCACCTCTTCAGCCAGGCCGGCGGGAAGCTGCGCTACGACGAGGCGCTCGGCTCCTTCGTCCCCGACACCTGCCGCCAGGCCGTCGAGGTCGCGGGCAGCGCGAACGGCGTCCTCGACCTGTCCGGGACCCTCGCCGAGGGCGCCGCGGCCGGTGCCCGGGCCGTCGAGGCCGAGGGCTACACCTCCCAGGCGCCCCGCCTTCCCGACGTGGCCGGCGAACCGCAGTCCCCGCCCATGCAGGTCTTCACCGTCCCCGGCGCCGCCGGGGCATCCCGCTTCGTCGACCTGCAGCGTGACGTCACGATCGACGACCTGACGCGCGCGACCGGCGCCGGCCTGCGCTCGGTCGAGCACACCAAGCGCTACACCACGGCCGGCACGGCCAACGACCAGGGCAAGACGTCGGGAGTCCTGGCGAGCGGTGTCGTCGCCGAACTCCTCGGAGTCGACATCTCCGCCCTCGGCACCACCACCTTCCGGCCGCCCTACACGCCGGTCTCCTTCGCGGCCCTGGCCGGCCGTGGCCGCGGTGCGCTGCTCGACCCGATCCGTACGACGCCCCTGCACGACTGGCATGCCGCGCACGGCGCGCTGTTCGAGAACGTCGGCCAGTGGAAGCGCCCCTGGTACTACCCGCAGGACGGCGAGGACATGGAGGCCGCGGTGCTGCGCGAGTGCGCCGCCGCCCGCGAGGGCGTCGCGTTCATGGACGCCTCGACTCTCGGCAAGATCGATGTGCAGGGTCCGGACGCGGGTGCGTTCCTCGACCTGCTCTACACCAACATGATGAGCACCCTGAAGGTCGGCATGATCCGCTACGGCGTGATGTGCCGCCCGGACGGAATGGTCTTCGACGACGGCACCGTCATCCGCCTGACGCAGGACCGTTTCCTGGTCACCACGACCACGGGCAACGCCGCTGCTGTGCTGGACTGGATGGAGGAGTGGCTCCAGACGGAGTGGCCCGAGCTGCGGGTGCGCTGTACTTCGGTGACCGAGCAGTGGTCCACGGTGGCTCTGGTCGGCCCGAGCTCCCGGGCGGTGCTGGCCGCGCTCGCACCGACGCTGGCGGTCGACAACGACAGCTTCCCGTTCATGGCATGGCGGGACACCACGGTCGCGGGCATCGAGGCGCGGGTGTGCCGGATCAGCTTCTCCGGCGAACTCGCCTACGAGATCAACGTGTCACCGTGGCAGGCGACCGCCCTCTGGGAGGCGCTGTACGAGGCGGGCCGGCCGTTCGGCATCACCCCGTACGGCACGGAGACGATGCACGTCCTGCGCGCCGAGAAGGGCTACCCGATCGTCGGCCAGGACACCGACGGCACGGTGACCCCGCAGGACCTCGGAATGAGCTGGGTGGTGTCCAAGAAGAAGCCGGACTTCATCGGCAAGCGCTCCTACGCGCGTGCCGACACCGTCCGCGCCGACCGCAAGCACCTGGTCGGTCTGCTCCCCGAGGACCCGGGCACCTTCCTGCCCGAGGGCACCCACCTGGTCGCCGACAGCGTGCTGCCCGCGCCGCCGGTGCCGATGCTCGGCCATGTCACCTCCAGCTACCGCAGCGCCGCCCTCGGCCGGACGTTCGCGCTCGCCCTGATCAAGGGCGGCCGGGACCGTATCGGAGAGCGGCTCTACGCCCCCGTGGGTGACCGGCTGGTCCCGGTGACCGTCGCCAGTCCTGTTCTCTACGACCCCGAAGGAGCCCGCCGTGACGGCTGACACCGCGATTGCCGCCCCGCTCCGCAGCCCCCTGGCCGAGGCGGCCGGCCGGCTGGCCGCCGCGACCCGCGCGTCCGGGGGCGCGGTCCGGCTGGCCGAACTACCCTTCCTGGCCCAGATCAACGTGCGGCTCGACCCCAAGGGTGCGGCGTTGGATGCTGTCGGGCTCGCACTGGGTCTCCAACTGCCCCTGGAACCCGACACGGTCGTCCGCGCGGGGGAGTTGACGGCCCTGTGGCTGGGCCCCGACGAGTGGCTGGTGGTCGGCCCGCCGGGCAGCCAGCAGGACCTGGAGAGCCGGATTCGCGGGGCCGCCGGTGAGGAGCCCGTATCCGTCACCGACGTCTCCGCCCAGCGGACCACTGTTCTGGTCGCGGGCCCACGCGCCCGTGACCTGCTGGCACACGGCTGCCCGCTCGATCTCCACCCACGTGCTTTCGAGCCGGGCCGCTGCGCGCAGACCACCCTGGCCCGCGCCCAGGTCGTGCTGGTCGCGCGGGACGAACCCAGGGCGGGTTTCTGGGTGTTGGTGCGTTCGTCGTTCGCGGGTTATCTGACGGACTGGCTGCTGGACGCGGCCGCGGAGTGGACGGCTTGAGGCCGGCGGGCCGGGGGACCCGGTAGGGCGGAGGCCGGCCGGCACCCGTGCCGGCCGGCCTCCGTACGCCACCGTGGCCGCCGGCGCAGGGGTGAGCCTCCAGCAGGACCTCGACCTGGGCCTCGAGAGCCCGGCGTTGTTCGTGGACGGCGGCCGGCGACTGGGCAAGGGACGGCACGACCACATCGAGGGTGCCGGTCCCGGGGATCACGACCCGCACGTGGGCCTGCTGCTGGACCGCTCCCCTGCCCTCACCGAAGTGGTCGCCGCCAGGCACGTCGGACACGACCTCGCGCAGGGCAGGGCTCGGTGCTGACGGCACCCCGCAGCCGTCGCGCATCTTCCAGGTCAAGGGGCGCGAGCCGGCGGCGCAGTGATCGGACCTGTGCACCGCGCCTGGCTACGGCGGTCATCCGCAGAGATGGCTGACGGTGGTTGTCACGAGCGCCAGCAGCGTCAGGGTGGCTGCAAAAGCAAGGCCCGCCCGGCTGACGGCCGTTGCCGCGGATGCGCCCTTTCCCGGCGGGCAAGGAAGCCGGCGGTCGCGGCCGCGAGCACGGCGATGATCACGGCGACGGCGACGGCGATGGCGAGAACGGCGAGGACAACAGCGTAGACCGACATCGGCGGGCTCCCTTTCACCTGCTTGGACGGGGCCGATGCAGCGACCTTGCTCATTCGTGTGGGCACCAGGGCCAGCCGTACGAAGATGAACGGATCCGTACGGCGGCTCGGGGGGGCGACGGGAATGACTGACGTCGGGGCGGCGCAGGCGCTGGACGACCTGCGACAGATCCTGAAGACCCGCATGGGCGACCATCCCAGGCGCTTCACCACCAGCACCCTGGCCACGAAGGCGGGGCTGGGCAGGACGCAGCAACGCGCTCAATGACGGCCACCACCACCGTCCTGGGAGACGGTCGCGGCTGTCGCGAGAGCACTGGACGTCAGTGAAGAGGAACACATGGGCCCTTTGCGCCGCTTGTGGTGGCAAGCGGCCGCCACGAAAGCCACGTCTCTCCGAAGACCCGATGTCACCGCCCGCTTGAGCAACTTACGAGCACTCAGGCCGGAACCGTTCGTCGGGCGTGGGAGAGAGCTGGAACTCCTGGCCGCGTATTCCTCGACCGGCACAGGACTGCCGCCGGTGACCGTGCGCGGCATGGGCGGATGCGGCAAGACGACGCTGGTCCTCCACCACGCCTGGGCGCAGCGGGCGACCGGCCGGAACCCCGTGTGGTGGATCGACGCGGACGGCCCCGACGCGATCGAGGCCGGCTTGGCCGGGCTGGCCGGCGAGCTGGACCGGGACATCGTGAAGACATTGCCGGTCTCCGAGGCCGCCGCGTGGGCGGCACACTGGCTGGAGGCCCGGACAGACTGGGTGCTGGTCTTCGACAACGTCGAAGACGGCGCCCATCTCAGGCCATGGCTCGGCAGGCTGACGACCGGACAGGTACTGGTCACCACCCGGCGCACCCTGGCCTGGCAGCGGGGCAACGGCTTCCTGTACCTCGGCCCTCTTCACCGCGACTGTTTGGTGACCCTGCTCAAGGAACTCACCGGTCGCAGTGACGAGGAAGCTGTCCCGGCGCTGACCGGGCTGGCCGCGGAACTGGGGGGATGGATCTTCCGCGGCGCTTCGGGGGCTGTACCCCCAAGCGCTAGTAGTGCTTCGTTAGGTTCTGGGTCTGCTCTTGGCTAGGGGGCGACCGCAGGTGGTGCAGATGCCGGTCCCGCACCTCAGTAGGTCCTTTCGGGGGACCTGCTAGAGGTCGGGCCGGCGTCTGGGCTTCGGGGTCGGGGTGCCGCAGGGTGAGGAAGGCCTGGGCGGCGGTGAGAGTGGGACGTGGTGGTGCCAGCCCCTGTCGGCGGGCGCCAGCAGGGCGCAGACCACAGCCGTGACGGAAGCGACGAACAGTGTGCTCGGGCCGTACACATCCCCAGCAGCACAGCGAGCACGCCCCAGCCATCCGTTGCCGGTGCCCCCGAGGGGATGGCCTGCCGGGCCCGCCGACCGCCAGGATGCCTCGAGAGGCTCGGTGAATCGGTACACGGCACGGTGGATGAGCACGCCCGTACCGCAGCCCCGCAGGACGGCAGCCGTGGTGATCAGCAAGGTCACCACCGGGCGGAGCCTGTGCTCACTTTCGACGCACCGTCACCGTCACGGTCTACATCAGCTAACTGACGGGTCATCTTCCGTACGGCTTCGTTGTCCAGTTCCGGGTTGAGCGACACAGGTGCCAAGATCATGCCGTCCCCGAGATCGGCGGCACTGGTGAGCGCCGGGCCGGACCGTCGCCGCCGGGTGGCTGCTCGATCTGCTCAGCGTCCGCGATCGTCCTGGACACCCACGGACGGATCGTGTGGTCAGGTCAGTTCCATTCCCAGCGGATGCCATGGACCCCGGGGCGGATGAGGGTGTCGGCCAGGTGGACGGTGTGCCAGTTGGTCAGGCGTAGTTCCGTGAGGTCGTTGGCCGGTGTGGAGGCGTTCGGCTGCCAGTTGCGGTAGCAGCGGATGGGCAGGGCGGCCGGATCGAACTGAACCTGCAGCAGATAATGGTGGGCCGGGAAGCGGAACCAGCGCTGGTAGAAGTCCGTCGGCGGTCCACCCTCCCGATAGCCGAACTCGTACTCGACCACATATGTTTCGCGGCGCTGCAGGGGGCGTTCAAAGAGCAGTTCCACCGCCGTGACGCCCGCGTCCGGGTCGGTTCGTACGCGGCCCGTCCGGCAGTAGGCGCAGTGGTGGGTGTCCGGGAGCCGACCCAGCTCGTTGTGGTGTACCACTACATGGCGGTCGATGCCGTCCGCCCGTGCCCGGAACACCAGTCGGGTGTGGACGCTCCGCTCCTCGCGGTCGGGCCCCACCTGGAATCGTTCGTGGCAGCTCAGCCATTCGAGCTGGCCGTCGGCAGTGTGCTCGATCTGGCCCAGCAGCCGGCCGACGCTGCCGTGTACCGGGCTGACATCGAGGTAGGACAGCGCGCCGGGGACGTGCCGGGCCCAGCGGCCGCGGGGGCGGGGTGGGCCGAGCCGGGCGACCAGGGATTCCTGCGGCATGCCCAGGATCTGCTCCAGGGCGCGGACGGCGTGCAGTGAATGGGCGCGCTCAGGGCGGCAGCGGCCTCGCTGCCAGTTGGAGAGGCTGGCCACGCTGACCCGGATGCCTCGTTCCGCGAGCCGGGCGTGCAGTCTGTCGAGGCTGAGGCCACGGGCCCGGATCGCCGTCCGCAGGGCCTCGCCGAAGGAGTCGGCGTACTGGAGCCCTGATTGTCCGTGGCCGGGTGCGGTGCGCGTTCTGGTCACCATGTGCGGGGTCCTCCTGACGGCGTACGTGCGCCCCCGGGCGAGCACGAAGGTACCCGGGGGCGGAGGCGCAGTCGAGATCGGCGGGCCAACTCGTCCGCCGTTCTCGGTCAGAAGGTCAGGCTCCACGCGTCGATATAGCCGCTGTCGTTGACCGCTGTGTCCTTGACCCGTAGTTTCCAGACGCCGTTCGCCGTCTCCGCGGAGGCGTCGACCGTGTCGGTCTCGTGAATGATGTCGCCGTCGTCATCGGGGTTGGGGCCGCGAAGCCGGTAGGCGGTGCCGCTGGGGCCGATGAGGTCGATCTGTAGATCGCCGCGCCAGGTGTGGTGGACGTCCTGGTCCACCGACAGGGTTGTGGGCGCGTTTCCGCTGATCCCGTTCACAATGACGGAGGACTCGGCCTGGCCCTGGTCAGGGATCTCGAGATTGGCGGTGTTCTCGAAGAACTTGCCGGGGGCGCCGCCGCCTCCGTAGTTGATGAGGTTGCAGCACTGGTTGCGATAGATGCGGGCGCTGCCCCGCTCGGCGTACCCCTGGTAGGCCGACGAGCCTTCGTACCAGGTCCAGCCGCCGATCTCCTTGCCCTGCACCGCCACCGGGGTGTTGCCGTCCGAGCCCGACCACAGCGTCCAGTGCGTGTGGTCGCCGTTGGCCGAGCCGCCGCACGGGAGTTCCTCCGCGATCCTGCCGAGGTACTCGCCGTGAGCCACTGTGCTTCCCGAGGACTTGTTGGTGGTGTCGCGCAGGTGGTAGTAGCCGGTGGTGTAGCCGTTGTCGTGCATCACCGTGATGTAGGGCCACCGGCCGCCGCTGGCGCAGTGCCGGTACATCGTCCCGGCCCGCGAGGCACGCACGTTGCCCTCTCCGCCATAGAAGTCGATCGAGTTGTACGGGCGGGACGTGCCGCTGTTGCCGTGCACACCCCAGTGGGCCCAGCCGGCGTTCTGCTGCCATGGCAGCGATAGTCCGGTGGCTGCGAGCGGCTCGCGCGAGGAGGTACGGGCGAACGGGGCGCGCTCGAAGTCCTTGACCACCGCGGAGGGCGCGCGGTGCGACAAAGCGGCGAAGCCCAGCGTGCCCTGGAGGCCGACCTGCCAGGTGCTGCCCGAACGCCGGGCGAGGAACAGCGAGACCACGGGGGAGGTTTCGACACCGCGGGGGATCAAGAACACCGAACTCCCGAACGTCCACATCCTGTCGGCGGACCACCGCTGCGGCTCGACCAGGATCTCCAGCTTCGCCGAGGCCGCCAGCCCGTAGCCGCTTCTGGCCTGGGCGCCGAGCCGGTCCTGCATGGCACCGCTCACGACCTGCGTCAGCTTCTGCTCCAAAGGTGGGGCCGCGGTCCCGGCACTGCCTGCCGGGAGCACGGCGGCAGCGCCAGCGAGCACCGCACCGAGGGCCGTCAGGACAGTACGTATCCGTCTGTTCACGTTCGCTCCTTCTTCGGGGTGGGGGGACGCGCCTCACAGCACCGCAGGCGCCGCCGCCGGGTAATGTCCGCCGGTCGGCAGGGCGGAGCAACGAGTGGAAGGGGCTGAGCGTGCAAAACCTGAATACCGCGCTCTAAACGCTGAAAGGATGGCCGGCCCCGTTTCGGAAGGGCTGGCATCGCCCCTGGTGAGGGCGGGACCCCGTGTGCGCTGCTGGCTGATCTTCCGACCTGCCCTGCCGAGCGTCGCTGGCCAACTGAATTTTCAACTTCTGAGATGGGGCGGCACCTTGCGGAGCAGCGGGAGTGTGCGAGGGCGACGGTTTCGGGGCCTCGGTCGCAGCGGTGCCGCCTCACGGCTCGACCTCCACCGACCAGACACATGGTCCACGTCGACGTGAAGACGGCCGGCCGCATCCCCGTCGGCGGTGGACGGAGCCCCCACGGTCGCGGCAGCCGAGTCCGTCGACAGATGCAAGACGACGACCGAACGCGGCGGCTACATCAGCCATAGTGGCTTCAGCCGAGTCGCTTACACCGAGGCCATGCATAGACGAGAAGGCAGCGACCGCGATCGCGTTCCTGCACCGCGCACAAACATGGTTCGCCGCTCTCGGAATCACCCCGGAAGGAGATCAGAAGGCAGCTCTACGGTCGCGCCGGATACGAACTGCTCCGCAAGATGATCCTGCTTCAGTAACCCTTGCCGACCGTTCCCAAGGTCCGTGCAGAGCCCGCAGGCGCCGACGAGGCGCTCCGCGCTCGGTATGTGCGTGACGTGGAATCCGGTGCCGACGACCACATCGGCCTCGGTCCGCGTACTTTTCGACAGAGCCACCCCTACCGACGCCCAGGCGACTGCAACAGCACCGTGGTCTCCACCACGTCCAGCGCGACCCCACCCCCTGGCCCGCTTCAACGCTCGCCGCATCCCGGCGAGGTGGTGGGGGCTGTCGAAGTTCGGGCGGATAGCCCAGCACTTCGCCGGCCGGCTCCAGGTCCAGGAGCGCTTCACCCGGCAGGACGCCGAGTGCCTGGCCAGCGTGATCGGACGCGAGGACGTCGCCGTCGTCGTACGCGGGCACCTGTGCATGAGCATGCGCGGCGCGCGGATGGAGGCCGCCCGCACCACCACGGTGCACACCGGAGGCCGGTTCGGCACCGACCGGGTCTGCCGTCGCGTACGTCCATGGTCAGCAACCTGAATCCGTCTCCTAGCCCCACGGTCACCCTGGGGACCGCACGGAACGCGTGGAGCCCACCATCGACCGGTCGACGAATTCGGCCGCACTCCCACGAGAACCTCGCCCCACATCCGTGACCCCGCATGGACGATCAAGACAAGCTCATTGCTCTGGTGCGCGATCGCTCTCGTCCAAGTCCACGCCGACGGGGACGGGGCCGGCATGCGGTCCACGTGCGTGCGGCCTACTTCCAACGCCCTCTGATGTCGGCGGGGCGACGTAGCGCGGCCTCGAACACGCCTCGCCATCGGTCCAGGCCGCCACTGTGTTGTGGCGGCTGAGCCAACGCGCTATTTCGGGCGGAGCCGTGCGGCAAGACCGTCGAAGTAGCTTCGGTGGACGGCGACCAGGTCCACTTGCTCGGGGTCGAGCAGCCACAGCAGGTGGACGCCTTCGAGGAAGGCTGCGGTCTCGGCAGCCAAGGTCGCCGGTTCGAGGTCGGCGCGCGCCGAGCCGTCGGCCACGGCCCGCGAGAACAGGGCGACGAGGTGGTTCCGCAGCCCCCGGCCGCGGTCGCGGAACCATGTGTGGAGCAGCGAACCCGGCTCCAGGTTCTCCGCGACGAGGGCGATGTGGAGGGCGGCGAGTTGACGTTCTGCGGTGGCGGTGTGCTCGGCGTCCCGTACGAACCAGTCGAAGGCCTGGCGCAGTGTGGGCTCGGCGTCCGGTGCGGCGGACAGCCGCTCCAGGGCGCGGCGGTCTGCTTCTTTCAGGACGGCCCTGACCAGCCCGTCCTTGCTTCCGAAGTGGTGGATGAGGGCAGAGGGCGTGACGTGGGCACGCTCGGCCACGGCGGCCACGCCGGTGCCACGTACTCCTCGCCGCGCGAAGAGCTCCATCGCGGCGTCGACGATGGCGCGGCGCCGTTCGACGCCCCGCCTTTGTACCTGTCCCTTGACTCCGGCCATGCGGATCAGAGTGCCCGAGGCGTCGGCTCCCCCCCAAATCCGGGACCTGGCCGGGCCGAAAAGTGCCTGGCGTCAGGGACCTCAGCCTATTATCTTGAATGGTCATGCAGGAAAATGAGATCATGACGCAGTCCCTGGCAGGTCGCGAGCGCACCGTCCCCTCCGGGGACCTGACGCTGTGGGCGGAGGAGTTCGGCGACCCCGAGCACCCGACGGTGCTTTTGGTGATGGGCGCACAGGCCCAAGGGACACAGTGGAACGACGGCATCGTCCGGCGCCTGGTCGAAGGCGGCCGCCGGGTCGTCCGGTACGACCACCGCGACACCGGCCAGTCCTCCACCGTCGAGTACGCCACGCGTCCGTACACGGTGGCCGACATGGCGTCCGACGCCCTCGCGGTCCTGGACGCGTTCGAGGTCGAGCGGGCTCACCTGGTGGGCGCCTCCCTGGGCGGCATCATCGCCCAGCGGCTCGCTGTCACGCACCCGCGGCGGGTGCTCACTTTGACCAGCCTCTCCTCCCAGCCCCTCGGCACGGACACGGCGGCCCTCGTACAGCGGGCCCTCACCGGTTTGCCCCCGCTTCCCGGCGCGCTCCCGCCGCCCACACCCGAGTTGCTGTCCACCCTCGCCACGACCCTGCCGGGCCCCGAGTCCTCCCTGTCGGACCACATCGCCGCCCGGCTGCCGCTGTGGCGTGTGCTGCACGGGCCGGTGCTGCCGTTCCACGAGGACGAGTACCGCGCCATGGAGCGGCGCGTGCACGAGCGGGCCCGCAACCTGCGTGCCGGGATCAACCACACGCTCGCCGGAGCGGCCCGCGAGGAGCTCACCACCGGGGACCTGGCCCGTGTCACGGCACCCACACTGGTCCTGCACGGTACGCAGGACCCGATGTTCCCGCCGGCGCACGCCGAGGCCACCGCCGCGGCAATTCCGCGTGCCCGGCTGGTCATGGTCGAGGGCATGGGCCACACGCTGCCCGCGGCGCTCGACGGCCGACTGGCCCACGAGATCCTGCGGCAGACGGCGGACGCGGACACCTGAGCCACGCCATAGGCACCGCTCCCAGCGCAAGGAGTCAAAAGCGCCCGGTGGAGCGTTGCGCCGAAGCCGACGACGTCGTACGCGTTCCGGGAGCGGGTGCCCACTCGGTCCACCACTGCGGACCGACCTTCGGGTGGTCCTCGGGGGGTGCTGGATGCCATACGTCACGACGCTCAGCACCAGCAGCACCGGGACGCCCACGACCACAGCCACGGCGATGCCGAGTCACTTGGCGACGGAGGTGCTGAGAACCTGCGGGTCCGCCGCCCGCGTGCAGGCCCGAGCGGCTTCGCGCCCATCCGCGAGAGCCGATGCGGCACTCGGGCCGCCGCTTTCATCCTTCGATAGCACCGGGCTCTGACCGAGGCGAACGAACGTCATAACCGCAGAGGCGTCAGAGGGTGGCGATGTCTACGCTGATGTCGCCGTCGACGCGGACGACGACGTCGAGGTCCGAAGCGAGGACGAGGCGCTTTTTGAGGGTGGCTTCGATCCTGGATTCGATCTCAGCGGCGATGGAAGCCTCGAGTGCGGCGTCTGCCTCTACTCTCGCGTTGGTGACGACGGTCAGCCGGAGTCGACGCTGCCGCCCAGGCCGGTCCGCGCGACAGCACCAACCGTGACGTCCACGTCGAGGTGCTTCTCGAGAACGGCTTCCACGTCAGCCGCGATGGCCGCTTCGAGTGGTGTGACGACCTGCTGCCCGGCCGAAGCAGCGGCAGGCGACGCGATGGCCGCGGCCGGAGCGGTGGAGGACGCGCCCAGCGTGACGGCGAGGGCGGCGGGGGGGATGACTGAGGCCCCGAAGGCTTTACGGCCAATGAGTGACATGTTGTGAACCTTTCGTGAGCGAGGAACGCATGGTGCCTGCCGGTCGGACAGACCGGCCTATGGATTCCTCGCTTGCGACCCCCCATGACACGTTATGGCATGAATACGCTGATTAGGTGAACGTGCCGACGCCCTGAAACCCGAATGCCTGAGCGACCCGAACGGGAAGTTCGGCGACCCGCAACGGCGCCGAGGTCTCGGACACCTTGAAGTACTTCTCCGAGCGCATCCCCGCCACCTTCGTCTACGCCGGAGTCGATCTGGAGGCGAACGGGTTGTTCGCCGGCACCCGAGGCCGGCAGATCGCCGGACGGTTCGGGGTCATCGAGACCGTCTCCTTCCCCCGCACCGAGGAGTGGACCTCGTTGGTCAGCACCCTCGAACAGGCCCTGTGCTTGCAGCATCACCGGCCCAGCACCCTGGAAGGACTGGCCCATTACCTCCACGAGCGCACCGGCGGAATGATCGGCTCCCTGTCCCACCTCATCCGCGGCGCGGCCATCGACGTCATCCTGGACGGCACCGAGAAGATCACCCGCAAGACGCTCGAAGGTGTCAAGCTCGATCGGGCAGCCCAGACCCGCAAGACCAAGACCGCCTCGTGACGGTCGAGAACGGCAACCACGGCGACCGCCCTCGCCGACTACCCGTCCGCCCCCGCCCCAAGTCCGGGGAAACTACCGACGCCTACGTCCGCCGCCTGGCCCAAGCCAACCATCTCAAGCCCAGCTATCTGCGCGCATACCTGGCCGGGCCACCAGAGTTCAGCCCACGCCGGCGCATCCGAGCCGACCGGCTCGCCGCACTTACCGGACGCACGCAGGAGGCACTGGAACGAGCGCTACCCGACCTGTCCCCGCGGAAAACGGAGCCGGCCAAGCCCAGGCGGCGCTTCACGAGGGCTGCGGACAAACCCGCGCTTTTCGCGGCGATTCGCAAGGAAGCAGGAGACAACCCACAACTCTCGGCCCGGCGCCTGGCTGAACGACACGGCGTGAGCCAGCGGATCGTCGGCCAGGCCCTCGCCTCTCCTACACCACCACCGCGCAAACAGCGCGGTGCCGTCAAGAACCCCGTCAGAGATCGTGCTCGATCAGCCATCGACACGATCGTCAACAACCACGCAGCCACACACGGCGGCCAGGCCCCGACCGTCATGCAGGTCTGGGAACGGCTGCTGGACGAATACGACACCACTGTCGGATTCGCCACCGTCCACCGCTACATGTCCGACCATCCGTTCAAGAACCTGGACACCCTCACCCGCCACCCGGAAAGGACCGCGGGGAACTTCCTCCCCGTCACCGGCAGACCTTCCAGAGCAACGTGTTCAAGCACTATCGGGCCCTTCTGGCCGCCCTTCAGCGAGACCCGGTCCGGCACGGCCTGGACGGAACATTCGCGACCAACACCGCCTTCATCCTCGGCCTGGACGCTGGGACCTCCTGGAACATGCTCACCGGTTTCCAGGAATGGCTCGTCGTCCGCCTCGGCCGCGGACACGATCTCACCTGGCCCGTTCTCGTCCGCCACCTCGCCCCCAGCGGCTGGACCCACCCACTCACCTCGCAAGCCGACGCCGAAGCTCTCACGACGCTCTACCGTCTCCTGCGCGAGTACTTCGACCAGCGCGAACAGACCGACGGCCTCGCCACGATCTTCAAGGACTACCAGTCATGGCTGACCACCCAGGCGTGGTATCAGTTCGAAACGCCCCAGGCGAACCAGATCAACTGAGAAGCTGTTGCTCTATCGATCTTGGTGGGCGTGAGTTCGAGATCGTCGACTCGGTCGGGTGATCTTCTGGCTGGCCGGGCATGAAAGCGGGGCCTCCCGCACAGCTCGTGGGTGTCGAATCCAACC